>NZ_LR134289.1:4048750-4732500 GCF_900636535.1 Chryseobacterium gleum
CTTCAACAAAAGGACACAAAGGTCAGAAGTCTAGAGCTGGTTATTCTCAGAAAATCGGTTTCGAAGGTGGACAAATGCCTTTACAAAGAAGATTACCTAAATTCGGATTCAAAAACGTAAACAGAAAAGAGTTTAGAGGAGTAAACCTTGATACAATCCAAACTTTAATCGAGAACAAATCCATCACAGGAGATATCACGAAAGAAGTTTTAGTAGAAAACGGTTTAGTTTCTAAAAACGAATTAGTGAAAATTATGGGTAGAGGAGAATTGAAATCTGCGGTTTCAATCTCTGCTGACAAATTCACTAAATCTGCTGAAGAGCTTATTGCTAAGGCAGGTGGAAAAGCAATTACCTTATAATACTTACTAATGAAAGAATTTATACAAACACTTAAAAATATTTGGAGTCTTAAAGAACTTAGAGATAAAATTCTCTTTACTTTAGGTATAATCCTTGTGTATAGATTCGCATCTTATATCTCACTTCCGGCAATTAACCTTGCAGAGGTGGGAGATCTCTTAGAGCATTATAAAAATCAAGGCGGTAACAAGCAAGGAGCAGGTCTCCTTGGCTTGCTTTCGTCGTTTACGGGGGGAGCTTTCAGCCACGCTTCCGTAATGGCGTTAGGAATCATGCCTTATATTTCTGCTTCTATTATTGTTCAGTTGATGGGGATGGCTATTCCTTATCTTCAGAAGCTTCAGAAAGATGGAGAGTCAGGTAGAAATACATTGAACCAAATTACAAGATGGTTAACGATTGGAGTTTGTCTAGTACAGGCACCTTCTTACTTAACTTCTATTACTCAATTATTCTTACCGTATGCTCAGTTCCAGTCTGCATATTATGTAGAGCCAAATTCTATCATGTTCTGGTTGCCAAGTATTGTTATCCTGGTTGCCGGTTCAGTATTCGCAATGTGGTTAGGTGAAAAAATCACTGACAAAGGTATCGGAAACGGTATTTCTATCCTTATTATGGTGGGAATCCTTTCAAGATTACCTGAAGCATTCGTACAGGAGATGGCCGTGCAGAACGGTAAAGGAGGAATGGGATCTATCATGATCCTTATTGAAGTATTATTCTGGATGTTGGTAGTTCTTTTAGCAGTAATCTTATCAGTAGCTGTTAGAAAAATTCCGATTCAGTATGTAAGCAGAGCTCAAGCAAGAGGAGGTGTAAACAGAAATCTTATGCAGGGAGCAAGACAATGGATTCCATTGAAAGTAAATGCTGCTGGTGTAATGCCGATTATCTTTGCCCAGGCATTGATGTTCGTACCAGGATTATTAACAAAATTCGATGAGTCTAATACTTTTCTTGCAGGTTTCAAGAATGTTTTTAGCTGGCAGTACAACGTATTGTTTGCGCTATTAATTATTATCTTCTCATTTTTCTATACTGCGATTACAATTCCGGTAAACCAGATGGCTGATGACTTGAAGAGAAATGGAGGTTTAGTACCGAAAGTAAGACCCGGTAAAGAGACCGCTGATTATTTAGATGATATTTTATCAAAAATTACCTTGCCAGGTGCAATTTTTTTATCTATCTTTGCAGTCCTTCCGGCAATTGTGCATGGAAGCTTTGTTCAGACAGATGCGTTTGCCCTATTTTTCGGGGGAACGTCCCTATTAATTATGGTGGGTGTAATTTTAGATACAGTTCAACAGATTAATACTTATCTGCTGAACCATCATTATGATGGCTTAATGCAGTCTAAATTATCAAGAACGACTGGATATTAATTTATGGCAAAACAAAAACATATTGAACAAGATGGCGTGATCGTGGAAGCACTTTCTAACGCCATGTTCCGTGTAGAGCTGGAAAACGGGCATATCCTTATTGCTCATATCTCCGGCAAAATGAGAATGCATTATATTAAACTTTTACCTGGAGATAAGGTAAAACTAGAAATGTCTCCCTATGATTTGACAAAAGGGAGGATCACATTTAGATATTAAAACAATTAGCCAAATGGAATACCCATTCCATTTGGCATTTGTAAAAAATAAATACTATCAAAATGAAAGTAAGAGCATCAATTAAAAAAAGAAGCGCTGATTGCAAAATCGTACGCAGAAAAGGTGTACTGTTCGTAATCAACAAGAAGAACCCAAAATTTAAACAAAGACAAGGTTAACATTAAATTATGGCGAGAATTGCAGGTATTGATTTACCAAAAAACAAAAGAGGTGTTATCGGTTTAACTTACATCTATGGAGTAGGAAGAAGTACTTCTTCTGAAATCCTTAAAGCTGCCGGTATCAGCGAAGACAAGAAAGTCAACGAATGGAATGACGATGAATTGGCTGCAATCAGAACATATATCTCTGAAAACGTAAAAGTAGAAGGAGAATTGAGATCTGAAGTGCAATTGAACATCAAGAGATTGATGGACATAGGATGCCAACGAGGAATACGTCACAGACTTGGATTACCTTTAAGAGGCCAGAGAACGAAAAACAACTCTAGAACACGTAAAGGGAAGAGAAAAACTGTTGCTAACAAGAAAAAAGCTAGTAAATAATCGTTAGGAATTATGGCAAAACAAACTAAAGTAGTTAAGAAAAGAAAAGTAAAAGTTGAAGCTATTGGTGAAGCTCATATTCAGGCTTCTTTCAATAACATCATCATTTCTTTAACAAATAAAAACGGAGAGGTTATCTCTTGGGCTTCTGCCGGTAAAATGGGATTCAGAGGTTCTAAAAAGAATACTCCATTTGCTGCTCAGATGGCAGCTGAAAATTGCTCTGCTGTAGCTCACGAAGCTGGTTTAAGAAGAGTAAAGGTGTTTGTGAAAGGTCCAGGTGCAGGTAGAGAATCTGCGATCAGATCTATCCACAATTCAGGAATTGAAGTTAGCGAAATCATTGATGTGACTCCTATGCCACACAATGGATGTAGACCACCAAAAAGAAGAAGAGTTTAATTTTTAGAATTTACCCATTATGGCAAGATATATTGGACCTAAAACTAAGATTGCTAGAAAGTTTGGTGCTGCAATCTACGGAGATGATAAAAACTTCGAAAAAAGAAAAAACCAACCGCCAGGACAACACGGTCCTAACAAAAGAAGAGGTGCTAAAAAATCAGAATATGCAGTTCAGTTAGCTGAAAAACAAAAAGCTAAATATACTTATGGTATTTTAGAAAGACAGTTTGCTAACTTATTTGACAAAGCACACAGAAGTAAAGGTGTAACAGGGGAAGTTCTATTACAACTTTGTGAATCAAGATTGGATAACGTAGTATACAGATTCGGTTTTGCTAAAACAAGATCTGCTGCTAGACAATTGGTTTCTCACAGACACATCACTGTGAACGGAGAGATTCTTAATATCCCTTCTTACTTGGTAAAAGCTGGTGATGTAATCGCCGTAAGAGAAAAGTCTAAGTCTCTTGAAGTTGTTACCAATGCATTGGCTTCTAAGTCAAACTATGAGTGGTTACAATTCAACGATGAGAAAAAAGAAGGAACTTTCGTTTCTGCTCCTGAAAGAATCCAGATTCCGGAGGACATTAAGGAAAACCTTATCGTCGAACTTTACTCTAAATAATTTTTTAATCAAATTTTTGCTCAACCCAATAATATGGCAATTTTACAATTCATAAAACCCGATAAAGTAATTTTACTTAACTCTGATGAATTTAAAGGTCAATTTGAATTCAGACCTTTAGAACCAGGTTTCGGGCTTACAATCGGTAATGCTTTGAGAAGAGTGTTGCTTTCTTCTCTGGAAGGATACGCTATTTCATCTATCAAAATAGAAGGTGTAGAGCACGAATTTTCAACTATTCCAGGAGTAATCGAAGACGTTACCGAAATTATTCTTAACCTTAAGCAGGTAAGATTAAAAGCTGCAGCAGAAGGCCAGGCTAACGAGCAGGTTGTTGCTAAAGTTTCAGGTCAAACGGTTATTACTGCTGGTGATTTAGGAAAGTCTATCAACGGATTTGAGGTTCTTAACCCGGATTTGGTGATCTGCAACCTAAACACTGATGTAACTTTCGAAATTACTTTCAATATTGAAAAAGGTAGAGGATATGTTCCTTCAGAACAAAATAAGTCAAACAATGCACCTGTAGGTACTATTGCTATTGACTCTATTTTCACGCCAATCAAGAAAGTACAATACAGCATTGAAAATTATCGTGTAGAGCAAAAAACAGACTACGAAAAACTTGTATTAGATATAGAAACTGATGGGTCTATCAGCCCTCAGAATGCTTTAACTGAAGCTTCTAAGATATTAATTTATCACTTCATGTTATTCTCTGATGAGAGAATCACTCTTGAAACTGAAGCTGTAAAAGCATCTATCCAGTACGATGAAGAAACTCTTCACACAAGACAACTTCTTAAATCTAAATTAGCAGATATGGATCTTTCTGTAAGAGCCCTTAACTGTCTGAAAGCAGCTGAAGTAGAAACTCTTGGAGAATTGGTTTCTTACAGTAAGTCTGATTTGATGAAATTCAGAAATTTTGGTAAAAAATCTTTGACAGAACTAGAAGAATTAGTGCATTCAAAAGGTCTTAACTTCGGTTTCGACGTTGCAAAATATAAGTTAGACGCTGATAAATAATTAATAATGAGACACGGTAAAAAATTCAATCACTTAGGAAGAACAGCTTCTCACAGAAGTGCTTTACTTTCTAATATGGCTTGTTCTCTAATTGAGCATAAAAGAATCAACACTACTGTAGCTAAAGCTAAAGCTTTAAGAGTATATGTTGAGCCTCTATTAACAAAAGCAAAAGAAGATACTACACACAACAGAAGAGTAGTATTCTCTTACCTTCAAAATAAATATGCGGTTGCTGAATTATTCAGAACTGTAGCTCCTAAAATCGCTGAAAGAAACGGTGGTTATACAAGAATCATCAAGACAGGATTCAGACCAGGTGATGCTGCTGATACTGCTCTTATCGAATTAGTAGATTTCAACGAGCTTTACAACCCTAATGCTGAAGAGAAAAAAGCTACAAGAAGAAGCAGAAGATCTACAACTGCTAAAAAAGCTGAAGCAGTAGTTGCTGAAGCTCCTGCAGTAGAAGAGAAAGTAGAAGAAGCTAAAGCTGATACTACTGAAGAAAAAACTGAAGAATAATATATATACTTCAAGATATTTTAAAGAGCCTATATAATTATAGGCTCTTTTTTCGTAAAAACTTTTAACCTTTAACTATGAGAACAATTTTATTTTTTATTCTGGCACAATTCTGCACTTTAAATTTTTGTCAGGCTCAAAATCCTGATTGGGAGCTCGTACTCCTTTTCTTCAGAAAGAATCTATTTTAAAAATGGAAATCTTGCCTGATGGAAGTTATCTTGCTCATAAAAATAATAATAATGATGACCTGATCATTACTGAAAATAATGGCAAAACATGGAGGCAGATCAATGACAATGCAAAAACGGTCTATGATTTTACAGTTCACAATAATAAAGGATATGCTGTAATAGGAGGAAGTCTTAGAGTTACTGATCCAAAATTTTCCACTCCGGGCGTTTCATATCCTATTCCGGGAAGTGCAAAATCAATTTTCGTTTTAAACGATACTACGATTTTTATAGCTTCGCAAAATAGCAGGATGTATAAATCAGTTAATGGAGGGGCAACCTGGACTACTACAATTATTCCGACAGTGTATCAGGATAAAATCATGAGTGTATATTTTACCGATGCCAATATTGGTTATTGTGTTTCGGATGCTACAGTTGGAAATAGTTTTATTTTCAAAACTACAGATGGGGGACAAACATGGAATATAGTGAGTACAAGTTCTAAAGAATTTATAAAAATTCTGTTTAAAGATGCTCTTAATGGAGTTGCTACAAGAGCAAATGGAGATCCTCTCTATACATCAGATGGTGGAAATACCTGGGATGAAGTAACAGGTATTGGAACTTTGAATGATGTCAAAGTTTATAATAATGAATTTATTGCAATAGGAAACCCGAACAAATTATATAGATCAGCAAACGGGCAGTCCTGGACAAATACAATAATGTATCCGTCTTCCTTTCATGCTTTTACCTGTCTTGCAACAAGTCCTGACTTTATTCTGGCAGGAACAAATAATGAGTCTGGCAGCAGTGCTTTGCGTCATACAATTTTTAAAAGTACAGACTTACAAACATGGAATCCATTAATTATAAAATGGGTATACCCGACTCTTTATAAAAAGGTGTACGCGAGTGATAACTTAGCTGTTGTGCCTGATTTTGGGTATTTTTCTCAGGATAGAGGGTATACTTGGGGAGCTGCTCTAAATAATCCTTATCCGGTGGGGCCAATGAATATATTACCTAATGGTAAAGGAATTGCCCTGGGATTATCACACTTCTGGATAACAAATGATAACGGACTTACATGGACTCAACAAACAACGCCTAATTTATTTTTAAGAGTTCCGGCTATGAAACCGAATGGAGATTATGCAATTGCAAACATGGGAGCCAATTCATCTGCATTCACCGGTTTTGTTTCAACATATTCTGCTTCAACCGGCTGGTCTCCGCAGGTAAATGTAGAATCTGAAGTGACTTCAATGAAGTTTATCGATAACAATGTAGGTTTTCTTGTCAATCAAACTAAGATTATGAAAACGGTAGATGGTGGATTAACATGGACTGCGGTTAGTAATTTTCCCGGAGCAATTGCGGATGTTAGGAATATTGTCTTTGGAAACTCTTCAAGAATTTATTTTGGAAAATATTATACCACGAATTTAGGAAGTTCATGGACAGCTGTTCCTTCGCCGATGTCATTGTTTAAAGATTATGATATCTTTTCAGATGGTACCGGATATGGTATGGATATAGATAGAAATGTATATAAGACAGTAAATTATGGGGCTTCATGGCAGAAAATTATAACAACACAATTGCTGCTTACACCAGGAAGTACAATCAACAAGGTAGCTTTTGCAAAAAATTATATGGTAGCAGTGGGGGGTACCGGCTTTTATGTAGTGGATTTTGTAACAACAAATCTTTCAACAAATGATTCTACCATTAAAACGGAAAATATGATGAAGGTTTATCCTAATCCAACCTCTTCAATTCTGTTTTTCGAGAGTAAAGATCAAGTCAAAAATATTATTGTGTTTGATATTTCTGGAAAAATTTTTAAAAATATAGAAAATTCTAAATCAAATACTATTGATATTTCCGATTTAGCAAAAGGAATTTATTTCATAAAGATTATTTCGGAGAATACAACTTACGTAAAAAAGGTAATTAAAAATTAAATACAGGTACTAAAATATTTAATGATTATAAAGTAAATGTCCCTCAACATTGGAGGGACATTTTTATTTTATATCTTTGTTCTTTTCAGCTCAATAATATTATTTCCTTGTTCAAGGTGAAGGCTGTCTCCTTTTACCCTTGCAGTCATATCATCTTTCTTATAAATGGTTTCATCACCTTTGGTTTCCGATTTAGGCAAAGTGAATGTTTTTTTGTTGCTGGTAATGGCTACCGTACTTTCTTTCGGATCGTTTTTAAATACTACTTTCACCAGTGTTCCGTCAGTAGCTTTATAAACAAAATCTGTTTTCTCTGTTTTCTGTCCGTTGATGTCTACAGTAGAAGAACTTTGTGTTACCGAATCTATCTTTCCGTTATTATCTGTAACTACAGTTTCTGAGCTGTCTGTTTTAATAACGCTCTTGTTTCCGCTTTCACTTTTTTTGCAGCTGACTACTGTCAGTGCCAATACAGCACCCAGTGCTAAAAGACTTTTTTTCATGATTATATTATTTGATATTCAATTGATTTTTATATTTTAAATTTTACAAAAATCATGCCTTACAATATGAGAAATTTCAACCGTTATTTTAGCATAATTCTTTTATTTTTCTCTTTGAATACTGTGTTTTCTCAAAAAGGGAAATTTGAAATCAGAGATGGACATTTCCTCTTAAATGGAAAACCGTTTACCATATATTCTGGAGAAATACACTATCCGAGAGTTCCGTCAGCATACTGGAAACATCGTTTGGAGATGATGAAAGCAATGGGTTTAAACACGGTTACTACTTACGTTTTCTGGAATTATCATGAAGAAGCTCCGGGAAAGTGGAATTTTTCTGGTGAAAAAGACCTGCAGAAGTTTATAAAAACAGCACAGGAAACCGGATTGTATGTCATTATCCGCCCCGGACCTTATGTTTGTGCAGAATGGGAATTTGGCGGATATCCATGGTGGCTGCAAAAAAATAAAGAGCTTGAAATAAGAAGAGATAATAAAGCCTTCTCAGAAGAATGCTGGAAATATATCAGTCAGCTGGCAAAACAGATTACACCCATGCAGATCACGAATGGCGGCCCAGTGATTATGGTACAGGCAGAAAATGAATTTGGTTCTTATGTGGCTCAGAGGAAAGATATCCCGCTCGAAGAGCACAGGAAATACAGCCATAAAATTAAAGAAATGCTGTTGAAAAGTGGAATTTCGGTGCCGTTATTTACTTCAGATGGAAGTTCACTTTTTAAAGGAGGTTCTGTTGAAGGTGCTTTGCCAACAGCAAATGGAGAAAGTGATATTGATGTTTTAAAGAAAAGTATCAATGAATATAATGGAGGCAAAGGTCCCTACATGATTGCAGAATACTACCCGGGATGGCTTGATCATTGGGCAGAGCCTTTTGTTAAAGTTTCTACAGAAGAAGTCGTAAAGCAAACCAATTTATATATAGAAAATGGAGTTTCTTTCAATTATTATATGATCCATGGCGGAACCAATTTCGGATTTACAAGTGGCGCCAATTACGATAAGGATCATGACATTCAACCGGATCTTACGAGTTATGATTATGATGCTCCCATCAGTGAAGCAGGGTGGGCTACCCCAAAATATAATGCGTTGAGAAAAATTTTTCAGAAAATACATAAGAATAAACTTCCGGATGTTCCAAAGCCGATAAAAGTGATCACAATTCCTGAAATTGAATTTTCAAAAGTAAGCAGCCTTCTTGACCTTACTGATCGTATGAAACCTGTTAAAAGTGATATGCCGCTTACGTTCGAAGATCTGAATATAGGAAACGGCTATATACTCTACAGAAAAAAATTTGATACAGACCAGAAAGGATTACTGGAGGTAAAAGGATTGCGTGATTATGCGAATGTTTATATCAACGGAAAATGGAAAGGAGAACTAAACAGGGTAAATAAAAAATATGATCTGGATATTGAAATCAAATCCGGAGACCGCCTGGAAATTCTGGTTGAAAATATGGGCAGGATCAATTATGGAGCAGAGATCGTTCATAACCTGAAAGGAATTATCAGCCCTGTGAAAATAAACGGAACTGAAGTTTCCGGAAACTGGGAAATGCTTCCGCTGCCTTTTGATACCTTTCCAAAACATCATTTTAAAAATAAAAATATTGAAGACCATTCACCTGTGATTCAGGAAGCAGAATTTACCCTTAATGAAACGGGAGATACTTTTCTTGATATGAGAAATTTTGGAAAAGGAATTGTTTTCATCAACGGAAGAAATGCAGGAAGATACTGGAGTACTGTAGGCCCTCAACAAACACTTTATATTCCCGGTGTATGGTTGAAAAAAGGCAGAAACAAGATTCAGATTTTTGAACAGATCAAATTTCATAATAAGATAAGTGGTATTGACCATCCCATTCTCGATCAGCTTGCGAAATAATAATCGATATTGTAATATTTATCTCAATTTTTTTGGTTTTATTTTAATTTGCTATAAAATAGTCAGGTAAATATTGTTTTTAAAATGAAAAATTGATTAAATTTAATAACAGCTAAAAAACTGAACCATAACCACAAACTCAACCCTTAATATTACCCGAAGGTGTAATTGATTTCAAATTGTTTTCTGTTGAAATTTGCTTCAAACAAACAAAGACATGAGCATTTCCATAGCCATAGTAGAAGATGAGAAAAACTACAACAATGCGTTGAAGAAGGTCATCAATTATCAGAAGGATATGAAGGTTATCGCTCAGTTCTTTGATGGAAATGACGCAATGATGAATCTGCCCGGTATTTCTCCCGACGTTGTGATGATGGATATCCAGTTGCAGGATATGCTTGGAATCGAGATCATAGAAAAGCTGCGAAAAGAAATGCCCGATACACAATTTATCATGTGTACCAGTTTTGATGATGACGAAAAAATCTTCAATTCTTTGAAAGCCGGTGCTATGGGATATCTTGTAAAGGGAGAAAGCATGGATAAGATTCTTTCTTCGATACGGGATGTATACAGCGGTGGTGCTCCGATGAGTTTTTCTATCGCGAGAAGAGTACTGAAACATTTCGAAAACAAACTTCCGGAAGTCGAAGGCTTTGATGAACTGACGGAACGTGAAAAGGAAATTCTTGAGCTTCTTTCACAAGGCCTTCTGTACAAAGAAATCGCAGACAAAAAATTTATCAGCATCGATACTGTGAAAAAGCATGTCGGAAATATCTACAGAAAACTTCACGTAAATAACAAAGTGGAGGCTGTCAATAAATTTAATCAATCAAAAAACTAAGAAATTATGGAAAATTCAAATCCAACAAGTCAGGTCCTTGATGATCATATAGCGTACAGAGAAGGTCCTATTGGTAATAAGCTTGAGCAGTTAGTGGATGGGCTGGAAATGATGCCAATCAGCCGTATTCTGGCAGAAAGCTTTATTGATAGTGCTAGAAAAGGTGTTTTGCCATTTATGCAAAATCAGAATGTGAATTTCAATCTCGGAGGTATTTATGCTGTACAGCATTCTCTCCTGCAAGATATTTGTGAGATCATGAAAGAAATTAGGGCGACCTATCTAACATTTACTTTCGTGCAGATAGATCCTCAGGATGGAAGGTTAAGACTTACACCTTATTCTGAAAACAGAATGATGTATATGGTAGCCTCGCTGCAGACACAGGAGAAAAATACTATAGATGAGAATAATTACCTTATCATCAATGCCAATCATGATCTTACACTCAAAGATCTGAAAATCTCCGATGAAAGTTTAAGAGAGCTTAATGATTTTTATCTTAATAACGGACATCGGGTATTGAATAATTATTTAGGACGAAATAATACATTTTATATCAGTTATCATATCGTTGATTTGATAGATACCCTGTCAAAAGATCGTAGTGATACATTTATCATCAATCTATGCGAGATCAGTGATGTGAAGAAAGTGATTTTTGAAAATAATCTTGGAGATCGATTTCGGGAAGATCAATATAAAAAACACTTTGAAAACCACGAAAAACAAATGACGCTGGTTTTTAATACAGACCAGGGATATTACGATATGGGTTCATTATATCCGTAAAATGGTAATCCAGATAATCTATATCGCAGTACTTTTGGCGGCTACTGTAAAGTCTGTAGTTTTAGCTGGAAAAAAAGGCCTTTCCAGCCAAAACTATTTTGCGGTATTTTTGTTTCTGTCGCTTTGTCTGGAGCTGTATGGACATTATAAAATATTGAATAAAGAATTTGACTTTGCTTATTTGTTTAATTACTACAGCATCTTTTTGATTATTTTCTTTAACATCTACTATGCTAAAATCTTCCCCCGGAAAGTTAGAGTATTTTTCCGGTACGTTCTGATGAGCATATTAGCTTATATTATTCTGTTTGTAAAGTTTTATGGTGAGAACTACGAAAATACATTAGGAATATTAGCATGTTTTTATTTCATCATTAATGTGTTGGTTTGGCTGTATGTCAGACTGAAAAACTTTGAAGAAATAAAAATTCTGGATGATCCGCATTTCTGGGTTTCCTGTGGGTTGCTTTTCTGGAGCATTTTCTTTATTTTCAGATCTATTCCGATGTTTTTCCTTCGGGATAATGATCCCGGGCTTCTGCAAATTCTAAAAGTAATGCAGTATTGTGTCAATATCATTATGTATGGAATGTTCTATATTGCGTTAGGGAAATTTGAAAACAAAAACACCATATGAAGCAACTACCGGACACAATACGATTGGCTTATATTATTGCTGTTATTTTGTTAATAACTTTTGTCATATTTATTGTATTAATAGTTGTTCTGTATAATAAAAGACAGCTTTTTTTTATTCAACAGCAACAGCTCAAAGAAGCTGAACATCAAAACCAGCTCCTTCAGAAAGAACTGGAAAAACAAAAAATTCTTGAACAGGAACGGGAACGAATCTCACATGATATGCATGATGACCTTGGGGCAGGAATCTCCGCACTGAAGCTTCAGGCAGAATTTCTGAAGCAGAAAGCAGAAAATGATGATCTGCAAAGCGATATCGAAGAGCTCCTGAAGACTTCAGAAGAAATGAATATCTCTATGCGTGAAATGCTCTGGAGCCTGAATGCCGGAAATGATACCCTGGGAAGGTTTATTGACTATGCAATCCTCTATACCACAAATTTTTTAAAGAAAACAAAAATAATGGTGTATTCAGAAAGCGAAGATATCATAGCGGAAACATCCATTTCCACAGAAATGAGGCGTAATCTTTTTCTCTGCTTAAAAGAAGCCGTCAATAATGTTTATAAGCACAGCCATGCAGATACTTTGAATCTTTCTTTCTTACAGGAAAAAAATAGCTTCTCAATGAAAATATCCGACAACGGAACTGGTATTCCTGACGGTCAGAAAGAAGGAAACGGACTTAGAAATATGAAAAGAAGAATGAATGAATTGTCAGGTGAATTTAGTATAATACCCGAAAATCATGGAACCTGCCTGGTGTTCCGCATAGCTGTAAATACCCCTTTTGTGTAATTGACTGTTATACTTATTCATAAGAAATTTGGTATATAAAATTAAAAGCCATGAAAACTCTTATTAATGACAGTATCGGAGATTTGGAAGCAGCTTTAAAAAATGATACTGATCTTCAGGAAAAATTCAGGACCAATCCCATAGAAGCTATTAAAGAAGTGGAAATAAGAAGTCCGAAAGACACCGATTGCTGGATCTACAGAATCATAGTGCTCATGCTTGGTTTTGCCATTATTGCGATTATAATTGGTTTGATTCTTATATCTTTCTGGGGTAATGGGAAAACTCCCGATAGCCAGCTGGTCACTATTTTTGCAACGATTTCCTCAGGAGCAATAGGTGCTTTAGCCGGACTGCTGTCTCCTTCACCCAGGAAATAAAGATTTTTTACATTATACTGAAAACCAATCAGGCCTGAAATCAATCATCAAGCTCCGGCATTTTACAATGTCCGGGCTTCAGCACTCTTCCGTTTTAACCCATTGAATTGTAATAAAGAAATTGCACAATTATCATAATATAAATTAACTAAAATTTAACTTGGAATTATCTCAAAAAAATCCCGTGAAATACGCCTGAAAGTTAAATTTTGATTAAATTTGTCTAAACTAAAAAAATTAAAAAATGAGTGCAATTTCTTACATAGAAGCAAGACAGATTTTAGATTCCAGAGGAAATCCTACCATTGAAGTAGATGTATTTACAGAAAGCGGGGCAATGGGCCGTGCAGCAGTTCCTTCAGGAGCATCTACAGGAGAACACGAAGCGGTAGAATTACGTGATGGCGGTTCAGAATATCAGGGTAAAGGAGTCCTGAAAGCTGTTGAAAATGTAAAAGAAGTAATTGCAGAGAATTTGGTTGGACAGCCGGTTTTCGAACAAAATTATATCGATCAGATTATGATTGATCTTGACGGAACGGCTAACAAAGGAAATCTTGGTGCTAATGCTATTCTTGGTGTTTCTCTGGCGGTAGCAAGAGCTGCAGCTGCAGAATTGGGAATGCCTCTTTATAAATATGTTGGTGGTGTAAATGCCAACACACTTCCTGTTCCAATGATGAACGTAATCAACGGTGGATCTCATTCAGATGCTCCTATCGCATTCCAGGAATTCATGATCATGCCGGTAAAAGCAGATTCTTTCTCTCATGCATTGAGAAAAGGAACTGAAATTTTCCACAATCTGAAGTCAATCCTTAAAGGAAGAGGTCTTTCTACAGCAGTAGGAGATGAAGGAGGTTTTGCTCCTACTTTCAACGGAACTGAAGATGCTTTGGATACATTGCTTCAGGCAATTGAAAAAGCAGGTTATAAGCCTGGTGATGACATTATGCTGGCATTAGACTGTGCCGCTTCAGAATTCTACAAAGACGGAACTTACGATTACAGAAAATTTGAAGGCGATAAAGGAGCTCACAGGTCAAGAGAAGAGCAGGTTTCTTACCTTGCCGAGCTGGCTGCTAAATATCCGATCATTTCTATCGAAGACGGTATGCAGGAAGATGACTGGGAAGGATGGAAAATGTTAACGGACAAAATCGGTGACAGAGTACAGCTGGTAGGTGACGATTTATTCGTAACCAACGTAGACAGATTATCAAGAGGAGTAACAGAAGGTATTGCCAACTCAATCCTTGTAAAAGTAAACCAGATCGGTTCTCTTTCTGAAACAATGGCGGCTGTACAGATGGCTCAGAACAACAAATTCACTTCAGTAATGTCTCACAGATCAGGAGAAACTGAAGATTCTACCATTGCTGATTTAGCAGTAGCTATGAACTGCGGACAGATCAAAACCGGTTCCGCTTCAAGATCAGACAGAATGGCAAAATACAACCAGTTATTAAGAATTGAAGAAGCTCTTGGTGAGACTGCAATTTTCCCTGGTTTAGGCGCATTTAAAATCAAAAGATAATCGAATTTATAAATAACGGCAAGCGATAATTTTTGTTTGCCGTATTTTATGGAAAGTAGTATATTTAAAAAAAAATAAATAATGTCAGACAACAAAGTAATATTGAATTACGCAGGTAATTCATATGAATATCCAATTGTGGATAGTACTATCGGAGACAGAGGGATTGATATTTCAAAATTAAGAGACCAGACAGGTTTGATCACTCTGGATTTAGGTTACAAAAATACAGGAGCTACTATTAGCGACATCACTTACTTAGACGGAGATAAAGGAGAATTATTCTACAGAGGTTATCCAATCGAGCAGATTGCTGAAAAATCTAACTTCACTGAAGTAATGTATCTTTTATTACATGGAGAATTGCCTACTCAGGATCAGTATACTTCTTTCGAAAACAACATTAAAAAATATAACTTTATTGCAGACGAGATGAAAAAAATCATCGACGTTTTCCCTCGCTCTGCTCACCCTATGGGCGTTTTATCTTCTTTAACTTCTGCTTTGACAGCCTTCAACCCGAAAGCCGTTAATGTAAACTCTAAAGAAGAAATGGATCATGCTGCTGAGCTTATGATCGCTAAGTTCTCTCACCTTTGTGCATGGACTTACAGAAAAACTCAAGGTTTACCATTAAACCACGGAGATAACAACTTAAACTACGTAGAGAACTTCTACAAAATGGCATTCAGATTACCAAACGCTGATTTCGAAATCGATCCGGTAGTAGTAAATGCTCTAGATAAATTATTAATCCTTCACGCAGACCACGAGCAAAACTGTTCTACTTCTACAGTAAGAATGGTAGGTTCTGCTCACACAGGTCTTTTCGCTTCTATCTCTGCTGGGGTATCTGCACTTTGGGGCCCACTTCACGGTGGTGCTAACCAGGCTGTAATCGAAATGCTTGAGCTTATCGAGAAAGATGGTGGTGACGTATCTAAATATGTTGCTAAAGCTAAAGATAAGAATGATAACTTCCGTCTAATGGGATTCGGACACAGAGTATACAAAAACTTCGACCCAAGAGCGAAAATCATCAAAAAAGCTGCTGACGATATCCTTAAAGCATTAGGAATCCAGGATAAAGCTCTTGACATTGCAATGCAGTTAGAAAGAGTAGCACTGGAAGACGAATACTTCGTAGAAAGAAAACTATATCCAAACGTAGACTTCTATTCAGGTATCATCTACAGAGCATTAGGAATTCCTACAGAAATGTTCACGGTAATGTTTGCATTAGGAAGACTTCCGGGATGGATTTCTCAGTGGAAAGAAATGAGATTGAAAGGAGACCCGATCGGAAGACCAAGACAGGTTTACCAAGGTGCTCAGCAAAGAAACTACATCGATATTGCAAGCAGATAATATTTGCTTACATCATAAAAAAATCCCAAAGCACGCTTTGGGATTTTTTATTTAAAATGTTGTCTGAAAAAAATAAAATGATGTTCAATGGAGTTTTTCCAATATTCGGTATTATGATTCCCGGGTTGGGAAATAAATGTAATGGGAATTTTCAGACTATCGGCAATACCTTTGATTTCAATGGTGGAAGGATAAAGTATATCTTCCGAACCGCAATCTATTAAAAAAGGATTCCCTTTATTGTAGGTTTTTAACAGTGTTGAAATATTATACTGCTTCCATTCGTCCGGAGAACCAAGTATTTTGTTCAGGTCATCAGTAATCCTTTCTGTTTTAAAGAATTGCAAGCTTGCATTCCTCATAATGTCAGGATCCAGAGAAAAAGCGCCGCTTGTACTTCCTGCAGTATTAAAATAATCCTGATGAAGTAGAAAATATCGGATAGCACCATATCCTCCCATGCTCAATCCGCTGATGAAAATATTCTTTTTGTCAATATTGAAATTGTTATGAACCTTGGGAACCAGCTCCTTAAAAAAGAAATCTTCAGTTCTTGCCCCTTTATCATAAGGACTGTTTACATACCATGTTGTAAATCCGTCCGGGCATACAATAATCATTTTATATTGATCAGAAAACTTCTGAAGATCTGTTGTCCGGGACCATTGACGGTAGTTTTCACTATACCCGTGTAATAAATAGACTAATGGATATTTTTCTGTCTTCATGTAGGTTTTGGGTTTAAAAATCAATACCGTATCCGGTTTTGACATAAACCCGGATTTCAGAACCCATCTTTCCTGTGCCTTGAACAGCTGCAGGCTTATTACAAGACCCATAATCGACAGGATGTTTTTTGTACTCATAATTTTGTAATTTTAATGTAAATTTCTGCAGGCTGTGTGTGAATTGCAATAACGAACAAAATTGTGAGTGATCATTATGAGAAAAGAAACTTCAACCAATGCGGCAAACGAACAGTTTCTGTTCGGTATCTGTGAACTGAATTCCGCAGTAAGTATCATCAGTGGGCGTTGGAAGTCACAGATTATTTATTCGATATCGGAGGGAAATAACCGGTTTCATCTTTTGAAAAAGGAACTGTCTAATATTTCTGAACAGGTTTTAGGGAGACAACTTAAAGAACTGGAAACTCATAAACTTATCATTAAAAAAGAAATTCCTGATACCATTCCTGCAGGAATAGAATATATACTGACCAACAAAGGGCAGGATCTTATTCCGATTCTGAAAAACTTATGTGAATGGGGCAAAGAATATGCAGATGGAAAAGAGATATCGGTCTGCAATATTTCTTAGAAAAAATGTATATATTGCTGAAATTGAATTCAATAATTTATTAATTTTACTTTTATGAAATTATTGATATGGTCAAAGCCGAATGGTGATCGTTATAAAAAATAAATAAATTATTATGACTTTCGGACAACAGATGTTATTTTTCTTCAGTGCGGTAGGAGCATTCAACGGACTTCTGCTGGGAATTTATCTGCTGTTTGTTAAGAAACTGAAATACCTCCCGGATTTTTTCCTCGGACTTCTCTTGCTGATGCTGAGCACCAGAGTGGGCATTGCTGTATGCATTTACTTTTATCCGGATCTGCCAAGAATTATTCCGCATTTGGGATTGTCTGCCTTATTTTATACCGGACCGGCGCTATACTATTATGTGAAATCTTCCTTTCAGCAGGAACACTTTGACTGGAAGAACTGCCGGAAATGGTTTGGAATACTGACGATCATTTTGGGGACAGTCGGTTTATTATATCTCCTTTTCCCTGTTACATGGGAGCATTATTTCGGAACCTTTATTTATACTGTCTGGTCTATATTTGTATTCCTTACAGTGTATCAGTACTACAATTTTTCCAGGCAGAAGCTTAAAAATCCCAACCAGTTTGTTCTTCCGGTTCTGATCAGTAATATCATTATCTTTCTGACCTATCAGCTGATCTCAACAGGCTGGGTGCAAATCTACTGTGCAGGAGGAAGTCTTGTATTTTCATTTGTACTGTATGCCAACTTTTTGATTTTATTCAATAAAAAATATCAGCAGCTTCCGGTAAAGGAAACTGAAAAATATTCCAATAAAAAGATCTCCGGAGAACAGGCAGACAGTTTTTCGTCCAGATTAGAGCGGCTGATGAATACTGAAGAGCTTTATAAAAATCCCAATCTGAAATTAAGTGATGTGGCATCTAAAATGAATATCTCTGCCCATCAGCTTTCCCAGCTGCTGAATGATAATCTTGGTAAAAGCTTTTCCACTTATATCAATGAATATCGTATTCATGAAGCCTGTGAAAAGATAGAAAATGGCTCTTATTTAAAAATTGAAGAGATAGGATATGAAGTAGGATTCAATTCCAAATCGACTTTCTTTTCTACGTTCAAGAAAATTAAAAATACAACACCTCTTTTGTATAAACAGTCTCAAACCCTTACTGAATCAAGGTTTCAGAGTTCAAATTTATAATTCAGTACTGCGGAATTTTAATTTCAAAACCGCTTTTCTGCTCCAGGCCGATACTTTTGATGTCATAAAATTTAAAATCTATGATCTTCAAATTATGGCTCTTGCTGCTTCTGCTGTTCCTGTCAATTTTTGGAAAAGCTCAGGAAGCCGTCAAAGAAAAAATCCCGGATTCTCTGGCTGAGGTAAAATCTTCAACAACAGATATTTCAGAAGTCATTATCCAGTCAGCTCCACGAAAAATGAAACTGAATGAAGGCAATCTTGTACTGTCTGTTGCCGGAAATAAAGACTTTAAAACTTCCTTGCATCTCCTTGATGTTTTAAGAAAAACACCTGGTGTTACAGTAGATCAGGAAGATGGAATTTTTATTGGGGGCAGAATCACTCCCGCTGTTTTTATTGATGGGAAACCTGTTGTTATGAGCAATCAGGAGCTACAGTCCTATTTGCGGTCTTTATCTCCGGAAATGGTAGAATCGGTGGAAGTGATTACCAATCCACCTTCTAAATACGATGCAGAATTTAAAGGAATTATTGATATCAAACTGAAAAGGAATGTCAACCTTGGCTTGAAAGCAATTTATAATGGCAATATATACATTAATAAATTCAACTATCGGGAAAATGCGTTCAATATTTCTTATCATACAGGGAGAGTGACATACAATCTGCAGGCGGGTTATAATGATGGAATTTCAACTTATCGTTATCATGCATTGCAGCGATTGGCCAATACCAATATTATGCGTACTCAAACCTATCAGGAAGATGCTGGAAAAGTTTACAGTCTTCAGGCAGGTGCAGATTTTAATCTGAATGATAAAAACCGGTTTGGCCTTAATCTGAGAGGTAATTTCCGGAATAATGACAGAATACGCACCGGATCACTTTATACAACTGATAAAACCGGAACCCAATTGGTATTGAATACAGTCAGTGAAAACCCTACAGATTATTCTCAGGACAACTATGGAGTGACAACCGATTATTCTTTCCAAAATAAGGGATTTAAGCTTAGTTTCTTAGGAAATTATCTTTCAGTTAAAAATAAGCAGAATGATGATTTCATCAATAAAGACAGTGTTACAGAAAATCTTCTCTCGTATTGGAAATCTGACTTGATTAATAAAATAAATATCTATACTGCTCAGATAGATGTTTCACAGAAAATGGGTAATGCAGATCTTGAAGCAGGAGTAAAATACAGCAATTCAGACACTCAAAACAATATCAGGTATGATACATTATCTGTTGGCAATCATTTCGTTTTTGATCCTTCGAGGAGCAATATATTTTCATACAAAGAAAAGATTTGGGCAGGTTATGTGGCATACAGACAAAAAATGGGAAATCTTCAGATCATTGCAGGATTAAGATTTGAGAACACAAACAGTATTTCCAATGCAATTACAATAGACTCTGTGGTTTCCAGAAACTATCTGAAGTGGCTGCCGTCTTTAAGCGCCAGCTATACTTTTAATAAATCCAGTGAGCTTTCTCTTTCCTATAGCAGAAAAATAACGAGACCAGCGTTTTCGCAGCTTAATCCGTTCAGATTTTATTTCAGTCCGTTAAATTACTGGATAGGGAATCCATATCTGTTGCCTTCCTTTACCAGTCAGATTAAAGCAACCTATCGGTATAAAAACTGGGTGACAAGCTTTACCATCGGGAAAGAAAAGGATGTTATGACACGGTATCCCCTTTACAATCCGCAGACAAATGTACTGGAATATTTAGGAACGAATCTTCCCTACCGGAACTTTGCTGTGCTGGAAACAAGCTTTCCGGTAAGAGTTACAAAATGGTGGAATATCACCAGTCAGATTGCGGGCTATTATAATTATGAATTCAGACCTTATCTGGATGAGGTTTTTGCATTGAACATTTATAATTACGAAGTGAGAATCAACCAGGTATTTTCACTTCCTAGAGGATTTACTGTAAATGTATTTGGTGTTTACGAATCTAAAACAGGAAACAGTCTTTATAGTATTAAACCGAGGTATACTGTAGATGTATCAGTGCAAAAGGCATGGTTTGATAATAAACTGAACACAAAAATAGGTTTTAATAATCTTTTCGATTCTTACGATCAGAGACTGGAATTCAGGCATAAGCAGATTATGGATAACCGTTTTACGCACTGGTGGGACAGCAGCAGGCTGGTATTTTCGCTTAGTTATAACATAGGAAGTTCAAAATATCAGGTGAAAGAAACCCAGAAGACAGACGAAGAAAACAGAACAAGATAAGAAAACCTGCTTGAAAAAGCAGGTCTTCTTTTTTATTAAGGACATACACATCTGTCACATGTCCAGATATAACAGTTTCCTGCATCATCCCATTCACAGCATCTTCTGGCTGTTGAGATTGGAGCGCCTCCCATTACAGATTTTTGTTGATCTCTTCCTAATTTTTGTGCATTTTTCAGCACCGGATTGTTCTTGTTCATGACTTTGATTTTTGGTGTTAATAGTTAAGTTTTTATTGTTTATAATTTCGCGAAAATTATATCACTAATATAGGAAATTAAATAATATGATTATCTGTTTTTCTTTTCTTATGCAGATGGAAAATAGCAAGTTGCAGAGGTTTTTGGAACTATTCACTACAGTTGGCTAAAATACAGGGAAATTTTGTTGAAGAGCGGTGATTTTGCCAAACAAATTTAATGCATAAAATAATCCAAAAGTTTTACAGGTAGAGACCTTTACTTATATTTGTAGTATTGCATAAATCTTTATGAGACTAAACATTAAAAACGAAACGGGTAGGCTGAAGTCAGTAGTTCTAGGCCAGCCTAATTCATTGGGGCCGGTTCCCACACTAGAGGAAAGTTATGACGCAAAGTCATATTACTCAATCGAACACAATATTTATCCTAAAGAAGAGGATGTTATTAAAGAAATGAACGCTTTTGAAGCGGTTTTAAAAAAGTATGATGTTGAAGTATTGCGCCCAAGCATCATCAAAGACTACAACCAGGTTTTTTCCAGAGATGTAGCTTTTGTAATTGATGACAAAATGATCATTTCCAATGTGATCGCAGACAGGGCAGATGAGCAGGAGGCATACAAAAGTGTTTTTGAAAAAGTTGCATGGAGAAAGATCATCAACCTTCCCGAAACTGCACATATTGAAGGAGGAGATGTAATCGTATGGGATGATTTCCTTTTCATCGGGACGTGCTTCAGCGAAGATTACCGAAACTATAAAACGGCAAGAACCAATGAATATGCCATTGAAATCTTAAAAGAATATTTTCCGAAGAAAAGAATCATCGATCTGGAGCTGAAGAAAAATGATAAAGTTCCGTTTGAAGGTATTCTGCATCTGGATTGTACATTTAATCCGGTAGGTGAAGACAAATGTATCATTTATAAAAACGGATTTGTGGATGAAAGCGATTACCGCCTAATCATTGATATTTTCGGAGAAGAAAACTGTTTCCATATCAATGATGAAGAAATGTTTGAAATGTTCCCTAATATTTTCTCCATTTCACCGGATGTTGTAGTTTCAGACAAAGCATTTACGAGAATGAATAACCACCTGAGAAACGAGTGGGGAATGACAGTAGAAGAAATCCCTTACAGAGAAATCTCCAAAATGGGTGGATTGTTGAGATGTTCTACAATGCCGCTTGTGAGAGAATAATTGAGAGGGAGAGTTTTAGTGTTTGAGAGTGAAGGCGTTTTAGAGTCTGAGAGTTAGAGTGTTGGTGGGTTTGAATATTTTTTTAATTTTAAAAAAATATTTGGGTATGTCAACAATTAAATTTCATCAGGATTTAAAAGTTTTTCAACAATCATTTGAAACAGCACAGCTGATTTATGAACTCTCAAAATCCTTTCCAAAAGAAGAACTTTACTCACTTACAGATCAGATAAGAAGATCATCAAGATCTGTAACAGCTAATATTAGCGAGGCCTGGGGAAAAAGAAAATATGAAAAATCCTTCATCTCTAAACTTACAGATTCGGAAGGAGAAGCAAGAGAAACCCAAACATGGCTTCAGTTTGCCTTTGCCTGCAATTATATGAATGACGAGCAATACAATAATTTGCACAACAAATACAACCAAATAATAGGAATGTTAGTTAATATGATGAGCCAGTCAGAAAAATGGTGTTCATTTTCTTCAATGAATAAAGAAGAGAATAATTTGTAAAATGCTGTTCAGGCACTCAAACTCTAATACACTAACACTCTCAAACTTAATAAAAATGCAAACAACAGATACCGTATTAATGATAGAGCCGATTGCATTCGGTTACAACGCAGAAACAGCAAAAAACAATTATTTCCAGGTAGAACAGACAGGTTCTGATATCCAGTCAAAAGCTTTGGCAGAGTTCAATACCTTTGTCGGAAAGCTGAGAGGAAAAGGAATCAATGTGATCACTATAAAAGATACTCCGGATCCGCATACTCCGGATTCTATTTTTCCCAATAACTGGGTAAGTTTCCATAAAGACGGAAAAGTGGTTTTATATCCGATGTTCGCTTCCAACAGAAGAGTGGAAAGAAGAGAAGATATTATTGAAAGTATCAAAGATCAGGGGTTTGAAGTTACTGAAATTGATGACTGGTCTTTTCCTGAAACCCAGGGACATTTTCTGGAAGGAACAGGAAGTATGATTTTCGATCACGATAATAAAATTGCATATGGTTCTGTTTCTTTGAGGCTGGATGAAAAACTGTTCAGAGAATTCTGTGCAAAATATGGATTCACCCCTGTTGTATTTCATTCATTCCAGACCGTAGGAACAGAAAGACTTCCGATCTATCACACCAACGTAATGATGTGTGTGGCGGATCAATTTGTCGTAATCTGCCTTGATTGTATCGACGATGAGCTTGAAAGAGAAAAAGTAGTGGAAACCATTAAAGGCTCAGGGAAAGAAATCATCGAGATCTCAGAAGAACAGATGCAGCAGTTTGCAGGAAACATGCTTCAGGTTCAGAACAAAGAGGGTGAGAAATTTTTGGTGATGAGCCAGACCGCTTATCAGTCTCTCACTCCAGAACAGGTAGCAGCTATTGAAAAATACTGCGAAATTATCTATTCAGATCTGAATACCATTGAAGTAAATGGTGGAGGAAGTGCAAGATGTATGCTTGCCGAGGTTTTTCTTCCAAAAAAATAATATATTTACCAAAAAAATTAATTGAACCCATTATCAAGTAAAGGTTTACATATTCTTCTGACTTTGGAAACAGAGTCAGAAGATTTGTTATTAGACAGCAAAGGTTTTCTGATGTTTACAGAAGAAATTCTGAAAACCAGAGAGGTGGAAATTGTAGGAGTAACCAATCATATTTTTGAAAATAACAGCTTTACTTCCGCCGTGATCCTTAAAGAATCTCACCTTTGTATCCACACGTGGCCGGAATTTAAACAGCTTACCTTTGATGTATTTCTTTGTAATTATACTCAGGACAATACGGAGAAAGTAGAGCAGATTGCAGATGAGGTGGTTCAGTATTTTAAAGCTAATACCATTCAAAAACACAAAATTTACAGATAAAAATGCACTATGTCTGCCCAGCATGCGAATCAGAAAATAAATTAGATCTCACCTTTCCTGTTGAAGAATATGTTTGCGGTACCTGTTCTTATCTCATTGAGGTTGCCGGAAACAAAAAAATTAAACATCTGAAAGTTCCTACGGAAAATGTTGTTTTAGATGTCGGACAAAAAGGAAAAATCGGAGAGGTAGAATATACTGTTGCTGCCATTATCGTCAGGAAATATGGTTCCAGTATTTTCTGGCGCGAATATTATTTAAAAGACAGTAAAGGAAATGATGCTTTCCTGAGTGAAAGTGACGGGCATTGGGTCTTTCTGATTCCTATACATGCTGATGATTTTAAAAGTAAAGATTCGGCATTCCCAACCTATCTTGGGCGAACCTATCGATGGTACGAAAACTCTCAATGCAGTATTGAAGCCGCAGCCGGTTTTTTTGATGAGCAGCTGGATTTCAGTATTGCTACCTACAAAGAATATGTCAACGGAACCCGCATGATCTCTCAGGAGAAGACCAGCAGGAAAAGCCAGTATTTCTATGGAGTTCACATTTCAAAATATGAAGTTAAGAAAGCTTTTAAAATAGCTAATCTGCCCAATTATACAGGAATAGGGATTGTTCAGCCCTACTATTTCGATATCAGACAGGCTGTAAACATCTTTTGTGTGGCGGCATTAATGATTTGTTTGCTCCAGATGTATGTCTACACTTCAAGAACCAACGAAACCGTTTTTGCAGAGACCATCAATTTTGCAGATGTAAAAGATAAAGAATTGGTCAGCAAAAGCTTTACCCTTTCCGGCGGTTCAGCTCCATTAAAGGTGAATGCTTTTTCAGGTGTTGATAATTCCTGGGCGAATGTTCAGCTAAGCCTTGTAAACGAGAATACCAACGAAATTATCTATACCTCCAAAGATATTGAGCAGTATCATGGGTACGAAGACGGGGAAAGCTGGACGGAAGGAAGCCAGTCTGAAGATTTTAACCTGTGTGGGGTAGGCTCCGGAAAATATCATTTCATTATTTCCGCTGAAAAAGAAGGAGGCTTGCCGTCATTTTCAGGTCTTACATCACCTGATTCAAAGGTTATGATATCACGGGATAAATCAGGAACAATTGAGGTTACTGACATATTCAAGGTGCAGACCAAAACTTTTACAGACGGGCAGACGCTGGAAAAAGATACCTCGGAAGTGATCAGACTTGCCAAAGCATCGTTCGGAACTCAAAAGCTGGACTCCCTGATTAATTCTGAAGCACTTAAACTTACCACAGACCTCATTTCAAGCAATACTTATGTACAGCTCAAAGCTACATGGCTTCCCGTTTCATTCTGGAACTTCGGGATTATTTTATTCATAATGATTGCTGTGTTTGTGGCAATGTGGATAGGAAAACATTACTTTAATGTAAATAAATGGAAGAATAGTTCAAACTCACCTTATCCTGCAAATGATGATAACTAATATGGTCAATTACATAAGAAAAAACTGGATACTCTGCCTGATCGGAGGATTCTGCCTTACCTGGTTTGTATACCTTACATACCAGGGAAATCAGGTCTGCGACTGCGCCAAGACAGAAACATACCGCGACGGAACCACAAGAAGCCATTCCAGAGTAGGATTCTACAGATATTATCACAAATAAAAAATATAAAACTATGGACAACATCAATTTCTTACCCATACTAAACTCGGTTCTTTATTCATTTTTAGGAATCGCTATTTTGCTTGCATGTTATTTCATTATTGAAAAACTGACTCCTGAAAAAACATGGCATGAGATCGCCCGGAATAAAAATATAGCAATTGCTATTGTCTTCGGGGCATTTATTATCGGAATTTCAATGATTATAAGCGCGGCAATTCATGGATAAGAAGAGGATTCCTCTTGAGCTGCTTTTATTGTTTTCAGTATTCGTCATTGCTACATGTGGACTGATTTATGAGCTGGTGGCAGGAGCGCTGGCAAGCTATCTTTTAGGAGACTCTGTAAAGCAGTTTTCCTTCATTATCGGAGTATACCTGTTCTCAATGGGAGTGGGATCTTACCTTGCGAAATTCATCAAAGGAAATCTTATTGATAAATTCATTGAGATCGAAATCCTGGTAGGAATTGTGGGGGGAATCAGCTCTGTTGTGCTGTTCATTCTGTTTAATACGCTCGCCCATTTTGAAAGTGTTCTTTATCTGTTTGTATTCTTCACCGGATGTCTGGTTGGGGTGGAAATCCCGCTTCTGATGAATATTTTAAAAGACAGGGTGCAGTTTAAAGATTTAGTTTCAAATGTCTTTGCATTCGATTATATCGGGGCATTACTGGCATCTATTCTCTTTCCATTGGTTTTGATTCCGAAGCTGGGAATTGTCAAAACCCCTTTGTTTTTCGGCTTGATTAATATTTCCATTGCGATATTCCTGTGCTATTATCTTACAAAGGAATTATCAAAGCCGCTATCGCTCAAAGTAAAATCTCTTACAGCATTTGCATTTCTTCTGGGACTTTTCATTTTCTCAGATACTATTTTATCCTATTCAGAAGAAAAATTATATGGTGAAAATGTCGTATATACCAAAAGCTCTCCTTATCAGAGAATTGTTTTAACTAGAAATACTCATGAATTCCGTTTATATCTAAATAACAACCTGCAGTTTTCATCCACAGACGAATACCGTTATCATGAGGCTTTGGTACATCCTGCAATGTCCATGGCAAAAAATATAGATAATGTCCTGATTCTTGGAGGTGGTGATGGTTTTGCAGCAAGGGAAGTATTAAAATATAAAGATGTTAAAAAAGTAACGCTTGTAGATCTTGACGGCGAGATGACCCAGTTTTTCAAAACCAATGAAACCATGCGCAGGCTGAATCAAAGTTCTTTTTCCAATCCTAAAGTGGAAGTGATCAATAAAGATGCTTACATTTGGGTAAAAGAGAACAAAAAGAAGTTTGATGTCATTATCATAGACTTTCCGGATCCGTCCAATTACAGCCTCGGAAAACTTTATTCCTTACAGTTTTATAAAGAACTGGAGAGATTGACAACTCTTGATACCAAGATTGTAGTTCAGACCACCTCTCCGTATTTTGCTCCGAAATCTTTCTGGTGTATCGAAAAAACAATCCATCAGATTTTTCCTTTTACAGCAGCATATCACACTTACGTTCCGTCTTTTGGGGAATGGGGATTTTCTATGGCTTCATTTGAACCCGTCAACAACAGAATCTACAGGAAGCTTCCCGGTTTGAGATACTATGATTACAACTTTTCACAGATGTCTTATTTCAATAAAGATATGAAGGTGAAAGACGTAGAAGTTAACCGTCTGGATAACCAGATATTAGTCCGATATTTCGATGAAGAGTGGGGGAAAGTACAGTAGAAAAGATTTTCTCACAACTATATTTTTAGGTAGTCTTATGCTTCCCTTTTTGCAGTATTGTGGAAAGAAAGTTAAAGCTTTGCTGCTCAAGGTCACCGGAACGAATCATGTCCTAGGGCATAAACTTTGGGCAAAAGATTTTCCACAGTTTTCAGAAGTTATCCACACTAAATATCTTATTGTCGGGGGTGGAATCTCTGGTCTTTCTGCGTGTAGATTTTTCAGTCAGCATCATGAAAATGATTATCTTCTTCTGGAAATGGAAAATCATCTTGGCGGCAATTCTTCCAACGGAGAAAACTCATTTTCAAAATTTCCTTTAGGCGCCCATTATTTACCGTTACCGAACAAAGAGAATACAGAAATCATAGAATTCCTGAAAGAATGTAAAATCTGCCTGGGAGCAGAAGAAAACGAAGAACCCGTTCTTGATGAATACCAAATGACTTTTCCTCAGCAGGAAAGATTATTTTATAAAAATTCCTGGCAAAACGACATTGTTCCCCAAAGAGGTATTTCAGCACAAACTCAGCAGGAGCTTACCCGCTTTTTTAAGCTGATGGATGAGTTCCGTGTAAAGAAGGATGCGGAGGGAAAATATTGGTTTGCTATTCCTGTACATGATTCCAGCAGAGAAGATGAGGTTGTAAAGCTTGAAAAAATTATTTTTAAAGAATGGCTGAAAGAAAATAACTACCGGTCGGAAGAATTTCTCTGGCTTCTGGATTATTCCTGCAGGGACGATTTCGGATTAGGAATAGACTACGTTTCTGCATGGGCAGGAATACATTATTTTGCCGGAAGAAAGAATAACTGGAGCACAAGATATAAAGATCAGGTATTCACATGGCCGGAAGGAAATGCAAGACTGGCAAAACATCTTTCAAAATACACCGAGGGAAAACATATGCCGGGAAATCTGGTTTTTGATGTAAAAATCAATGATAAAGTTGAGGTATTAAGTTTTGATAATACCCAAAAGAAAACCAGGAAGATCATTGCCGATAAAGTACTGTTTGCCACACCTCAATTTGTGAATAAGAGAATTTTTAGTCATAAAAAAGTATATTCCTTTCATTACGTGCCCTGGCTTTTAACCACCATTACACTGAAAAATGAATTCGGAGGAGATGAAGAGCTGGCCTGGGATAATGTGATCTATGGTTCTTCAGGATTGGGGTATATTTTTGATCAGCATCAGAATCTCAACCAGATTATTGGTGAAAAGGTGATTACCCACTATAAGAGTTTTTCAACTTCAGACTGTAAAAAAGCAAGGAAAAAACTCTACGGCATGAAGGAATCTGAACTGAAGGATTTAGTTTTGGATGATCTGAAGAAAGCACATCCGTTGATAGAAGATTTCATTCTGGAGATGCAGTTTCACAAAATAGGGCATGCGATGATCGCTCCTGTTCCTAACCAGATTTTTGGAGAAGAAACCAGGAAAGCAAAAGAACCGATAGAAAGTAAAATTTTCTTTGCCCATTCCGATCTGTCGGGAATTTCTATTTTTGAAGAAGCCTTCTATCAGGGGCTCCGAACTGCAGAAAAAATGATGTAAAATAATACTATGAAACAGCCGTGGATACATAATGCAAAAACAGACTGGTGGTTTATTTTATCACCACCTTTTCTGGTGCTGCTGATTATCTTCTTTTTTCAGAAACAGATTCAGATACTGGAAAATCATTATTCCTTTTACACATGGCTTTTCCTGATTGTTTTTGTTGATGTTGCCCACGTTTATTCCACACTGTTTAAAACTTATTTTGTAAAAGGAGAGGTACAGAGAAATAAGCTGCTGTATCTGGGAATTCCTGTTTTGAGCTGGATCTTGGGAATGATCCTGTTCCAGTTGGGCAGCCTGACATTCTGGTCAGTACTGGCATTGATTGCCGTTTTTCATTTTATAAGGCAGCAGTACGGCTTTATGCGAATCTATGCCCGTTTTGAACCAAACAACTGGAGTAAAAAAATAGATGAGATTGCTGTTTACTCCGCAACGATTTATCCGATGTTGTATTGGTTTAAAACACCCCGTGCCTTTACCTGGTTTGTCAACAATGAGTTTGACTGGCTTCAGAATCTTCCTGATTATATTCCTTTACTTACTGTAATCTACTTTGCCATCCTGATCATTTGGCTTTTTAAAACTGCTTTTGGAGCTTTTAAATCCAATCGGGTTAATATTCCTAAAACAGCGTTGATCACCGGAACTTTTCTTTCCTGGTATTTTGGAATTGTTTATTTCAACAATGATCTTTTGTTTACTTTTCTGAACGTGGTTTCTCATGGCATTCCTTATATCGCATTGATTTATATCCGGGAAATACAGCAAAAAGAAAATCATCAGCTAAACGGGATGCAGATTTTTAAATCTTTTTCAGGGATATTTCTATTTGTCGGCGTCATTTTATTGTTCGCTTTTCTGGAAGAGTTTTTATGGGAAACTCTGGTTTGGAATGAGCACTTTTCCATGAATGTAATGCTTTCAGAAAATCTGTTTCAATTCATGATTCCCTTATTGGTTGTTCCGCAGCTTACTCATTATCTTCTGGATGGCTTTATTTGGAGAAAACCGAAAAAAGTTAATTAACTTTGCCCGGAACGTTTAAAATCTGAAAATGAGACAATATTTTCTGTCATTAGCAATCTTTCTTGGAATGATTGCAGGGGCCCAGCAGAAAACATTCTGTAATCCTATCAATATTGATTATGGTTATACTCCCTTCGAAGTTTTTTCAAAACAGGGAAAACACCGTGCAACAGCAGATCCGGTGATTGTTAACTTTAAAAATAAACTCTTCCTTTTTTCCACCAACCAGGAAGGATATTGGTACAGTGATGATATGCTTGACTGGAAGTTTGTGAAAAGGAAATTTCTCAGAGATAATAAATACATTCACGATCTTAATGCTCCGGCAGTTTGGGCCATGAAAGATACTTTATACGTGTATGGCTCAACCTGGGAACAGGATTTTCCGATCTGGAAAAGTACCAACCCAACCAAAGATGACTGGAAAATAGCAGTGGATACTTTAAAAGTAGGAGCATGGGATCCTGCATTCCATTATGATGAAGACAAGAATAAACTGTACTTGTACTGGGGCTCAAGTAACGAATGGCCGTTGCTGGGAACAGAGGTAAAAGTGAAAAACCTTCAGTCCGAAGGTTTCGTAAAGCCTATTATTAAGCTAAAACCTGAAGATCATGGTTGGGAAAGGTTTGGGGAATACAATGATAATGTTTTTCTTCAGCCTTTTGTAGAAGGAGCATGGATGACGAAGCATAACGGGAAATATTATATGCAGTATGGCGCTCCGGCAACAGAATTCAGTGGGTATTCTGATGGAGTGTATGTGAGTAAAAATCCTTTGGAAGGCTTCGAATATCAGCAGCATAATCCGTTCTCTTATAAACCGGGAGGATTTGCCAGAGGCGCAGGGCACGGCGCAACGTTTGAAGACAATTACAAGAACTGGTGGCACGTTTCCACAATTTTTATTTCTACTAAAAATAATTTTGAAAGAAGACTGGGAATATGGCCGGCAGGTTTCGATAAAGATGATGTGATGTACTGTAATACCGCTTATGGCGATTATCCTACTTACCTTCCGCAGTATGCACAGGGAAAAGATTTTACGAAAGGTCTTTTTGCCGGATGGATGCTATTGAATTATAATAAACCGGTTCAGGTTTCATCTACTTTAGGTGGATATCAGCCTAACTATGCGGTAGATGAGGATATCAAAACGTATTGGAGTGCTAAGACCGGAAATTCCGGGGAATGGTTCCAGACGGATCTGGGTGAAGTTTCTACGATTAATGCCATTCAGATCAATTACGCGGATCAGGATGCTGAGTTCATGGGGAAAACCTTTGGAAAAATGCATCAGTATAAAATCTACGGTTCTAATGATGGCAAGAAATGGAATGTGATTGTGGATAAAAGCAAAAATACTAAAGATGTTCCTCACGACTATGTTGAGTTGGAACAACCGGTAAAAGCCCGTTTCCTGAAAATGGAAAACCTGAAAATGCCTACCGGAAAATTTGCATTAAGCGGTTTCAGAGTGTTTGGAAAAGGAGCGGGGAAACAACCTTCAAAGGTTGAGGGGTTTGTACCTTTAAGAGCCGATCCAAAGAAATATGGGGAAAGAAGAAGTATCTGGATGAAATGGCAACAGAATCCTGATGCAGACGGCTATGTAATTTATTTTGGGAAGTCTCCGGATAAATTGTACGGAAGCATCATGGTGTACGGAAAGAATGAATACTTCTTTACAGGTGCAGACAGAACAGATGCTTACTATTTCCAGATTGAAGCTTTCAATGCCAATGGAGTTTCAGAAAGAACAGCCGTTGCAAAATCTGAATAAAATTCAATTTTAAAATAAAAAATAACACGTTTTGAAGAATCAGAGCGTGTTATTTTTTGTCAATTTCTTTAATGAAGGTTTCAATTTTATCAATAAGAAATACATCATTTGGATGTTTATCCCAATCCAGATGTCCTCCATTGAATTGATAAGATTCATGGAGGATATGATTGGCTATCAAGGCTGAATCCAGTCTTTTTTCCTGTGTAGAAGGAATTACACCATCCGAACTTCCATAGTAAGACAAAGTAGGAGGGGAATCACTTTTTATCCATTTCACAGGGCTGGCAAAATCGATCTTTGATATTCCGGTTTTAATTGTTTCAGGATCTACAAGTCTGCTTTCCACAAAAGAATACTCCTGATAATTTTTGAAACCCGGATCAGAGAGGTCTGCCGGGCCAACAATATTAATTACAGCTTTTACTTTTTTATCTGCATCAAACTTGTAGGCATACAGCATCGATAAATGGGCTCCGGCGCTGTTGCCTAATAAAACCACACTTGGATTGTAGCCTAGCTTATTTTTTAATAATTCAGTTACTTTTTTAATATCATCGGTTTGGTTTGGAAGTCCAAAGTTAGTAGCTGAAGCTAGTCTGTAATTCATATTAACGAAAATATGATCGGGAAATTTCTGCATTATAGAGAGCGTGAAAAAGGTTAATTGCGATTTAGTCCCTGCTCTCCAACCTCCACCATGAATTATAATAAAAACTTCCTTTTCTTTATTTGTTCCTGTAGATGGAAGATAGAGATCCATAACCTGTTCAGCACTCTTTCCATAATGAATATTTTCTTCTTTATCAAAATGGATATCATGGCTAAGTTTTATCTTTTTTTCTTTGCAGCCTGTCAATAGAAAAAGAAGGCAGAGGGATATCAAAATAATCTTTATATTTTTTTTCATAATGATTAAATATAAAAAATCCGCTGAAAAGAATCAGCGGATACCGTAAGAATAATTAAATATGAAGAAAGATAATCTTTATCTTGTTCTGCTTTTGATGGCATCTGAGGCCCCTTCGATGTCTCTTACCTTTTTCACTTTCTGGTTTCCGAAATTATAGGTAAGGCTTACTATGAGACTTCTGTTATAGCGGTTTTGGTGGATATAATTGTAATTCCCGTTTTCCTGAAAATCTTCAATTTTCACGATGTTGGTATTCAGGACATCATTTACATTCACTGCAAAAGTCCAGTCGTTCCACATTTTCTTAAGGCTGAGATCTAAGCTCATTAAGTTTTTCAGGGAACCAAGCTCAATCTGCTGCTTGTCTACAAAGAAATAATTAACTCCGAAGAACCATGTTTTCTTTTTATCAAGACGGATGGTGTTGTTGGTCTGGATCAGAAGACTGGTAGAATTCGTTTTATTGGTGTAGGTAATAAAATTTCCGTTAGGTCCTTTATCATTCTTAAAGCGGTCTCCCGTAGTAGGATCGGTATCAAGACTTCCATTGTTGATGTTATGCTGTACTCCGATATTAAAGTTGGTCGTCCAGTATTGTTTGAAAAAACGACTTCTGGATACCCACCATGGCAGACATTTCCTGCTTATTTCCAAAATTGGTTCTGATATATCTTAATGCCGGATTATCTCCAATCTTACCATCCGGCGATACCGGATATCCCTGAAGCGGAACCTGCGTAATCACGTCCTGAATGTAAGAATGGTTTAAAATCAAAAAATAGGAATTTCTGTACATGTATGTAAGTTCCTGATTGTAGGTAGAGGAAGCTTTTACAAACGGGTCATTCTGAGTGTAATTATCTTCCGTCAGGATGTTTCTTACAGGATTAAGTTCCCAGAAACTCGGTCTTCTCATTCTGCTTGAAAAAGAGTATGAAATATTATTTTTATCATTAATCGCATAATTCAGGCTCAGGTAAGGAAGTAAGTTATTGTAGTTTCTTTCAATCCTTTTAAGCGCTTCTGTAGGAGCATTGTCAGAAGTTCCCAAACTGTTTGTGATCTCGTATCGGGCTCCTATTTTTCCTGAAAGTTTGTCAGAGATCTTTTTCTCAACGGTAAGATACATTCCGTAGATGTTTTCATCATAAATAAAATGGTTGGGTCTTGAATCCGGGGATGTCAGGGGATCAAAAGAATAAGTAATGTTTTTAGAATCGTTGTCTGTTTTGGTTTTATTGTAGTTTCCTCCAACTGAAACGGTAAGATCATTTTTAAATTTCTGATTGTAATCTACCATTCCGGAGAAATTATTAATGATCTGCGGAAGATCCTGAAGCACCTGTGTTTTCCTTCCTCCCACATTTCTGTTGATATCTGAAGCAAAAGTTTGATTATCTGTAAACTGGAATCTTCTATAGTTGAGGTAAGCAGCATTTACATTCAGTTTACTGCCTAGTGAATCTGTTTTCAGTTCATAATTCAAATTGACAGAATTGTTGTAGGACCTTGAATCTTCTCTGTTTTTGGACCATGTATATTCCGTATCTGTTTTTTTAATGGTATTGAATAAATCTACCGTTGAGTTATAGCTTTTATTCGCCCAGGTATTCCATGATAATGCGAGGTTGCTTTTATCATTAAGCTGATAATCAATATTCAGATACCCCCCGATATTTTGTTCGGATCATCAATATCACCTGTAGATTCGTTGGATGTTTTGGCTGTACCGTTTCTCAGAGTATACGTTTGTGCTTCAATATTCTCACCGCCGCTAAGGCTGGCGCTTATTCCAAGCTTGTCCTTTCGGTAGTTAGCCGAGAAACTCGCCTGACTTCCGTTGTACTTATTGGTGGTGTTAGACATTCTCATGTTTCCGTTGAGACCGTCGCTCATTTTTTTCTTTAAAACGATATTGATGATCCCATCTGATGATTCAACCTGATATTCACTTCCGGGAACCGTGATCACTTCAATTTTCTGGATATTTTCTGCCGGAGTATTTTTCAGGAACTGAACCAGAGACTCAGAATCCATATTGCTTTTTCTTCCGTTGATATAGATCAGCGCATTATTTTTCCCTGCGATTTTCAATGTTTTATCATCCGTGGAAGATAATAAAGGAGTCTGCTTCAGAAGGTCAAAAGTGGTATTTCCTTTGGCAACAGGTGATGCTGCCACATCATATACAAAACGGTCGCTTTGCTTTTTAAAAACCTGTTTTGTGATGGTTACCCCTTCTATATTTTTTGTTTTTGCCGTATCAGATTTCTTCTCCTGAGCAAATGCGCAGGTACCGAATACAATAGCCATTGACAAAATTATACGTTTCATGTTGTTTTTATTTAAGAGTGGATTTAGTGAAATAAGTTTTTATTGATTAGGTTCTTGATTTTACAGCATCATTAGCTGATTTCATTTCCCTGGCTTTTTTCAGTTTCTGATTTCCGAAATTGTAAGTAACACCTATGCTCATTAACCTTGGATAGTTGAAATTGGTGATATTGTTAAATTTTCCATTAGGCTGAACTCCTTTAATGCTGTAAAAGCTTTGGTTAAACAGATCGCTTACTTCTGCTACGATAGTCCAATCTCCCGCAATTTTTTTCAGACTGAAGTCAAAACTCTGTCTTGCACCTATCATTCCAGCTTCCATAGCGGTCTGGCTGGCAAAGAAGTAATTCACTCCCAGGAACCAGTCTTTTTTTGAAGAAAGTCTTATAACATTATTGATGGTTACAGACATATTGTAGTTTTTTACATCAATGATATAAGGATCTATAACTTCAGTTTCTCCCGGGGCCGGCATGGCAGTAGGATCTTCAAATACTCCGCCTTTGTAGGCAATATATCCTAAATTGACAGAATAGTTGGTGGTCCATATGTCTTTAAACCAGGATTTGTTCATTCCAAGAGTTAAAGCAATCTCCCTGTTTTTACCATAATTGGTTCTGATATACCTTAAAAATCTTGTGGTTTCCATAATCGGATTACCTTTGATGTCCTTTATGATGTTCCCCTTAGCATCTTTTTGGGGAGCCGTTACAGTTCCCTGCAATGGAATCAGGTCTGAAGCCGCTGCATCTTCCACCATATTGAAACTAAGATTGGCATAGAATGCATTTTTGTACATATAATTTAACTCCTGATTATAATACTTTGATGCCAGTATAAATGGATTGTTCTGTGTATAATTGGTTGGAGTAAAGTAGGTTCTTGAAGGATTCAGCTCCCAGAATCTCGGTCTTCTGATTCTGCTGGAAAAAGTGTAGCTCAGATTATGATCGGAATTGATAGCGTAATTTAAATTAAGATAAGGCAGCAGATTGTTGTAATTTCTTTCAAAACCTGTTTTATCAACAATGTCTCCGGTGCTTCTGGTCATTTCGTAGCGGGCACCAATTTTTCCGGATATTTTTTCAGTCAGTTTTCTTTCATAATTCAGATAAATTCCCAATATATTTTCCTTATAAATGAAGTGGTTGGTTTGATTGGGATCTATGATAAACTCTCCGTTTTTCAGCTTATCCTGCCGGGTATCGTTATCTGTGTTGGTGTGATTGTAACTGATTCCCATTAACCATGTGGCTCCTTTAGCTGTCTTTTTCAGATAATCGATATTGGCTGCATAATTGTTGATGATCTGTGGTACCGCTTGATGCAATGCAGAATATTTATTAATCGTATCATTTGTTAAAGGTAAACTCTCATTAAAGCTTACTTTATCCCTGTTGAACCATAGATAAGAAATGTTTGAGGTAAGTTTACTCCCTAAAGAATCTGTTTTCATCTCATAATTCAGATTGAAAGAGTGATTTCTGGTCTGTGCATCTTCATAATTGACTGTTCTGTTATTCAATACTCCGTTTTGCAAGTTGGTAATGTCCAGTACAGAATTGAAACTTTTATTGTATCTCATGTTGTAGGAGAATCCAAGACTGTGTTTCTTATTGATCTCATAATCGATATTGAAGCCTCCACCAAAATTTTTGTTAGGATCATCATTAAATCCAAATGATTCATTTTTGAAAGTAGAATCTCCGTTGGAAAGCGTATATCTTTGTCTGTCTGTCCAGCTTCCCGTTCTGAAATTGGAGTTCCCCGACCATTTACCTTGTCTGAAGTTAAAAGAAGCTCCGGCATTGGGATTATTGTAATAAGCCTGCTCGTTCTGCATTTTCAACGTTCCGTTGTAACCGTTGTTTTTGCTTTTTTCATTACAATATTAATGACACCTTCTTTAGATTCAACCTGAAATTCGCTTCCGGGAACTGTAATCACTTCGATTTTCTGAATATCTTCGGATGGAGTAGACTTCAACATTTCAATCAATGCTTCAGAATCCATATTGGTTTTCTTATTGTTGATATAAATTACTGCGTCATTTTTTCCCAGAATCTTTAATGTTTTTCCATCAATACTGGAAATCATCGGCGTCTGCTTTAAAAGATTAAAAGTATTGGTTCCTTTAGCAATAGATGAAGAAGCTACATCATATACCAAGCGGTCACCTTGTTTTTTGAAAACCTGCTTCTTGAGAGTCACTGCATCAATGGCATTTACTTTCAAACTGTCTTTTTTCTGCTGGGCAGTTATAAGTCCGCCGAAAAATAGAGCTGCAATAAGAATTTGAGTTTTCATGATATTATTTTTTAATTAATAGCTTGTATGGTTTGTTATTTAACATTACAAAGATATATAATAAATTTAGTATTATGCAATACAAAGTACTTAAAAATATTTTTTAATTATTGTAACCAATTGATTATCAGTTAATAAAAATTTAGTTTAAAATATTGATTATTTGAACTTTCTGTATAATAAGACAAATGAAAGATGTTAAATGTTACACCAAATCAAAAAATATTGAAGAATTTTTTGAAAAAAGATAACCGAATCTGGAGCTTATTCCTATAGTTCAGGAATTAAAAGCACTTGCTAAACGAGGTTTGTACTGACCATAAAAATAAAAAGGACCGAAAGGTCCTTTGATTATTCTTATTATATATTTATTCTCTGTCGAATCGGGCAAGCTTTTTATCTACCCAAACCGTTGCAAAAGGAAAGAAGGCAGATAATAAGGCAAAAACAAAATCTTCATCATCCCAGTTATAAATTTTTCTGGCAGGAAGGCAGAGTAAAAGGTAAAGTGTAAAAAATAATCCATGTAAACTACCAATAACACTGATGAAGATAATAGAATATACATTTTCATCATACCGGATCCAGATCATCGCAACGCAATACAGTAAGAGACATGAAACGGCTTCTGCAAGACAAATTTGCTTAAACCATCTGATGATTTTTTCCTGAGAATATTTTGAGAAAAATTTTTCAATAAAGTTCATGAATAATTATTTATAGAAGATAAAAAAGGATGTTTCGCTTTTTACAGGATATCCTCTGTATTTTACAGGCTCAAATTTAGTGTATTTTATAAACTTTTTGATTTCTTTTTCAAAATAAGGAATATACTTCAAATTGTGATCATTATAAATACGATGGCTGAATTGATCCTTCAAAACCTTTCCATTTTGATCTAAAATGAGCGTAACCACAGTGCTTGAGCGGTATTTCTGAAAAGAAGGATTGTAATTTTCATAACCTTCCGGATAAATAAAACTATGGAAGAAATCTTTGTTTAACTGATCATTATCATCTGTATAACTGAGGTAGGTCCCTTTATAAGTCCATTCACAATGTTCATCATTATCAAAGATTTTATTCGGGTGTTTTTTTACATACATGGCCACAGATTCTTTAACGAGACCGTCAATAAAATCTTTACCAAATTTTTTTTCAGTCATTTCAGTCATTACAGAATAATAGCATTCACCTGAATAGCCACCTATATCACTGCCCATCCATTCTCCGCCCCAAATGATATTATGCTTTTTTAAAATTATTCTGAGTTCTTCACCGGGCAAAAACTTATCACCATTGGGAGCAGCAATATTGATAAAATATTTATTTTGAATTTGCGAAGCTTTTACAGCCCTGATTGAATCTTCACTGCAACGCTTTTTATTATAGCTTATCCTTTCGGCAAAAGCAATTTTCTGTAATTCTTTAAGAGAGTCACTTTTTAAAGTAGTTGATTCCTGACCGCATAGAAAGCCTTGCAAGAAAACAGAGAATAAGAATAAGTATAGCTTCATTGCTTATTGATAAAAATTACTACCATCCAAATATTCAAAAACTTCAGGCGGAAGCATAGGTCTTACATTTTTACCATTTTTGATCATGTTACGGATTTCGGTGGCAGAAAGCTCTATAACCGGAGCTTTGATCAGCGAAATATTTTCATGTTGTAGATATTCCGAATCTTTTTTCTCACCTTCAAATACTCTCGGATAAACAATGATATGATGATTTTTGATCAGGACATCAGAATTTTTCCATTTGTGCAGGCCTTTGAGATTATCTTCTCCCATGATTAAACTGAAAGAATAATAAGGATATTTTTCGTGAAGATATGTTAAAGTATCAATAGTATAGCTTGGCTTTGGAAGAGAAAATTCCACATTGGAAGCTCTCATATTGGGATAATTCTTTACTGCCAGCTGTACCATATCCAGTCTGTTATGGTCATTCAGTAAAGATTTCTTGTCTTTAAACGGATTTTGCGGGCTTACTACAAACCAAAGTTCATCCATATCAGAGTTTTCCAGGATATAATTAGCCAGAATAAGATGTCCGATATGAATAGGATTGAATGATCCGAAAAATAAACCGATTTTTTTCATGTTTTGTTAGGTAGTAGGTAGCTGATAACAGTTGACAGTATTTTAGTGTAGAGGGCAATATCAAGTTTTTTAGGCTGACAGAATTTTATAATGGTTCTGCTTTTACCTGCAACCTGAATTCTGCAACCTTAGTTAATCCCTGAACTTCACATCCTTGATATTAAGATAATGGGTAACATTGCCTTTCCAATGGTTTTCTTCCAGAGTAAAAGCCAGATCAAAATTTTTATTTTTAAAATCCTCCACGAACTGTCCAAGTTTGAAACCTACACATTCAATATTTCGTCCCGTAGATTCCTGCTTGATATAAAACTTCAGATGATTGTTATCTTTTCCCATGGTTTTCACATATCCTGAAAGCTTCTGATTGGTTAATGTAAAAATAGGTTTCATATTGTGAGGTCCGAATGGAGCCAGTTTTCTGTGGAAATTGATAAATTCTCTGTTGATCTCATCAATTTTGATTTCCGTATCAATGGTAATCGAAGGTTCTTTCTGATGTTCCTGGATTTTTTCAGAAACAATTCTTTCAAATTTTTCCTTGAAAGCATCAAACTTGTCTTTCTCCATTGAAAGTCCGGCAGCAGCATGATGGCCCCCGAATTTAAGGAAATATTCAGAACACATATCAAGAGCTTCATGTACATCAAAATCGGAAACTGACCTTGCGGAAGCTACCATTTCACCATTATTACCATCGGTAAATACAAGTGTCGGTTTATAATACGTTTCAATAAGTCTTGAGGCTACAATACCGATTACTCCTTTATTCCATTCAGGATGATAAACGATCGTAGTATGTTTGGTTTCCTGCTGTGATTCTATAATCTGATTCAAGGCAGAAAGGGTGGAGTTCATATCCAGTTCTCGTCTTTCATCGTTGAGGTTCATAATGTCATTTACAATCTGGTTGGCATGCTTCAGATTGTCAGAAACCATAAGCTCCACAGCTGCTTTACCATGGGAAATTCTTCCAGCAGCATTAATTTTAGGAGCTATTTCAAAAACGATATTGGAGATTTCAAAATGAGAAAGCTTGTCTTCAGGAATCAATAATCTTAAACCAAGATTTCTGGTCTTCCGTAGAGTTTTTAATCCCATTTTTGCCAGGACTCTGTTTTCTCCTGTCATGGAAACAATATCTGCTGCAATGGAGATCGCAAGAAGATCGGTCAGTTCAAATAACTCAGCTTCCGGTAATTTATAAATAGTATTCAAACCCTGGCAAAGCTTAAAGCCAACCCCGCATCCTGAAAGTTCTTTGAAAGGATATCGGCAGTCACTTCTTTTAGGGTCAAGTACAGCTGCAGCATTAGGAATCTCTTCGCCCGGAAGGTGGTGATCACAGATAATAAAATCAATACCGAGATTAGAGGCATAATTGATCATGTCAAGTGCCTTGATTCCACAGTCAAGAGCAATGATTAGTGAAAAGCCATTTTCTTTGGCGAAATCAATTCCTTCAGTAGAAATTCCGTAGCCTTCAGAATTTCTATCCGGAATGTAGTAGTCCAGATATTTTTTCTCAACAATCTTGCTCAGGTAAAGGTACATTAAAGCAACGGCTGTGGTTCCGTCCACATCATAGTCACCATATACCAGTATTTTTTCACCATTTTCAATAGCGGTGGCAATACGCTCTACAGCTTTTTGCATATCTGCCATTAAAAACGGGTTGTGGATATCGTTAAGGTTCGGTTTGAAGAATTCTCTGGCCTTTTGATAATTGTCAATTCCCCTTAGAACGAGGATTTTAGATTCAAAAGTACCAAAACCAAGTGACGAACTTAGTCTGTCCACAACTTCCTCATCGGGTTCAGGCTTGTAAATCCATTTTTGACTCATTTCACAAAAATAAGGAAAAAAAATAGCATTCCGAACAGAAGCGTAACGAAGTTTTGACTTTGTAAATGTTAAAAAAAGACCCTGCAATACGATCAACTTGGATTATGATCTCAACTTTCCTGATTTCTTTTCAATGTTTCCAGTAGGAATGGGCCTTTCAACAAAACGATTTGAGCTTTCCAACAAAACCAGATCACGATGTGCTGTGTAATTTTGCTTTATCAAAATACTGAATAAAATAAAAATAGCTTTCGCGTAAGCTCTCAGTAAAAATTAAATAAAATAATTAAAACTAGTTCAAAATGGATTTACAATTAAAAGGAAAAAGGGCTCTCGTTACCGGCTCAAGCTCAGGTTTGGGCGAAGCAATAGCAAAAATGCTGGCAGATGAAGGAGCTTCTGTAATTATTCATGGCAGGGATAAAGAACGTGCAGAGAAAGTGATGTATTCCATATTAGAGAAAGGAGGCGTTGCAGAAGTTGCTGTAGGTGATCTTTCAACGGATGAAGGCGCGGATCAGGTTGCAGCTGAAGCTTTAAAGTCCGGGCAGATTGATATTCTCGTTAATAATGTAGGAGCAACTTCTCATAAATCATGGGGAGAAGCAAGTGCCGATGACTGGCTGGATATTTACAATACTAATGTAGTTTCCTATGTCCGCATGATTCAGCGTATTGTTCCTCAGATGAAAAATTTAGGTTGGGGAAGAGTAATACATATCGGTGGAGGGCTGGGCATACAGCCCATAAAAGAGCAGCCTCATTACAATGCAACTTTGGCGGCCCGTCACAATATGTCAGTTTCTCTTGCCAGATCACTTAAAGATACAGGAATTACCTCAAATGTGGTTTCACCGGGAGCAATTATGAATCCAATGGTTGAAGAGTGGCTTAAAAATGCAGCCCCGAAATTTAACTGGGGTACCGATCCGGAGGAAATCAGATATAAGGCTGTACAGGAGCTCATTCCTAATGATACGGGCAGATTTGGGGAGCCTGAAGAAATTGCAGGAGCTGTGGCCTATCTTTGCAGCCCTTTTGCTGATTATATCAGTGGTTCTGTACTTAGGGTTGATGGCGGTACCATCCGGTGCTTATAAAACAAATATGGTTATATAAAAAAGGCTGTCTTTCAGGACAGCCTTTGATTTTTATCTGATGTTCTTAAAAATTAAGAATACATTTTTTCTCTTAATTCTTTTACCTTTTTATCAGCAAGATACTCGTCATAATTCATTTCTCTGTCGATGATTCCGTTAGGAGTCAGCTCAATGATTCTGTTACAGACTGTTGAAAGCATTTCGTGGTCATGAGATGACAACAGAATGTTTCCTTTGAAATTAGACAAAGAGTTATTTAAGGTCGTGATACTCTCAAGGTCTAAGTGGTTGGTAGGTTCGTCCAGTAAAAGAACGTTTGCTTTCTGAAGCATCATTCTGCTGAACATACATCTCATTTTTTCACCCCCTGAAAGTACTTTACAGGATTTCAAAGCTTCATCACCGGAGAATAACATTCTGCCTAAGAATCCTCTTACGAATTCTTCATGACGTTCCTCATCGTTCTTTGTAAATTGTCTCAGCCAGTCAACCAGACTCAGGTCTTCCTGGAAGAAGTTTGTATTGTCTAGCGGCATGTGAGATTGGGTAGTTGTAACTCCCCATGCAACTGTTCCTTTATCTGCTTCAACATTTCCGGCAAGAATTTCGAAAAATTCTGTGATCGCCAAAGAGTTTTTAGAAAGTACGGCTACTTTATCTCCTTTTTTAAGATTTAAATCAATGTTAGAGAATAATAATTCTCCGTCTTTTGTTTTCTCAAGACCTTTTACGTCAAGGATCTGATCTCCTGCTTCTCTCTCCATTTCGAAAATGATTGCAGGGTATCTTCTTGATGTTGGTTTGATGTCATCGATGTTTAATTTATCGATCATTTTCTTTCTTGCAGTAGCCTGTTTCGCCTTCGCTACGTTAGAACTGAATCTTGCAATGAAGTCCTGAAGTTCTTTCTTCTTCTCTTCAGCCTTTTTGTTTGCCTGGGCTCTCTGTTTGGTTGCCAGCTGAGATGCCTGGTACCAGAAAGAATAGTTACCTGTGTAAAGGTTAAGTTTAGAATAATCAAGGTCACCAATGTGTGTACAAACAGTGTCCAGGAAGTGACGGTCGTGAGATACAACGATTACAGTGTTTTCATAATCAGCAAGGAAATCTTCCAGCCATGAGATGGTATCAATGTCAAGGTCGTTGGTAGGCTCATCCAGAATCAATACATCGGGATTACCGAAAAGTGCCTGAGCCAAAAGAACCTTTACTTTGTCTTTGTTTTCAAGCTCACCCATTAGCTGCCAGTGCATGTCTTCAGTGATTCCTACGTTAGAAAGCATGGTTTGCGCATCAGATTCTGCAGTCCATCCACCCATTTCATCATAGATTACACCTAGTTCACCGGCTTTAATACCGTCTTCGTCAGAGAAATCTTCTTTTGCGTATAACGCATCCATTTCCTCTTTTATCTCAAATAATTTCTTATTACCTCTTAAAACCGCTTCAAGAACAGTAAACTGGTCATAAGCAAAGTGATCCTGTTCCAAAACTGACATCCTTTTCCCTGGTTCCAGAGATACATGCCCTGTTGTAGGATCCTGCTTTCCTGTTAGTATTTTCAGGAATGTAGACTTTCCCGCACCGTTTGCTCCGATGATCCCGTAGCAGTTTCCTTTGGTAAACATAATATTTACCTCGTCAAAAAGAACTCTTTTCCCGAATTGTAAAGATAAGTTAGATACTGTTAACATATAGTTTTGTAAATTTGGCGCAAAAATACGAAAAGAATTTGGGTATTTTGTAATAATATAATAGTCAAGTTTTTAAATGTACGGTATTTTTTATACATTTCATTAACGAAATTTTAAAATGATGAAGATTGAGAAAACAGTTAATATATTAAACAGAAGAGCCCGTTTTGAATATGAAATTCTGGAAGAATACGAAGCCGGAATGGTTTTGACGGGTACAGAAATAAAATCTTTGCGTTCATCAAAAGCATCTATCACAGAATCGTTCTGTCAGTTTATTGATGGGGAATTGTACATCATCAACATGATGATTGATGAGTATAAATTGGGAACTTTTTACAACCATAAAACAAAAAGGGAACGGAAATTGCTCTTGCACAAAAAAGAATTACAAAAACTTGAAAAAAAGTTAAAGGATGCCGGGAACACCATCATACCTTTAAAATTATATATCACTGACCGAGGTAAAGCAAAGGTGCTGATAGCGCTGGGTAGAGGGAAAAAGCTTTTCGATAAAAGAGAGGCGATAAAAGATAGAGAAAATAAACGGAACCTGGACAGAATATTAAAGAAAAGTTAAAAATCATTTGAAAAACTTTGTATATAAAGAAAAATTATATTTATTTTGCATTATCAATTATTTAATCATTTAATTCTATGAAAAATCTAAAATTAGGAATTTCAGCATTGGCGCTTACTGTTGCCTCTACTGTTTTCGCGCAGACTACCAACAATCCGTGGTTGATCGGAGTTGGTGCTCATGCTGAAAACCACGTAGCAGCAAGAAGTAACTTCAGTAATACGTTCTCTGCTAACAATTTGACAAAAAGTATGTTCAATGTGAACAACTTTTCTATTACACCTCCACTATCTAAGTTAACAGTTGCTAGAAACGTTGGTAAAGGTTTAGTAATTGACTGGCAAACTTCTGTTGGAAATGTTGAAAACAAAAGATTCAACATGGGGAAAGAATTTTTCCTAATGACAGGTCTTGGTTTCCAGGCTCACGCTGCAGGTCTTTTATGGAACGAAGAATCTTGGTTTGATCCATATTTAAGAGTTGGTGCTAACTACTTAAGACATGACTATACAGCTCTTACTTTCCCTAGAACATCTGTTGATGCTAACGGTAACCCAATCGAAACTGTAACAAACGGTAAGGATGGTAACGAAAACGGTAAAGCTAACCACTTCACTGTAGCTACAGGTGCTGGTGCTAACTTCTGGGTAACTAAGAACTTCGGTCTTGGTATTCAGGGAGATTACGTATCAACTCCAGGTGACAAATCTACTGTTGCTAACTTCTGGCAAGCTTCTGCTTCCATCTTATTCAGATTCGGAAACAGAGATAGAGATAAGGATGGTATCCTAGATAAAGATGACCTTTGTCCAGATACTCCAGGTTTACCAGAATTCCAAGGATGTCCTGATACTGACGGTGACGGAGTTCCAGATAAAGACGATCAATGTCCAGATGTGGCTGGTCCAGTTGAAAACAACGGATGCCCTTGGCCAGATACTGACGGTGACGGTGTAATCGACAAAGATGATGCTTGTCCTACAGTAGCAGGTCCTGCTGAAAACAACGGTTGTCCTTGGCCAGATACAGACGGTGACGGTATCCTAGATAAAGATGATGCTTGTCCTACTGTTCCAGGTCTTCCAGAATACAACGGATGTCCTAAACCAAAAGAAGTAACAGCTACTGATGTTGAGAAAAACCTTAAGAGCGTATACTTCGATTTCAACAAAGCTACAATCAAGCCTGAATCTAAAGGAGCTTTAGATACAGCTGCTGAAATCATTAAGAAAGATGGAGGTAGATTCCTATTAGTTGGTGAAACTGACAAAAAAGGAAGTGATGCTTACAACTTGAAGTTATCTAAAGAAAGAGCTGCTTCTGTAGTTGCTGCTTTAGATGCGAGAGGTGTAGATACTAACGTATTGAAATCAATCGGTATTGGAGAGCAAAATGCTAAAGTTGCAGAATCTGCATCTGACGCTGAAAGACAATCTGATAGAAAAGTAACTGTTAGATACATTGGTGATGACAGTGAGTGGAACAAATATCAGAAATCTGATGTTGTAGCTCCAGCGAAAAAAGCTACTAAAAAGGCTACTAAAAAAGCTCCAGCTAAGAAAAAAGCTGCTGCTAAAAAGAAAAAATAATTAATTTTTCTAAATAATGAATACCTCCAATTTTTTGGAGGTATTTTTTTTTTGTTGACTTTTAAGTAATTTTGCTGTAAATTAAAAAATTAAAATGGGAAGAGCATTTGAATATAGAAAAGCTTCTAAAATGGCCAGATGGGATAAAATGGCCAAAACATTCTCTAAAATAGGAAAAGATATTGCATTGGCTGTAAAGGCTGGCGGACCTGATCCGGAATCTAACCCGGCATTGAGAAGATGTATCCAGAATGCAAAAGGTGCCAATATGCCTAAGGATAACGTAGAAAGAGCAATTAAAAAAGCAAGTGGTGCAGACGCAGAAAACTATGAAGAAATCACTTATGAAGGCTACGGGCAGGGTGGCGTTGCTTTTTTTGTAGAATGTACTACAAACAATACAACAAGAACTGTTGCGAACGTAAGAGCGGTTTTCAATAAGTTTGATGGTAACCTTGGGAAAAATGGAGAGCTGGCATTTATCTTTGATAGAAAAGGAATTTTCACAATCGATCTTGCACAGATCAAAATGGATTGGGATGATTTTGAAATGGAAATGATTGACGGAGGAGCAGAAGATGTGGAAAAAGATGAAGAAGAAGTAATGATTACAACAGCTTTTGAAGATTTCGGTTCTCTGTCTCACAAACTGGATGAGCTTGGAATTGAAGCAAAAAGTGCAGAATTACAAAGAATTCCAAACAATACAAAAGAAGTAAACGCAGAACAGTTCAAAGCGAATATGAAAATGCTTGAGCGTTTTGAAGAGGACGATGATGTGCAAAACGTTTACCACAACATGGAAATCACAGAAGAGCTGATGAACTCTTTATAAAAAATAATATAGCATTCATATATAGTTAACTTTCAATTAGTTTCTTTGTATAAAACTATGAAAAGAAACGTTGAATTAGTTGTTATATCGGATGTTCATTTGGGAACTTATGGATGTAAGGCTAAAGAACTGTTGAGATATCTCAATTCTATACAGCCTAAAACTTTAGTTTTAAACGGTGATATTATTGATATCTGGCAGTTTAAAAAGTCTTACTTCCCTAAACCTCACTTGAAAGTAATCAGAAAGATACTTTCATTCGCTACCAAAAACACAGATGTCTTTTACATTACAGGCAATCATGATGAAATGTTCCGTAAGTTCACAGATTTTGAACTGGGAAAGCTTAAAGTCTGTAACAAAATCTGTCTGAATATCGATCAGAAAAAAACCTGGATTTTTCACGGTGATGTTTTCGATGCATCAGTCCAGCATTCAAAATGGATTGCCAAACTTGGCGGAAAAGGCTACGATCTATTAATTATTATCAATAATGTTGTAAATTGGTTCTTAGAGAAGATGGGGAAGGAGAAGTATTCATTTTCTAAAAAGATCAAGAACAATGTGAAAAAAGCAGTAAAATACATCGGCGATTTTGAACTCACAGCTTCTGAACTGGCTATTGATAATCATTATGACTATGTTGTTTGCGGACATATTCATCAGCCGCAAATCCGGGAGGTTGTTACTAAAAAAGGTTCATGTACTTATCTGAATTCGGGTGACTGGATTGAAAATCTCTCTGCTTTGGAATATCATGATAAAGAATGGAAGATTTTTTATTATGACGAGCATAAACATTTGCTGAAAGATGATGAAGCGGAAGAAATTCCTGAAATGGATAATTCTGCACTTTTAAAAATCGTAACGAATTTCTCTTAGATGAAGATTTTATATGCATTCCAGGGTACCGGAAACGGACATGTAGCCAGAGCACAGGAAATAATTCCTCTCCTCAAAAAGCATGCATCGGTTGATACATTGATCAGTGGACACCAATCGCAGTTAAAAGCTGATTTTGACATTGATTTCCAGTACAGAGGTATTTCCCTACTATATAATAAAACAGGCGGTTTATCCTATCGGAAAACGTTTACAGAGAATAAATTTATTGAAGCTGCGAAAACAATCAGAGAATTGGAACTTTCACAGTATGATTTAATCATCAATGATTATGAGCCTTTGACAGGGTGGGCTTCCAGGCTGAAAAAACTTCCCATGATAGAACTCAGCCATCAGGCTTCCATGAGCTTTCCGGAAACACCAAAACCAAAGAAAAGAGACTTTCTGGGAGAAATGATTTTAAAATATTATGTTCCCAGTGAAAGAAAAATAGGGTTTCATTTTGAAAATTATCATCCACAGATCAAAAAGCCTGTGATCAGAAGAAAAATAAGAAATCTTAATCCTTATAAACAGGGATATTATCTTGTTTATCTTCCGAGTTTTGCGGATGAAAACATCATTAAAGTATTAAGGAAAATTCCTGTAGAATGGAAAGTCTTTTCAAAATACAGCACAGTACAGGTTAAAGTAAAAAATGTGGAGGTATTTCCAATTGATGAAATGCAGTATCTGAAGTATTTTGAAGGCTGTGACGGAATTTTGTGTAATGCAGGTTTTGAGACTCCTGCAGAAGCATTATTTATGGACAAAAAATTGTTTGTAATTCCTATTCATAATCAATATGAACAGGAATGTAACGCATGTGCCCTTGATCAAATGGGCATCCCGAATTCCAAAGTTTTAAATCTTAATGAAATTATGGAATGGGTAGCTTCTGATCATCATCTTAAAGTGGATTATCCGGATGATATTGAAGATATCCTGGTCAATGAAGTTTTAATTCTTTAAAAAGATATCGTCCACATCACTCATTCTCATCATCACAGATCTTGCATACGAACAGTGTGGATATACTTTCCAATTGTTTTCTCTGGCAAATCTGATAGCTTCTTCTACTAAAAATTTTCCCATTCCCCTGCCTTCAAATTCCGGATGTACCAATACAAAAGAGATAATCAATTTGTGGTCTTCAGGGAAAATAGTATAGGTAAGTCTGCCGACTTCTTTTATTTCATTATTTAAAGTAAGAACTCCGCCGTTTCCGGATTTATTGTTTTCAAATTTCATGATTCTGAACTTTATGGTTAATATACAAAAATTGAACCGACCTTTGCATAAGTAATAAGCAATAAGCAATAAGTGTTGCTGTCAATCTCGCTCAATACTTTTCAAATTGACCATTCACTTGCGAAGCAAAATTGACCATTGACCTACCTAATTATCTTTTCCTGTATAATAATTATAATCTTTGATAATTACACCGATGAACTGCCTTTCCGTCATTTTTGTAGGATCTATTTCCAGCTTCAGAATACTTTTGATCTTATCAGACAGTTTACTGATGATCTGGCGGTCATCCGCTTTTAACGCTTTGGTGTAATTATCTTTGATGATTCTCATATCATTATCACTCAGGGCAATCACCTGTGGGAAGGAAGGAATGTAATCTTCGTGGATATTTTCTAAAATGGTATGGGAGATATTAATGTTGTTTTTTAGAGAAATAACAGCTGTTCCGGAAGCAATGTCCCCTAAACGCTGATTGTTTTTAGAAACAATCATAGAGATAAGTCCTACCACTCCAGCAAAGGAAACATCAACAATTCTGAATATCCAGCGAATCATATAATCCGCAAAACTTGCCTGGTAACCGTCAATCTTCACTACTTTGATTTTCATGAGCTTTTTGCCGGGAGTCTGGCCTTCCATAAGGCTTTCCAGTACAAGAGGATAAATGTAGATAGGAAATGTAAGAATAAGATATACAGCTCTTACAGACCACTCATCAAGGCCATCTAATAAATATCCCAGATCGAAAATATTGAAGAACAGATACAGAATGATCATTACATAGGCAATCCTGATCAGAAGATCAATAATGAAGGCGAGCATCCTTTCTCCTACACCTGCAATATTAAAATTAATATTTACATTTTGTGAGGTATTTATCGCGATTTGAGACATATTTTTTATTATTTTAGCCTTAACAATTATGAGAGAAGTTTATTTCATTAAACAAAATAAAGAAAAATGGTTGGGAATAGAACAGGTTATTCAAGGGAAAATTAAAAAAAATCCTGATGACCTGTCTTCGTTGTATATAAACCTGATCAATGATCTTTCTTTTGCCCAGACCTATTATCCCAAAAGTAACACAACAGTTTACCTGAATCATTTGTCTGCACAGATTTTTCAGAAGATTTATAAAACCAAAAGGGTAGAAGAGAACAGGCTGGTTTACTTTTTCAAAACTGAAGTTCCGCTGCTGATATACCATTACCGGAGATATCTTATGTATGCCTTTCTCTTTTTCATATTATTTACTTTAATTGGTGTTCTTTCTGCAGTTTATGATAAAGACTTTGTCAATATCATTCTGGGCGAAGGATATGTGAATGAAACCATTGAAAATATTAAAAGTAATAATGCTGTAGGGGTTTATCAGAATGGAAGTACATGGGGAAGCACCATCGGGATTATATTTAATAATATTCAGGTAGGTGCAAAGTTATATATTTACGGAATTGCGGGTGGAGTAGGGACGTTATATGCACTGCTCTCGAACAGTGTCATGCTGGGAGCTTTTCAATACTTTTTCTATGATTATGGAGCTTTGAAAGACAGCGCCAGGGGAATATGGCTTCACGGGGTTTTTGAAATTTTTGCCATGGTGGTGGAAGCCATGTGTGGATTGATTCTGGGAGCCTCTATTTTATTTCCAAGAACCTTTTCAAGGTTTAATTCTTTTAAAAAAGGATTTAAAGATTCATTTAAAATATTTTTGAGTACGGTTCCTTTCACTATCTGTGCAGGAATTATAGAAGGATATGTCACCAGACACGCATTGAAGATGCCTTTAATTTTGAACCTTATCATTATTTTTGGCTCACTGGCAATTATTGGATACTACTATTTTGTGTATCCGTCTGTTGTTTACAAAAAAACTAATAAACTGATCAATGATACAATTTTATAAAAAAAGAGATTTTGGAACTTTTATAAGTGATAGCTTCAATTTTTTCAAATTATACGGTAAGAATTACTTTAAAAACTACATCCTGATCAATGGTTTGCTTTTGATCTTAATGGTCACTGTTGTGATTTTCGGTTATAAAGAGCTTTTTTCCCAGATATTCGGATCTAATCTGGGCGGTGAAACCTATTATTTTGAACAGTATTTTTCAGAAAATTCCGGAATGCTGATTACGGTCGGATTACTGACTTTCCTTCTTTTCATGGTTTTAATGATCGTGAATTACCTGTATCCGGTTTTTTATTTAAAAAGAATTGCACAGGGAGCAGAAAAGATAAAAACAGATGAAATTCTGAGTGATTTTAAAAACAATGCCGGGAGAATAGCTAAATTATGCCTTGGAATGATCTTTATCGTCACACCGGCAATTTTATTTGTGTTAGGCTTTTCTTATATTCTGATTTTTATTATTATCGGATTTTTTTTGATACTGCTTCTTTATCCCACAATATTTAATTTCACTACATTTCTGATGTATGATCACTTTAATTCGGACAGAGGTTTTTGGGGAAGCTTGAGCTATGCTTTAAGATCGCAGTTTTCCTATCCGAATGGCAGTGAAAAATCTCCCTACTGGAAATACTGGGGAGCTGCATTTGTCATGTTCATTATTATTTACATGATCACGTCAATTTTTACATTCATTCCGATAATGTTTTTTTACGGATCTCTTCTTACCACTACACCGGATGGAAACTTTGAACAGAATCCTTTTACAGGAACTGCAGGCATTTTGTTTTTTGTATTCTATGGAATTTCAATGCTGCTTTCTTTTTTCCTTTCCAATCTGATGTATGTTAATGCGGGATTGATGTATTATGACAGCAGAACAGATCTTCACCAGAAAGTAGAACTTGCGGAAATAGACACTATCGGAATCAATGAATAGAATTCTTTTTTTCTTACTGCTTTTCTTTTCTTCTGGGCTGGTTCATGCTCAGGATGATACTTCTGATGATCTGGTAGATTCATTATATACAACCGGGCATTACAGAAATATGCTGCGTGCAGACTCTGTATTGATGAAAAATCCGGTATCGGAGAATGAGGTTTATCCGAAAACTTTTAAAGAAAATATTCCTTCAAGATATAAAGGAAATGAGTTCGATTATTCGGTGTCAAAACCGAGAGAATCTTTCTTTCAAAAGCTGATGAGAAAAATCAACCAGATTATCCAGGGGATTTTTGGTGAAACAGCTATGACTAAGTCTGCAGAATTCACTACCATTCTTATCCGCCTTTTTGCAATTATTCTGGTAGGCTTCCTGCTGTATTTCATCATTAAATACATCATGGGAAAGGACGGGAATTTTATTTTCGGTAAAAGGAATAAAAAACTGGATATCAATGTGCAGGAACTTCATGAGAATATCCACGAGATCAATTTTCCTGAAAGTATTGCCCAATTTGAGCTGTCAGGAGATTACCGTTCTGCAATACGTTATCAGTTCCTGTTTATTCTTAAAAAGTTGAGTGACAAAAAACTGATCAGCTGGAATCCTGAAAAAACAAATAAAGATTATGCTGCAGAGTTAAAAACTCCTCATCTGAAAAACGATTTTTCAAACCTGTCTTATATTTTTGATTATGTCTGGTATGGCGAATTCAACATTGAAGAAGAAAGCTATCAGAAATTTAAAAACCAATATCAGGCATTTAAACCATAACAACAGTAACCATGAATAAAACTTTCAAAACATATGCTGCAATTTTCATCATTGTGATGATTATTCTGGCATTGCTTGAAGTTAACAAAAAAGAAACGACAGACTGGCGGAAGAATTTTGATATCAATGAAAAGTCGCCGTTCGGACTGTTTGTTTTTAATAATGAAGCCAAATATCTTTTTAAGAACAATCTGAAAAAGGTGGAGCAGACGCCTTATGAATATTACAGCCAGCATAAAAAAGATGTTCACAATATTATTGTTATTGAAAACAACCTTGACGGCGAATCGTGGAAAAAAATCCTGACCCAGGTCTCCGAAGGGTCAGATGCCTTTCTGATGGTAACCCGAATGCCGAAAGAAGTTTCAGACAGTATCGGATATTATGATTCGGAAATCTCTTTTGAAGAAGAGAATGTTCTGAAGCTTACCGACAAAAAATTTCAGAATGATTTTATTAAGATGGATAAATTTCCGTCAGGAAGAGGATTTTCCTTCATCAAACCTAAAGTAGAAGTACTTGGGAAAACTGTGGAGAAAAAGAATACGGATCAGGCCAACTTTATTAAAGTTAAGTTTGGAAAAGGAAATATCTATGCACACACAGAACCGCTTTTTCTGACCAATTATTATCTGCTGAAACCGGGAAATGCAAAATACGCACAGGATGTATTCTCCTATCTTCCGGATAGAGAAACGCTTTGGTTCGTTTCAAATAAAAGTTCAACATCACGTTTCTTTATGCGGTTTGTATTGTCAAATCCGGCTTTAAAATATGCATGGTGGGTGTTTTTAGGAGGGCTTGTTCTTTTTATTTTCTTTAATGCCAAAAGAAAACAGAGAATAGTACCTGTAACGGAGCCATTAAGAAATACTTCCCTGGATTTTGTAAAAAGTATTGGAAATCTTTATCTTCAGGAAGGTGATTTTCATGATATGATGGCAAAAAAAGCCCAGTATTTTCTGAATAAAGTAAGAATGGATCTGCTGATTGATACTCAGCATCTGGATGAGGAATTTGCTAAAAAATTACAACTGAAGACCGGGAAAACCATGGAGATGATCAATGAGGCGATAATGCTTATTAAAAAAGCTCAGGATCCCTATGCCAGCGTAATGAAGGAAGATCTTACAAGAATTAATAAGCTTCTTGATGAAATACTTAGATAATATAACAAAATAATAATATGACGAGATAGCAGTTTCCCAATAATTGTTATATTGATACATTGCTAGATTGGTAAATAAAAATTTATTATGGAAAACTTTGATAACCCCAATATAGAAAACCAAGGCTCTATAGACCTTAATAAACAGGAAGAGCAGTTCCAGTCGAGAATTGATATGATAGAGCTTCGCGCAAGCTTAGAGAAAGTAAAATCTGAGATCGGAAAAGTAATTGTAGGACAGGAGAAGATGATTGAACATCTTTTGGCTGCTTTACTTTCAAACGGACACGTTCTGATTGAAGGTGTTCCGGGAGTAGCCAAGACAATTACAGCAAAATTATTGGCTAAGACCATCGATGTTGGCTTCAGCAGAATCCAGTTTACGCCGGACCTGATGCCTTCTGATATCCTGGGAACATCTGTATTTAATGTAAAAAATTCAGAGTTTGAATTTAAAAAAGGACCTGTTTTTTCTAACTTTATCCTGATTGATGAAATCAACAGATCGCCGGCAAAAACCCAGTCAGCATTATTTGAGGTAATGGAAGAAAGACAGATCACAATGGATGGCACACGCTATACAATGGAAGAACCTTTTCTGGTGATAGCAACACAGAACCCCATTGAGCATGAAGGAACATACCGTCTTCCGGAAGCTCAGCTGGACCGTTTTCTGTTCAAAATTAATGTAGGTTACCCTAATCTTGAGCAGGAAATCGCCATTATTAAAAATCAGCACGAAAGTAAAAAAGAAGATAAAACAGAAGGCATACACCGTGTTATCACCGCTGAACAATTAAAAAATTATCAGCATCTGGTAAAAGAAATCATTGTGGAAGCCCAGTTGATGGAATATATTGCTAAAATTATCATTAACACCAGAGAAAACCAGTTTTTATATCTTGGTGCTTCTCCTAGAGCTTCATTGGCGCTTCTTACAGCTTCAAAAGCATTTGCAGCCATCAGAGGAAGAGATTTTGTAACTCCTGAAGATATCAAAGAGTCTTGTTACGCAGTTCTGAGACACAGAGTAATTGTATCTCCCGAAAGAGAAATGGAAGGCCTTACAGCAGATGAAATTATCCGTCAGATTTTAGAAGGAATAGAAATACCTAGGTAGATAATAGTTGGCAGGTAGGAGGTGATAGCGGTGAATGTTTAATAGTTACAAAATTATCATATATGGCAAATTTTAAAGCGCTTTTAGTTTGGCAGAAATCGATTGACTTTGTTACTGAAATTTATAGGATTACTGAAGTATTTCCCAAAACCGAAATGTATGGATTAATATCACAAATCAGACGAGCCGCCATTTCTATACCCTCCAATATTGCAGAAGGGAACTCAAGAAGAAGTAAACCTGATTATCTGCAATTTTTAAAAATATCAAGAGGCAGTTGTGCAGAAGTAGAAACACAATTGATAATTTCAAAAAATCTCGGTTTTTTAAATGAAGATGATTATTTCAAACTAAACCAGAAGATTATAGAAATATCTAAAATGTTGAATGGACTCATTAATTCCCTACAATAATAATGAATATAAAAAAGCTAATAAACGACCATCTAAAACCTTTCATCTGCAACCTGCAACCTAACCAATGAAAAACTTATACATCAATACCCGTTTCTTTTTTACGCTCGTTGGAGTGGGGATACTGTATGTTCTGGCATTTTTCTTTCAGGTGTTGATGTGGGTTGCCCATATTACACTGTTGATTTGTTTTCTGGCAGCAATGGTAGATTTTCTGCTGCTTTTTAATCAAAAGAACGCCTTACAGGTGCAAAGAATTTTGCCTGAAAAACTGTCCAACGGAGATGAGAATTTTGTAAAAATTGACATCAAAAATAATTATAGCTTTACCATATCCACTAAGATTATTGATGAAATACCGTTCCAGTTTCAGAAAAGAGATTTCCTGATCAAAAAACAGATCGCTTCGGGAGCAAATACCTTTTTTCAATATTCTTTAGAACCTAAAGAAAGGGGTGAATATCATTTCGGAGGTCTGAATGTCTATGGATCATCACCATTGGGCTTCATTTCAAAAAGATTTATTTTCCAGAAAGATGCTATGCTGCCTTCTTATCCGTCTTTTATCCATCTCAGAAAATATGAACTGATGGCTATTCAGAGTGAATTTTTATTAGGCGGAATCAAGAAAGTCAGAAAGCTGGGACATACCATGGAATTTGAGCAGATCAAAGAATATGTTGCCGGAGACGATATCAGGACGATCAACTGGAAAGCCACTTCGAAAACAAACCGTCTTATGGTCAACCAGTTTCAGGATGAGAAGTCACAGCGTATTTTTATGCTGATTGATAAAGGAAGAACCATGAAAATGCCTTTCAACGGATTAAGTCTGCTGGATTATTCTATTAATGCAACAATGGCGTTGTCTCATATTATTTTGAGAAAGGGAGACAGAGCCGGAATGATGACCTTTTCCAAGAAAGCTGAAAATAAAATTGCTGCCGATAATAAGTCCGGCCAACTGAAGAAAATCTCCGAAGCCCTTTATAATATCAAAACAGATTTCTTTGAAAGTGATTTTAACCGTTTGTATCAGGATGTAAAATATTCTATCAATCAAAGAAGCTTGATTCTGCTTTTTACCAATTTTGAGACATTGGATGGATTGAACCGCCAATTGAAATATCTTCGCGGAATTGCTAAAAACCATTTACTGGTCGTTGTATTCTTCAAAAATTCAGAATTGCAGACACTGATCAACAAAAATCCTGAAAATATGCAGGAAATCTATGACGAAATCATTGCTGAAAAATTTGAGTTTGAAAAGAAACTGATTATCCAGGAACTCCGTAAATACGGAATTTATACCGTTTATACCCTTCCGGAAAATTTGAATATCGATGTTATCAATAAATATCTGGAGATAAAAGCGAGAGGAATTTTATAACTTTGCAGAAGCAATAAGCAATACATAATGAAAATTACACTTAACAGAATAAACGACGATTTTTTATTTGAATGTACCAATGCTCAGGGAAATTCTATTCTTTTGGATAATACTTCCCAGCCGGGAGCAAAAGGAGTTTCTCCAATGGAAAGTGTACTGATGGCAGTAGCGGGATGTAGCGGAATTGATGTAGTTTCCATTTTAAAGAAGCAGCGTCAGGAGATCAAAAGTTTTCAGGCAGAGGTAGAAGGAGAAAGAGTACAGGTAGAAGATGCAAAACCTTTTAAATCAATTAATGTTAAATTTCTTTTGGAAGGAGAAATTGATCCTAAAAAAGCACTAAAGGCTGCAGAACTTTCTTTTGAAAAATATTGTTCAGTGTCAAAAACTCTGGAACCGAATGTAGAAATCGGATACGAAGTCTATGTGAACGGAGAAAAAATTTAATCTCTTACTTAAAAATATAGAAAGCCGGATGATTCATCCGGCCTTTTTATTACTCATTACTCATCTAAAAGGTGAGTCTTGGCTTTATCAGTTTGGCTACAGTAGCAGTCCAACCGGTTTGGTGGGAAGCTCCAACGCCCCGGCCGTTATCTCCATGGAAATATTCAAAAAATGTAATATAATCTCTGAAATGTTCATCGTAATTGAATTTTGGATTATCTCCATTGAACGCTCTTTTTCCATTTTTATCCTTTAAAAATATAGAACAAAGTCTTTTGCTGATGTTTTGAGCTACTTCATCAAGGTTTCTCTTATCTCCGCTACCTGTCGGGAACTCTACTTTCAGACTGTTTCCATAATAATAATGGAATCGCTGCAGACTTTCAACAATCAGGAAGTTGATAGGAAACCAGATGGGGCCACGCCAGTTGCTGTTTCCGCCGAACATACGGCTGTCACTTTCTGCCGGAGTATAATAGACCATGTTTTCCGTTCCATGCACAGAAAATACAAACGGATTTTCTTCGTATACCTTAGACATGGCACGGATTCCGTAAGTACTTAAAAATTCTTTTTCGTCAAGCATTCTGGTCAGAACTTTGGTCAGTCTGTTCTTGCGGAGGATGCTCATCAGATGTTTTCTTCCATGTCCTTCCTCATCCCAATGAGAAACAAGCTTGGTAAGCTCCGGCTTATTTTTTAAGATCCATTCCATTCTGCTTCTGAAATTCGGCATCTTTTCCAGTAAGCGGTGGTCTACAATCTCAACGGCAAACATTGGAATCAAACCAACAATACTTCTTAACCTCAAAGAAACGCTGTCTCCGTTTCCAAGCTGCAATACATCATAAAAGAATCCGTCTTCCTCATTCCACAGACCTTTCGTTCCTTCACCCAGATTTTCCATAGCTTCAGCGATGTAAAGATAATGTTCAAAGAACTTGATCGCCATATCTTCATACACCTGGTAATACTGGGCAAGTTCCATCGCAATACGCATCATATTCAATGCATACATGGCCATCCAGCTGGTTCCGTCTGCCTGTTCAAGATGCTGGCCGTCCTTCAAAACCATATTTCGGTCAAAAGCTCCAATATTATCGAGACCAAGGAAACCTCCGCCAAAAATATTTTTACCGTTTTTATCCTTTCGGTTCACCCACCATGTAAAATTAAGCAGCAGTTTCTGGAAAACTTTTTCTAAGAATAATAAATCCGGTTTTCCGTTGTTCTTTTCATCTATCTTAAAAACACGGAAGCATGACCATGCATGCACGGGTGGATTCACGTCACTCATATTCCATTCATAAGCGGGAAGCTGGCCGTTAGGGTGCATATACCATTCTTTCGTAAGTAATAACAGCTGTCCTTTCGCAAACTCTGCATCGATGATGGAAAATGGAACGCAGTGAAATGCAAGATCCCATGTGGCATACCACGGATATTCCCATTTGTCGGGCATAGAAATAATATCTTTATTATGAAGATGATTCCATTCCGTATTTCTTACATATTCACTGAAGTTTCTTGGCGCTTCAAAGTTCGGATCACCTTTCAGCCATTTCCCGATATTATAATGATAGAACTGTTTGTTCCAGAGAAGTCCGGCAAATGCCTGTCGCTGCACATTTCTTTCATCTTCATTCACGGTATCACTCTGAATTTCCTGATAAAACTCTTCAGCTTCGGCCTTTCGGGTATTGAAAATTTCATCAAATTTTTCAAAAGGTTCATCGTTTTCTTCAGGACATAATCTGAATTCAAAAACTTTTGATTCACCTGCTGCTATAACTTCATCTATAAGAAAAGAAGCTTTGGTTCCTCTTTTTTCAGGATTTACAGTATCTCGGCCGTGAATTATAAAATCATTGATTCCGTCTTTAAAATAAGTATTCTCTGTTTTAGGAGTACCGTAAAGTTTTGGAGTATTTGTTTCGTTTTCACAGAATACACTTTGTGCATTTGTATTTCTGGAATACAGTTTTTTAATTGAAATACTGTCGTGGCCAATGGTAATACTTCCATCCTGAGAAGCACTCAGCTCTGCCTTGTAGGTATTATATCCCCATTTCCAGTTGTTTCTGAACCATGCAGTAGGAGCCACCACGATAGGAGCTTCATGCTGGCTTCGGTTGCAGACTGTCACTCTGGCCAGAATATCATTATGATCTGCCTTACAGTATTCAATGAAAATATCGAAATACTCATCGTTATCAAAAATCCCGGTATCGAAAAGCTCATATTCAGGTTCCTTTTTGCTGCGTTTTCCATTCTCACTAAGAATATCATCATACGGAAACTCATTGATCGGATATTTATATACCATCTTCATATAGCTATGAGTAGGTGTATTATCCAGATAATAAAAGATTTCTTTGATATCTTCTCCATGATTTCCCTGAGGATTGCTCAATCCGAAGAACCTTTCTTTTACCATTTTATCTTTTTTGTTCCAGAATGAAAAAGCAAAACATAAAAGCTGCTTTACATCAGAAATTCCGGCAATACCTTCTTCGCCCCAGCGGTAAGCATAGCTTTCTGCATTATTATGATTGGTAAAATTCCAGGCATTCCCGTTCGGGCTATAATCTTCGCGTACATTTCCCCACTGCCGGTTGCTTACATAAGGTCCCCAGTTTTTCCATTTGGTATCTTGTAATCTTTCTTTTTCGGCGGTCATATGTCAACATTTTTCCACACGAAGTTAGTTTTTTTGCAAAGTAATTCCAATTTTTTTCATCTGAATAATTATTAATATGACCTTGAAACGCCTGTATTTAAGGGCTCTTTTAAATATTAAAATAATTTTTTTTTGAATTTAAAAGAAAAGAACTACCTTTGCACCATTCGTTCATTCAAATATTGAAAATGTTATCAAGAAAGGTTGAGGGATTAGACCCTGTGAAACCTTAGCAACCCTTTGCGCAAGTAAAGAAGGTGCTACGTTCTACCAAAATAATTTTGGACAGATAACTTACTGAAGTTCTTTTCAGCCATTTCCTGTGGCATTTTCAATTGTATTTAAATATAATAGAATTGAAAACAGAACTAAACTATATTAATCTTACGTATCAAACAAATTCCCAAAAGGAATACCATATCCCGCTAAGCTATCAGCTTTTTGGGAAAGATCTGTTTACAGCACCTGTCATTTTAATCAATCACGCTCTTACCGGAAACTCGAATGTATCCGGAGATAAAGGCTGGTGGAAGCAGCTGGTAGGAGAAAATCAGATTGTTGATACCGATCAATACACAGTTCTGTGTTTCAACATACCCGGAAACGGTTATGACAATTTTTTAATTGAAGACTATGAAGACTTTACCCCTTCAGATATCGCTGCGATATTCCTGAAAGGGCTTGAAACTTTGCAGATCAAAAAACTATATGCCATTATCGGAGGCTCTCTGGGAGGAGGAATTGCCTGGGAAATGCTTGCCCAGCAGCCGGATCTTGCAGAGATATTTATTCCCATTGCCTGCGATTACAGAACACACGATTGGCTTCATGCGCAATGTCTGGTTCAGAAATTCTTGTTAAATGATAAAGAAGAACCATTACAAAAGCGAGAATTCATGCCATGTTGTGTTATAGAACTCCACAGTCGCTCAATGACAGATTTCAAAACCAATATAACCAGGAAAAAACAACGCCTGGAATCAGAAGACTGGCTGATTTATCATGGTAATGCTCTAAACGAAAGGTTTAGTTTAAAAGCTTATAAATTGATGAATCATCTCCTGATGAATATAAATGCTGATGAAACAGTACTGGAGAATATACAGGCACGAATGCGCATGATCTCCGTAGATTCAGACTTATTTTTCCCGGCTTCTGAAATCCGGATGTGTTTTGAAAACTTAAAAGAGAAAAATAAGGATGTTTCTTATCACGAGATCCAATCTATACACGGGCATGATGCCTTCCTAATGGAATATCAACAATTAAATAATATCATAAAAAACATTTTACAGGAAAAATGAAAAATGCTAACGAAATAAAATTTTTGAAGAACAGATCAATCGTCAAATTTGAAGGAGAAGATTTCTTAGGAGAAATCGGGATTGACGGACGAATTTTTAAAGCGCTTACCTTAGCGCGTATCAGTGTAGGAGTAATCTCTCAACAAGCGGTAGAAAACGGAATTTCCATTTTGGTTCATGAAAACGATGCAGAGAAAGCAGTCGCTTGTCTTATCGATGAATTTGAGGCGGAAAGAAAGTCAGGAAAAGTTTCCCAGATCTATAGTATCAATAATGTTTCCGTGATTGGCTTTGTAGCAGAAGATTTCAATAAAGTCTTTGCTGAGCTGGCAAGAAATAATGTTTTCCCGTTACTTTTAAATCAGGTGGCAGGAGAAAACAGAGTCAATATCGTAGTGACCTCTTCGCAGGATGAGAAAACAAGAAATATCATAGAATCTGAAATTTTTAAAAAACCAAAGACAGTTCATCTGGCAATCATTGGTCACGGAAACGTAGGAAAAACCCTGATAGAGCAGGTACTTGAATCTGCACAAGAAATTAAAAAACGTAAAAAAATAGACCTTAAAGTAGTTGCTGTAGCCAACTCAAAGAAAATTGCCTTCAATAAAAAAGGGTTTGATGCCAATTGGGGAGATGAGGTTTTAACAGCAGAGAGACCGTCAAATGTTGAAGAACTGATCAACTTTTCCAACGAAAATCAACTGGAAAATCTGATTGTTGTGGATAACACGGCAAGCAAGGATTTTGTTAAAAACTATCATGCCCTGGCAGAAAACGGATTTGATCTCGTTTCTTCCAATAAAATTTTCAATACCCTTCCAATAGAAGAGTACAGAAAACTAAGATATACGTTGAACAAAAATAACAGACGTTATCTGTATGAAACCAATGTTGGCGCTGGATTACCGTTAATTGACACCATCAAATTATTGCACCTTTCAGGAGAGAACATCACCAGAATCAAAGGAGTATTCTCCGGAACATTAAGCTATGTTTTCAACAATTTTTCTTTGAGGGACGATAAATTTTCAACCATCATCAATGAAGCTCTGGAAAAAGGATATACAGAACCGGATCCGAGAGAAGATCTGTCAGGAAATGATGTGGCAAGAAAATTACTGATCCTCGCCAGAGAATTGGATCTGATCAATGAATTCGAAGATATCAGTATTCAGAATCTTGTTCCGGAAAGCTTACTTGAGGTTTCAAAATCAGAATTCCTTTCCAGACTTGAAGAGCTGGATGAAGAATATCAGAAAATAAAAGAAAACCAGGAGCCTGGACATGTGCTGAGATATGTAGGCGATTTACATGGCGATTTACAGAAAGATAAAGGTGAACTGGATGTAAAACTGATTTCTGTACCTGCAACTTCTGCATTAGGGCAGCTGAAAGGTTCAGATTCAATTTTTGAAATCTATACAGAAAGTTACGGAGAAAATCCGATCGTTATTATGGGAGCCGGAGCCGGAGCACAGGTAACAGCCAGAGGGGTATTTGGAGATATTTTAAGAGTAAGTGAAACTAAATAATAATGTAACAATCTACCAATCTAGCAGTGTAACAATTACTGCAATTGCTATTCTGAACATAGCGAAGAACCTTATTGGTAAACTGTTACATTGATACACTGTTAAATTGACAAATTAAAACTATATGGAAAATTTTGAAACATCAGCAATAAGAACCCAGACTGAAAGAACCCAGTTTGATGAACATTCTACGCCATTATATCTAACCTCCAGCTTTATATTTCAGGATGCGGAAGATATGAGAGCAAGCTTTGCAGAAGAAAAACCTAAAAATTTATACAGCCGTTTTTCCAATCCTAATGTAACAGAATTTACAGATAAGATTGCTAAAATGGAAGGTGCAGAAGCAGGATATGCATTTGCGACAGGAATGGCAGCCATCTATTCTACATTTGCAGCTTTGTTAAATGCTGGGGATCATATCGTAAGCTGCCAGTCGGTTTTCGGGTCTACACATACTTTGTTTACCAAATATTTCCCGAAATGGAATATTGAAACCTCTTATTTCAAAGCAGAAGATGCAGTGAATGTTGAACAATATATCAAACCTAATACAAAGATCTTATACCTTGAAACTCCTACCAATCCGGCAATTGAAATCCTGGATCTTGAGTTTTTCGGTCAGATCGCCAAAAAGCATAATCTTATATTTATTGTAGATAACTGTTTTGCAACACCTTATCTTCAGCAGCCCATCAGATATGGTGCAGATATTGTTGTACATTCAGCAACAAAGCTGATTGACGGACAGGGAAGAGTACTAGGAGGAATAGCCGTAGGAAAAGAAGATCTGATCAGAGAAATCTATCTTTTTGCAAGAAATACAGGACCTGCATTGTCTCCTTTTAATGCCTGGGTATTATCAAAAAGTTTAGAAACATTGGCAATCCGCGTAGAAAAACACTGCGAGAATGCATTGAAGGTAGCAGAGTTCTTAGAAAACCATCCGAATGTAGAGTTAGTAAAATACCCATTTCTTAAATCCCATCCAAGCTATGAAGTAGCCAAAAGACAAATGAAACTTGGTGGAAACATCGTAGCCTTTGAAATAAAAGGTGGAATAGAAGGAGGAAGAAACTTTTTAGATAAGATACAAATGTGTTCACTGTCTGCCAATTTAGGTGATACAAGAACGATCGTTACGCATCCGGCTTCTACAACGCATTCCAAATTATCAGATGAAGAAAGGAATGAAGTAGGTATTACAGCAGGATTAGTACGTTGCTCTGTAGGGTTGGAAAATGTAGAGGATATCATTGCGGACCTTAAGCAGGCGTTGGATTAATTCAAACAATTACTGGCTTTACTCAAAATAGATAAAAATGAAAAATTCAGAACAATTATATAAAGCTCTATCCGAAAGAATTTTAATTCTTGACGGTGCTATGGGAACGATGCTTCAGAGGTATAAGTTTGAAGAAGAAGATTACCGTGGAGAGCGTTTCAAAGATTGGGAACATCCAGTAAAAGGAAACAATGACCTGCTTTCTCTGACACAGCCTCAGGCCATTGAGGAAGTTCATAAGAAATATCTTGAAGCAGGGGCAGACATTATTGAGACCAATACGTTTTCAGGAACTACCATTGCGATGGCAGATTATCATATGGAAGATCTGGTATATGAACTGAACTATGAGTCGGCAAAAATTGCCAGAAAAGCCTGTGATGAATACACAGCAAAAAATCCTGACAAACCGAGATTTGTGGCAGGATCTATAGGACCTACGAACAGAACAGCAAGTTTAAGTCCTGATGTTAATGATCCCGGATACAGAGCTATTACTTTTGAAGAATTAAGAGTAGCATACAAACAGCAATGTGAAGCATTACTGGATGGAGGTTCAGATATCCTTCTGGTAGAAACCATCTTTGATACCTTGAATGCAAAAGCAGCTTTGTTTGCCATTGATGAATTACAGGATGAAAGAGGAATTAAAATTCCGATCATGGTTTCAGGAACCATTACCGATGCTTCAGGAAGAACATTGAGCGGACAGACGGCAGAAGCTTTTTTGATTTCTGTCTCACACCTGAATTTACTAAGCGTAGGTTTTAACTGTGCATTGGGCGCAGATCAGCTTACTCCTTATCTTGAAACACTGGCCCATAATTCAGAATTCTATGTTTCAGCATATCCGAATGCCGGCTTACCGAATGCTTTCGGAAAATATGATGAAACACCCAAAGATATGGCAAGACAGATCAGAGAATATGTTGAGAAAGGATTGATCAATATTATCGGAGGATGCTGTGGAACAACGCCCGAACATATTAAAGCAATTGCGGAGCTGGTGAAAGATTATCCACCGAGGAAATTGAAGGAATTTGTGTGATTTGATAGATTTTTTTAATTAAAATCAAGAATGAAGGCTGGATTATAAATGTTAACTTTAAGTAAACCACAAAGTTAAATATATGGAAAAGCCAATTTACTTAAAAGATTCGGAAGATGTCAGATTGTTTAATGAGCTAAGAAAGAAAGTGAACAAAAGAGTAGAAGCCATTCCTGAAAACAGGGATATCTATATTCAGATCAAAGCGGTAATACTCCCACTGGTTTATATTGGCTTATATTTTCTGGCTGTTTTGAATGCTGAAAAACATTGGGTCTATATTCTGAGTTTTGTTTTAATGGGCATTTCTCTGGTTTTGATTTATTTAAACTTAATCCACGAAGCAGCCCATAACAACATCTATAAAAGTAAAAAACTGAATGCCTTAGTTCTCCACATTTTTGATTTTATAGGAGCCAATTCCTATATCTGGAAAAAAAGACATATCGCAAGTCACCATGCTTACCCAAATGTAGATGGATGGGATACAGATATCGAACAGAGCGGATTGCTCCTGATCGTTCCATGGATCAAGGCGAAAGGGATTCAGAAGTATCAGCATAAGTTTTTCTTTCTAGTATATCCGCTGTATTTGTTCAATTGGATGTTTATAAGAGACTTTCGGGATTTCTTTGATAAGGAAAGAGTGATTTTAAAAACCCAGGGAAGAATACCGGTTGTTGAAAAAGTGAAAATGGTGAGTTATAAGCTGTTCTATTTCTTTTATCAGATTGTGGTTCCTGTTGTGTTCTTTAAAGTATCAATAGGATTAGCTTTAGGAGCATGGTTTTTACAGGTAATTTCAGCAAGCATTTTTGCATTGTTTGTACTGTTGCCTTTGCACCCGCTTCCTGATAATGCCTTTCCGAAGTTAAATAAAGAGAACGGCCTTCCGTTCAGCTGGCTTCGTCACCAATTGGAGGTGACCAATGATTTAAAAGAAAATAACTGGTTTGTAAGAAATGTATTGGGAAACTTTAATTTTCATGTGGCCCATCATCTGTTTCCAAACTACAGTTATATGTATTATAACGAAATTACTGAGGAAATTGAGGAATTTGCTAAAGAGCACAATTTAGCGTATAAAAGATTTCCGCTGATTACAGCTTTAAGTAAGCATAGGGATTTATTGAGGCAGAATGCCAATAATGCCTACTATATTTTAGAAGAATAAAATGAAGTATTTAAGATTATCAGGCCTTGAGCCTCTTATCATAACACCGGAGAGTAATTTCATCAATGTTGGTGAAAGGACGAACGTTGCCGGATCCAAAAAGTTTTTAAGACTCATCAAAGAGGAGAAATTCTCCGAAGCATTAGATATTGCCCGCCATCAGGTAGAAGGAGGCGCCCAGATCCTGGACGTGAACTTTGATGATGGATTGATTGATGGAAAAGCTTCCATGATTAAATTCCTGAACTTAATTGCCTCTGAACCGGATATCGCAAGAATCCCGATTATGGTAGATTCCTCCAAATGGGAAATTCTTGAAGCAGGCCTTCAGGTAGCTCAGGGAAAGTGCGTAGTAAATTCTATCAGTTTAAAGGAAGGAGAGGAAGAATTTATCAAACATGCAAAAGCAATTAAAAGATACGGAGCGGCAGTCATTGTAATGGCATTTGATGAGGTAGGACAAGCGGACAACCTTGAGCGAAGAATTGAAATCTCAAAAAGATCCTATGACATTCTGGTAAATCAGATTGGTTTTCCTGCTGAAGATATCATTTTTGACTTGAATATCTTCCCTGTAGCAACAGGAATGGAAGAGCACAGGAGAAATGCTATCGACTTTATTGAAGCCACGCGATGGGTAAGACAAAACCTTCCTTATGCCTCTGTAAGTGGGGGAGTGAGTAATGTTTCCTTCTCCTTCCGCGGAAATGATACCGTAAGAGAAGCAATGCACTCTGTATTTCTTTATCACGCCATTCAGGCAGGAATGAATATAGGTATTGTAAACCCGGCCATGCTGGAAGTTTATGATGAAATCAATAAAGAATTGCTGGAGCTGGTAGAAGATGTAATCCTGGATAGAAGAGATGATGCAACAGAAAGGCTTCTTGATTATTCCGAAAAGCATAAATCCGTAAAAAAAGAAAAGACTGAAGACTTAGAGTGGAGAAATAATCCGTTGCAGGAAAGAATTACTCATGCCTTGGTAAAAGGAATCGATCGTTTTATTGAAGAAGATGTTGAAGAAGCAAGGCTATTGGCAGAAAGACCCCTTCACGTTATTGAAGTGAATCTGATGACAGGAATGGGAGTGGTAGGAGATTTATTCGGAAGCGGAAAAATGTTTCTTCCACAGGTGGTAAAGTCAGCAAGAGTAATGAAAAAAGCGGTGGCTTATTTACAGCCTTTTATTGAAGCAGAAAAAGACGGAACAAAACCAGCCAACGGAAAAATATTAATGGCAACAGTAAAAGGAGACGTTCATGATATCGGTAAAAATATTGTGAGCGTTGTTTTGGGTTGCAACAACTATGAAATTGTCGACCTTGGAGTAATGGTGCCTGCGGAAAAGATTATCCAGACTGCCATTGAAGAAAAAGTAGACGTTATAGGATTAAGTGGGCTGATTACCCCAAGTCTGGATGAAATGGTGTATATCGCATCAGAATTGGAAAGACAGAATTTAGATTTTCCTTTATTGATTGGCGGTGCTACAACGTCAAAGGCACATACGGCCGTGAAAATCGATTTGAAATATAAAAATGCTGTTGTTCACGTAAATGATGCTTCAAGAGCTGTAAATGTGGTAAGCGCATTGCTAGGAGACAGAAATAAAGAATATGTTTCGGCTTTAAAGAATGACTACTCTGAATTCAGAGAGAAGTTCCTGAACAGACAGGTGGATAAAGATTATGTTTCGATCGGAGAGGCAAGAGAAAACCGTTTTAAAATTGATTGGGAAAACGAAGAAATTTTCACTCCGAATAATTTAGGAATACAAATAATCGAAAATCAGGATCTGAATGAACTGGTTCCTTTTATCGACTGGTCTCCGTTTTTCAGAAGCTGGGATCTGCACGGGAAATACCCGAATATTCTGGAAGATGAGGTTGTGGGTGTTCAGGCCAAAGAATTATTTAAGGATGCTCAGGTGATTCTGAAAAGAATTCTGGATGAAAAACTGTTAACCGCAAAAGCCATCTTCGGAATCTTTAAAGCCAATTCCAATGATTCTGATGATATTTTGATTTTGACGAAAACAATAATGAACAGGCGAAATTTTTAACCTTAAGACAGCAGGCTCAAAGATCAAAAGGAAAAGACTATCTGGCATTAAGTGATTTTATCGCTCCTCAAAGCTCGGGAAAAACTGATTACGTGGGAGCATTCTGTGTAACAACAGGTTTTGGAACCGATGAACTGTCCGCTGAATATGAAAAAGCAAATGATGATTACAATTCCATTATGGTAAAAGCTTTAGCTGACCGTTTTGCAGAAGCCTATGCTGAATTCCTGCATAAAAAAGTCAGAACAGAATACTGGGGATATGCTAATCAGGAAAATTTAAGCAATGAAGAGCTTATTGCCGAAAAATATAAAGGAATCCGCCCGGCGCCGGGATATCCGGCTTGTCCGGACCACCTGGAAAAGAAAACAATATGGGAACTGTTAAAAGTAGAAGAAAATACAGGTGTTTTCCTTACAGAAAGTCTTGCGATGTTCCCAACGGCATCTGTTTCCGGATATTATTTCGGAAGCCCGCATGCCAAATATTTCGGATTAGGAAAAATTACAGAAGACCAGCTTGAAGATTATGCAGCAAGAAGAGGCTGTAGCATCCAGGAAGCAAAAAAATGGTTGTCACCCAACTTAGCAGATTAACATTGACATGAAGATAACAGAACATATTAAAAATGCAAATGGAAAAACTTTATTCTCTTTAGAAGTTGTTCCGCCACAGAAAGGAATCGGGATTGAAGATCTGTACACGAATATAGATCCGTTAATGGAATTCAAGCCACCTTTCATTGACGTTACGACATCCAGGGAAGAGTATATATACATCGACAAAGGAAATGGCCTTATGGAGCGCCGTATTACAAGAATGCGCCCGGGAACCTTAGGAATTTGTGCGGCTATTCAGCATAAATACAATGTAGATACGGTTCCACATCTTCTTTGCGGAGGATTCACAAAAGAAGAAACAGAATATCTGTTGGTAGACTGTATGTATCTTGGGATAGACAATGTAATGGCTTTAAGAGGTGATGCGATGAAAGGACATCAGTATTTTGAGCCTACCCAGGGAGGCCATGCAAGTGCGATGGATCTTGTCAATCAGATTAATGATATCGGAAGAGGAAAATATCTTCATAACGAAGAACAGGTCAGTGATGAGTTGAATAAATTCTGCATCGGTGTTGCCGGATATCCGGAAAAACATATGGAAGCCCCTTCTATGAATTATGACCTGAAATGGCTGAAACAAAAAGTAGATGCCGGAGCAGATTATATCGTTACCCAAATGTTCTTTGACAATAAAAAGTATATGGAATTCGTTCAGAAAGCAAGAGAAATGGGAATAACGGTTCCAATTATTCCGGGAATCAAACCTATCGCAACAAAAAAGCACTTGAAAATTCTGCCACAGGTATTCAAAATAGATCTGCCTGAAGAACTGATTAATGAAGTGGAAAATGCAAAAAATAATGAAGCAGTAAAACAGATCGGAATAGAGTGGGCCATTACCCAATGCAAAGAACTATTGGACTTCGGAGTTCCTGTTCTGCACTTCTATTCAATGGGAAAAAGTGATAATATTAAAAAAGTAGCTGGTGAGCTATTCTAATAAAAGTACCAAAAATGAAGGAACCCTGCTTTTTTAAGCAGGGTTTTTATTTTAATCATAATTTCCGCAGAAATGTAATACAAGCAAATAAAAACTTTGTGGCAAATATCCTAAATCATCCAGAAAAAAACTTCCATCTTCCTTACTCAAAGAATAGGATGTCTCTCAAACTCCTTACTTCTGTCAAACAAATACCGGTAAGTTGCCAGCTTTCGGGTAACTGTTGTATCAAGAGTTTCTGCAATCTTGATCATTTTAGGATTAAAATCACCGATCCACTGTAATTCTGTAATCGTAAAGTCAGTATGTTTTCTCAAATGTTGGGTTCCTTCCCAGATCATATATCCGTCAATCCCTTTCTTCTGCCATTCAGGAACGATGCCAAAAACAAGTCCCACCATTTTCTCATTTTTCTTAAACCTCTTTAAAAACAGAAATTTGAGTTTTTCCAAAATTCCGAATTTTCCATTCAGATATTTAAACCACTGGTTGAGGTCCGGAATATTGATCCACATCGCAATAGGTTTCTCGTTTTCATAGACAAACCAGGAAATATGCTCATTGATAATAGGTGTCATCGTATTGAACATTTTCAGAACCTTTACTTCTTCCAGATGTTTTCCTTCCCCATGAGACGCCCATGCTCTATTATAAATTTCTGTAAAATCCTTTGCAAACTTTGGCAGATTATTTTTTTTCATAGGTTGTGCAGAAATTGCAGGATTCCTTCTGTTCTTTTCATGAGCAATTTTAAAAATCCGTGAAACTTCTGCAAAAACCGGTCTGGTAAAACAAAGCTGTTCAAAATAAATCTTAAATCCGTAATTTTCAAAAAGATCTTTATAATAAGGGAAATTGTAGTTCATCCCAAACAAAGGTTCAATAAATCCTTCAATTAAAAGTCCCCAGAATTTATCTCTTTCTCCAAAATTAATAGGGCCGTCCATTGCTTCCATTCCTTTTTCCTGAAGCCAGCTTTTGCAATGGTCAAAAATGAAATTCGCTGTTACCTGATCATTGATGCAGTCGAAAAAACCAATTCCTCCGGTAGGTTGCTTTTGCTCATAACAGCTATTGATAAAAACAGCCACTTTACCAACTGTTTTATTATCCCTTTTAAACAGAAACCTTTTGCATTCTCCATTTTTAAAGAATTTATTCTTTTCAGGATCAAAAATTTCCTCAATATACTTATCTAAAGGCCGGATATAATTTTTGTCATCCCGGTAAAGGCGGGCCGGGAATTCCAGAAATTCCCTTTTATGGAGGTGGTTTTGTACTTCTTCGACAATAATCATAGGCTTTTTAATCAGAACTAGTTATAAAAGATAATGTTTTTCATCCTCATTGAATAGAGATGAACAGATATTATCCGTATTTTTGCTGCAAATTAAATAAAAATGGTTGATTTTACTGATAACGACGATGATATTTTCACAGGAAAAGAACATACGCCTATAAGGGAAGATGCTTTTGATAAATCGCCACAGGAAAAAATTGAAAAAATTACTGAGCTTTTTGGCGAGATTATGGAAACGCTGGGATTGGATATGACGGATGATTCTTTGAAAGATTCCCCAAGACGTGTAGCCAAAATGTATGTGAATGAGATTTTCGGAGGACTTCTTCCTGAAAACAAACCAGGGATCTCCACTTTCTCCAATAAATACAAATACCGCCAGATGTTGGTGGAAAAAGATATCACCGTATATTCTTTCTGCGAGCACCACTTTTTACCCATCATAGGAAGAGCTCATGTTGCTTATATTTCCAATGGGGAAGTAATTGGTCTTTCAAAAATTAACAGGATTGTTGATTACTATGCAAAAAGACCTCAGGTTCAGGAAAGGCTTACCATGCAGATTGTAGACGCTTTGAAAGAAGCTTTAGGAACAAAAGATGTAGCCTGTATCATTGATGCAAAACACCTCTGTGTTAATTGCAGAGGAATAAAAGATACTGCAAGTTCTACAATTACAGCAGAACTAAGTGGTATTTTCAGAACCAACCCTATTACAAGACAAGAATTCTTACATTACGTAGGAAGTCACGCAAAACTAGATTGATAAAAATGAACTACCAGATTCTCAAAAATATTATTGATACTGAACTTCAGAGATTTCAAAATATATCTGAAGAAGAATGGAATCACAAGAGTACACCGGAAAAATGGTCCAAAAAAGAAATTATTGGCCATCTTTGTGACAGTGCTTTAACAAATATCCGTAGATTTGTTGTTACCCAATACAAAGAGAACGAGAATATTGTTTATGATCAAAACTTTTGGGTGAAAGCTCAGAACTATCAGAATGTTCCTACTACAGACCTTATCGATCTGTGGAAATCTTTGAACTATCAGATTGTTCATGTAGTTGAAAATATTCCGGATGAAGCATTACAAAGAACCTGTGATACTACCAAAACAACACCTCAGGTTTTTACGCTAGAGTTTATTATCAATGATTATGTAGACCATCTGCAGCATCATTTAAAAGCGGTTTAATTATGATAAAATTTAAAAAAGTTTCAGATAAAATTTTTATCACGACAATTATTTGTTGTGACAAAAGTATTTTAACTCAATTTTGAATCTTTAGAATTATTAAATCTTTAACTTAAAATAAATGCAATTAAAAATATATAACTCCCTTACAGCGGAAAAAGAAATATTCAAACCTATCTTGGAAGGAAATGTCGGAATGTATGTCTGCGGACCCACGGTGTACAGCAATGTGCATTTGGGAAATGTAAGAACTTTCCTTTCCTTCGATTTTATCTACCGTACCCTGATGCATTTGGGGTATAAAGTAAGATATGTAAGAAATATTACCGATGCAGGCCACCTTACCGATGATGGGAATGTAGATAACGACAGGTTCGTTAAACAGACCAGACTTGAGAAACTGGAGCCTATGGAAATCGTACAGAAATACACCGTAGATTTCCACAAGGTATTGGATATGTTCAATCTGTTACCCCCGAATATCGAACCTACAGCTACCGGACATATTGTAGAACAGATCGAATTGACTCAAAAACTGATTGAAAGAGGCTTTGCTTACGAAAGTAACGGTTCAGTATACTTCGATGTATTAGAATACAACAAAAGAGGCCTGAACTATGGTGAACTTTCAAAACGTAATATAGAAGAACTTTTTGCCAATACCAGAGACCTGGACGGACAAGGAGAAAAGAAAAATCCACAGGATTTTGCCTTATGGAAAAAAGCATCTCCAGCTCATATTATGAGATGGAATTCCCCTTGGGGAGAAGGTTTCCCGGGATGGCACCTTGAATGTACTGCAATGAGTACAAAATACCTTGGTGAAACATTTGATATCCATGGAGGAGGAATGGACCTTAAGTTTCCTCACCACGAATGTGAAATTGCACAAGGAAAAGCTTGCAATGATGCTGCGCCGGTGAATTACTGGATGCATGCCAATATGCTGACGATGAATTCTCAGCGTATGAGCAAATCTACAGGAAACTATATCCTTCCGATGCAGCTGGTTACAGGAGATAATGACTTCTTTGAAAAACCATTCCATCCCTCAATAGTACGTTTCTGCTTCCTGCAGGCACACTACAGAAGTGTTCTGGATATTTCAAACGATGCCATGATAGCGAGTGAAAAAGGATTCATCAGATTAATGGAAGCAGTGAAAGTATTGAATTCTATTACTCCGGATGATACAAAACAATCCGGTTTCAATCTGCAGGAATGGAAAAATAAAGCATATGACGCTTTAACTGATGACTTCAATTCACCAATCCTGATTGCCCACCTCTTTGAAGCGGTAAAATACATCTTTGCTTTGAATGATGGTAAAGAAACGATTTCAACTGCTGATCTTGAGGATTTAAAAACTACGCTTAACGCCTTTATCTTTGATGTTTTAGGATTACAGACCGTAGAAGAAAATAACAATGAGAAACTTGATCAGACCCTAAAAGTTTTGATCGAATTGAGAAATCAGGCAAGAAAATCCAAAAACTTCGAGCTTTCAGACCAGATCAGGGACAAGCTGCTTGCAGAAGGAATCGAATTAAAAGACGGAAGAGACGGAACATCATACGTTCTGAACTAAAATATAACTTCGTTTTATCCCCATTCCGTAAGAATTACTATTACTAAGATTCTTACGGAATGTTTTTTTAGATACAGCAGAAAATCCATCAGAATTTCATATTCCTCTTTTTTATATCTCTTCACCAATACTCTTAAACCTTTTTCACACTCCAACTCTCTCACTCTCCCACACTCCCACTTTATTATGGAGCTTAATCCTGCTATCCATTCATACTCCTCGCGCCAGCGCTCTCCCGCACTCCAACTCCTGCTGTGGGGTAACCATTGCTATCAGGGCTAGGGAAGGAGTCGTTAATGATGAATGATGAATTTCATGGTAGGAGAATATAGTGGTTATTGCGTTGCGAGCTTCGGGTTAGTGGGTACAAGCCTTTATTCCCCTTGTGTCATTCCGCAGGAATCCAAACTTCCTGGCCAGAGCCCTTAAAGGATGTAAGTTGGTGGGATAATGTCTAAGATTTTTTAACAGTTGGTATTAGCTGAGTCATGCTACGGAAAGTTTTGTCCGGACTCCTGCTGAGTAACAATGCTGTGTTTGCTATATAATATGGTATATCATCAATTCAATCGGAGCCAGGTATAATTCTTAATTTTTCGAAGAAACCCTGTTTCTTATATAGTCTGTTCTCTATTATATAATATATACACTATTTTGATCAATGGCCAACCCCACACCCCGTACCCCCGCATCCCGTATCCATTCTCTTTCTCCCACCCTCAAACCCTCCCACGCTCAAACTCTCATACACTCCAACCCTCCAGCCCAATCCCCCAAACAAATGTTTAAAATTTTTCTCTCTGCAATCCAGTGCTTTAAGCGTAAATATTACGAAACGGTAAAATTTATGTTAAATAAACTTGTTTTGCGTTGTTAGAAGTTGCTATCTTTGCCCCACTGAAAACGAGAGTAGATCAGTAAGCGCAGAAGAGCTTTTAGGTAAGCAGGAACATTATTTACTTCACAAGAGACAGACGAAAAAAAACTTTAAAACTTTTTGCAAAAAGAGTTGCGGGATAAAAAAGAGTTTGTATCTTTGCAGTCCGAATAAATCGGAGCGCAGGAGTAGAGGGATTGAGGGTTTGAGAAGGATTAAGGTTACTTAAAAAACTTTAAAATTTTCTTCAAAAACATTTGGTCATTAAAAAATAAAGTTTTACTTTTGCACTCGCAAATACGGAGCGACACTGACAGAGAGATTGCTTCAGGAAAAGCGAAAGATATAAAGATCATTGACATACAATATAACAACCAAGTAAGGAAAAACTAAAGCGTTAAAAACTTTGAGTGAGTCAGACAAACATACAATGGAGAGTTTGATCCTGGCTCAGGATGAACGCTAGCGGGAGGCCTAACACATGCAAGCCGAGCGGTAGAGATCTTTCGGGGTCTTGAGAGCGGCGTACGGGTGCGGAACACGTGTGCAACCTGCCTTTATCAGGGGGATAGCCTTTCGAAAGGAAGATTAATACCCCATAATATATTGAGTGGCATCACTTAATATTGAAAACTCCGGTGGATAGAGATGGGCACGCGCAAGATTAGATAGTTGGTGAGGTAACGGCTCACCAAGTCTGCGATCTTTAGGGGGCCTGAGAGGGTGATCCCCCACACTGGTACTGAGACACGGACCAGACTCCTACGGGAGGCAGCAGTGAGGAATATTGGACAATGGGTGCGAGCCTGATCCAGCCATCCCGCGTGAAGGACGACGGCCCTATGGGTTGTAAACTTCTTTTGTATAGGGATAAACCTACTCTCGTGAGAGTAGCTGAAGGTACTATACGAATAAGCACCGGCTAACTCCGTGCCAGCAGCCGCGGTAATACGGAGGGTGCAAGCGTTATCCGGATTTATTGGGTTTAAAGGGTCCGTAGGCGGATCTGTAAGTCAGTGGTGAAATCTCACAGCTTAACTGTGAAACTGCCATTGATACTGCAGGTCTTGAGTGTTGTTGAAGTAGCTGGAATAAGTAGTGTAGCGGTGAAATGCATAGATATTACTTAGAACACCAATTGCGAAGGCAGGTTACTAAGCAACAACTGACGCTGATGGACGAAAGCGTGGGGAGCGAACAGGATTAGATACCCTGGTAGTCCACGCCGTAAACGATGCTAACTCGTTTTTGGGCTTTCGGGTTCAGAGACTAAGCGAAAGTGATAAGTTAGCCACCTGGGGAGTACGAACGCAAGTTTGAAACTCAAAGGAATTGACGGGGGCCCGCACAAGCGGTGGATTATGTGGTTTAATTCGATGATACGCGAGGAACCTTACCAAGGCTTAAATGGGAAATGACAGGCTTAGAAATAGGCTTTTCTTCGGACATTTTTCAAGGTGCTGCATGGTTGTCGTCAGCTCGTGCCGTGAGGTGTTAGGTTAAGTCCTGCAACGAGCGCAACCCCTGTCACTAGTTGCCATCATTAAGTTGGGGACTCTAGTGAGACTGCCTACGCAAGTAGAGAGGAAGGTGGGGATGACGTCAAATCATCACGGCCCTTACGCCTTGGGCCACACACGTAATACAATGGCCGGTACAGAGGGCAGCTACACTGCGAAGTGATGCAAATCTCGAAAGCCGGTCTCAGTTCGGATTGGAGTCTGCAACTCGACTCTATGAAGCTGGAATCGCTAGTAATCGCGCATCAGCCATGGCGCGGTGAATACGTTCCCGGGCCTTGTACACACCGCCCGTCAAGCCATGGAAGTCTGGGGTACCTGAAGTCGGTGACCGTAACAGGAGCTGCCTAGGGTAAAACAGGTAACTAGGGCTAAGTCGTAACAAGGTAGCCGTACCGGAAGGTGCGGCTGGAACATCTCATTTTAGAGCGTCGTTAGACGATAAAAAAATTAGTATCGCAAGATACAGAACTTACTTAAAGTTCAAGCTTTAGTTTTTTGTTTGGTTGATTTATATTAAAAATAAAACCCACTAGAAATTAGTAAACGGGAAGAGAAAACGAGTAAGAAGTAGAGTTGTAAGGTATATGAAAATAATTACTTATCGCTCATTACTCATCACTCATAATAGAGTCTCGTAGCTCAGCTGGTTAGAGCGCTACACTGATAATGTAGAGGTCGGCAGTTCGAGCCTGCCCGAGACTACTAATTAAAGCGGATAGCAAATAGGGACTATCTTCTGGCCACTAGCCAAAAGCAGGAAGCCATAAGCTAAAAGCACTAGAGGGGAATTAGCTCAGCTGGCTAGAGCGCCTGCCTTGCACGCAGGAGGTCAAGGGTTCGACTCCCTTATTCTCCACAGAGTGGATGGTTTAGTTTTAAAAAAGCAAATAGAGCCAAAAACAATATTTGCGAATTAAATCAGAAATAGATTTAAGATCATTGACATTAACGGTAAAGACATCACAAAGAGAAAACCGAGCGCATAAAGCGCTTGAGTAACCAATAGGAAAGAAATCGTTAAGGGCGTATGGCGGATGCCTAGGCTTTCAGAGGCGACGAAGGACGTGGTAAGCTGCGAAAAGCTGCGGGGATTGGCACACACGAATTGATCCGCAGATATCCGAATGGGGCAACCCAATACATTGAAGATGTATTACCTCGTAAGAGGAGCAAACCCGGAGAACTGAAACATCTAAGTACCCGGAGGAAAAGAAATCGAAGAGATTCCGTAAGTAGTGGCGAGCGAAAGCGGATTAGCCCAAAAGCTTTTATATGTTTAATAGAATGTTCTGGAAAGAACAGCCATAGAGGGTGATAGCCCCGTATATGAAAGGCATATTTGAGTGATAAATGAGTAGGGCGGGACACGTGAAATCCTGTCTGAATATGGGGGGACCATCCTCCAAGGCTAAATACTCCTGAAAGACCGATAGTGAACAAGTACTGTGAAGGAAAGGTGAAAAGCACTTCGAATAGAAGGGTGAAATAGAACCTGAAACCGTACGCCTACAAGCGGTCGGAGCAGCGTAATGCTGTGACGGCGTGCCTTTTGCATAATGAGCCTACGAGTTAATTTTACTAGCGAGGTTAAGGTATTAAGTACCGGAGCCGGAGCGAAAGCGAGTCTGAATAGGGCGCTTAGTTAGTAGGATTAGACGCGAAACCTTGTGATCTACCCATGGGCAGGTTGAAGCTCTGGTAACACAGAGTGGAGGACCGAACCGGTTGACGTTGAAAAGTCTTCGGATGACCTGTGGGTAGGGGTGAAAGGCCAATCAAACTGGGAGATAGCTCGTACTCTCCGAAATGCATTTAGGTGCAGCGTCGATGTTAAGTTTATTAGAGGTAGAGCTACTGATTGGATGCGGGGGTTTCACCGCCTACCAATTCCTGACAAACTCCGAATGCTAATAAATGTTCGTCGGCAGTGAGGGCATGGGTGCTAAGGTCCATGTCCGAGAGGGAAAGAACCCAGACCAACAGCTAAGGTCCCCAAATATATGTTAAGTTGAAACAACGCGGTTGGACTGCATTGACAGCTAGGATGTTGGCTTGGAAGCAGCCATTCATTTAAAGAGTGCGTAACAGCTCACTAGTCGAGCGGTCCGGCATGGATAATAATCGGGCATAAACATATTACCGAAGCTATGGATTTGTATTTATACATCTGGTAGGAGAGCATTCTATTTGCGCCGAAGCAGTACTGTGAGGTATTGTGGAGCGGATAGAAAAGAAAATGTAGGCATAAGTAACGATAAAGCAGGCGAGAAACCTGCTCACCGAAAGACCAAGGCTTCCTCAGCCATGCTAATCAGCTGAGGGTTAGTCGGGACCTAACGCGAACCCGAGAGGGGTAGTGGATGGACACAGGGTTAATATTCCCTGACTTGCTCACGATAAAAGGGGACGGTTGGATGTATCTGCTGGAGACTGACGGAATAGTCAAGGCTTAGCCTTCGGGCGAAGCTGCTGTAGAGTAATCTGATCCAAGAAAAGCCGAAGTGAAGCAACCCGTACCAAAACCGACACAGGTGGTCGAGGAGAGAATCCTAAGGTGCTCGAGTGAGTCGTGGCTAAGGAACTAGGCAAAATAGTCTCGTAACTTCGGAAGAAGAGACGCCATCAGCAATGGTGGCCGCAGTGAAGAGGCCCAGGCGACTGTTTATCAAAAACACAGGACTCTGCTAAATCGAAAGATGCTGTATAGGGTCTGACACCTGCCCGGTGCTGGAAGGTTAAGGAAGGTGCTTAGCGTAAGCGAAGGCATTGACTGAAGCCCCAGTAAACGGCGGCCGTAACTATAACGGTCCTAAGGTAGCGAAATTCCTTGTCGGGTAAGTTCCGACCTGCACGAATGGTGTAACGATCTGGGCACTGTCTCAGCCACGAGCTCGGTGAAATTGTAGTATCGGTGAAGATGCCGATTACCCGCAATGGGACGAAAAGACCCTGTGAACCTTTACTATAACTTCGTATTGACTTTGAGTAAGTAATGTGTAGGATAGGTGGGAGGCTTTGAAGCAGGCACGCTAGTGTTTGTGGAGCCGCCGTTGAAATACCACCCTTTACTTACTTGGAGCCTAACTTCTTTCAGAAGGACATTGCGTGGTGGGTAGTTTGACTGGGGTGGTCGCCTCCAAAAGAGTAACGGAGGCTTTCAAAGGTACCCTCAGCACGCTTGGTAACCGTGCGTAGAGTGTAATGGCATAAGGGTGCTTGACTGTGAGACCCACAAGTCGATCAGGTGCGAAAGCAGGACATAGTGATCCGGTGGTTCCGTATGGAAGGGCCATCGCTCATAGGATAAAAGGTACTCCGGGGATAACAGGCTAGTCTCCCCCAAGAGCTCACATCGACGGGGAGGTTCGGCACCTCGATGTCGGCTCGTCACATCCTGGGGCTGGAGAAGGTCCCAAGGGTTGGGCTGTTCGCCCATTAAAGTGGCACGCGAGCTGGGTTCAGAACGTCGTGAGACAGTTCGGTCTCTATCTATTGCGGGCGTTAGATGTTTGAGAGGGCTTGATTCTAGTACGAGAGGACCGAATTGAACAAACCTCTGGTGTATCAGTTGTACCGCCAGGTGCACCGCTGAGTAGCTACGTTTGGAAGAGATAAGCACTGAAAGCATATAAGTGCGAAACTCGCCTCAAGATGAGACATCTTTTAAGGGTCGTTGTAGATGACGACGTTGATAGGCTACAGGTGTAAAGACAGTAATGTCATAGCCGAGTAGTACTAATTACCCGTAGATTTATAGTCTATGGTTACTGTATCAGTAATATAAAATGACAAGTACTTTATGCGCAGTAAAGGTTTTGTCTTTGTGAAAGTTTTTATCGCTTAAAACGCAGATGGCGGATAGCAGTTAGCGAATGGCAATAAAGCCAATAGCCAGCAGCCAATAGCCGGATGCTATATACCTTCTTTAGGGTGGTTTTAGCGGTGGGGCTCACCTGTTCCCATTCCGAACACAGAAGTTAAGCCCACCAGCGCCGATGGTACTGCTAACGCGGGAGAGTAGGCCGCCGCCAGTTTTTATTTTATTTTTAAAAATCCTTTATCATTTGATAAAGGATTTTTTTTGCTTTATACCGAACTTATAAGTAATGAGTAATGAGTAATGAGTAATGAGTAATGAGTAATGAGTAATAATTGATAAATGATAAATGATAAACGATACATCAATCATTTATCAATTATCAATTATCACTTATCACTTAACATTCATCATTCATCACATACCCCATTGTCACTCCGTAGGAGTCTCAGCAAAGTATTAGAAAATAACACAAGTATTACTTTACCCTTTTAAATCGTTTAAAACTCTAATAAAAGAGTCTGGATTCCTGCGGAATGACACAAGTGAAACAGGATTAAGACCATCAAAACAAAAGGTATTATAATTACTCAAGGTTTATTCTTTATTATTTCTGGCTGGGCTCTAATCCCAGAAATCCATACCACTGAACCCATATCCCGAATCACGAATTCCTTCATTTATAACTTGCTCTCTTACTATAAAATATTATTCATCATCCCTGAACTTGATCTGCTGAAATAAGATTGAACATAAAATTCCACTATAATTTTTTCTGTAATCTATTGCTTTCATATTCTATGCTTTTGGAGATGCAGCAAATGGTTAATCTCAATTTTCTCATATTTTTTCAAATATATTACTCAGCTAAAAAAACTATGAGATTTTGTAATAGTTTCATAACATTAGCATAGTAATTATTCGATTTAAAATTTATTAATACTCATTGTGGATAAGTATTAGTTTGTATATAACTATAAATATATCAATAAATTAAATCATATAGTTACTCACAATGATTTTAATATTGTAAAATTTATGTTAAATAAACTTGTTTTGCGTTGTAGGAAGTTGCTATCTTTGCCCCACTGAAAACGAGAGTAGAACAGTAAGCGCAGAAGAGCTTTTAGCTAAGCAGGAACATTATTTACTTCACAAGAGACAGACGAAAAAAAAACTTTAAAACTTTTTGCAAAAAGAGTTGTGAGATAAAAAAGAGTTTGTATCTTTGCAGTCCGAATAAATCGGAGCGCAGGAGTAGAGAGATTGAGGGTTTGAGAAGGATTAAGGTTACTTAAAAAAAACTTTAAAATTTTCTTCAAAAACATTTGGTCATTAAAAAATAAAGTTTTACTTTTGCACTCGCAAATACGGAGCGCCACTGACAGAGAGCGTGCTTCGGGAAAGCGGAAGATATAAAGATCATTGACATACAATATAACAACCAAGTAAGGAAAAACTAAAGCGTTAAAAACTTTGAGTGAGTCAGACAAACATACAATGGAGAGTTTGATCCTGGCTCAGGATGAACGCTAGCGGGAGGCCTAACACATGCAAGCCGAGCGGTAGAGATCTTTCGGGATCTTGAGAGCGGCGTACGGGTGCGGAACACGTGTGCAACCTGCCTTTATCAGGGAGATAGCCTTTCGAAAGGAAGATTAATACCCCATAATATATTGAGTGGCATCACTTAATATTGAAAACTCCGGTGGATAGAGATGGGCACGCGCAAGATTAGATAGTTGGTGAGGTAACGGCTCACCAAGTCTGCGATCTTTAGGGGGCCTGAGAGGGTGATCCCCCACACTGGTACTGAGACACGGACCAGACTCCTACGGGAGGCAGCAGTGAGGAATATTGGACAATGGGTGCGAGCCTGATCCAGCCATCCCGCGTGAAGGACGACGGCCCTATGGGTTGTAAACTTCTTTTGTATAGGGATAAACCTACTCTCGTGAGAGTAGCTGAAGGTACTATACGAATAAGCACCGGCTAACTCCGTGCCAGCAGCCGCGGTAATACGGAGGGTGCAAGCGTTATCCGGATTTATTGGGTTTAAAGGGTCCGTAGGCGGATCTGTAAGTCAGTGGTGAAATCTCACAGCTTAACTGTGAAACTGCCATTGATACTGCAGGTCTTGAGTGTTGTTGAAGTAGCTGGAATAAGTAGTGTAGCGGTGAAATGCATAGATATTACTTAGAACACCAATTGCGAAGGCAGGTTACTAAGCAACAACTGACGCTGATGGACGAAAGCGTGGGGAGCGAACAGGATTAGATACCCTGGTAGTCCACGCCGTAAACGATGCTAACTCGTTTTTGGGCTTTCGGGTTCAGAGACTAAGCGAAAGTGATAAGTTAGCCACCTGGGGAGTACGAACGCAAGTTTGAAACTCAAAGGAATTGACGGGGGCCCGCACAAGCGGTGGATTATGTGGTTTAATTCGATGATACGCGAGGAACCTTACCAAGGCTTAAATGGGAAATGACAGGCTTAGAAATAGGCTTTTCTTCGGACATTTTTCAAGGTGCTGCATGGTTGTCGTCAGCTCGTGCCGTGAGGTGTTAGGTTAAGTCCTGCAACGAGCGCAACCCCTGTCACTAGTTGCCATCATTAAGTTGGGGACTCTAGTGAGACTGCCTACGCAAGTAGAGAGGAAGGTGGGGATGACGTCAAATCATCACGGCCCTTACGCCTTGGGCCACACACGTAATACAATGGCCGGTACAGAGGGCAGCTACACTGCGAAGTGATGCAAATCTCGAAAGCCGGTCTCAGTTCGGATTGGAGTCTGCAACTCGACTCTATGAAGCTGGAATCGCTAGTAATCGCGCATCAGCCATGGCGCGGTGAATACGTTCCCGGGCCTTGTACACACCGCCCGTCAAGCCATGGAAGTCTGGGGTACCTGAAGTCGGTGACCGTAACAGGAGCTGCCTAGGGTAAAACAGGTAACTAGGGCTAAGTCGTAACAAGGTAGCCGTACCGGAAGGTGCGGCTGGAACATCTCATTTTAGAGCGTCGTTAGACGATAAAAAAATTAGTATCGCAAGATACAGAACTTACTTAAAGTTCAAGCTTTAGTTTTTTGTTTGGTTGATTTATATTAAAAATAAAACCCACTAGAAATTAGTAAACGGGAAGAGAAAACGAGTAAGAAGTAGAGTTGTAAGGTATATGAAAATAATTACTTATCGCTCATTACTCATCACTCATAATAGAGTCTCGTAGCTCAGCTGGTTAGAGCGCTACACTGATAATGTAGAGGTCGGCAGTTCGAGCCTGCCCGAGACTACTAATTAAAGCGGATAGCAAATAGGGACTATCTTCTGGCCACTAGCCAAAAGCAGGAAGCCATAAGCTAAAAGCACTAGAGGGGAATTAGCTCAGCTGGCTAGAGCGCCTGCCTTGCACGCAGGAGGTCAAGGGTTCGACTCCCTTATTCTCCACAGAGTGGATGGTTTAGTTTTAAAAAAGCAAATAGAGCCAAAAACAATATTTGCGAATTAAATCAGAAATAGATTTAAGATCATTGACATTAACGGTAAAGACATCACAAAGAGAAAACCGAGCGCATAAAGCGCTTGAGTAACCAATAGGAAAGAAATCGTTAAGGGCGTATGGCGGATGCCTAGGCTTTCAGAGGCGACGAAGGACGTGGTAAGCTGCGAAAAGCTGCGGGGATTGGCACACACGAATTGATCCGCAGATATCCGAATGGGGCAACCCAATACATTGAAGATGTATTACCTCGTAAGAGGAGCAAACCCGGAGAACTGAAACATCTAAGTACCCGGAGGAAAAGAAATCGAAGAGATTCCGTAAGTAGTGGCGAGCGAAAGCGGATTAGCCCAAAAGCTTTTATATGTTTAATAGAATGTTCTGGAAAGAACAGCCATAGAGGGTGATAGCCCCGTATATGAAAGGCATATTTGAGTGATAAATGAGTAGGGCGGGACACGTGAAATCCTGTCTGAATATGGGGGGACCATCCTCCAAGGCTAAATACTCCTGAAAGACCGATAGTGAACAAGTACTGTGAAGGAAAGGTGAAAAGCACTTCGAATAGAAGGGTGAAATAGAACCTGAAACCGTACGCCTACAAGCGGTCGGAGCAGCGTAATGCTGTGACGGCGTGCCTTTTGCATAATGAGCCTACGAGTTAATTTTACTAGCGAGGTTAAGGTATTAAGTACCGGAGCCGGAGCGAAAGCGAGTCTGAATAGGGCGCTTAGTTAGTAGGATTAGACGCGAAACCTTGTGATCTACCCATGGGCAGGTTGAAGCTCTGGTAACACAGAGTGGAGGACCGAACCGGTTGACGTTGAAAAGTCTTCGGATGACCTGTGGGTAGGGGTGAAAGGCCAATCAAACTGGGAGATAGCTCGTACTCTCCGAAATGCATTTAGGTGCAGCGTCGATGTTAAGTTTATTAGAGGTAGAGCTACTGATTGGATGCGGGGGTTTCACCGCCTACCAATTCCTGACAAACTCCGAATGCTAATAAATGTTCGTCGGCAGTGAGGGCATGGGTGCTAAGGTCCATGTCCGAGAGGGAAAGAACCCAGACCAACAGCTAAGGTCCCCAAATATATGTTAAGTTGAAACAACGCGGTTGGACTGCATTGACAGCTAGGATGTTGGCTTGGAAGCAGCCATTCATTTAAAGAGTGCGTAACAGCTCACTAGTCGAGCGGTCCGGCATGGATAATAATCGGGCATAAACATATTACCGAAGCTATGGATTTGTATTTATACATCTGGTAGGAGAGCATTCTATTTGCGCCGAAGCAGTACTGTGAGGTATTGTGGAGCGGATAGAAAAGAAAATGTAGGCATAAGTAACGATAAAGCAGGCGAGAAACCTGCTCACCGAAAGACCAAGGCTTCCTCAGCCATGCTAATCAGCTGAGGGTTAGTCGGGACCTAACGCGAACCCGAGAGGGGTAGTGGATGGACACAGGGTTAATATTCCCTGACTTGCTCACGATAAAAGGGGACGGTTGGATGTATCTGCTGGAGACTGACGGAATAGTCAAGGCTTAGCCTTCGGGCGAAGCTGCTGTAGAGTAATCTGATCCAAGAAAAGCCGAAGTGAAGCAACCCGTACCAAAACCGACACAGGTGGTCGAGGAGAGAATCCTAAGGTGCTCGAGTGAGTCGTGGCTAAGGAACTAGGCAAAATAGTCTCGTAACTTCGGAAGAAGAGACGCCATCAGCAATGGTGGCCGCAGTGAAGAGGCCCAGGCGACTGTTTATCAAAAACACAGGACTCTGCTAAATCGAAAGATGCTGTATAGGGTCTGACACCTGCCCGGTGCTGGAAGGTTAAGGAAGGTGCTTAGCGTAAGCGAAGGCATTGACTGAAGCCCCAGTAAACGGCGGCCGTAACTATAACGGTCCTAAGGTAGCGAAATTCCTTGTCGGGTAAGTTCCGACCTGCACGAATGGTGTAACGATCTGGGCACTGTCTCAGCCACGAGCTCGGTGAAATTGTAGTATCGGTGAAGATGCCGATTACCCGCAATGGGACGAAAAGACCCTGTGAACCTTTACTATAACTTCGTATTGACTTTGAGTAAGTAATGTGTAGGATAGGTGGGAGGCTTTGAAGCAGGCACGCTAGTGTTTGTGGAGCCGCCGTTGAAATACCACCCTTTACTTACTTGGAGCCTAACTTCTTTCAGAAGGACATTGCGTGGTGGGTAGTTTGACTGGGGTGGTCGCCTCCAAAAGAGTAACGGAGGCTTTCAAAGGTACCCTCAGCACGCTTGGTAACCGTGCGTAGAGTGTAATGGCATAAGGGTGCTTGACTGTGAGACCCACAAGTCGATCAGGTGCGAAAGCAGGACATAGTGATCCGGTGGTTCCGTATGGAAGGGCCATCGCTCATAGGATAAAAGGTACTCCGGGGATAACAGGCTAGTCTCCCCCAAGAGCTCACATCGACGGGGAGGTTCGGCACCTCGATGTCGGCTCGTCACATCCTGGGGCTGGAGAAGGTCCCAAGGGTTGGGCTGTTCGCCCATTAAAGTGGCACGCGAGCTGGGTTCAGAACGTCGTGAGACAGTTCGGTCTCTATCTATTGCGGGCGTTAGATGTTTGAGAGGGCTTGATTCTAGTACGAGAGGACCGAATTGAACAAACCTCTGGTGTATCAGTTGTACCGCCAGGTGCACCGCTGAGTAGCTACGTTTGGAAGAGATAAGCACTGAAAGCATATAAGTGCGAAACTCGCCTCAAGATGAGACATCTTTTAAGGGTCGTTGTAGATGACGACGTTGATAGGCTACAGGTGTAAAGACAGTAATGTCATAGCCGAGTAGTACTAATTACCCGTAGATTTATAGTCTATGGTTACTGTATCAGTAATATAAAATGACAAGTACTTTATGCGCAGTAAAGGTTTTGTCTTTGTGAAAGTTTTTATCGCTTAAAACGCAGATGGCGGATAGCAGTTAGCGAATGGCAATAAAGCCAATAGCCAGCAGCCAATAGCCGGATGCTATATACCTTCTTTAGGGTGGTTTTAGCGGTGGGGCTCACCTGTTCCCATTCCGAACACAGAAGTTAAGCCCACCAGCGCCGATGGTACTGCTAACGCGGGAGAGTAGGCCGCCGCCAGTTTTTATTTTATTTTTAAAAATCCTTTATCATTTGATAAAGGATTTTTTTTTTGCTTTATACTGAACGTATAAGCAATGAGTAATGAGTAATGAGTAATGAGTAATGAGTAATGAGTAATAATTGATAAATGATAAACGATACAGGAATCAATTATCAATTATCACTTATCACTTAACATTCATCATTCATCACATACCCCATTGTCACTCCGCAGGAGTCTCGGCAAAGTATTAGAAAATAACACAAGTATTACTTTACCCTTTTAAATCGTTTAAAACTCTAATAAAAGAGTCTGGATTCCTGCGGAATGACACAGTAGGAAAGGAGCCAATGCAAATGAAAACAATACCACTGAACCCATATCCCGAATCTCGCCACATCATTTATAACTTATCATTTATCATTTATGATCCTGATGTCCATCACAGCATATTGAACAACAGAAATAAATGATATACCTCACTCTTGATGATAGCTGGTACATTTTAATTTGTAATTAACTTTATTCATTTACAAGAGATTTTTGTTTTTAGAATTCTAAAATTGTGTAACTTAGTAAGATCAAATTCATTACGAATCTAAAAATATATCATATGAAAAAACATTTATTCCCTCTATTTTTACTGCTATTAGGTGTAAATGCACAGGCACAGCAGGATTTCTTTGCGATTACCGGAAAAGATACTCAAAGTATTACTTTCAATGATTTCCGTGCTATTGACGGTACAAACGGAACTTCTGGTGAGAAGTTTTTTACGGCAGATTCTTCTGCAAAAGTGTTTTCACAGACAAAAAGAGGAGTTGTAACAGAAGACAAAAATTCTTATAGCAATTCACAGGCTGTAACATTAGCTGCGCTTGCATATGATACTTCGAATAATAACCTGGTATACATGCCTATGTTTTCCTCGAATATCTATATTTTAAACCCGAAAACAAAAGAAATCACTTTGGTGGAAAATAATGTGGCAAGAGTGTCGTCATGTGATATAAATTCTCATATTACCAGGATGGCAGCCGGATATAACGGTAAAATTTATGCTGTAAATAATGCCGGAACGCAATTTTTAGAAATCAGCAGAAAAGATGGACAATATCTTGTGAATGATTTGGGAATCATCAAAGATGATACTTCTAATGGGCGAAATTTATTTACCGCTATGGAAACTGGTTTTGGAGGGGATATGGTAGCAGATGCAGATAATAATTTTTATATTTTTTCGGCTTCGGGAAATGTTTTCAAAGTCCTGACGAAAGATTTAAAAGCTAAATTTATTGGTAAGATTGCAGGCATTCCGGATAACTATTCTGTAAACGGATCAGCTGTAAATGCTCAGGGAAAAGTTGTAATAGCCAGTGCAAAAGGAGGGGCTCTATATGAAGTAGATCTTGCAACTTTACAGGCAGAACAGATTCCGGGAGAGGAAGGGCTTCATATTTATGATTTAGCGAGTAAATATTTTGTGAATGATAAACCTTCAACAGTAAACACTTTTGCAGATCTTGATATTTATCCAACAAGAGTTGATGAACATTATATTAATGTTCATGCTGGCAACAAAATAAAAGGCACTGTTAAGCTGAATATCTTTGATATGGCAGGTAAGAATGTTATGACTCAGAATGTTTCAGTAAAAGAAGGCTCATCAGATGAAAAAGTATACCTTAAAGGACTGGTGACCGGTGCTTATATTGTAAATATTACTGATGAATCAGGAAAAGTAATATTCAATAAAAAGATTCTTGTAACCAAATAGCAGATTGCTGTAAATCAATATATAAAAACCTTTTCAATATGTTTTGAGAAGGTTTTTTAATGATTATTTGATATTCAATAAGTTTTATTTTTCGATATTAAAATGTACTTTTATAAAAAAATATAGATGAAACTATACTTTAATGTAGGATATATTGTAAAGGCGGGAGAGAATTTGCAGCTGGTATTTGGTGAAGATGAACATGCCTTACACGTCCATACTATGTTTTATGCAGAAAATGGGTTATGGAAATGCGAAGTAGACTATTTCTCAAAATCCATTACTTATCGATATAGGGTTGTTAATGAAAAAGGAAATGTTTTAAGAGAAGAATTCGTTCCTCATCATTTAAGTTTTCCTCATAATTATAAGGAGTTTATCATTTTTGACGAATGGAACAATAAAAACTTTCCCGAAAATTATTTAAACAACAAAATTCTCTATAACAAGCTGCATGATTTTGTTCCTGAAAGAATAACGGTTTTAAAAAAACATACCCATCTCTTCAGAATAGAAGCTCCTATTTATAATCCGGATTGGAGAATTGTTCTTTTTGGAAGTACAGCATCTTTGGGAAACTGGAACTATGACAAGGTTATTCACCTGCAGCAAACCGATTTTGGAATGTGGGAAGCTTCTGTAGAAATTCCGGAGAATGAATTTATCGAGTTTAAATATTGTATATATGATACCAAAGAAAGCAGGGTCATAGATGTGGAAACCGGTGGAAACAGATCCACGGCTCCCAATCTGTTTAATGATGTACTGCAGATTGTTTCCAATCATTATTTCAGGTTTAAAGGATACCAGATGTACCATGATGCTGGTGTGGCAGTTCCGGTATTTTCTTTGAGAAGTGAAGATGGCTTCGGAGTAGGGGAATTTACGGATTTAAAAAAACTGGCAGACTGGACGAAAGAAACCAATCTTGGTATTATTCAGATTCTTCCGATTAATGATACGACAGCCAATTATTCCTGGACAGATTCGTATCCATATGCTGCAGTATCCGTTTATGCTTTACATCCACAGTATATCTCTTTAGAAAACCTTGATTACTCTATACCGAAAGAATTAGTCGAAGAGTATCTGTATGAAAAAGAGGATTTAAACGCCTTAGATCTGATCGACTATGAAAAGATGATTGCGGGGAAATGGAAATATCTTACCGCTGTTTTCAATAAGGAAAAAGATAAAATTTATAGGGACAGAAACTTCAAGAAATTCATTAAGGATAATGAATACTGGCTCGTACCCTATTCAGCATTCTGTGTTTTGAGGGATAAATATAAGACACCGAATTTTAATGAGTGGAAAACCCACAAAAAGTATATTGCCGGTAAAATTTCACAGTTTTTTAGCACGAAAAGCAAAGATTATGATACTTCAATGCTCCATGCCTGGGTACAGTATCAATTACACCTGCAGCTGAAGGATGCCGTAGATTATACCCATAACCTGGGAATTTCGTTGAAAGGAGACCTCCCGATCGGTATTTACAGATACTCTGTGGAAGCCTGGACGGAACCCGAGTTATTCGGTATGGATTTTCAGGCAGGGGCACCACCGGATCAGTTTACAGAACTGGGTCAGAACTGGGAATTCCCGACTTACAATTGGGAAGCTATGAAAGCAGATGACTACAGGTGGTGGAAAAACAGATTCAAAGCATTGGAACAATATTTCGATGCCATGAGAATCGATCATATTTTAGGTTTCTTCAGAATATGGAGAATGCCTGTTTCAGCTGTACAAGGAATTTTAGGGTACTTTTATCCTGCTGTTCCTATTGTCGCGGATGAATTTAAAGCCTGGCAGATTCCGTTCAATTTTGACAGGTATTGTAAGCCGTTTATCAACAACAAGATCTTATGGGATTATTTTGGAGAGGAAAGCGGAAAGGCTCTTGAATTTATGAATCGTAATGATGACGGGACCTACGCTTTTAAAGAAGAGTTTGATACCCAGAGAAAGCTGGTTAATTTCTTTAAGAAAAAATCATATGGTCCGTTGGAAGAAAAGCTGATTTCTCTATGTGCCAACGTTTTATTCCTTCCAGAGGAAAGAAAAGGGAAAACGGTTTACCATCCAAGATTCAATGTATACAATACAGAATCTTATAAGTACCTTCCGGAATCTGAGCAGAAAAATATTTATGACCTATACCATGACTATTTCTTCAGAAGACAGGATCATTTGTGGTATGAAAAAGCCATGGAGAAACTTCCCGTTATTCTGAATGCTACCAAAATGCTGATCTGTGGAGAAGATCTGGGAATGGTACCGGCATGTGTTCCTGTTGTAATGGACGAATTGGCCATTATAGCTCTTAAAGTGCAAAGAATGCCTTCTGAAAATATACCATTCTATAATCCTAAATATGCCAATTATATGAATGTGGTAACAGCTTCTTCTCATGACAGCTCAACATTAAGGCAATGGTGGAAAGAAGATCCGGTTCTTACACAAAGATATTATAATGAACAGCTGATACAGTATGGCAAAGCACCTGAAGACCTGAATCCTCACCTTGCAGAAATTATTATGAAACAGCATCTGTATAATGAGGCTATGCTTGCTATTTTTCCGATTCAGGAATTCCTGGCAACCGATGCAGAACTTGCCAATAAGGAAATTGATAATGAAAGAATTAATAATCCCGCAGTCTTTCCACATTACTGGCGTTACAGGATGCATATAAAACTGGAAGACCTGAAAGAAAGAACATCTTTCAATAAAAAAATCGCCCATTGGATAAAAGATAGTGGAAGAGTGTAAATTTAATAATTGATTATCAATTAGTTAATAATATTTTAAAAGAAGTTTGATTTTAGGATTTAACTTCTTTTTTTTATTTATATCAAAGAGATAGAATTAAGATATTCTGCTATATATTAACCAATTAACGACTATAGAGATGAAAAAAATATTTTTGGGATTAGCTTTTGGGTTGGGCGTTTTGACGTCTGCTCAGCAATATCCGAATAATGGTTGGAATGATGACGGTTATTATCAGAATGACGGAGGCTATTACAGCGATGAAGATGACAGAAATTATTTTCCTGACGATTATTACTACAATTATCCTCAGGACTATTATCCAAATGATTATTATCAGAGCTATTATAACGACTACAGAGGAAGTATTATTAATATAGACTGGAACGGATTTTTTGTACAGAACAGATTAAGCAGATGGCAGGTAGATCAGATCATGAGATTGAATAATCTGTATGCAAGTTTTGCAGCATGGAATAATTTCTACAGATATAATCCGGACAGATGGTACTATGACAGATTTTATGCACTGCAAAGAATCCTTGGACCAAGAGTATTTGTTGTTTTTCAGAATAATTACTACAGAGGTTACAACCCGGTTGTATACTTCCAGAATTACAGAAGAACGTATTATGTGCCAAGGTATACTGTAATGCCAAGATACAGAAATATCAATGTTAATATCTACAGAGTAGACCGTTCAAGATTCCGCAGAATGGATAACCCTACTTTTAATATTATCAGAAGAGACAGCAGACCAGACAATGGTTTCAGAAATACAAGAAATGAGAATTCAGGAGGATTCCGTGGTAATAACGGAAATAACAATAATTCCGGATTCAGAAATGATAATAACGGAGGTTTCAGAAACAGCAATGGTGGCGGTTTCAGAGGGAATTCTGATAATGGAGGAAACAGAGGAAATGTAGATGCCGGTGGCTTCAGGAATAACGGCGGTGGTTTCAGAGGAAACAGTGAAGTAAGAAGAGAAGCTCCTAAAAGAGAAGACAATGGCGGTTTCAGAGGAAACAACGGGGGTGGATTCAGACAAAGATCTGAAACGTCTGCTCCGAGACAAGAAAACCGTGGTGGCGGTGGCGGCTTTAGAGGCAGCTTAGTAAGGAATTAATTTTCATATATTATATTTAAGTGGTGTGAAGGGCAGGTTTTTATAATCTGTCCTTTTTTTTGTTTTCTGTTGGTTTATTTTTGTTAAAAATTAACATTATTTATGAATTTGTTAATTTAACTTATGTTTTAATTCATAATCAAAAAGACATATAACAATTAATTAAATTTTAAAAAGATGAAAAAATTAGTTTTAGCAATAGCATTTATCGGAATGGGAAGTTTTGCAATGGCACAACAAACTACAACCTCACAAACCCCACAGGACAGACAGGCCAGAGCTGTTGAAATGAAGCAGAGAATGGAACAGAAACAACAGGAACGCTTAGACCAGATGCAGAAAGATCTTAACCTTGATGCCTCTCAGGTAGCTCAGATAAAGGCTCTTCAGGATAAAAGAAAAGCTGAAATGAAGGCAGAGTTTGACAAAAATAAAATGGACAGACAAGCTAAAATGCAGGAAATGCAGGCTAAAAGAGCACAAATGGATGCTGACATGAAAAAAATCCTTACTCCTGATCAATACGATAAATGGCAGGCTGACAGAAAAGCAAAAGCAGAGAAAATGAAAATGGCAATGAAAGAAAGAAGAATGATGAAAAAGCCTATGAATACAGGAACTGCTGATGTAAAATAACAGTTTGTAATTTTAGTTTTTTAATGTGTTAAGGGTGGATATATTTCCATCCTTTTTGTATTAATTTTCCCTAAAACTTTTGATTTCGGGCTTTTATTCCCTATTTTTGACTATAAATTTAATACTTATGGTTAGCGAAAAAATTGCGAAATTAATTAACGAACAAATTGCCCACGAACAATACGCTGCTCAATATTATCTTTCAATGTCTGCATGGTTTTCAGGAAAAGATCTGGATGGAATTGCCAACTATTTCAGAGTACAGAGCAAAGAAGAATTGATGCACGCAGATAAAATGTTTGATTATCTGAATGATGTAGGTGGGGAAATTATCATTGGGGAGATTCCAAAACCTCCGCATGAGTTCGAAAACGCAACAGATATTTTTGAGAAAGCACTGGCACATGAGAAAATCGTAACTAAAAGTATTTTCAATATTGTAAAAAATGCAAATGAGGAAGGAGATTTTGCAACGACATCATTCCTTCAATGGTTTATCAATGAGCAGGTAGAAGAGGAAGCAAGTGCCTCTCAATATGTAACGAAAATCAAAATGGTATGCGATAATCCATCAGCATTATACCTTTTTGACCAGGAATTGTCTCAGAGAGTGTTTACTCCTGATACAACAGCTTAAGATTGAAAAACATTCAAAATATAAAACCGTTATCTTCTGGGATAGCGGTTTTTTTGTTGAGATGATATAGTTATTTCCTGTACGGCTGTCTTTGGATCCTCACAGCGAAAATAAAGACTACTGCTCCCAATACAAAACCCAGAAATAAAGAATTGGCAATGTTTTCAGCAGGCATATAATGGCGACCATCTGCTGTAACGGGTGGATCTAAACAATCAACAATATTGTAAGTGACCATTGTAGAAAATAACATGATGATCAGACTTATTAAAAAGGAGTTTAAGTATATTCTCATGGTTGGTTAGTTGTAATCAAAATATAATCAAAGACTGTATTGTATTCGTCTTTAATTAAAAATAATAAAACCTTTTATATTTTGAAAGATTTTTTATAGAAATTTTTATAGTAATATTTTGGAAATGTTCAGATTATAGATAAATGATCTGAGTTTTGAGTACTTTTTTGCCCAGGCGTTCAAGTATGTTTTTATAACCTTCTACCTGTGCCTCATCCTTCGCCTTTGGCTCACCGGTCTTAAAATCCACAATAATATACCCTTCTTCACCTTTTAATATACGGTCAGGCCTGAATATATGGCTTTCTCCTCTTTCAGTGATCATAATATCTTTTTCATTGATCACTTCCCATTTCTCATCGAAGAATTCTGCATAAGTTCTTACTATTTCCTGTAGTGTAGCCTGTATTTCATTTTTTTCCTCTAATGTAATCTGTCCTTCCAAAGCATATCCTTCCAATACCTTAATGATATCCTTTTCTGTATTGATCTTTGATAAAAGCTCATGTACAAAAAGTCCGATTCTTACCTTTTCATTCCGTACCTGATAGTTTTTAGACGGAGTAGCAATCTTGATGGATGTACTTTTTTCACTAATGTTCTTCAGATGCCGGATATTCTGGGTTTTAAAAGAAGAAGTTTTATCCCTGGAATGTTTCTTCAGCATTTCAGGATGTACAGGATACACATCAAATTCATCGGCCTGTTCCGGATTTTTTGTTTGAAGGAATTCCAGAAGCTCAAGATTGTTAGACGTCTTATTAGGCTTCTGTAGATAGAAGAACAGCTGTTCAACGGGTCTTGTGGTAGCAACATATTGTAAACAAAGCCTGTCAATCAGATTTTTATAGGCATTTTTTGTGTTGAAAAAAAGAATTTCTTCATCATAAGCCTCCAGATTTTTACTGAACTGGTTGATATTCACAGATTTTAGTGTTTTATTTTCATTCGTGTCAAACCAGTTGGTAAATTCACTGTCACGGTTTTTGTTCATCATAGGAATAAAAACGATGGGGAATTCCAGCCCTTTGGATTTGTGAATGGTCATGATCTGGATAGCATCAATGTTTTCCGAAGCCTGAATGGTGTACGACGATGCTTCTTCATCCCAATATTTCAGAAACTCTTTGGTACTAGCTCCGGCATTTTGTGTAAAGTTGAAAAGCATTTCCAGGAAATTCAACAAGAAATCAGTTTCCTTGTTTTCAACAGAAAATTCGTTGATATAATATTCAATAAAATTATAAAGATTAAATCTTGGAAAATTATCCTGTTTAAGCTGAATTGAATATCTCTCCTGAATGAACTGCAATATTTCCTCGTGGCCGTCAATATCCAGAATTTCTTTCATACCTGAAGTAAAATCCGGCATATGAATTTTCCCTAGTGTATTCAGATGGTACATCATCATGATCAGACAAGGCTTATTCTTTGGGTTAAGTTCCCATCTCAGAAATTCAATGACAGCTTTTACAGTATTGGAAAGCTCAAGGGTAAGACCTTTATCAGAGATCGTTTTAATATTGGTTTCTTCTCCTTTATAATTAACTTTTAAGCTTCCAAGCTTTTGGGAATAACTGAAAATATCAAAATTCCCCCGGCAAAGGATCGTAATATCGGAGAACTTAAAACCATTGTCCAGACATTCCTGGATGTCTTTCTGCATCCGTGCGGAAGTATCGGTATAAAAATCTTCGTTCGTAAGATTGTCGATCAGGTTGATCTTTACGCGCCCTTCAATCTTTGATCTGGCACTTTGTTCAGCATCAGCACCGAAGATGTTTTTATGCTCTTCCAGAAGTCCTTCAGAATGGAAACGGTACAATTCATTGTTGAACTGTACAATGTTTCTGGCACTTCTCCAGTTGTCCTTTAAAACAAGAAGGTCTGCTTCTTTTGGTGAGAATTCTTTTTTGTTGATAATATCAAGCATCAGTTTACTTTCCCCGCCACGGAAACGGTAAATACTCTGCTTGGGATCCCCTACCAGTGTAAAAGAAGTATATTCTGTAGACACGCTGTGATCTCTCAGTGGAACAAAATTCTGCCACTGCAGCTCTGAAGTATCCTGAAACTCATCAAAGAAATAATGCTGAAACTGTGAACCTACCTTTTCATAAATAAAAGCAGAAGGCTCATTTTTCAGGTTTTCATTAATAAGGATATTAAACTTGGAAAGAAGAACAAGATCATTTTCTTCCTCAATTTTTTGAAGTTCATCCTGGATGTCCTTGTTGACCTTTAAAGGAAGAAGCGCTGATAAAACTTTCTCTTTCTTTTGAGTTTCAATATACAGAAGAATCAGTTTCATCCTGTTTTCCAGAAGCTGATCAAGGATTTCAAAAATTTCGGATTCCTTATGTTTTGACTTTGAGGAAGCTCCTTTCCTGTAATTGTTAATAACAGATTCCTCCAAAGTAGTTGGAAAAGGAAAGCCAGGCCTTTTTTGCTGATAAAAATCGATCACTTTAGTAAAGAAACCTCCGATTCCATTTTTGCCCTGGGCAAAGTCTTCAATATCTATATTTCTTGATTTGAATAACTCAATAGAAGCAGCTGCCAGTTCCCCAGACTGTTTTTTATTCTGCACGATCTCTTTACGGAGCGCATTTTTTATATTTTCATAATTGGCATCATCAAAACTTTTATTGCTTTTCAGATGCTCGTAATGAATATCCTTTACAAATTCCTTTGCAGAATCATACAGATTTTTGTTGAGATTAATTCTTTCATTATTTTCAAGACTGTAATCTACATAATCCATGAAAGAATTGGAGATGGTTTCATTTTCTCCAATTTGGTCAAGCATTTTATCAACCGCTTCTATCAGAAACGGTTCTGCTTCAATTTCAAGATTAAAATTCTTAGCCAGTCCCAGCTCATAGGAAAAGCTTCTTACTAACCTTGAATTAAAGCGGTCAATCGTTCCGATATTCAATGTGGAATAATTGTGGAGAACGTAATCCAGTAATTTTTTGGAACGCTGGTGAAGATCATCAATGGTAATTTTCAATCCCTGTTCTTCAAATGCTTTCTGGATATTTTTCAGATCCGCATTCTCTGCATAATCTTTTGCTGAAAAATTGCCCAGCCACGATAAAATTCTCTCCTTCATCTCGTTGGCTGCTTTATTGGTAAAAGTCAGTGCGAGAATATTCCTGATCGACTGCTGCTGATTAGGATACCGGAGACAGATCATCAGGAGTCTTTGCACCAGAGCATACGTTTTCCCTGATCCGGCAGAAGCATTGATGACTGTATAAGAATTTTGCATTGTTGAAAGAGAATTGAGACTGCAAGTTAGCTAAAATTTGAAAGAAACTTTAACAATTTGATCAGCCTATTTAACAGTTTACAAGGCAAAATTCAAAAAGAAATATTAAAACGCGTTAACTGTGGTTAAACTTATGGTATAAATTAAAAATAATTTTAGCTTTGCTTTATAAAAAATAGCCCGTGAAACTCAAACTATTCTTTTTTCTATCCTTCATTCTTTTTATTCATACCCATGCCCAAAGCTATATCTTTGGTAAGATTGTTTCAGAAAACGGTGCTGAAATGCAGGATGTGAATGTCATTAATATCAGAACAAATGAGATTGTAGTTTCAAACCGGGACGGACACTTTATGATTTCCGGAAGGCAGGGTGATGAATTACGTTTTTTAAAAGCGGGTTATGAACGTATCACCAAAATAGTTTCTCAGGAAAATACACAATCTCCGATAAATATAAATATGGTGCGCCAGACCATTCAGATTCCTGAAGTAGAAGTAAAACAAGGACTGACCGGAAACCTGAAGATTGATTCAAAACTCTATAATAAACCTAAAAAGGTTGAAAAACTGCTCAAAGATATGGATCGGTATATTGCTCAGAAATCAGATCCCAGAATCCTGGCTGCAAAACCTGGAGAATTTGTACAGCCAAAAGGCCAGGGATTCTCTATTGGGAAAGTTAAAGATAAATGGGACGACGTAGATTTAATGAAATATATAAGAGTAAGTCTGGGAGACGATTATTTTACCAATCTTAAAATAGAAAAGCCCCTGATAGACCATTTTATTTATTATGTTTTTGCAGGCGGTTTTGAAAGAAAAAAAATACTGAAATACGGATTTTGCAGTGATGCAGACCTGAACAGGTTTCAGCGTTTTGTCCTGACAAGAATTTCATCTTATCGTGCTCCGCAAACTCAAAGATAAAATGGAAGCAAAATATATCAGCAGAACTTTTCTTATTGTGCTTTTTTGTATCAATTCAGTATTGTGGGGACAGCAGAAAGTATCAGGAAAGGTAATCACAGGAGATGAAATGGACCTAGCTCCTGTTCTCATTGTTAATATTTCAGCAGGCAAAAGCATATTGAGCGATATGTCAGGAACATTTGAAATCGAAGCCAGGGAAAATGATGAAATAAGATTTGTAAAAGAAGGATATTACCGGGTTGATAAGAAAATTACCAAAGAAGATATCAGTTCTCCGTTCAATATCATTCTGAGAAAAATGGAGATTCAGATTCCCGAAGTGAAAATCCAATACAGGCCTACCGGAAATCTTGCGAAAGATAATCAGCATTTGAATGAATCCAGAAAACTTCAGGCATTGAAATCAGATATGGAAGAGTATATGAAGAGCCCGCTTAATCAGCCTTTACCAAGCAATGCCATATCTAAAACTTTTACCGGACACGATTTTAATGCAGGGCAGGTTAACCTGTTTGGTGTCTTTAATGCTGTAAAAAAATTAGCGAAGCCTAAGGTCACCAAAGCGAATTATAATGAAACTCAGGATTTTCTCAAAAGAGTAAGGAATGAAGTGAATCTGAGCTTTCTGAAGAAATATGGAATGGATGAAGAGCAGATTGATATATTTCTTCTCTATGCAGATAAAACCCGTTCACTGGCAAAAAGATACCGGAAGGATTTTAGTATTGATGTTATTGAATATGAGCTTAAAATAGCGTTCGGGGAATACAGTAAAATGAATAAATTAGAAGGAGGTAAAGAATAATTCTTATTAAAACTAAAAGTTGAGTTATAGTACTGAAAATATGGACGTATTTGGAAGGCGGAAAATTTTTCTTTTCCTGATGCTTCTGTGCAGTATTTTTATTTTTTCCCAACAGACCGTGACGGGGCGGATAGTGGATGATAACGGAGAAAATCTGAGTAAAGTAATTGTTATTAACATGTCTACCGATAAAAAAGTATATTCTGATACAGAAGGTATATTCTCTATTGATGCCAATCCTAATGATGAATTAAGATTTGTAAAGGAAGATTTCAACAGAACTTCAAGAAGGGTTCTTACCAACGGAAGCAATTTACCATTGTTTATCACTCTTTATCAGATTCCGAAAGATGTGGGAGAAGTAAAGATTGTTAAAAAACTCACTGGAGACCTGGAAGTGGATTCCCGCATTGTAGCAAAAGCAGATAAAGGAGAACAGGTAAGAGATGCTGTGGGGCTTCCGCAGCCGGTTGGGAAAATGAGGGAAAAACCAGCTGAGGTAAAAAGCGTTCTTCTGCCGATACTTTTAGGAAACCTTAATGTTCAGGGAGTATATGACCTGATCAGTGGTAAAGCAAGGAGACAGAAAAGACAGTACAGGTATGATGATCTTCAGGAGCATATTGCCTGGGTAAGGGACAGAATAAGTGATGACTATTTTATCAAAGCAGGAATTCCTGGCGACAGGATTTCAGAGTTTATTCAGTTTTCATTTTTAGCAAAACCACAGGTACGGACCTATGTAAAAGCAAGAAATCTTTCCGGCGTAATGCTGAGGCTGGAAGAAACGGTACCTCTTTTTCTGGAAAGACTGAAGCAGAATCAAAGCAAATAGAAATGTTAATAAAATCTTAAACTATTGGAATGGAAATTGATGCAGTCATACTGTAACCAACTCAATTCACAAGTTTTATGAATAAAAACATTCTTGCCGTAGCTATTGCAGCGCTTGGTTTTGTTATTGGCCTCGGCTTTTTAGGAAATGCCATTAAGAACAGGAATAAATCCGAGAACACCATTTCCGTAACGGGTTTAGGAACGAAACAATTTACTTCAGATCTGATTACCTGGTCCGGGAGTTTCTCCAAGAATAATGTAGATCTGAAATCTGCTTATGATGAACTGGCAACAGATAGAAAGGTAATCAATGATTATCTGCTTTCCAAAGGGATACAGCAAAAAGAAATCGTATTTTCTTCCGTAGATATTCAAAAACAGTTCAGAAGCTATAATGATTCAAACGGAAATTATGTGCAGGGAGAATTCTCCGGCTATAACCTTACCCAAAAAGTTTCTATTGAAAGTAAGGAAGTAGGTAAAATAGAAAACCTATCCAGAAATATTACCGAAATCATCAACCGTGGCATTGAATTCACGTCTTCTTCTCCTGCTTATTTCTATACTAAACTGGCAACTGTAAAACAGGAAATGATTGCCAGCGCAACTAAGGATGCAAAAGAACGTGCTGAAAAAATCGCAGAAAATTCAGGAAGCAGCCTGGGAAATCTGAAGAAAGCAACCATGGGAGTGATCCAGATTACAGCACCTAACTCTAACGAGGATTATTCTTACGGAGGAACTTTCAATACTTCGTCCAAAGAAAAAGAAGCCAGTATTACAATAAAGCTTGAGTACGAAGTAAATTAACAAGCCTATCAAAGATATTATAAAAAAACGCCGGAAAAACAATTCCGGCGTTTTATATTTTAAGCATAAATAATTTTATGAATTTCATTTTTAGCTTCCTCTATATTTTCAGGAGTGTAGTTGGCAAGCAGCCATAAGTTCAGAGATTTTTTTCCTTCACCATAACTAGGCTGTACATGAGTGGTATCTATCAGACTGAAATTATTTCTCTGATAAAAAGAATATCGTCTTGAGGCATCTTCACTCAACTCTGCAGGTTCAATTTCCAGGATAATGCTTGGATAGTTTTCTGATAAATGATTCATAATATGAGAACCCAGCTTTTTACTTCTGAATGCTTCAAATACTTCAAAATGTTCCACAAAAGCAAAAGAACTCAATTCCCAAAGGATGAGGTATCCAATAGCTTCCGACTCATGAATAACAGACATGAATTTTACATAGGGATTTGAAAACAAGCCCATAAACTGATCTTTATCTCTTTGCTCATCTACAGGAAAAGTGGCTATGTAAGAAGCATAGATTTCCTGAACTCTTGGGTCTTCAGCAGAAGTAATCGGTAAAAATTCCATAATTTATAAATCAAAGACACTAGGCCTTCTGGTGATGAAAATGTCTTTAATCCAAAGGGTAAATGCCAATCCCAGATAAATCAGAAAGAAAAAACCGGCGGTAGCAAAAGTAGAGTAGATGAAGAAAACTCTCAGTTTAGAAACAGGAATTCCCAGCTTGGCACCCATTCTTGTCAGTACACCAAACCATTCTCTTTCCATTTTATGACGGATATTACTCAGCATTTTCAGATTGTATTTAAAAGTTTAATCCAATACTGCAAGGTAAGAATTTTTTTTGACAAAGATTTTAATTGACAAACCTGTCCGGATAAGATTATTCCTTTAAAAGTTTAAATCCTATGCCGCAGGCCAGACAGTTTTTGAATTCACAACAGGTCTTGTGATGGTAAATCAGACTTTGGCTTTCCAAAGCATTGGTCACATTTAATCCAAGCTTTTTCCAACCTGTAATAATTATGTTTTTCTCCGCAGAAATAGTTCTGTACAATTCAATGATTTCATCTGCAGTTTCCTCATGATGATATTTATAGTAAGTATACTTTAAAGGAAGTACAGTGTTCAGAATAAGAAGATCAACAAAATCTTTACTCAATGTTTTAGGCTGCACTTTGGAAATATTTCCGAAATTGAAATGAAAGTCCCAGTATTCTGAAGCTTTTACAGATTTGAAAACAGCATATAGCTGATCTGCATTCTTAGCTTCCATAATCTTTGAAAATAAATTCTGATGTTTATACAGGTCTGCTAATTGTGACAATCGGATGGTGGGGAAATTGGGAGGTCTTAACCTTAAAAATTTCGGATGAAATTTTAAATCAGGAATAGAAAATTTGGCTTTAATGAAATTAAACTCTCTTTTCCATATTTTCATCTGACCATCCTGAGGATCATCAAGCCACCCGGAAACTCCGAATAACAGGGCTTCAAGCTGAAGCGGGTTCTGACGGATTTTATTAATAATGCTGTAATCGATACTTTCTGCCATTTGCCGGAAAATATGAGCGTTTACCTTTAACCCAAATGAATAGGCAAAGCTGTGGAATAAGACAGCCTCAAAATTATTTTTGTATTGATCTAAGCTTTGCTCAAGCTGAGAGGATTTCTCATCCAGCTTTTGCAGAATATTCTCTTCATGAAAGTTGACCGGGATTTTTTTCGGATCAAAGATTTTTTCACAGGGAATAAATTCGTCTCCGTTGATAAGCTTTTCATACTTCCAAAGGATATTTTCATCAATATAATTTTTAAGTTCCAAAGTGGGAATATGCTTTCCGGTATGTTCATGAATTTCCATGTCATGCTGAAAGACAACATGAAGAATGATATTCTGATAATTGGGATCCTGTGAATGATTGTGAAAAATCCAGTCTGAGGAACGGACATGCAGTTCTGTATTTCCTGCGAGAAGTAATCCGTTGATCCTGATTGTGGTATCAAGAAAATCAGGGCCGGCATTTTTATTCCATTTACCGGAATGGATGATCTCAACGGAATTTCCTTCAATATCCTTGAAGTCAAAATTTTTGAAAACCTTATAGTTCCAAAGATATTGAAGTAATTTTTCCGTCATAAGTGTGACGTAAATATAATAGAAATATTATACTTTCGTCAGCTCCTTATTAAAATTTTCTATGGTTGTTCTATACATTTTCTCATAGATAGGAAGAATGTTTTTCAAATCGAATTTTATTGCCTGATCTTTCGCATTTTGCTTCATTTTGGCTAAAAGTTCATCATTGCTCAACAGTTTGATAGTGTAATTACTCATCGCTTCCACATTTCCGATTTCAGCAAGATATCCCGTTTCTCCCTGAATGTTTACCTCAGGAATTCCTCCAGCGTTAGAGCTGATGACCGGAGTATAAGCTGCCATGGCTTCCAGCGCTGCAAGACCAAAGCTTTCCTGCTCGGAAGGAAGTAAAAATACGTCTGAAAGCTGTAAGATTTTATAAAGATCATTAACTTTTCCTAAAAGACGGATTTTGGAAATAAGATCCGGGTTTTCTTCCAGGAACTGATTGACCTTTTCCATATCAGGACCTTCACCAATAATGATCAGTTTGGATTTTACCTTTTTCTCCACATTTTTAAAAATCTGAAGTACTTCATCCACACGCTTTACAGGACGAAGGTTAGATACATGAATCAGGATCTTTTCATCAGGATTGGCAAACTGTGTTCTCTGGCACTCAGTGCAGTCATCAAATTCAGAATTGTCGATAAAATTGGTAATCACCTGAATTTCTTTTTTGATATTGAAAAACTGAAGGGTATCTTTTTTCAGGCTTTCAGAAACTGAGGTAATCGCATCAGACTGATTGATCGAAAATTCTACAGCATGCTTATAACTTGGATGCTGGCCTACAAGGGTAATATCCGTACCATGTAAGGTCGTTACCAAAGGAACATCATTATTGTCTTCCTTAAGCATTTGTTTTGCGGTAAATGCTGCATATGCGTAAGGAATAGCATAATGTGCGTGCAGAAGATCCAGTTTATAAAGATTGACAACCCTGTAGATCATCGAACTCAGTGCAATATCATAAGGCTGATACTGGAAAAGCGGATAAGTCTGAACATTTACCCTGTGAAAGAAAATATTCGGGTTGGTGATGTCTAATCTTGCAGGAAGTGCAGAACTGATGAAATGTACTTCATATCCTTTATTGGCAAGTGACATTCCTAATTCTGTTGCTACAATTCCGCTTCCTCCGTATGTCGGATAGCAAAGTATGCCTATTTTCATTAGATTATTGTTGTTTGATATTGTATTATTTGGTGTTTGCAGAGGTTACTGCATTAAGCTCTATGCCCATTCCCGGTTTTAATTGGTCGTTAACCAGTACCGGAAGTTTTCCCCATATTTTTGTTTTCCCATTTAAAGCATCAGCAGTGGCATTCATAGAATCGTCATTGTTTTCATAAGAGACAAGAACTGTTGAAACTTTGGAAATATCAATATCCTTCAATGCATAAGCGCTTCCGAAAACATTCAGAATTACATTTTGATTCTGAGTAAGATCAGAAAGTATTTTTTTAGATTCTGAAGAAATTTTATAAGGCTTATAAGCTGTTGAATTATCTTTATGTAAACCTACGATTACTGTAGAACCTGCCGGAATAGTAGTAATTTCTCCGGCTTTTTTAATGATCACATTATTCCCTAGTCTGTTGGCAAAAGTCTGGTAAGGTGCTTCTTCCAGAGGAACGTAATATATTTGCTTTCCGGTAAGAGGCAGCAGTTTCTTTTCATCCTTTAATAAAGTCAAAGCATTGGAATAAAGATTCTGTACCAATTCGGTATGAGAATTATTATTAAGATCTGTATTGATGTTTTCAGGATTTTTAGGAGTATATTGAGTCAGACCAAGGAAATACTTGGTCAGTAAGATCTTTTTCACACTTTCCTCTACTCTGGATTGAGGGATCTCACCCTTATCTATAGCTTTCTGAATTAGTTTTTTACCTTCAGAAACCCCTTGTGAGAAAAGCATAATATCATTTCCTGCTTTAAAGGCCATAGCATCCAGTTCACCTGGTTTATATTTGTTGGCTACAGCACCCATATTTAATGCATCTGTAATGATTAAGCCTTTGAAGCCCAGTTTGTCCTTAAGTAAACCGGTAATGATATTCTTGGAAACAGAAGCGGGAATCCCTTTTCCTGATTCTAAATTCGGAACGTATAAATGAGCAACCATTACACCGCCAATTCCTTTGTCCATCAGAGCTTTGAATGGTGCCAGCTCTACTGTATTAAGTCTGTCAATATTATGAGAAACTACAGGAAGATCAAGATGAGAATCTGTGCTGGTATCCCCATGACCCGGGAAATGTTTGATAGCGGCTAATATATTGTTATCCTGAAGACCGTTAGAGTAGGATAGAGCAGAGCTGATTACATTGCTCACTTCAGATCCGAAACTTCTGTTACCGATAATCGGGTTATCAGGGTTGGTATTCACATCTACTACAGGAGCAAAATCCCAGTTGATTCCCATCCTGTGGCAATCTTCAGCAATTTTTGCTGCCATCTGGTAGACAAGGTTTTTATCCTGAATGGCACCTAACGTCATTGCCCATGGAAATTTGTGAGCTGTTGCAATTCTCTGATACAATCCCCATTCTGCATCCATACCGATCATGAGAGGAACTTTAGATTTTTGCTGAAATTCATTCACCAGATTGATTTCCCTTGCAGCATCATCCTGCATTAAAATCAGACCGCCTATTTTATCATTTGTAACAATATTTCTTACCTGGCTGATATAGTCTTCTCCTTTATTGGTATACAGTGCAACAATAAAAAGCTGTCCTAGTTTTTCATCCTGAGAAAGATTTTTGTAAGTTTTATCAACCCATTGCTGAGCCTTTTTCAAATCTTCTTTGGATGCATTTTTAGGCTGGTACTGCGCCTTAACTTTAGGGCTTATCAATGCAACAATAAAGAGTGAAGTATATATTAATTTCTTCATGACTTTTTGAATAAGAACAAAAATACAATTAAAAAAATGATGAAAACAAAGTTTTTGAAATTTTTGGTATATGATTTGAATACGCAATATAAATAATAACTAAACTTTAATAGAAATGAAAAAAATACTTCTCTTCTTATTCCTGGGCGCTGTAGGTTTTACAGCTTATAGCTGTGATAATAGTGATGATACTGTAGTACAGGGAACAGATTATGATACAATAAGCCAGTCATTTGATATATCTCCTACTTTTACAAAAGTCAGTGACAATCTTTACAGATGGAGCGATAGTTTTAAGAGCCCACTAGTACAATCCGATATGGTGCTTGTTTATATGCAGGTAGACACTAATGGAGGTTCTCCTGTCTGGAGGCTTTTACCATTTACTTATTATGTAGGTAATGCAAATAATGATGCTGTGGATTATATTAATGATTTCAGTAAAACGGGTGTTACTATCAATATTAACTCTACTTCTACATTTAGTTTAACAGCTAATCCATCTTACTATCAGAACAAAAATTTCAGAGTTCTGATTCTTCCTGCAAACAGTACAGGAACAGGTGGTGCAAAAATGGCTAAAGGTGCTCCTGTAGATTATAACGATTATAAGAGCGTAATCAAATATTACAATATTGACGAGTCTAAAATCAAGACTAAATAATTTAGAAATATCTTTTCAGTTTTTTATAATTAAAAAAGTCCCGGGAGAAATATCTTCCGGGGCTTTTGATTTATAAGAAATTAAAACAAATCAAGTCCTTAACAAGTAATGGAGAATTTGTGAAGTTTCTTTGGACGAATGAACTTCGGCGATATTATTAAATATAGATGTTCAACTATTAAATAAAAAAGCTTCAGAAATATTCTGAAGCTTTATTCTATTTAGTTATCATTGTCATCCAGAAGATGTCCAAAGAAGTCTTTTTTTGTCTGCAGGTATCCTTTGCTTATTTCATTCGCAGGAATCTGTAGTGGTACTCTCGAATTAAGGTGAATATTGCTGTCTACAACATATTTTACCTTTTCAGGATTATTGGTCAAAAGATTGATATCTTTTACATCCAACAGATTAAGAATTTCAATGGCTACTCCAAAGTTTCTGTCGTCTGCAGGAAGACCAAGCTGAAGATTGGCCTGTACGGTATCCAATCCTTTTTCCTGTAGTGAGTAAGCTTTCAGCTTGTTGATAATCCCGATGTTTCTTCCTTCCTGACGAAGGTAGATGATAATTCCACCGTTTTCATGGATATATTTCATTGCAGCATCCAGTTGCTGGCCGCATTCACATTTTTTTGAATGGAAAACTTCCCCGGTAATACATTCTGAGTGGAAACGAACATTGACAGGCTTTGAGAAATCTGTGTTTTCCGCAATAATGGCCATATGAGGCATCCAGTCATTTTCGTTTTCGGAGAAAGCTATCATTCGGAAAGTACCGTGCTCTGTAGGAACATTGGCTTCCGCCTGAATTTTAATCATTGATAGTTCAATTAGTTTTTAACTTCCTGGCAAAGTATCTTCAATAACAGAAACATTTGTTTTTAAACGAACAAGATATCTGTTAAGAACTTCATCTTCATCTCTGTCAAGATTCTGCCTTAGCTTCTGTATTTTTTTGTATGATTTTTCGAAGCTTTTCAGGGCTCTGCTCTTTCCTGCAGAATTGCTGGCATCAATAGCATATAAATAATTCTGAAGACTGTATTTCATGCTGGTAATCTCATCATTTAATCCGTTGTTTTTAAACTTGGGAAAAGTTGAGATCATATTTGAAATTTCAGAAGCATTTACATTCTGCTTTATATTGATATTGAAATTCTTCTTTGAGCCTCTGTCGGAATCTGAACCTTTGGCATCGCTATAAAAATTACTTGACAACGGAGAAAGATTAAGTTTTTCCGTTGCACAGGAAGATGTTAATATGATAAGTACTCCAAAGAAAAATAGTCGTTTCATTTTTGTTGCCCTTTTTGATAAAGGATTGGGTTAAGACTTTCATCGTTGTACATTTTCATTTGTTTGTACACTTTCATCTTAACGTTACCGTTTTCAATATCAGCAAGCAACTGATCTATAGAAGTTGATAAATCTTCTTTCTGAGTAAGCAGAACATCCAGTTTAGCCTGGCAGTTGTTTCTGTGTTCTTCAGAAGCGGATTCTCTGTTAGCTTCTAACGACATATGATAAACCTTTAGTGCAAGAATGGAGAGTCTGTCTACTGCCCAAGCGGGAGTTTCCGTATTTATTTTTGCTTCCGGTTTAGGAGTTATATTTTCAAACTTATTAAGGAACCAGCCATCAATATATTCTACCAGATCAGTTCTTTTCTGATTGGAGGCATCTATCGTTCTCTTGAGTTGAAGAGCTTCAGCCGGATCAATATTTTCATCTCTAATTATATCTTCCAAATGCCATTGAACGGTATCAATCCAGTTCTTTGCATACAAAATCCGTTCCAAACTATCTTTTTCGAACGGGTTATTAATTAGAGTGTTAACGTCATCAGACACGTGATAGTCTTCAATAGCTTGATTGAAGACTTTCCATGCAGTCTCAGTAAATTTCATTAATTCTAAGGAATTTTAGTTGCTTGAAGAATTGTTATTGTTGGAAGCCGATTTATTCTCAGAACCTGGTTTGTCTTCTTCTTTTACTGCATCTTTAAATTCCTTGATTCCTGAACCTACTCCTCTCATTAATTCCGGAATTTTCTTTCCTCCGAAAAGCAATACCAAAATGATTGCAACGATAAGGATATGCTGCCAAGATAAGGCAAGTATTGTTAATGTATTCATCTCTTAAAATTTCTACAAAGGTACACTTTTTTTAATATGAAATCCAACCTAACGGATCAACTGGTGTACTTCCGTTCCATACTTGGAAATCAAGGGTATAGGCGCCATCAAAATCCTGAGCTATTGTTCCTACAGGAGTTCCTGAGGAAACCTGCTGTCCTTTGGAAACACTTACATTTCCTAAGTTGGAATAAATGGTAAAATAGCTTCCGTGTTTGATAATGACAGTCTTTGTTCCGTCATTGTTTGCCAGTACCGAAGATACTGATCCCGGGAACACTGATTTTGCACGTGTACCTGATGGGACGGAAATTTTAATCCCGTTATTTTCTTCAGTAATATTTTTGAAAACCGGGTGCGGCTGTCTTCCGAAACGGTGGGTGATTTGTCCGGCTCTGTCTGCAGGATAACCAAGTCTCCCTCTGTTGTCTGCAAAACTGCTTCCCGTTGCAGTAGAAACTCCGTAGCTTGTCATCGCTTTTGTTTCAGCTGCCTTTTTCTCGTCTTCTTTTCTCTTGGTAAGTGCTGCTTCTGCTGCTCTTGCTGCTGCCAGTTTATCTGCAGCTTCTTTGGCTTTTGCATTAGCTTCATCCGAAGCTTTTTTAGCAGCTACTCTTCTTGCTTCATCTCTTGCATTAGCTTCTGCTTTCGCGGCCTCTTCATTACGTTTTCTTTCTTCTTCTGCTCTTTTTGCGGCAAGATCTGCAGCTCTTTTGGCTTCTGCTTCTGCAAGTCTTCTTTCTCTTTCCAGGGCTTCTGCTCTTGCTTTAGCCTCTGCTTCAATTCTTGCTTTCTCTCTTTCAGCAGCTAATTTTGCCAAACGTATTTTTTCGGCTTCTGCTTTCTTTCTGGCTTCTTCTTCAGCCTTTGCGATTCTGATCTCTTCAGCAATAATAGCCCTGATCTGTCCTTCTAATGCTTTAGACTGAACCTGTTTTTGCTTAAGTTCTGCAGTCAGTTTGGATTCATTTTTCTTGAATTCTGCGACTAACTGTTCTTTTTGAGCTCTTTCAGCATTAATGGTTGCCAGCTCTTTCTGCTGGTTGATCAAAAGGGTCTCTTTTGCTTTTATAGAATTTTGTTTTTGTGCGATGGTTTTTTTGATGAGATTAGCTGCGTTGGTGATTTCAGCAGCTTTTTTATCCTGATAATCTGAATACTGTTTCAGATACTGTACTCTTCGTATAGCTTCTCCAAGATTTTTAGCAGAAAGGATAAACGTTACTTTATTCTGTACTCCTTTGTTTTTGTAAGCATTCACTAAAACCTCAGCATAGTTTTTTCTTAAAACAGCCAGCTCTTTATTCTGACGGTTGATTTCCAGCTGACGTAAATAAATGTCGTCCTCAATGAATCTTTTTTCTTTCTGGGTATTATTATAAACCTTTTCTCTTAAAACCAGTTTTTGATTAACACTGGAAAGATAGGCGATAGAAAGTTTAGATTCACTTCTGGTTTTGGCTAAATCGTTATTTATCTGGGCAATTTGTTTTTTAAGTTCGGCATTCTGCTTCTGCAGTTGTTCTTTGTTCTGCTGTCCATGGTGAAGTCCAAACATCAAAACACCTATTAAAAAGCTAAATTTTTTAATCATTTAATCTCAATTTTCTTATAACTGGATGGTACAGAATAAGGTGTTTCCATCCTCGAAAAGTCAAATTTCGTATTTTCCAGTAAAATCTGACTAGATTTTGAGCCTTTTATAATTATTTTAACATTTTTCGGAAGGCGGATTCCTGCGTATTCATTCCAGTCACTGTAAGAAACATCCAGCTCATCTGAAGAGAGAATATCTTTTAAGTTGACATTCAGCAAATCATAGTTGGTATCATATTGGAGAGCTACTTTATACTCTCTGTTTTTTTCATCCGTTACAATTTTCTGATTGGTATTGGAAACCATTTTAAAACCCTGTGCATTTTGGGTAAGGTCAAACTGTCTGTCATTGATTTTTACAAAAGTTCTTCCCAGTAAAATTTTTTCCAGTGATTTGTAATCAATGAAGTTAACATTCAGTAAATTATTAAGATAATCAAAATCCGAATCTATATAGGTTTTATTGATTTTATCCTGTCCTTTTATTCCCTCTGGAGTTGCAATACCTCTTGCAGCATTGATGAACAAAGCTCTGAGATTCATCCACACCTTTTTATCATTTTCAATATAGATAGTTGCATCCAGCGTAGGAACATAGCTTCCTGTTTCTACTCTTACTTTACTGTCTATTTTAATTTGTTCAAATTTTGGCGGGATCAGTACATGTTCATAAAAAGTGAGCTTGTCTCTCACTGGTTCATTGGCATCCTTTGGATTTCCATAATCTTTATCTTTTGTAGCGTTAATACTGTCCTGTGTATGATTTGTATCATTTTGAGCAGCATTACGGGTCTTACAGGATGATAAGGCTAGAAGTAACAAAAGTAAAGGGATCCAGTTTTTCATGTATTTATCTTTAATTAAAAATACGTTGCAATATTAACGCCAAACCACACAAAATGTTTTGTGTGGCCTGATCATAGATTGTTTAAGTTAAATATTTTCTTTCCTATTTAGATAAAAAATCTAAAACGGAATAATCACCTAATGAAATTTCTCTGGCAACTCCGAAATACTGTGCAGAATTACCGATCATAGAGTTGGACAGGTTTCCATGATTGATTCTTGTATTTTCCTGAATCAGCGAGTTTTCAATATTGGAATTGACAACAGTAGTATTGTTTCCTAAAGAAACGCCAGGTCCCACTTTTGAATTGGAAATTTTTACATTTTCTCCAATAAAGCAAGGCTGAATGATCAAAGAATTTTCAATCACAGCAGAAGCAGGATAATGAGTCATTGCTTCTCTTTCATATTCAAGGATTTTGCTGTTGGTCTCTACCGTAGCATTTTTGTTACCGCAATCCATCCAGTCGTTTACTTTTCCTAGAGTAAACTTAGCGCCTTTGGATCTAAGGTTCTCAAGTGCTGTAGTCAATTGATATTCACCACCGTTTTTAATATCATTATCCATGATATAATTGATCTCATCCATCAGTTTTTCTGCACTGTTGAAATAATAGATACCGATGATGGCAAGATCTGAAACAAAAGTCTGAGGCTTTTCAACAAAGTCGGTAATGAAACCGTAATTATCCAGTTTTACTACTCCGAAAGCAGATGGATCTTCAACACTTTTCACCCAGATTACACCGTCAGAATTTTTGTCCAGCTGGAAATCTGCACGGAAAAGAGTATCTGCAAAAGCAATAACGACATCTCCCTGCATAGACTGCTCAGCACATTTAATAGCGTGAGCGGTTCCCAGAGGATCGTTCTGATAATAAATACTCCCCTTTGCTCCCAGCTTTTCAGCAATCTGAATAAGGGATCTTTCGATCTCAGGACCAAAATCTCCGATGATAAAAGCTACCTCTTCAATATTTTCTCCTGCAACTTTAGCAATATCTTCCACCAATCTCTGTACGATGGGTTTTCCTGCAATAGGAATAAGGGGTTTTGGAACTGTCAGTGTATGTGGACGTAATCTGGAACCACGTCCAGCCATAGGGACAATAATTTTCATAAATTATATGTATAAAAGATGTTTTATTAGTTGTTATTTATATTAAGGCTAAAGATAATAATTAAAACATTTGATGTGGTATAATTTATATCTTTTTAAATATTTGTTTAAATTAACAATAGGTTTGTTTACAAGCAAAATAAAGACCAAAGTTTAATTCTTTCTGATTCTTGATAAAATCAGGTTTTTCTCAGAATAAATCAAAATTCCGGTGAAGATCAGAAACAGCAGATTACTTGTCAGAAGATTATAGTTGAGATACTTTACAATGATAAAGCTAAAAACTCCGAGCAGTATCAGAAAGAAAGACATTTTCTTCATTCTGTAAGGAATAGGATAGTACTTCTGTCCCAGCAGATAAGAAACAATCATCATAATCACATACGCTCCAAATGTTGCCCATGCAGAGCCAATCATACTGTGATAGTAATTCAGCGCTACCAGATTGAGAACGATATTAATTCCTGCTCCAAGCCATGAAATAACCGTTCCCATACTGGTTCTGTCCGTTACTTTATACCAGGTTGAAAAGTTATAGTATATTCCGAAGCAAAGGTTGGCAATAACGATAATCGGGATGATGTCTATAGCAATCCAATAGGATTTATTAGGAATAAAAACGGCTTTCAGCCAGGATATATTGGCAATAATCCCTAAAGCAACAGCACATGCAAAAAAGGCAAAGTATTCAGCTACGTTGGCATAAGTCTTTTTAGCATCACCTTTATCCATTTGCTTAAAAAAGAAAGGTTCAATACCCATTCGGTAAGCGGTAACAAATAATGTCATCAGTACGGCCAGTTTATAGCAGCCTCCGTAAGCGCCGGCTTCTTCATCTGAAATATGATTCCTCTGGATAGACTTGTCAAAGTTTTCATTTACCATGAAGGCAAGACCTGCCAGCATAAGAGGGAAGGAGTATTTGATCATGCGCCCGAATAGAGAAGTCACAAACTGGAACCTTACCTTTAATATAATAGGGAACAATAATAAAAAACCAAGTGCACTTCCTGCGAGATTACTGAAGAAAGGATAATCTACATTTTGATCCAGTCCTATACTTTTTGATATATTTTCCGGGATCCAGAAAAATAATGCGGCGGTAAAAACGGCCTGAAATGTAGACTGAACAATTCTTACTGCAGAGTATTTGATAGGTTTATTATGAAAACGCAGCCACGCAAAAGGGATGACCAGTAAATTGTCAAAAAAGGCAATCAGCGCAAACCATCTGATGTATTCAGGATTGTCATGGTATCCTGCATAATCTGCAATGGGCTGGTTGAATAAATAACACAATGCCAGAAAAATAGTGGAAGTTGAAAATAAAAACCAGAACGAGGTATTGAAAGTCTTTTTTTCGTTATCCTCTTCCGCTGAAAACCTGAAATACGCTGTTTCAAAACCAAAAGAAAGGATAATGTTAACAAATGAGATCCATGCATACAGCTGCGTAAAAATCGCAAAACCTTCATTGGGAATCTTATAGATCAAAAGCGGATTAAGGATGAACAGGATAATCCTTGGCGCTATTGCTCCCACTCCGTAGATGATTGTCTGTCCTAATAGTTTCTTATACAAAGTCGAAATTTTTTTGCAAATGTAAAACTTTAAGCATTCGTTTTGCGATTTTGGAGTGAATTAAAACTTAAAATCTTAATTTTACAGGGAAATAAATTGAAATGAAAGTTCTTATAAAAAACGTAAATATCGTTAACGAGGGAAAAATTTTTGAAAGTGATATCTTAATAGAAAATGATTTAATCTCTAAAATAGGAGTTGGTATTTCTGAAGAAGCAGATCAGATCATTGACGGTTCAGGTAAATATCTTATTCCCGGAGTTATTGATGATCAGGTACATTTCCGTGAACCCGGACTTACTCATAAAGGAGATATTGAAAGTGAATCACGCGCTGCCATCGCGGGTGGGGTAACGAGTTTTATCGATCAGCCGAATACAGTTCCCAATGCTGTTACTCAGGAGTTATTAGCAGACAAATATGAGATTGCTTCTCAAAAAGCGTATGCCAACTATGGTTTTATGATGGGAGGAACAAATGATAATCTGGAGGAAGTTTTGAAGACAAACCCTAGAAATGTTCCGGGAATCAAATTATTTTTAGGTTCATCTACAGGAAATATGCTCGTTGATAATCCGGAAACGCTGGAAAATATTTTTAGTAATACCAAAATGCTGATTGCTGTTCACTGTGAAGATGAAGCTACCATCAGAGCCAATACCCAAAAATATATGGATGAATATGGGGATGATATTCCTGTAAAATTCCATCACCTGATCAGAAGCGAGGAAGCATGCTATAAATCTTCATCCAAAGCTATTGAACTTGCGAAAAAAACAGGGGCGAGACTTCACGTTTTTCATCTTTCGACAGCAAAAGAAATGGAACTTTTCCGAAATGATATTCCTTTGAAAGATAAAAAGATCACTGCTGAGGTATGTGTGCACCACCTGACTTTTACCAACGAGGATTACGAAAAAAAAGGAGGACTTATCAAATGGAATCCGGCTGTAAAAACTCAAAAAGATAAAGATGCACTTTGGGAAGCATTACTGGATGACAGAATTGATGTTATCGCTACGGACCACGCTCCGCATACGGCAGAGGAAAAAAATAATGTGTATACTAAATGTCCATCAGGGGCACCTTTGGTACAGCATTCATTGGTGGTGATGCTTGAAAACTATAAGAACGGTAAAATATCCCTTGAGAAAATTGTTGAAAAGATGGCTCATAATCCTGCGATTCTTTTTAAAATTGAAAAAAGAGGTTTTGTAAGGGAAGGTTATAAAGCAGATCTTGTTTTGGTAGATTTAAATCAGGACTGGACGGTTTCAAAAGACAATTTACTGTACAAATGCGGCTGGAGTCCATTAGAAGGAACAAATTTTCATTCGAAAGTTACCCATACTTTTGTCAATGGACATCTGGTGTATGATAATGGTAAAATTGCAGAAGATAAATTCGGAGAGAGGTTGCTTTTTGAAGCGAGGGATTAATAGGGTAAAAAGGCAAAAAAGCGAAATGGTAAAATCGCAAAAACTCTCTTCATACAAAATAGAAACTATAATGATTAATAAGAGCGGGCTAAAGCCCGCTCACTTTATATTTAACCTTCCATTGGCTTTAGCCAAAACCTATTTTAATTAAAAGACTGTGAATGTTAAAATCCCGGCTCATAAGCAATCTCGCTGATCGACAGTTTCGCCGTAGAGCGTTTTTCTTTTGCTTTCTCGCCTTTTTACTTTTTTGCCTTACCTCCCATATAAAACGTAAGTTTCCCACCATTCATAATTTCAGAATGCTTCAGTGTAAAATTCTTTATTTCTTTTCCATTCAAAAGAACTTTCTGAACATACACATTTTCCGGACTTTGATTAATCGCTTCAATTTCAAAAGTTTTTCCGTTTTCCAGATTCAGTACAGCATGATCAATGGCAGGGCTTCCGATAGAATAGTTTTCTGATCCCGGAGCAACAGGATAAAAGCCTAATGAACTTAAAATATACCAGGCGCTCATTTGTCCGGCATCATCATTTCCGCCCAGGCCATCCGGTGTTGCTTTGTACTGCATTTCCAGAATACGGCGGATCTGTGCCTGTGCTTTCCATGGTTGTCCGGCCCAGTTATAAAAATACGCAACATGGTGAGCCGGTTCATTTCCGTGAACATATCCACCAATAATTCCTTCACGGGTAATATCTTCAGTATCTGCAAAGAATTCATCAGGTAAATGCATGGTAAACAGTTCATCCAGTTTGGACGCAAATTTTTTCTTTCCGCCCATCATCGTAATCAGCTCATCCGGATTTTGCGGAACAAAGAAACTGTAGTTCCAGGAATTTCCTTCAATAAAGCCTTGCCCATGGGTACTTAAGACATCAAAATCTTTCTTAAAACTTCCGTCTGCCAGACGTGGGCGCATAAAGCCGATGGTTTTGTCAAAATTATTTTTCCAGTTTTCAGACCGTTTTATAAACTGATTGTAGATTTCTGTTTTGTTTAAATGCTTTGCCAGCTGAGCAATTGCCCAGTCATCATAGGCATATTCTAATGTATTGGAAACAGAAGTTCCGTTTTTCTCGGCCGGAATATATCCGAGATCAATATACTGCCCGATACCCTCGTAATTTCTTTTGTTAGCTGTTTCTATGCAGGCTTTTAAGGCTTCTTCAGGATCACCGTCATAATTTCCTTTAATAATAGCGTCAGCCACTACACTTACACTGTGGTAGCCGCTCATACACCAGTTATCATTCGCATAATGTGACCATATTGGCAGCATTTTCATTGAAAATTGATTATAATGAGCCATCATGGATTTTACCATATCGCCATTTCTTTTAGGCTGGATGATATTAAAGAAAGGATGAAGTGTACGGTATGTATCCCACAGAGAAAAGGTTGTATAGTTGGTAAAGCCATCTGCTTTATGAACATTCTGATCCAGTCCTTTATATTCACCATTGACATCCATATAAGTCGTAGGATTAATAAAGGTATGATACATGGCTGTATAAAAATTTGTCTTTTCTGTATCAGAACCTTTGATGAGAATTTTATTTAATTCCTTATTCCAATTTTCCTGGGCTTGAGCTTTAGCCTGATCAAAGGTAATATTGCCCGCTTCTTTGTCCATGTTTTCTAAAGCATTGGTCTGGCTTACCGGCGAAATAGCAAGCTTTATTTCGATCGCTTCATTTTCATTGGTGTCAAAATCAAAATACATTTTTAGGTTCTTACCTGCAATTTCAGGGAAGTTCTTATTCTGGTCGAATTTTCTCCAGAATCCTTTGTAAACCTGTTTTTCATCATAGTTCTGCTGACCGTAAGATTTAAAAGGTTTTGAAAATTTCATGGCGAAATAAACTGTTCTGGTTCTTGCCCAGCCATTGGTCTGCCTGTAACCTGTGATAGTATTTCCATTTTCCACACGAACGTAGGTCCAGACATTTTTTCCGTCATAATTATAAATTCCGGCCATCAGATCCAGAATAATGTGAGCCTGGTCAGATTTTGGGAAAGTATAACGGTGAATTCCCACTCTTGGTGTTGCTGTCAGCTCTGCAAGAATATTGTGATCATCCAGTTTTACTTTGTAGTATCCGGCTTCTGCAGTTTCGTTCTGATGCGAAAATCTGCTTCTGTAACCATTTTCAGGATGGGAAGCAGTTCCCGGATTCAGCTGGAGTTTTCCTACCGTAGGCATTACCAGAAAATCTCCGAGATCAGAATGTCCTGTACCGCTGAAATGAGTAGAGCTGAAGCCTACAATGGTTTTATCTTCATAACGGTAACCGGCACAGTATTTATAAACCTCACCATTGTATTTTCCATTAAGCTCGTAAGAGATAGTGTCTGTTTCAGGACTTAGCTGTACAGCACCAAAAGGAACAGTAGCTCCCGGATAGGTATGCCCCATTTTTTCGGTTCCGATCAGAGGGTTGACATACCTGATTAATTTCTCGAATTTCTGAGCCTTAAAATGTACACTTAAAAATAAAAGGAATAGAAAAACAGTATATTTATGATTTTTCATTAATGATCAATTTTCAAAGTTTAAAATTAATTAAAATCATCATTTGCTGTTCTTTATTTTATTTGAATTGAGTTATTATTACTTTTTCTCGGAAAAACGGAAGCCTATTCCGTGAAGGTTTTCAATCAATACATCCTGTTCTTCCGCCAATACCTTCCGCAATCGGGAAATAAATACATCGAGGCTCCTTCCCATAAAATAATCGTCATCACCCCAGATTGCCTTCAGGATATCCTGCCTTTTGACGACCAGGTTTTTATGGCGGATAAAATATAAAAGAAGATCAGACTCTCTTTGGGTAAGGGTAATATTATTTTCCACACCTTGAAGAGTATAATTTTTAGGATCAAAATCATATTTTCCGACTTTATATTTCGCAGGTGCTATATCTGTTTTTTTTGTGCGTTTGAGAAAGACTTCAATTTTCAGCATCAGCTCTTCAATGCTGAAAGGTTTTACCAGATAATCATCAGCACCAATTTTAAGTCCTTTGATCCTGTCTTCTTTTAATGCCTTTGCAGAAATAAAAATAATAGGTATTTCAGCATTTTTGCTGCGGATCTGTTGTGCTACCTCAAATCCGTTCATGCCGGGCATCATAATATCCAGCAGGCAGATGTCAAAATTCTGACTGTTAAATGCTTCCAATGCAGATTCACCGTCAGAATAACAGCTGATGTCATAATAACTTTCCAGGCTGTCCTCAACCAGGAATGCTATTGTTTTATCATCTTCTGCATATAAAATTTTAGATTTCTCCATACTTACACATGATTATTTGAAAACGGAAAGAAAAGCGTAGTGGTTATTCCTTTATCTTCATTATTCTCCACAAAAATTTTCCAGTGGTGCTGCTGCACAATTTTTTTTACATAAAATAATCCTAGTCCAAAACCAGTAACCTCTTCACTCCTTTTGGTATGTACCCGATAAAATTTATCAAAAATATGAGGAATATTTTTAGCAGGAATTCCCATTCCGTTGTCTTTAAACTTTAAATATAATCCTTTTGAATCTTTATAAGCTGAAATTTTAATAACAGGTTTTGTTTCACAATATTTGACAGAGTTATCCAAAAGGTTGTAAATAATATTGGTGAAGTGAAATTCATCAGCCATTACCGAAGTGCTGTTTTCAATATCAATCTCAATGTTAAGGTCTTTATTCTTATGCTGAATATTGTCTGCAATTTCCTGAATAAAAGGAAGCAATAGAATTTTCTGAGGTTTTAACGATAATCCTGCGGCATCGTTTTTAGCAATATTCAATATTTTTTCAATGTGATTATTAAGTTTATGACTTTGGTCGATAATAATGGAAGTGTAGGTCTGCAGTTTTGAATTATCCTGTACCTGATCCTGTTTATTAAGTGCTTCTGACGCCAGCAAAATGGATGATAAAGGCGTTTTAAATTCGTGAGTCATATTGTTGATAAAATCACGCTGCAATTCTGAAAACTTCTTTTGCTGAATAATGGTATAGATAGAATATACATATACCAGAAGAATGATAATAAGAGCAAATGTAAGAAGGTACCAGAATCTTAAGGAGCTGATCAGATAAGTCGTCTTATCAGGAAAGCGTATGGAAAAGTAATAGATCAGGTTTTTATGCTTCGGAAAATTGATCACTTTGTTGCCCGGTTTTTCCTGATGGGATGTCATATATTTTCCGTACACCATTTTATCACTGTGACAGTTGTACAATGCATATACATAATCTGTATTGATCTGGAAGCGGGTAAATTCTGTCTTCAGATAATATTCCAGAACCACGGGATGAAATTCATTATTAATATTAACTACATAATAATCATTCGCAATATTCTGCACAGGATTTTCTGTATAGGATGTCTTTCCGCCAGAGAGCTTTTCTGCAACCTCCATTAAGGCGATGTTGACCTTCTGATTAAATTTTTTATCTTCAAGATTATAAGCCTGTATCGTCCACATCAGCTGTGCTATTAAAATTCCGATAATAGCAACAAATCCCAGCGTTATTATAATATTGAGTCTTTTTATTTTCATTTCCTGAAACAATATTATCCAAAAATATCTATTTATTTTTTATCATTAACAACTCGTTAACAAATGTTAGACAGCGGTTAACAAGTTGTAATCACGGTCTGTTTTACATTTGTGATACCGAAAGAAAACAATCAGTTTTAAATATTAAAATTTATACTCATGAAAAAATTAAAAATTACAGCTCTTTTAGCAGTTTTGGCATTCTCTCCGTTTTATGCAAATGTACTTTCTACAGATGCACCTTCCATTGTAAAAATGGTAGCTGATGCTATTAAATGGAAATCAGAATCTATTGATGTGGGAAATATTCCTCAGGGAAAACCGAAACTGATCAGATTTGAATTCACCAACACAAGTTCAAAGCCGATTATTATACAAAACGTAGCCCCTTCATGCGGATGTACTACAGCAGACTATACAAAAACACCTATCCAGCCGGGAAAAAAAGGATTTGTAGAAGCCAGTTATAACGCAGCAGCGGCAGGTCCGTTTATGAAGACTGTAAACGTTACGACCAGTGACAGTAAAACTCCTAAAACACTTTCGTTCAAAGGAGTGGTTACAGCATCTTAATATATTGTTTTAGAAAATAAAAAATAGTCTGGTAGAAATTATCAGGCTATTTTTTTTAAACAAAGTGATGATTTGATGAATAATGTAAAGAATAATTATTTGTAGCATTATTTATCAACCTGTTTTAAGGGATTGCATTTCAATATTTATTATTTTTAAGAAAAAATATTTTATGAGTCTATATACACAACCTATGCTGCGCGAAGGTGCACTGAAAGATAAAGTAGCAATTGTAACAGGAGGCGGAAGCGGTCTTGGAAAAGCGATGACAAAATACTTTCTTGAACTGGGTGCCAAAGTAGTGATTACCTCCAGAAACCTGGAAAAGCTGCAGGCTACAGCTAAGGAACTGGAAGACGAAACAGGAGGTAAAGTTCTTTGTGTAGCTTGTGATGTTAGAAACTGGGATGAGGTGGAAGCCATGAAAGAGGCCACATTGAAAGAATTCGGGAAGATTGATATTTTATTGAATAATGCTGCCGGAAACTTCATCTCTCCAACAGAAAAACTCACTCACTCTGCTTTTGACTCTATCCTTGATATTGTTTTAAAAGGAACGAAAAACTGTACACTTTCTGTAGGAAAACACTGGATAGATTCTAAAACTCCGGGAACTGTACTGAACATTGTAACAACATATGCATGGACAGGTTCTGCCTATGTAGTGCCATCAGCCTGTGCAAAGGCAGGAGTTCTGGCGATGACCAGATCACTGGCTGTAGAATGGGCAAAATACGGAATCCGTTTCAATGCCATTGCTCCGGGACCTTTCCCAACAAAAGGAGCCTGGGACAGACTTCTTCCGGGAGACCTTCAGGAGAAATTTGATATGAAAAAGAAAGTTCCGTTGAGAAGAGTAGGAGAACATCAGGAGCTGGCCAACCTTGCCGCTTATCTGGTTTCTGATTATTCAGCCTATATGAATGGTGAAGTGGTAACCATTGATGGAGGCGAATGGCTTCAGGGTGCCGGAGAATTCAATATGCTTGAAGCAATTCCTCGTGAAATGTGGGATGCTTTGGAAGCCATGATTAAAGCAAAAAAGTCAAATTAAATTAAATTTATATTAAAAAAGTTCCCGGATATGTAACAAATCCGGGATTTTTTTTTACCTATACAGTAAATAATACTTTTTCAAAATGAATTTTAAACTTCCAACCCTTGTTTCGACGCTTGCAGTAGTACTGTTCACAGGATCTGCCTATGCACAGCAGACTCCGAAATACGATTATGTAGAAGCATTTAAGCCATTCTTCTACCCGCAGACGGGTACGGCAACCCGTTCCGCAAGTGGGCAGCCGGGACATGCTTACTGGCAGAATTCAGCAGATTACCATTTGAATGTAAGCCTGAATGAAGACAAAAAAGAGATTACCGGTACAGCGCAGATTACCTATACCAACAACAGTCCTGATAAATTAGGTTTTCTCTGGCTGCAGCTGGATCAGAATCTGTTTGCAAAAGATTCCAGAGGAAATGGTGTAGTTCCGCTTTCAGGTAGCAGAAATGGTGCTCATGGAGAAGAATTTAATGGTGGATATACGATTAAATCAGTCAGGCTTGATGGTAAAGAAATAAAATATACCATTACCGATACAAGAATGCAGATTGATCTTCCGAAAGAGCTAAAAGCCAATGGAGGAGTTGCCAAAATAGAAATCGAATACTCTTTTGTTTCTCCGGATTACGGTTCGGACAGGATGGGAGTTCAGGAGACCAAAAATGGTAAAATTTTTACCATCGCACAATGGTATCCGAGAATGTGCGTGTATGATGATGTGATGGGCTGGAATACGCTTCCGTACCTTGGAGCTTCGGAGTTTTATCTGGAATATGGAAATATCACAGCCAATATTACCGTTCCGGCTAATCATTATGTCGTAGCATCCGGAGAACTTCTGAATGAAAAAGAGGTGTATAGCAAAGAAGAAATCAGCAGATGGAATGAGGCCAGAAACAGTGATAAAACGGTAATGATCCGTCCCGAGTCTGAAATCGGTAAAAATAAAGCATCCGGCACAAAGACCTGGAAATTTAAAATTAATCAGACCAGAGATTTTGCATGGGCTTCATCTGCAGGATTCATTTTAGATGCTGCAAAAATCAATTTGCCAAGTGGCAAGAAATCTTTGGCTATTTCAGCTTATCCTGTAGAAAGTGCCGGTGATAAAGCATGGGGAAGATCTACAGAATATACAAAGGCAGCTATAGAACATTACTCAAAAAAATGGTATGAATATACTTATCCTGCAGCCACCAATATAGCAGGAAACGAAGGCGGAATGGAATATCCGGGAATTGTTTTCTGTCATATGGATTCCAAAGGGGAAGATCTTTGGGGCGTTACGGATCATGAGTTCGGACACAACTGGTTCCCTATGATTGTTGGTTCTAATGAAAGATTGTTTGCATGGATGGATGAAGGATTTAACACTTTTATCAACGGACTTTCCACCGAAGCCTTCAATAAAGGGGAATATTACCGTAAACCAAATCTGGCAAGATCAGGAGTTTACCTTCTGAATGACAATCTGGAACCTGTAATGGTAGGACCGGATAATATGAAAGAAAGAAGCATCGGAGCCTTGGCTTATTTTAAACCGGGAACAGGATTAGAAGTTCTAAGAGAAGCCATTCTGGGACCTGAAAAGTTTGACAAAGCATTCAGAACCTATATAGACCGCTGGGCTTTTAAACATCCAACACCATGGGATTTCTTCCACACGATGGAAAATGTTTCCGGAGAAGAGCTGAACTGGTTCTGGAGAGGATGGTTCTTTAATAGATGGAAAATTGATCAGTCGGTTAAAAATGTACAATATGTTAACGGAGACTTTAAAAACGGAGTTCAGATTACGGTTGAAAATATTGGTCAGCTGCCAATGCCTACAACAGTACAGATCAGATTCAAAGATGGAACAGCCCAGATCGTGAAAATTCCTGTTGAGGTTTGGAAAAGAAATACGGAATGGACATTCAAAGTGGATTCTAAAAAGGAAATAGATGAGGTAAAGCTTGATCCGGATTCCGTAGTTCCTGATGTCAATCTGGAAAACAACAGTAAAAAGCCGGCATAGAAACGTTGAATCTATTTAAATTGCCGACTATATACAATTACGCCATTGTCATTCTGACGAAGGAAGAATCTCACATAAAACCTGGATTCTTCATTTCACTGCGTTACATTCAGAATGACAGAGTGATAATAATAAGTAAGATAGCAGATTAATGTAAAATTGTATATAATTACCTTTAAATTTAACGCAAAGATTAAAATTTAATGCTGAATTTTTAAGGGAGCAAAGATGGAATCAACTTTATTGATTCTTTCTAAGCGTAAGCATATCCATACAGCTTCATCAGCAACTTTGTTGCTTTCTTAGCTTACTTAAGAATAATAAGAATTCATTATCATCTTTGCGTTTATACAAATAGACATATGTAATATGCATCACAAAAGCCTGAATTTACAACCGTAAGTTCAGGCTTTTATTTTTTAGGGTGTTTTTCCTGAACAAGTAGAGGTGTTCTCCTGAAATGTTTTGTCTATCAGTGATATAATTTTGTCCCACAATATTAATCAAAAACAAAAAACATGGAAACATTAAAATCAGTGCTTGAAGCAAGCCACGCTAAAAAAACAAAAAATGAGTTAATTGATCTCTTATCAGGAGTAGAAAAAGTACTGACCCCAGCGGTCTATGAAAAAGTATCAGGAATCGAAACTTCAGAATTGAGTTCATTAACCAATAAGGAGTTGTTAGCGATTGTAGATGAATTCAAAAAGAATTATGATGAAAAGTGGGAAAAATCTTTTTCCGGTGCCTCTTCAGAAATTATGAAGCTTATTGCCGGAAAAATGGCTGCCGATGATGAGATCTTCAGAACTTCAGATGCTGCCAGCGCAGATTTTGCTGCAGAACTGGGAAGTATTGACTTTGCCACCATTATTGGCGGACCTTTGGATGCCTGTGTAAAAGCGCAGTCCAACGCTTCTATAGCTACCGTTAATTTCATCAATGAAGTCGGTTTTGAGCTTACAGATCCTGCCAATGCAGCAAGTGCTAAAAAACTGAGAATGGCAGAGTTCAAATACAAAAAAAATATTCCCAATCCGGATTTTAAAGAAGATGAGCCAGTAAGTGATACCAACCCTAAGACGATTCCTAATGATGTGGAAATTTCAGTGCCTTTTATTGCGCTGCTGAATGTTCCGAGCTTCAGAATTGAAACCTGTGAAGTAGACTTTAATGTGAAACTTAATTCTACATACACCAAAGATGTAAGTGACGAGTTCGGTATCAATGCAGGAGTATCCGGTGGCTGGGGGCCTGTGAAATTCAAAGTGGATGTTTCCTATAAAAGAACTTCCAGTACAGGAATCAAAGTGGAAAAAGAATATTCTCTTGGGGTAAAAGTACGCGCAACCAATGATGAAATGCCTGCAGGACTTGAAAAAGTACTTGGACTTCTTTCACAATAAAACATTTTACGAAAAATGATAAAATTATCAGATTACCTGGATTATCTCAACAATGAGATAATTCAGGCTCGTAAAAAAGCTGACGAGAATGCTGTTCTTATTGCCAAAGAATATGCCCGTCATGAATATCTTAAGTATTTTAAGGTCCCGAGATATGCACTGCCCAGTGTAAAGATGGATATTCCCATCAAAATAACGGATATCGATTCAGATTCCAAATATAATTTTAAGCTGAACCAGGATCAGTTCGTTACCGAAATAAATGAGAGAATCCACCTGGCAAACAAAGAGAAAAACCTGAATATTCCTGAAATCAGTAAAAGACAGCTCCAGACCGAGGAGTTCAAAACGCTGTTCAATACACTGGAAAAAAATGATCAGAAATTCGGTAAGCTCCCTTCTGCAGAAGTTCTAAAGCTGGATCTCAGGAAAAAAGTCCAGCTTCTTAATTCCGGAATCTTCAGGCCTCAGGAAGGAACAACAGAAGAAACTGATGAGCTGAAAGAAATTTTTTCAAAGGTTCTCCTGAATAAATATACGCTGGTGAATGCGAAGCTGAATAATATTTACATAGATCCCAATACCAGCGCAGCGGAAGATAAAGATAAGCTGTTTATCAATCTCCATGTGGAAATGGAAGAAGAAGGAATCAGGATTGTCTCCTACAAAGATAAAGACGGTAATGAAATAGAACAGATAACTTTTGAGTAATGCAGGAACTTATTCACTTTACGGTACAGAAAATCAAAGAACTGCTGGAGCATTTCAATGAAATTCAGACGCTCTATCTGTCGAAATCATTTGACTTTGATGCCCGTCTTGATGTATTTCTCAACGAAGTGCTGGAGTATTTCCGTACAAAAGGAAACACCAGCCACGAATCTGAAGTGCTGAAAATTATGAATATGATTGCAACCGTTAAAAGAGGTTTTAATCCTATAAAAATGGAGAAAATACTAACTGGAAGACGTGAAATTCTCGGAGGATTTTCATTCAACGGAATGGAAAGTATTTATGGAATTCTGATGGAAATATATACCAGGGAAAATAAAAAGCTTGAGGAGGCGGAAGAGCTTATTTCGGGAATCATTGTATCCCTGTATCAGAACGGGATTCTTGATGATGAAAAATTAAAAGAAATGAATTCTGTTCCTAAAATTGAACGTTTCTGGACTTCGCTGGCTGAGCAGAATACAGCCATATCCGGAATTAATAAGAAGCTCAGGCTGACCATTATTCCTGAAGATATTTTCCTTATTCTGGAAAAAATATTTCTGAAGTTAATTTAAAAAAGAACCTTATGGAAACCGGAAGATATATTGTATTGCTGAAAGATCAGCAGAAGACATCGCTCAAAAAAATAGAGAAAGAACTGGAAGTGAGTATTACTTCATCAGAATTTCTTTCCAAAGAAAACCGTTCCTATGAAGTGATCGATCAGGATAACAGTGTGCTTTATAAAAATCTTGGAGTTCTTGTCGTGGATCATATGGATGAAGAACAATTGAAAAGCGCCGTTAAAGATGAATCCAATTCTATAGTTTACTATGAAAAAGAACGTGAGTTTTTTCCGGCAGATGAACTGCAGCTGATCAACGAACTTAAAAAACAGTCTGCAGGGCTGGCAGAAAAAATTTCAGAGCTTGAAAAATATATGACCAGCAAGCCTTTACCTCAAAAATCATTCACTGAGATGGAATGGGGATTACAGGCAATAGGTTTAGAAAATACTCATTACACAGGAAAAGGAATTGATATCTGTATTCTTGATACAGGCCTTGAAACCTCCCATCCCGATTTTTCATCTGAAGAAATTGAAGGCAAATCTTTCATAGATGGTGAAGACTGGAACAGGGATCCTAACGGACATGGTACACACTGTGCAGGAATTGCCACCGGAAACGTAAGAAGTGATACCGGAAAACGTTATGGAGTAGCTAAGGATTCCAACCTGAAAATAGCAAAAGTATTGGCTGATAACGGAAGAGGTACTACCAGCAGTGTGATTGATGCAATAGACTGGGCGATTACGAAGAAGTTCAGAATACTGTCATTATCGCTGGCATGTCCGGTGAAGCTTGACGACCAGCCTTCTGTTCTTTTTGAAACCATTGGGGAAAGAGCGTTGGAAAATAACTGTCTTATTATAGCAGCTGCAGGAAATGACAGCAACAGACCGCAGATTCCACAGCCCGTTTCAATGCCTGCCAATTCAAAATCGATTATGGCTGTAGGAGCTATTGACAGCCAGATGAAGATCGCAAGATTTTCAAATGCAGGGCTTAACCCATCTACCGGTGGAAGTATCAATGTCTGTGCTCCCGGAGTGGATATTGTAAGCGCCTATCCTAAAAATGCAAAGAACAAAAACAATTTTTATTATACAATGAGCGGTACCAGTATGGCTGCACCACATGTTTCAGGGCTTGCAGCCTTATATATGGAGCAGTTTCCTGAAAAATCAGCCAAAGAAATCTGGGAGCTTATTGAACATAAAGCAAGGCCGGTTGAAGGCATAAAATACAGAGATATAGGAAATGGTTTAATACAGGTATACTTATGAAAACTTATCTGGCAGTTTTAAAAAAAGACATCAATTTTAAAGAGCTTGAAATCCTTCTTAAAAATAAAGAGATCAAACTTGCGGCCCATTATAAAACCATTGGCGTTGTGAAACTTGAAAGTGCATTGCCGGTTTCTGAAACTGAATTTCAGGCATATTTTATATCTGTAGAAGAAGAAAAAGATAATTTAACAATATAATCATATAAATCAGGCTTCTCTGTCAAAGAGAAGTTTTATTTTTGTTTTCTTATTGATAACATAACATATGAATTTCAGATTTTCAATGGTATTCCTGATGCTTTTTGCATTGGGATTTTCACAGGACCTTACCGTAATGAGTTTTAACATCAGGCTGAATGTAGAGTCAGATAAAGACAATGCATGGCCGAAGAGGAAGCAGGACGTTGCAGATTTACTAACCTATTACCATCCTGATTATTTCGGCGTACAGGAAGCACTTCCTGAGCAGATGAAAGATATTAAGGCAGGATTAAAGAATTATGATTATATAGGAGTAGGAAGAGACGATGGTAAAGAAAAAGGAGAGTTTTCAGCTATTTTTTATGATACCAACAGACTTGATGTCGTAAAATCAGGCACATTCTGGTTATCTGAAACTCCGGAAAAACCTTCAAAAGGCTGGGATGCTGCACTGAACAGAATCTGCACCTATGCAGTATTTAAAGATAAAAAATCGAAAAAAGAATTCCTTGCAATGAATCTTCATTTCGATCATATTGGAAATGTGGCAAGAGTGAAATCTTCCGAATTGATCCTGAAAAAGATCAAAGAACTCAATCCAAAGAACCTTCCGGTGACACTGAGCGGAGATTTTAACCTGACAGATGATTCAGAACCGATTAAAATTCTTTCCCAGAATATGAAAGATACTTTTTACCATTCTGAAACGAAACATTATGGTCCGGTAGGAACTTTCACTGCTTTTGATGTCAATACAGTCCCGAAAGACAGAATCGATTATATTTTTACGCAAGGCTTTACAATAAGATCTCACCGACACATCAATGACAGAAGAGAAAATCTTTTGTACCCGTCAGACCATTTCCCGGTGATTGTACATCTGTCGCTATAAAAAATCACTTGGTTGGAAAATCAACTTCAAATCCAATTCCTCTCAGGGATTGGATTTTTATTTGGGGATCACTGTTGAAGTACTTACGCAGCCTGCTGATGAACACATCAAGACTCCTGCCGGTAAAATAATCATTGGTTTCCCAAAGATTGTCCAGTATATCATCCCTTGTAATAATAGCTCGGTTGTGCTTTAGAAGATACAGCAGTAATTCCTGTTCCCGTATGGTCAGGCGGTTGTTTCCGTTAGGATGTGACAACAGAAGTTTGGTAGTATCCAGGGAAAATTCCCCTATTTTTATTTGGGTTTCTGCAACACCAGGAAGACTTCTCTTCAGAATATTTCTGATCCGTAAAACGAGCTCTTCAGGATCGCAGGGTTTGGCAATATAATCATCAGCTCCTATTTTCAACCCGGTCAGACGGTCTATTTTTTGGTTTTTGGCTGTTAAAAACAACAATGGGAAATTATTTTTTTTATTCAAAATCATTTTTGCCAGTGAGAAACCATCTATATTCGGCATCATCACATCCAGAATTCCTATATGAAAAGGAAAATCATTATGAAGTAATGGAATGACATCTTTCGGATTCTGAAACCAAATGACTTCAAAATCTTCCAGTTCAAGATACTGCTTCAGGATCATTCCGAAATCTGGATCATCTTCTGCCAGAAGGATTTTAGTTTTCATAAGGAATTGATATTTTAAAAGTACTGCTTGTATGAAGCTGGCTGGAAACATCAATCTTTCCACCGTAATAAGCAATGATTTTTTTTACGAAATAAAGCCCTAATCCAAGCCCCTTGCTGTTGTGAATGTTTTTGTGCTGTATTCTGTAGAATTTTTCAAAAATATTATTGAGCTCTTTCTTTTCTATGCCCTGACCATTGTCAGAAACCTCGATTTCCAGATGTTGGAAATTTGACTTAAGATTTATTGCAACAACAGAAGCGCCATATTTTACACTGTTTTCACACAGGTTTTTAATCACCGTTTCCATCAGGTTTTTATCAAAAGGCAGCTTTTGTAAGATGGAGTTTTTAACTCTAAAATCAGTATCAGGATAAGTAACCGCAAGATCCTGAATGAAAAAACTCCAGTCTTCAGGTTGTATTTCAACCATTTCATCAGGTATTTCGTCCTTGTGAAGCTGAGACATCAGGCTTTCCAGCCTTGAAATCTGGCGGTCAATAAGAGGAAGTGTTTCCGGATTCCACTCTTTCTTTAATGCTCTTGATGCTATTTTTAAAGTAGCTATCGGAGTTTTAAACTCGTGTGAAATATTATCCACAATGTTGTGGAGAACTTCCACCTGTTTTTGCTGGGCAGCCAGATTTTTAACTGTAAAAATATACAGCATCAGAACAAAGGATAAAATCGCAATACAAGACAGAAAGAGCAATGCCTGTTCTTTGAAAACAATACTTTTAATATTTAATATTTCAATACTGGTTCTGCTTCTTACCAGGAAAACATTATTTTTTCTGGTCTTACGATTGATTTTTGAAGTTGAAGTTGTTTCCCATTTTCCCCGGCTTAAAATTTCGGGATTTATTATTTTGTTTTTCGTTTCATACAGCACAATGGGGTTGTCCAGAAGATTGATATTATCCGGCATGAAAGAAACAGACAGGTATTCTATTTTTACAGCAATTCTGTACCCTTCTTTTCTAAACATACTGTCAACATGATTACTGAATATTTCCATCGTCTGCTTTCTGTTTTCTTCGAAAAAATTCAGAAAATCTTTTTTACTGATTTCCTTATTGTTGTAGCGGATGAAAAAAGATTGTAAAGAATCATCGTCAGTTTTTTTTGCACCGCCGTTATCTTCCAGTTCATCAGTATAATCTCTGAGAGGAGACTGTATTGTCCTGTAGATTTCTCTCTCTTTTACCTGATAGGTTTTATACATAAAGTAAACCTGTATTCCCAGTAAAAGAAGGAACAGAGTGGCAAAAACCGGAATCAGAATTTTACTCTTGGCTATCATTAAAACAAAGATAAAACTTTAGTCATTTTCAGGAATTGATTATTTTATTATTAACCTTCCATTAACCATAGGCTTAAATCCTCAAAAAAACAGTTTCATCCCTTTATCTGAGGCCCGTGATGGTAGGACAGAAATGCATTAACCCATCATTAACCTTCTATTAACCGTATTTTTCACAGCCAATATAGAATTTTGTACCCATAGAACGGAACAATAGTTTTTGTTTGAGCGGATAAAAAAAACAACCATGTATAAAATTCTTTTTCTTCTGTGTTTCCCGGCTTTGATTTCTGCCCAGCAACAAAAAGCTGAAGGTATAGTGATGAACACCGAAAATGAAAAACTTTCTTTCGTAAAGATAGAAGTATATAACTCTCAGAATGCATTGATCAAAGAATTAAAAACGGATGAAAACGGGAAGTTTGTACTGGAGGGCATAGAAAAACAGGATGCAAAACTGATAGTTAAAAATCAGGGATATTCTTTATTTGAGAAAAAACTGGATTTAAAAGAACCTGAACCTCTGAATATCATTCTTAAAAAAGAATCTCACGAAATAGAAGGAGTGGTTATGACGAAACGTAAACCTCTGGTGAAAAGAAAGGTAGACCGTCTGGAATTTAATGTGGAAAACAGTAATATTTCTTCGCTCAATGCCTGGGAAATCTTAAAAAATACACCCGGTGTTACGATCAGCAACAGTGCATTAAGTGTAAAGGGAAGTACGGGAATTCTGGTGACCATTAATGATAAAAAAGTAATGTTGACGGGGGATGAGCTCAAAAACCTCCTGGAAAATACGCAGGGAGACGAAGTGAAATCGGTGGAGGTGATTACCAATCCGCCTGCAAAATATGAAGCGTCAGGGAGTGCTGTACTGAATATCGTCCTGAAGAAAAATAAAATTGAAGGCTATCGCGGAATTCTCTCCTCCAAATATATACAGACACAATATGCGAAAGGTGTCTTTGGGATTTCCCAATATTATAAAAAGAATAAACTTTCTCTTATGGGAAGCTATTATAGAGGATTGGGGACATACTACCGGGAAGGAACAGATTATGTGAACTACCCGGAAAGTCAAACCCGATGGATCAGTACAATGAACAGGAAGGATAAAAACAATAACCAGAATACCCTGAATTTTAATGCGGAATATGAATTGGACAGCCTGACCAATATTAGCCTCAACTACTCAGGGTATTTTTCTCCAAAATCCTTCGGGGTCTACAATGTGCCTACTTTAATCTATAATCAGCAGGATATCGTAGAATCAAATTATACCACGATCAGTGATCACCGTTCACGTTCCATCAATAACGCCGTAAGTTTTCAGATAGACCGTAAGTTGAATAAGAAAAGCAGCCTTACCTGGATCAATTATTTTACAGGTAACAATGCAGATAAATATCAGAATGTAATAACCTATCTGAACTTCGCAGGACAGGTTCCAAAAGAAGATAATTTTATTACAAAGAATAAAGCAGATGTCCAGCTGTATTCCACTCAATTCGATTATCAGTGGAAAGGAGATCAACTGGAGCTGGAATCTGGAGCAAAGTACAGTTTTGTAAAGACAAACAGTAAGCTTGATTTCTCAGATAACGAGAATGGAGAATTGCAATACAGACCGGAAAAGAGCAGTGTTTTTGATTATAAAGAACATAATTTTGCCCTGTACTCTTCATTAGCCTACAATATTGGAAAGTGGAATTTCAAAGGAGGTCTCCGTGCAGAAATGACAGATCTTGAAGGGGTGGTCTCTGAGCCCTATGAGCTGAATAAAAACAATTACTGGAAGTTTTTTCCTACTTTTTATGTACAGTATACCACAGAAAATAAGCAGGAATTCGGATTTTCTTATGGGAAAAGAATCAGCAGACCTTCTTATTCATGGCTGAATCCTGCGAAATCTTATTATAACCTGTTTTCCTACTATCAGGGCGATCCAAAGTTAAAGGCTACCATCACGCACAATCTGAATCTCACCTATTCCTGGAAAGAGTGGAATGTGGATTTATATTACCGAAAAGAAATCTATCCATCCATGGAAATCTCCTATCAGGAGCCGAGTACCAACAGCCTTATCTATTATTTTACAAATATTGAGAAAGGAGAAGCTTTTGGATTAAGCCTTTACAAAAACTTTCAGGTCAAGCCATGGTGGAATATTATTGTGTCTGAAAATCTTGAGCATAATGAGAATTATTTCAAGGGAATCGATGGAGTAATCTATAAAAACAGAGTCTGGAACTTAGCATCCAATATCTCAACGAGTTTTACACTCGATAAAAACAGCGATTGGAAAATGGAAATCGGACACCGCTATTATTCTCCGGGGATACAGGGAACTTTCAGGATCTCAGAATCTTCTGCAACATATCTGGTGGTCAATAAAAAATTCTTTAATAAAAAACTGGAAGCAAGCCTTTTGTTTAATGATATTTTTAAAACTTCACAGGAAAAAATAAGTACAAAATATGCTAATCAGGATAATTATTTTATAGATTACCGGGATACCCAGAGTTTCACACTTTCTTTGAAATTCAATTTTGGGAATCAGTCTGTGAAAAATGCAAAAACAATAAAGAAAACTGCAGAACAGGAAAGATTGTAAGCAAATTTAATATAAGAATCGTTACAATAAAATATTATTATACAACAAATGATCTACCGATGTCAGATTTTCGCTATTTTTGATGCCAATCTTTAAAAAGATCGTTATGAAGAAAATTTTTTCCATGATGCTGGTAGCAGTTTCTTTGCTGCAATTATCAGCACAGGAATTGTATATGCCGAGGAATATTAAAAAAGCATACGAAAGAGGAACCCGTGATATCTCCGGAGCACCGGGTAAAAATTACTGGCAGAACAAAGGAGTGTATAATGTAGAGGTAAAAGTGGATGCCAGTACAAAAATAGTTTCCGGAAAAGAAACGATTGTCTATACCAACAACAGTCCTGATAGTCTGAATGAGCTGGCTATACGTTTTGTGAATAACCTTCATAAGCCGCAGTCGCCAAGATCAGGGTTTGTATCCAAAGATTTCCTGTCTTCAGGGCTTAAGATTAAATCTTTTATCGTAAACGGTGCAAAATATGATATCAACAGTGACGATTGGAGTACCGTTGAAAAAGTAAAACTGAAAACAGCTTTGAAATCAAAATCCAAAGCTGAGGTTAAAATAGAATGGGAGTATCCGTTGTCCGTACAGAGTGGAAGAGAAGGTCAGATTGATCCCGAAACATTCTATGTGGCTTATTCTTTTCCGAGAATTTCCGTATATGATGATTATAACGGATGGGATATGATTCAGCATTCGGATAGGCAGGAGTTCTATAATGATTTTAATGATTACAGTTTCAGTATTATAGCTCCAAAGAATTATGTGGTCTGGGCAACAGGTGATTTCCTTAATCCGGAAGCTGTTCTTCAGCCGGAATATTTAAAACGGTATAAAGCTTCGTTAAAAAGCGATAAGCTAGTACGCATCGCGACAGAACAGGAAATGAGGTCCGGAAAAGTGACCAAACCTAATAAATGGAATGTATGGAAATTTAAGGCTAACCATATCACAGATTTCTGTTTTGCACTGAGTAATCATTATGTTTGGGATGCTGCAAGTGTTCAGTTAAAAACAAAAAGAGCAAGCGTTCAGGCAGGATATAAATCCGGAGCGAAAGATTTTGAACACTATGTAGACTGGATGCGTTATAATCTGGATTGGTTCTCTAAGAACTGGCCCGGCGTAGAATATCCTTACAATGTAATGACAGCTATTCAGGGGTATGCAGATATGGAATATCCGATGATGATTAATGATACAAGTATTCCTGATGATCTTCAGGATGCGAGGTTGACAGCTGATCATGAAATTGCCCATACATATTTCCCTTTTTACATGGGAATCAACGAAACAAGATATGCTTTTATGGATGAAGGCTGGGCTACTACACTGGAATATCTTATAGGAATTGATGAAAACGGAGAACCTGCAGCTAAAGAATTTTATAAAAACTTCCGCGTTAAAAAATGGATTAATGATCCATCTGCCGAACAGGATCAGCCGGTGATTACAATGAGTACTCAGGTGAGTGGTGCCGGGTACGGAAACAATTCCTATGTGAAAGCATCCTTGTCTTATCTGGCTCTGAAAGATTATCTGGGAGACGAGCTGTTCAAAAAAGCATTACATCATTATATGAATAACTGGAACGGGAAGCATCCGGTTCCATGGGATTATTTCAATTCCATGAATACAGGTTCAGGTAAAAACCTGAACTGGTTCTTCCAGAACTGGTTTTATACCAATAATTATATTGACTTAAAAGTATCAGGGGCATCCCAGATGAATGATATGCTTACCGTAAATGTTACCAATGTTGGAGGCTTTGCTATTCCGTTTGATGCAATACTGTCTTATGAAGACGGAAGTACAGAAAAGTTACATTTTTCACCGTCTGTCTGGGAAAAAGATCAGAAGATGACTGATCTTGTGATTCCCATTAAGAAGAAAGTAAAATCGGTGCAGCTGGATGGTGACCTGTTTATGGATTATACTCCGGAAAATAACCGCAAAAATTTATAATATAAAAGCCTTCAGATTTTGAAGGCTTTTGTATTTTAAAAATAGGCTGTTAATCTTAAACCTAATGTGATATAATTAACTTTTTCTTTTGCAATCAGGTTATTAAGTTCCTGGTCCAGTTCAGCGCTTTCTTTAATCTCATCACTGAAGTAATAACGAATGGTAGAGTTGATCTGATTATAATCTGTATAAAAGGTAAGACCTAATCCCGGATTAAATTTATAAGTCATGGAAGCTCCTGTATTCCATCGGAAGGCGGGTTTAGGTTTATATCTGGCTATCTGCAGTTCGTGATTAGGAGTATCTATTTCGTTTCCTTTTACAAATACTTTTCCACTTGCAGTTGCGGCATATCCTCCGGTTAACTTTAAGGTAAGCTGCCATTTATCTGATAATTCATGGGAAAAATAGGGACCAATGCCTGCAGCCAGGAATCCCATAGATTGTGTTTTGATTTCATGATCACCAAAATCCTGCCCGTCATCAAATGTTATTCTTTGAGATTTAATTGGGAAGCTGCTGAAAGCTATATCTGCACCGACACCCCATTTTTTAGAGAAAAAATAAGCGCCTTCCAGTCCGCCCTCAAACCCGGTTTGTTTTTTGTCATCAAGCTCAGACTCTTTAAGGAAGTTGGTTGTACCTAATGCTGTACCCATCTTCAGAGCAAGAAAAGAAGGATAGTCATTTCCCTGTATCCTGGATAAAAGACTCAAATTATCCCCTTTGTTCTTATAAATCTTATCAATAAAGAAATATCCGAGTTCTGTTGATATTATTCCGATACCGGCACCGGCAAGAATATCCGGAACCCAGTGTCTGTTATTTAAATTTCGTCCAAGACCTGTTAAAGTAGCAGATCCATACCCTGCAATACTGTAAGCCGGGTTTACCATTCCGTATTCTTTGTGAAGAAAACTTGCATTGGTAAAAGCCATAGCGGCATGTCCTGATGGGAAAGAATTATTTTTGGATCCGTCAGGTCGTTCAACTTTTGCTGTATATTTGATAGAGTTAACTAAAATAGCCATGATGGCTAAACTTGTACCATAGGATAAGGTTGCTCTTCCTATATTGTTCCGGCCCTTTACACCTGAGAGCTTTAATCCGTAAACAGCGACAGCAGGAGCATACTGAAGATAATCATCATATTTGACTTTGAAGTTGGGAAGATAACGGTTTCTTACCTCACGGATATTCTCTTTCTCTCCCCATGTTGCTGCAGCGGCAGTAAAAAGAATTGCAGGAGCCACTGATTTTTTAACCCATTCTTTTTTGAAAAACGGAGTCTTCTCCTGAATTGTATACCCTGAATTGATGAGTGCCAGATCTTCATTGAGGTTTCTGGATTGGATAGTATCCTGTGCTTTAATACAATATAATTGCAATAGTATTCCGGATGCTAATGCTGTTTTTTTCATCGGTAGTGGTGCTGAAATTAAAATCGGGTAAAAATATTAAAAAAATCTATCCGAAAAATTGAGACAGACTATTTTAATGTTTTTATAATATTCCAGCTGTGCAGTTTATCATATTATCTGGCTTTTGATCAAATGCTGATACTGCCTATAAAGTTGCCATCATAGAGTTTGTAAACATTTTGCCAGGCTAAAGAGTATAAAAAAAATCTACCCCATTGGTTTGGGATAGATTTAATATAATTTAAAAATATATTCTAATAAACTCTTAATCCGGATCTTGCACCAGAAGAAGCTACTACAGACTGCATTCTTGTTTTCTGTCCTGCAGAGAACATAAACATAGCTGCATCATCTACATAGTCCATATAGTTCATGAACATTACAGATCTTTGTACACCGCTGCATGTATTGTATAGCGGATAAGAAGGTTTTCCGTAATTAGCAGTAGTTTGTGTAGGAGTATCGCTTACCAGGTCATTTCCGCAATTGGCATCTCCCCAGATGTGTCTTAAGTTTAAGTAGTGGCCAACTTCATGCGTAGCGGTTCTTCCAAGATTGAAAGGTGAAGAAGCTCCAGTTTTTCCAAAATACGGAGCACCGATAACTACACCATCGTTCCATAATCCTGCAGACTCCGGGAAAGTTGCATATCCAAGAATAGTTTGTCCCTGGCTGGTCATTTTACCAACTACCCAGATGTTTAAATAATTGGTAGGATTAGTAGCATCAATACCTCCTTTTGAGGCTTTTTTCATATCATCATTAGTAGCCCAGCTCGTTTTTGTAGTAGATTTTCTAACCGTATTTACCAGTCTGAATTTTACTTTTGTATCACCGGAGCTTACGGATTGGAATTCAGTAGGAATTTTACTGACATCACTATTGGTGCCTGAATAGTCAGCATTCAATACGGCAATTTGCTCAGCAATTCTTGCATCAGAAACATTTTCTGCAGTAGTTCTGTATAAAACGTTTACAATCACAGGAATTTCTACACTGCCGTCCGCAAGAACTTTTCCTACTTTAAGATCGTTGGCAAATTTTTCTGTGTTGGTCTCCAGAGCAGCAAATCTTTGCTGAAGTTCAGGACTTTTTTTCAATGCCTCCTGTCTGATTTCCTCAGAAGCACAGCCTCTTTGAACTAATCCTGGAGTGGTAACTGATTCGTCAGTCGGATTTTCGTTTTGATTGGTGATGCTGTCATTGTTACACGCAGCCATTACAGTGAGCATAAAAGCTCCGAATAATAGTTTTTTCATATCAAAAATCGTTTAGGTTGAGGATGTGAAATTATATTATTTGAAATTGATATGCAAATTTTTTTTAAAAATATTTAAGATATTATCAAATATCTGTCTTTTTATTTGAATTAAATTTAATGTTATTGAATATGTTTTGAATTTTAATTAATTTCAAGTTGTGTTTGTGTATTTTTATTTTTTTTACTGATTTTGAATGAAAACTTTTCGTTTGAATTTAATTTTTAAAATAAAATTTTCGCACTGAATCTTAATTGGCAAAACCGTTTTTGATAGCAAAAACTGCCAGGCCTACACGGGTTTTCAGATCGAGTTTTTCACACAGCTGGTCGCGGTAGCTTTCCACTGTTCTTGGGCTGCAGCACATCCTGTCTGCAATTTCCTTATAGCTAAGCTCAGTCACAGTGTATTTCAGGAATTCTTTTTCCCTGTCTGAAATTTTCACAACAATTTCAGATTCAGTTTCTTTATTAAGGTTGGTGAATATGATTTTGGAAGCCCAGTCCGGGTAAAAGAAGCCGTCACTGTTCAGTCGTGTAAGAGCAGTCTCCAGATCTCTCGGATGTGTATTTTTCAAAAGATAGCCTTTTGCCCCGCTTTTGATCATCTTAATCACGCTGTTGTCATCTCCCTGCATGCTCAGAGCCATGATTTTAATACCGGGATGATTTTTTGTAAGCCATACTGCTGTTTCAAAACCATCCATAATAGGCATGCTGATATCCAGAAGAATAATATCTGGAATAGCGTTTCCTTCTTCAAATTTTTGAATAAGATCTTTGCCATTCTCACAGACATAAATGACTTCAAATTCATTAAAATTACCAATAATGCCTTCCAGGGCTTTAGCAATGAGTATATGGTCGTCAACGATTACGATGCTTTTTTTCATGACTGTTTTTTTAAGATAATATTAAGTTGGGTTCCCTCATTTTCTTTACTTTCCATATGAAAGCTGGCTCCTATGATTTCAGCTCTGTTTTTCATATTGGTAAGACCTATTCCGTTGGATTTGATTTGTGATGTATCAAACCCGATTCCGTCATCACGGATATCAAGTTCCCAAAGTATGTCTTCAGTAGTATTCAGAGTTATAAAAATATTTTTACAACGGGAATGTTTTATGCTGTTCTGAATAAACTCCTGCGTAATTCTTAGCAGCATATTTTTATGAACAAAACCCAAATCCAGCTGTTTAAAATTATGCTCAAAACTTACTTTACACTTTTTAAAAGAATTGGTATTGTCTACTTCCTCCTGTATCAAAGTTACAATTTCCTTTTGGTTGATATTGTCATCGGTTAATGTTTTTGACAAGCTCCTCAAGTCCTGTAAAGATTGATTAATAATCTGTGAAACCTGATCTATTCTTTCACTTGCCTCCGGAACTTTGTTTTCATAAAGCATTTGCTGAACATAGAGGCTTACCAGGGTAAGTTTTTGACCAATATTATCATGCAATTCTCTTCCGATCTGCTGCATGGTGGCCTGCTGTATTTCGAGTTGAGTAGCCAGAAGCTCTCGCTGATGAAGTTCATTTTTCATTTCGATTTCATTCAGATATTCTTTTTTTCTCTGTCTGTAATTGCGTATGTAAATAAATACAGCTATTACAAACATCAAAAAAAAGATATTGAATGAAATAATAGTTATTAAGAGCTCTGTTTTCCCCATATAAATGAACTTGCAAATAAAATATACATCACTGCTCCTGAAACCTGAAAATATATAAAATACATATCCCAGATATCTATATATTTCCAAAGAAGAGAGTTAAATGTCATAAATGGTATGTTTGCTATATAAAAAAGTGTTACCCCAAGATTGATATAAAACATTTTGTTTTTACTGAAATTAAGAATTTCAGATGAATTAACTTGTTTATAATATTCCATAATGACAAGAGCCATTAAGAGCAAACAACCTATGTTATAATTGAAGGAAAATATTACTTTCTTTTCCGGGAAAAAAAGTGCCCTGACAATATATGTTAAAAGGTATATTCCCGTCATGACATAGAACAACTTAACTTTTTTTAAAGATTCTTTGGCGTACAGCCAATAAAAAAATATAAACTGCAATGGAATCACAAAGTAGTTGTGAAAGTTTATTCTATCAATTTTGAGTGGTTTTTCTCCCCATTTTACTGCTGATTCACACAGAAAAATAAGTATGAGGTAAATTGCCAGATATTTCCAGGGTTGTTTTTTTACGCGGTTATAATAAATCAGGGAGACTATAGCTGAAAAAGCTTCTCCCCAATACATAAATGACGAAAAAATTTTTTGAATCTCAGTCATATTGTGTTTAAGAATATGAATGATAATTAATAAGATGTGCCCATCGGCGGTGATGGCGGAATAAGTGTTCCACTATTTTCTCCAAGACCTGTATCATCATCTTCTCCCGTGTTTTTAGCGGATTTGTTGGACAGGGCTAGAGACTTTCCTTCAGCGCTTTGGAAAGGATTAAAATCATAATCAATAAGTTCTCCTGTTTCATTAGCTTTTTTTAATGTTGGAACCATGACTAAGGTATGTCTTCCTGCATATTCAATCGGAACCGGGTGAGATTCCATGATAGACCAGTTTTCCTCTTTCGGATACGCAGAATAATAAAATCTGACTCCTAAATCTTCTGCAGATGCCGCAGGATTTACCTTGGCAGCCTCTGCCTCAATATTTGCGATGAAATTTTTTAATTTCGGAAGGTCAAACCAGATGGAATGTGCATCTTCTATTCCTAAAGCCGTATTGATAGCACTTAGGTGATTTTGACGGTAATTGTTGATCAACGCCTGGATAAGACTGTTTGACATTGTTCCAGGTTGCAGCGGATTGTTGGATTCTGTATTCATAGCTTAGTGTTTTGCAGATAAAACTTAATTAATATGCAAATTTCGTAAAAATTATGGTAGAAAGGGCATCTGTGAATCGGGAATTATACTGTTATTTTTCCGTGTTTTTACGGATTGTAATAATCACAGTAACTTATACTGATAACAAGCTTGAATTTATATTATAAAAAACGGAGAAATATGTTTTTTCTCCGTTCTTGTCTAAATGCAGGGGTATTTTCTCCAGTCTCTGCAGATATATCCTGATGTGCAGCAAAGGTTAGGCGGGCAGTTCATGTTTTCATCACACATGATGATTGGAGCGATAAGTCCGCCATCAATTTTCTTAAGATCATTTCTTTTAAGCTTTTTCATATTGATTCTATTTTAGTTATTAGTTGAATAAAGATAACAATATTTCACATAGTAAGGAAGTGAGTTCGTAAAAAATAAGTGCCGCAGAGTAATCTACAGCACTTATTCACAAAAATAATGTATATGAAAAAAAACTATTTTATTGTTCAGTAGGTCTGAAAACCAGTCCTGTTTCTTCAAAATAATCTAAAGTGATTCTGTCTCCATCATTCACATTTCCTGCAAGAATCTCTTTTGATAATTTATTCAATACTTCCTGCTGGATCACTCTTTTCAATGGTCTTGCTCCGAAGGCAGGATCATAACCTTTATCCATCAGATAATCCACTGCGTCCTGAGTGAAAGTCATAATGATGTTTCTTTTAGATAACATTTCATTGAAACCTCTCAACTGGTACTGAACGATTTTTCCGATTTCTTTTTTTCTTAATGGCTGGAACAGTACAATTTCATCAATTCTGTTCAGGAATTCCGGACGAAGGGTTTGTTTAAGAAGATCAAAAACTTCTTCTTTGGTCTTATCCACAATCTCATCCTGGTTTTCCTCCGTAAGATTCTCAAAATTTTCCTGAATCAGGTGTGAACCTAAATTCGAGGTCATAATAATGATTGAATTTTTGAAATTAACCACACGTCCTTTATTATCAGTCAGACGTCCATCATCAAGAACCTGAAGCAAAGTGTTGAAAACATCCGGGTGTGCTTTTTCAATCTCATCCAGCAGTACCACTGAGTAAGGTCTTCTTCTTACCGCTTCAGTCAATTGTCCGCCTTCATCATATCCTACATATCCCGGAGGCGCTCCTACCAATCTTGAAACGCTGTGACGTTCCTGATATTCACTCATATCGATTCTGGTCATATTGTTTTCATCATCGAATAAGAATTCTGCCAGTGCTTTTGCAAGCTCGGTTTTACCCACTCCGGTTGTTCCCAGGAATAGGAAAGATCCGATAGGTTTTTTGTCATCACTCAATCCGGCTCTGTTTCTTCTGATCGCATCTGCAACTGCCTGGATCGCTTCATCCTGTCCAACAACTCTATGGTGGAGTTCAGTCTCCAGATTTAATAATTTATCTCTTTCAGACTGAAGTAATTTGGTTACAGGAATACCTGTCCATTTAGCAATGACTTCAGAAATATTTTCTGCAGTAACCTCCTCTTTGATCAGTTCATTCTGATGATTCTGCATTTCAAGCTCCACTTTGCTGAGCTCTTCTTCCTTTTCACGGAGTTTTCCGTACTGGATCTCCGCTACTTTGGCATAATCTCCGGCTCTGGAAGCTCTTTCTGCTTCCAATTTCAGAGACTCAATATCTTTTTTAATCTGTGTAAGATCTTCACTTTTCTGTTTTTCTTTTAGCCATTTGGCATTGATCTCATTTCTCTGTTCGGATATTTTGGCAATATCTTCTTTAAGGTGATCAATTTTGGTTTGGTTGCCTTCTCTTGAGATAGCAGCCAGCTCAATTTCCATCTGCATCAGTTTTCTGTCCAATACGTCCAGTTCTTCAGGCTTTGAATTGATTTCCATTCTCAGTTTAGCCGAAGCCTCATCAATAAGGTCGATGGCTTTATCCGGTAAAAAACGGTCTGAAATATATCTTTGAGACATTTCCACAGCGGCAATAATTGCCTCATCTTTGATTCTTACTTTGTGGTGAGCCTCATATTTATCTTTAATACCACGAAGGATAGAAATTGCAGATTCAGTATCTGGTTCTTCCACCATCACTTTCTGGAAACGTCTTTCTAACGCTTTGTCCTTTTCAAAATACTTTTGATATTCGTTCAAGGTTGTTGCCCCAATGGCTCTTAATTCTCCTCTTGCCAGAGCGGGTTTTAAGATGTTGGCTGCATCCATGGCTCCTTCACCACCTCCGGCACCAACCAATGTGTGAATCTCGTCAATGAAAAGAATAATCTGACCATCCGATTTGATAACCTCGTTGACAACCGATTTCAGACGCTCTTCAAATTCACCTTTATATTTTGCTCCGGCGATCAAAGCTCCCATATCCAATGAATATAATGTTTTATCCATAAGGTTTTCAGGAACATCACCGCTGATAATTCTATGAGCGATTCCCTCAGCAATCGCTGTTTTACCTACACCCGGCTCCCCGATAAGAATCGGATTATTTTTGGTTCTTCTTGAAAGGATCTGCAGAACTCTTCTGATTTCTTCATCACGCCCGATAACAGGATCCAGCTTGCCTTCTGCTGCTAATTCGTTAAAGTTCTTAGCATATTTGTTTAAGGATTGATACGTTTCTTCCGAACTTGCAGAAGTCGCTTTGCTTCCTTTTCTTAATTCTTTGATAGCACCTTCCAGGAGATTTTTGGTTACACCCATATCTTTCAACATTTTGGATACTTCTGAAGTGGTTTCCAGAAGTGATAGCCATAAATGCTCAATCGTTACATATTCATCACCCATTTTCTTGGCAATATTGGGTGCGTCCAGCAATACTTTGTTGGCAGGTTGTGAAAGATAAATATTTCCTCCCTGTACTTTAGGAAGCTTTTCTAAGTTTTCACGATTGCGCTCTCTTACTAATGCAGCATCTGCTTCAGACTTTTTTAATAAGAAAGGCGAAATATTTTCATCTACCTGAAAAATTCCTTCAAGGAGATGTTGGGGTTCAATGCTTTGGTTGCCAAATTCCATCGCAACCTGTTGCGCTGCCTGGATGGCTTCCTGTGATTTTACAGTATATTGGTTTAAGTTCATATTTTATATATTTTTGGTAATGATTCGTTTAAAGTTTAGTTTTTAAAAAACATCAAGAAACCAAATTCTGAGGCTCAGTTTCTTAATGCCAATCAATTATTTAATCATTTAATCGATGACTGTATCGCAAAAACTGTTCAATTATTAAATTTACAAAAAATATAGACAAAATTTCCGGATTTTGCATTTTTAACGGAAATTTAACTTGACAAAATTTCCGATTTCGTAATTATTTATTTAAAATCTATGAACAAATAGTCATATTATAATTATAGCAGCTAACAACAGAAGGTAAATGCACGGATTGAATTGGTTCGGATGGATTAATCTTTTATGATCAAAAAACAAGCAGTTTAATTCAGAATAATTACTTTTGCATTTTACCAGATGGAACTAAAAGAAAAACAGAGAAAAATACTAGATGTAGCAGTAGAGCTTTTCAAAGAAAAAGGCTATATGGGAAGCTCGGTAAGAGATCTGGCTACTAAACTCAATATTAAAGCAGCTTCATTGTATGCGCATATCCGTTCAAAGGAAGAAATTTTGGAATGGATTTGTTTTGGTATTGCCCAGGATTTTTTTGATGAGCTTCAGGAAGTAAAAAATACAGATGTAGCTCCAAGGGAAAAATTGAATTTATTGCTGGACAGGCACCTTTCCGTAGTTCTTAAAAACCGTGACGTTACCCATATTTATTCCAATGAATGGAAGCATCTTGAAGAAAGGCTTCCCGAATTTGTTGAATTGAGAAAAAATTATCAGCAGGAGGTTGAAGAGCTGATTTCTGAAATTTATAAAGCTGAAAACTGGGAACTGAAATCTCCGTCGTTTACCACAAGATTTATCCTTCATACTTTAAATAACTCCTATTTCTGGTTCAAAAGAAGTAGTGATTCCACGGATGAAATCACAGATGAAATAAGGGAAAAGATTCTTTTCGGCCTGTTGGGAAACCAACATTCATAGGTCTTGACAAGAAGAATTATTAATACATTTTACATTATACTTTTTACAACAAAAAGCATTTGAGCTTTTATTTTTTTATTTAGAATCATTCAAAATATGACAAAAGTCATAAAAATTTTGCCAGCTTCCAAAATCTTTTTAAATTTACACCTAACAAATGTTAGTTAGTTTTATGGATTTTTCAGTTGAATATCTGAAGCTGGATCAGTTGAGACAGCTTCAATCCGACCGGTTGATCAGCCTGATCAGCTATTTGGGGGAGAAGTCGGAATTTTATAAAAAGAAATTTGATGAACTGCAAATATCTCCACAGGATATAAGGTCGATTGAGGATATCACGAAACTTCCCATTACTTACAAACAGGATTTAAGAGATAACTATCCATTCGGATTATTTACCGTTCCTAAAAGCGAGCTTCAGCGTATTCATTGCTCAAGCGGAACGACAGGAAAACCGACTGTGGTAGGATATACCAAAGAAGATGTTGATCTTTTCAGTGAAGTAGTGGCAAGATCATTGAATGCTGCTGGTGCCAAGCCGGGAATGCAGTTACATAATGCTTACGGTTACGGGATTTTTACCGGTGGATTAGGACTTCATTATGGAGCAGAAATGCTGGGAATGAGTGTTCTTCCTATTTCCGGTGGAATGACGGCAAGACAGGTGGATCTGATTGTGGATTTTAAGCCGGAAGTAATCTGCTGCTCGCCATCATATGCTTTAACGATTGCGGATGAATTTGCAAAAAGAGGAATTTCAGCAGATGAAATCAGTCTTAAATATGCTGTTTTAGGTTCAGAGCCGTGGACTGAAATTATCAGAGGGCACATCGAAGAAAGATTAGGAGTTCATGCAACCAATATCTACGGATTGAGTGAAATTATCGGACCTGGAGTTTCCATGGAGGATTTTGAGGAAAAAGGCGGAGCTTATATCTGGGAAGATCATTTCTATCCTGAAATTTTAGATCCGATCACGAAGCATCCTGTTCCTTTCGGAGAAGAAGGGGTATTGGTGATTACAACATTAACAAAAAAAGCAATGCCGCTTTTGCGTTACTGGACCAATGATATTACAAGTCTTTACTATGACGAAAATGCTAAAAGGACAATGGTGAAAATGAAACCCATTGTTGGAAGGGCAGATGATATGCTGATTGTAAGAGGAGTAAATGTTTATCCAAGTCAGATTGAAGATGCTTTCTCCTATGTAAAAGGAGTGGTTCCTAACTATTATCTGACGCCTGTAGAAAAAGAGCACATGTGCATCGCTTTGGATATTGATGTTGAAATAGATGATGACCTGGTGAAATCTCAGAAAATAGAAGCCAATACCGATGATTATTTTAATTTTGTCGGGAATTTTGGAAAAAACATAGAAAACGAAATAAAAAAACGGGTAGGCATCACTACAAAAGTGAAAGTTCATGCCCAGGACAGCCTGCCAAAGTGCGAAGGTGGAAAAATTAACAGAATACTAAAAAAATAATGAATTCATTTTATAAACTTAAAACAGTTAAGGTTCAGAAAGACACTCCCGATGCAGTAAATGTAGCGGTGGAAATTCCTGAAGAGCTGAAAGATAAGTTCAGGTTCAAACAGGGGCAGTACCTGAATTTCCGGATGATGATCAACGGGAATGAGGAAAGACGTTCTTATTCTATCTGTAATGCGCCCAGTGAAAAAAGCAATACACTGGAAGTATTGGTGAAATTGCTTGAAGGCGGAAAAGTATCAGGCTATTTCAATGAGCATCTTCATATGGATGAAGTATTGGAAGTAATGCCTCCGATGGGTGGTTTCAATACATCTTATCATCCGACAAATGTGAAAACCTATGTTGGATTGGCAGCAGGAAGCGGAATCACTCCTGTTTTATCCAATATTAAAGAAAGTCTTTATCAGGAACCTAACAGTAATGCATATCTGTTCTATAGCAACAGAAGTATGAATCATGTTTTAAGAAAAGCTGAAATTGATAAGCTGGTAGAACAGTTCAACGGAAGGCTTAAAGTAGTTTACCTGGTAAGCCGTGAAAAGCACGAAGATCCTGTTTTCGAAGGAAGGATTTCTGCTGAAAAACTGGAGCAGTTATTTGAAAGATATGCAGATATTGATGTAAGAGAAGCAACTTATTTCATCTGCGGACCTTCAGAAATGATCAAAGGAATTGCGGATTATCTGAAAAAAGATAAAAAGGTTCCTGCTATCCAGGTATTGTTTGAATATTTCACCGCTCCGGATGAAGAAAATACGGAGGAAATGAGTGAAGAATTCAAAGCCATTGCCAATATTGAAAGTATGGTAACGGTAATCATTGATGATGATGAATATTCATTCCACCTTAATTCCAAAAAAGAGAGTATCTTAGATAAAGCATTGAAAGACAATCTTCCTGTACCTTTTGCATGTAAAGGAGGCGTTTGTTGTACGTGTAAAGCACAAGTTCTGGAAGGAGAAGTTTTCATGGAGAAAAACTATGCGCTTACCGAAGAAGAAGTAGCCAGAGGCTATGTTCTTACCTGTCAATGTCACCCGACAACGAATGTGGTGATGCTTAATTATGATGTTTAATTCAATTTGAAAATGTGCTAATTTGGAAATTTGAAAATGAGTAATAACTTATTCTCAGTTTCTCAAAATAATTTTCAAATTAACTAATTCTCAAATTTTCAAATTAAAAAATTATGGACTTAGAAAAATTTGTTCAATACGTTCACGAAGAAAATAAAGTAGAGCCAAAAGATGTAATGCCTGATGATTACAGGAAATTATTGGTTCGTCAGATTTCACAGCACGCCCATTCTGAAATTGTGGGAATGCTGCCGGAAGCCAACTGGATCTCCAGAGCCCCTTCATTGAGAAGAAAAATGGCTCTCTTGGCGAAAGTTCAGGATGAGGCAGGTCATGGTTTATACCTTTACTCTGCTACTGAAACTCTAGGAGACGGAAGTATCAGGGCAGACAGAGATGCTACTTATGATGATATGCTGGAAGGAAAAGCAAAGTACTCAAGTATCTTCAATTATCCTACCCTAAGCTGGGCAGATATAGGAGCTATCGGTTGGCTGGTAGACGGAGCTGCCATTATGAACCAGGTAATGCTGATGGGAAATTCTTATGGCCCGTATTCAAGAGCGATGGTGAAGATCTGTAAAGAAGAATCTTTCCACCAAAGACAGGGATATGAGATCCTGATGGCACTTTGCCGTGGTACAAAACAGCAGAAAGAAATGGCTCAGGCTTCATTAAACCGTTTCTGGTGGCCGGCTCTGATGATGTTCGGACCTAATGATGACAGCTCACCAAACTCTAAAATTTCTATGAATTACAGAGTAAAAAGAGAAAGTAACGACAGTCTTCGTCAGAGATTTATCGACGTTACCGTTCCTCAGGCTGAATTTTTAGGATTAACTATTCCTGATAAAGATCTGAAATGGAATGAGGAAAGACAGCATTACGATTTCGGGGAACTTCCTTGGGACGAATTCATGGAAATTTTGAAAGGAAACGGACCTTGTAACAAGAAGCGTATCGAGACGAAGAGAAAAGCTCAGAGAGAGAATGCTTGGGTAAAAGAAGCCGCAGTAGCTTTTGCGGAGAAACAACAAAAAGAAGTAATATAATAATGTAACAATATACCAATGTAGAAATGTAACAATCATTGTTATGCTGAGCTTGTCGAAGCATCTCATTGTTAAATTGGTACATTGATACATTGTTAAATTAATTTGACTATGGCAAATTTAGATATGTGGGAAGTGTTTATTCAGACTAAACCGGGATTATCCCACAAACACGTTGGAATTGTGCAGGCACCAACAGCAGAAATGGCTTTGCAGAACGCAAGAGACGTTTATACAAGAAGAAAAGAAGGGACTTCTGTTTGGGTTGTTCCAAGCAAATATATTGTGACTTCGGAAGGAGTGGATAAAGAAGCTTTCTTTGATCCGGCAGACGATAAACTATACCGTCATCCAACTTTCTACGAGATTCCAAACGATGTAAAAAATATGTAAAAACGCTAATGGCTATTAGCTGCTTGCAATTTGCTAAAAGCTATATGCCAAAAGCCAAAAGCTAAAATAATGAACCCATTATATAATTATTTATTAAAACTAGCAGATGACAGTTTCATTATGGGGCAACGTCTGTCTGAATGGTGCGGTGAAGGTCCTTACTTAGAGGAAGATATTGCATTGACGAATATTGCATTGGATGAGCTGGGACAAGCGAATAACTTTTATGTTTATGCTTCAAGAGTGATTGATAACGGTAAAAGTGAAGATGATATTGCGTTTTTAAGATATGAGCACGAATATCTGAACGCCCACTGGACAGAACTTCCCAATGAAGATTATGCCCAAACCATTCTGAAAGTTTATGTTTTTGCAGTATATCAGAAACTGATGTATGAAGCATTATCAAACTCTGCTAATGAAGAATTGAGCGCCATAGCCCAGAAATCATTAAAAGAAGTAAGATATCATTATACGCACGCCGCATCATGGATGAAAATCTTTGCCCAGGGAACAGAAGAAAGTAAGTCCCGTTTAGTAAAAGCTGTTGAAAATATCTGGGAATATACAAAAGGTCTTTTTGCGAAAACAGAAGGAGAGGAAGACTTGGTAGCTTTGAATATTGCTCCGGATACAGATGTCCTTTATGGAGAATTCCTTGCGATTACAAAGAAAGATTTTGTAGATTTCGGTTTAGAATATCCGCAGAATCCTTTCATGCAGCCAAAATCCAGAACAGGATATCACACGGAATATTTCGGATATATCCTTTGTGAGCTTCAGTATATGCAGAGAGCATATCCTGGATGTACTTGGTAAAAAGTCATGAAAAAATTGCTTCTGGGAATATTGGCTTTTTTTCTTGCGGTCTATGTGATATTATGTATTGGTCTTTATTTCTATCAGGAGAAAATTATTTTTTATCCGGAAAAGCTGCCGGATAATTACAAATTTAAATTTGATAATGATTTTGAAGAAGTAACGATCAGAACAAAAGATAATAAGAATTTAAATGCTGTATTATTTAAAGCACAAAATCCAAAAGGAGTCATCTTATATCTTCATGGAAACGGAGGGTCAATAAAGGGCTGGGGAGAAGTAGCTCAGTTATACAGAAGTATGAACTATGATACGTTTATACTTGATTACCGGGGCTATGGAAAAAGTGAAGATAAAATTAGCAGTAAAGATCAGATTTTTTCGGATGTTGATGCTGCGTATAAAGAACTTTTGAAACGATATCCGGAGAATAGGATTATTATTTTAGGATATTCTGTAGGAACAGGACTGGCTGCAAAACTGGCGTCAGAGCATCAAGCAAAATTGCTTATTTTACAGGCTCCATATTATAGCACAGAAGATGAAATGAGCCAGAAATTTTCATTTCTTCCGAGATTTTTACTGAAATATAATTTTGAAACCGGTAAATATTTAGAAACAGTTAAGTCACCGATAATTATTTTTCATGGCGATAAAGATGAGGTTATTAATTACAAGGCATCTTTAAAACTTAAGAATAATTTTAAAAAAGATGATAGCCTGATTATATTAAAAGATCAGTATCACAACGGCATAACAGATAATTTAGATTATCAGAAAGCAATGAAAATAATTCTTGATTCTGATAAAAAATAAAATATGAATCAGCTTTTAGATTTATTAAAAACAATCCCAGATCCGGAAATTCCGGTAATCAACATTGTAGAATTGGGAATTGTAAGAGATGCAAAGGTTACAGGTGAAAACACCTGTGAAGTGATCATTACTCCTACTTATTCTGCCTGTCCTGCTATGTTTACCATCGAAGAGGATATTATCAAAATGATGAAAGAAAATGGATGGGAAGCAAAAGTAGTAACCAAAATGTTTCCGATCTGGACAACAGACTGGTTAACAGATGAAGCGAGAGAAAAACTCCGTGCGTACGGAATCACTCCTCCCGAAAAAGGAGCAGACGAACATCACATCGGGAAACCGAAAAAATGTCCACGCTGTGGTTCTGAGAATACCAAGCAGATCAGCAGATTCGGGTCTACTTTGTGTAAGGCCTCGTATCAATGTTTAGACTGCCTGGAGCCTTTTGATTATTTTAAATGTCATTAATAATGCGATAACTGTAAACAATGAATTAACCATAGCCCATCAATAAAATTGACGAATATGCAGAGCATAACGATGGTATTGCTAGATTGTTAAAATCTTAGGTGGTTACATGAATTTATATTGTTAAATTAGTGCATTGTTAAATAATAAATTAATAAAAACTATGTATACACAACTCGATATTGAAACGCATTTTGACGGGAAGCTTAAAATCGCATATCTTAATCAACCGGAAACCATGAATGCCCTTACCAAGCCGGCTTTAGCGGATCTTAGAGATTTTGTCAAAGAATGCAGTGAAGACGAAACCGTAAGATGTGTTGCTATTTCCGGAAGAGGAAGAGCGTTCTGCTCAGGTCAGAATCTGGATGAAGCTTTTGTGGTAGGCAAAGAACATCACGATCATGACATCATCAGAAAAATTGTGGTCGATTATTATAATCCACTGGTTTTGGAAGTTACCCGTTGCAAAAAGCCGGTTATTGCTTTAGTCAATGGTCCTGCAGTAGGAGCTGGAGCGATGTTGGCATTGATCTCTGATTTCGTTTTAGCAAATGAAAAAGCATATTTTGCTCAGGCATTTTCAAATATCGGTTTGATTCCTGATACCGGAGGAACTTACTTCTTACCTAAACTTTTAGGCAGACAATTGGCTAATTATTTAGCATTTACAGGTAAAAAATTATCTGCAGAAGAATCCAAATCTTATGGCCTTGTAGCGGAAGTTTTCAGTGAAGAAGAATTTGTTCCAAAATCTATGGAAATCCTTGAAAGAATGGCAAACATGCCGACAGCAGCCATAAAGCTTACGAAAAAAGCATTTGCCCATTCTTATAACAATACATTGAAAGAACAACTGGAACTGGAAGGTGATCTTCAGCAGGAAGCTGCAGAAACAGAAGACTTTATTGAAGGTGTAAACGCCTTTTTACAGAAAAGAAAACCTAATTATAAAGGAAAATAATTAATTTGAAAATGAGTTAATTTGAGAATTTGAAAATGAGGAATGACAAAGAAAATATTATTGTAAATAAGACTTTTGATTTTGCACTCAATATCATTGAATTTTCAGAATATTTATACGATGCGAAAAAAATTCCTTTGGCAAATCAAATTTTTAAATCAGGAACTTCAATTGGAGCGAATGTAAGAGAAGCTCAAAATGCAGAAAGTAAGGCAGATTTTATTCATAAATTAAAAATTGCAGCTAAAGAGTATTGGCTTTTGCTGTGCTTAAAGTCTCCATATTTGAAATCTCCAAACGAAAAATTACTATCTGATTTAAAAGAAATTTTATTAATCCTGTCTAAAATTATTTCAAGTTCAAAATTAAGTAATTTTCAAATTAACTCATTTTCAAATTTTCAAATTTAAAATATGAATGTAGGAATTATCGGTGCCGGAACAATGGGAATCGGCATTGCACAGGTAGCCGCAACGAACGGATGCAAAGTATGGGTGTATGACGCCAATGCAAAACAAGTAGAAACGGCCACGGTAGGTTTGGAAAAAACATTGACCAAATTGGTGGATAAACAAAAAATTTCAGCGGAGAAAATGACTGAAATTTTAGCCAACATTTCCATTGCTACAGAACTGAGAGATTTCAAAGATTGTGAGCTGATTATTGAAGCCATTATCGAAAACAAAGAGATCAAGACAAAAGTTTTTACAGAGCTTGAAAATTATGTTTCAGAAAGCTGTATTCTTAGTTCCAATACCTCATCTATCTCTATCACCTCTCTGGGTGCAGAACTAAAGAAACCGGAGCGTTTCATCGGAATTCACTTTTTCAATCCGGCTCCGTTTATGCCTTTAGTGGAAGTTATTCCATCCTTATTAACAGAAAAAACATTAGCAGAAAAAATCTACAACCTCATGAAAGAATGGGGGAAGACTCCTGTTATTGCCAAAGATATTCCCGGATTCATCGTCAACAGAATTGCCAGACCTTATTATGGGGAAGGCTTGAGAATTGTTGAAGAAAATATTGCAACACCGGAACAGGTAGATGATGCCATGAAAACTTTAGGAAACTTCAAAATGGGACCTTTCGAATTGATGGATCTTATCGGAGTGGATGTAAATTTTGCTGTAACAACAACTGTTTACAAAGACTATTTCTACGATCCGAAATACAAACCATCCTTACTTCAGCAAAGAATGTCTGAAGCCAAACTTCACGGCAGAAAAACAGGAAAAGGCTTCTACGATTACAGTGAAGGAGCAGAAAAACCTGTTGCTCAGAAAGACGATGCTTTATACCAGCAGATCTTTTTAAGAATCATTTCCATGTTGATTAATGAGGCTGTTGAAGCGAAAAGATTAGGAGTAGCCAATGACGAAGATATTGAGTTGGCCATGCAGAAAGGCGTCAACTATCCGAAAGGATTATTAAGCTGGGGTAAAGAGATCGGATATGCAAAAATCTCCGAAACTTTACAAAACCTTTACGAAGAATATCAGGAAGAAAGATACAGGCAAAGTCCTTTGTTGAAGAAAATGTAATATGAAATATTTTCCTGAAAGATATGATGAAATAAAATCTTTAAACTCTGTTGAAAAGATTTTATCAAATATAAATAGCAATAGTGAGAAAAGTTATTCTCTAACAATGAACCGTACTAGAAAATTTTTAAGAGGATATACGGAGAAAAATTTTTTTAAAGTAATAAGTGCCGAGGTACCATTGGGAGCTTTGTGTGTTTTTGAAGGTCAATTGTTTCAAAAGGAACATGAGACAATAATAAAGTTGAATTCAAAATTTCATAGAACTTTTAGAATAATGTTATTTGTTTGGGGTATTCTTCCGGTTTTTGCGATAATTGTTAATTGCTTTCAAACTGGAGCAATTGCATTAGCATTATTATTACCACTTGCTATGTTTTATACAATAATCTATTTCGTAATTAAATTTTATTTCAAAAGATCTTATGAAAATGGAATTAAAGATTTGAATAGGATTATTAATGAATAAATTAACTTATAATGAATATAGATGAATTCAGGGCTGAACTGGAAACCAGGCTTCTGATTGAGAAACAGTATTTAACTCAGGAAGCATCCTCTGTTAATGAGCAGGAAAGACTCGAGTTACTGGGAAAGTTTAATGAAAAATATAAAGAGCTGATCAAAAGATTAGCCAACGAAAATGGAATTGATTTAAACGCATCCTATCCCTCTGAAAATTCATCAGATTCAGAAAATCTTTCATACGGGCAGATCATTCTGGGTAAAACAATGAATGTTTACGACAGATTATCCGATGAGCTGTATGAAGAAATAACAAACATATAATTAATAGAAATGAATCCAAGACAAGTAGCAGATTATATGTTCAATCAGGATTATTTTTCCCAGTGGATGAATATCAGGATGATTGAAGTAAAAGAAAATTACTGTTTAATAGAAATGCCGATCAAGAAGGATATGCTGAACGGCCTTAAGACAGTTCATGGTGGTGTTACCTTTGCATTTGCAGACTCTGCGCTGGCATTTTCTTCCAATAATACCGGAGATGCTGCTGTAGCCTTGAACTGCATCATCAATTTTACCAAGGCAGGAAAGGCAGGTGATGTTTTCAGAGCAGAAAGTGTTTTGGTTAATGATACAAGGAAAACAGCAGTGTATGACATTCAGATCACAAATCAAAACAGCGAGCTGATTGCAAAATTTGTAGGAACAGTCTACAAAATAGGGAAAAAAGTAACCGACTTATAAAACTTAATACCAAACACCAGATTAACCAAAATGAGAAAAATATTTATGTTACTTTTTGGGATTTCAACCCTTCTCGTTAATGCCCAGAAGAAAGTGAACGAAGTGTTGAAAAAAGAACTTGATGCTATTATGAAGGTGGATCAGGGGTATAGAATGCTTTTTGATACTGAGATCACTCCCGAGAAAAAAGAGCAACTCTTGAAAGACCTGAATATTGACCAAGAAGAATTCAAAAAGAAAAACTGGATGTTGGTGGCGGAACACGATAGTCTGAACATGCAGAAGATTGAAAAAATTATTGCTCAATATGGCTATCCCGGGAAAACCCTGGTAGGAGAACCTACCAATCAGGCGGCCTGGTATGTAATTCAGCATTCAACAAAAATTGGAAAATACCTGCCTCTCATTAAAGAAGCTGGAAAAAAGAAGGAAATTCCTTTCACCTGGGTTGCTATGATGGAGGACAGGTACCTGATGCAGCAAGATAAAGAACAGATCTATGGAACACAGGGAAAAGGTGAAATGACAAAAGATAAAGATGGTAAACAGGTGTTTGTCAATTTTGTATGGCCGGTACAAGATCTTAAAAATGTTAATAAAAGAAGAAAAGAAGCAGGTTTCGATTCTACCCTTGAAGAAAATGCCAAAAGAATGTTCGGACCGGACTTTAAATATGAACCTTATACTTTAAAACAGGCTTTAGAATTAAGAAATAAAAACAAATAAATCCGGTATTGTTATACTGTTACATTATCAGATTGTTATATTAAAATAATTATGAACAACGTATACATCATAGACTATGTCAGAACTCCCATCTCAAAATTACAGGGAGGATTATCAGAAGTAAGAGCCGATGATCTGGCTGCTATTGTAATCAAAGAAGTAGTAGCAAGAAATCCTGAAGTTCCTGTGGAGGAAATTGAAGATGTTATTTTCGGTTGTGCCAATCAGGCTGGAGAAGATAACAGAAACGTTGCAAGAATGGGACTTTTATTGGCTGGTCTTCCTTATAAAATTGGTGGCGAAACTGTCAACAGACTATGCGCTTCAGGAATGTCTGCGGTAGCCAATGCATTCCGTTCAATTGCTGCAGGAGAAGGAGAAATTTATATTGCAGGAGGAGTGGAGCATATGACGCGTTCTCCTTATGTAATGTCAAAGCCCAGCGCTGCTTTCGGAAGAGACAGCCAGATGTTTGATACAACTTTCGGATGGCGTTTTATCAATCCTAAAATGAAAGAAATGTACGGGGTTGACGGGATGGGAGAAACCGCTGAAAATTTAGCAGATATTCACCAGATCAACAGGGAGGATCAGGATAAATTTGCTCTTTGGTCTCAGCAGAAAGCAACAAAAGCTCAGGAAAGCGGAAGACTGGCAGAAGAAATTGTAAAAGTTGAAATTCCTCAGAGAAAAGGCGATCCAATCATTTTCGAAAAAGATGAATTTATTAAACCTTCTTCATCGATGGAAGGGTTGGCAAAACTTCGTCCGGCTTTCCGAAAAGAAGGAACGGTAACTGCAGGAAATGCTTCAGGAATGAATGACGGAGCTGCTGCTTTGATTTTAGCGAGCGAAGAAGCGGTAAAAAAATATAGTTTAAAACCTAAAGCAAAAATTCTGGGATCTTCTGTGGCAGGTGTCGAACCAAGAATTATGGGAATCGGACCGGTGGAAGCTACTCAAAAATTGTTGAAAAGATTAAATCTATCCCTTGAGGATATGGATATCATCGAATTAAATGAAGCATTCGCAGCACAGGCACTGGCTGTAACAAGAAGCTTAGGTTTAAAAGATGATGATGAAAGAATAAATCCGAATGGAGGTGCCATTGCAATCGGTCACCCGCTGGGAGTATCCGGAGCAAGAATTGTAGGCTCTGCAGCCATGGAACTTCAGAAGCAGGATAAAAAATATGCATTGTGTACCCTTTGTATCGGTGTCGGACAAGGATATGCGATGGTCATTGAAAAAGTATAATTAATTTGAAAGTGAGCTAATTTGAGAATTTGAAAATGATGAAAGACATTATTAATTTTCAAATTAGCTCATTCTCAGATTTTAAAATTAAAAAAAATGAACATCTACTCATACCACGGGATTCGTCCCATTATAAAACCTACTGCATACATTCATCCGCAGGCAGTTATTATCGGGAATGTAGAAATAGGTGAAGAAGTATATATTGGTCCCAATGCGGTAATCCGTGGGGACTGGGGGAAAATTATCATTAAAGATGGAGCCAATGTACAGGAAAACTGTACCCTCCACGTTTTCCCAAATATAGAAACCATATTGGAAGAATCTGCACATATCGGACATGGTGCTATCATTCATTCAGGGCATATTGGAAAAAACTGTCTGATCGGAATGAATTCTGTGGTAATGGATAAAGCTTATATCGGTGATGAAAGTATCGTTGGAGCATTGGCTTTTGTACCTGCTAATTTCAGATGTGAACCAAGAAAATTAGTGGTAGGAAGCCCTGCGAAAATTATCCGTGATGTTTCTGATGAAATGATTCACTGGAAAACAGAAGGAACTAAACTATATCAAGAGCTGGCGAGAGAAGGAAAAGAAGCTATTCTGCCTTGTGAGCCATTTACGGAATATGTACAGCAGATCCCAACTAAAGTTGTTGATTACAGTATCTGGGATGATATAAAATAATGACCATTGAAATTAAGTATGATTAAAAAAATTGCACTTGCATGCAGCATAATGTTGGCGGTAGGCTGTACACTAACAGCACAGACAGTTACTACAAAACCGCTTATAATAGGAGAAGTGAGGACGCTTAAGTCCAAAACATTAAATGAAGACAGGACTCTGAATATTTATCTTCCACAGGGATATGACAAAACAAAATCGTACCCGGTAATCTATCTGCTGGATGGAAGTATAAACGAAGACTTTATTCACGTGACAGGATTAGTACAGTTCTTTAATCAGATGTATTCCATGCCGGAAACCATTGTGGTGGGAGTTGCTAATGTAGACAGAAAAAGGGACTTTACGTTTCATACGGATTTAAAAGATCTGCAGAAAGATTACCCTACAACAGGACATTCTGATAAGTTTATTGAATTCATGGAAAAGGAGTTAAAACCATATGTTGAAAGCCAGTTCAAAACTACAGATAAATACCTTTTCGGTCAGTCTCTGGGTGGGCTTTTGGCGACAGAAATCCTTTTGAAAAAACCGGAAATGTTCAATAACTATTTTATTATCAGTCCAAGTTTGTGGTGGGATGACGAAAGCCTTTTAAAACAGGCTCCTCAATTACTTTCAAAATCTCCGGATACCAAAAAGTTTGTTTATGTCTCCGTAGGAAAAGGAGAACATCCGGTGATGATAAAAGATGCAGAGGCTTTCTATGATGTTTTGGAAAAAGCAGGAAAGAAAAACTGGATATTAGAATATAAAATGATGGAAACAGACAACCATGCAACCATTCTTCACAGAAGCTTATATGAAGGATTGGTAAAAATGTTTCCTTATCAGGAACAGAAGTAAATCAGTTTCCAATGATAAGTCTTCTGAAAAAGTACTGGCTTGTAGTATTGATTGTTATAATCTTTATAAATGCTTTGGGATTTCACTTTGCAAAAGAGTCAATAGGAATTTCAGATACTTTGGAACATGCTGAGTTGGATGAGGTCATTGCTCGTCTAAAACGCAAAGACTATTTCTACACATTATTTGTTGAAGTTGTCTTTATTTTAGATTGCTGGCTGGTACTTTTTATTCCTTATCTGTTCATCAGTAATTTTATTAAAAAGAATAATCTAAGCAAAAAGTAAAAAACTATATGGAAAAGTTAAAAAATTATATTTACGGACAATGGGTAGAAGGTACCGGAAACGGAGTCCCTTTGTACAACGCTGTTACAGGAGAGCAGGTAGCTGTTTCCGATACTGAAGGGCTCAATTTTGAACAGGCTCTTGACTATGGAAGAACAGTAGGATACAAAAACCTTTCTTCAATGACTTTCTACGACCGTGGGGAAATGTTGAAAAAAGTGGCTCTTTACCTGTTGGAAAGAAAGAAAAAATATTACGAACTATCCTACAAAACAGGAGCTACGCACGTAGATTCATGGGTAGATATTGAAGGAGGTTTTGGAACTTTCTTCACCTATTCCGGATTGGCAAAAAGAATGCTTCCCAATACTCCGTTCTGGGTAGATGGAGATACACAAAAAATCTCTGCAAACGGGACTCATTTGGGAACCCATATTTTAACACCAAGCGAAGGCGTTTCCATACAAATTAACGCATATAACTTTCCGGTGTGGGGAATGCTGGAAAAGCTTTCCACTTCCTTACTGGCAGGTGTTCCTTCCATTGTAAAGCCATCTCCTTTCGGATCTTATCTTACCAATGCGGTGTTCCAGGATATGATTGAAAGTGGAGTATTGCCTGAAGGTGCTGTTCAGTTAGTGTGCGGAGAGCCAGGAAATATTTTAGATTATGTACAGGATGGAGATTCTGTATTGTTTACAGGTTCTGCCCATACAGGAAGAAAGTTAAAATCGCTTCCTTCTATCGCAGGAAATGCCGTTCGTTTCAATATGGAAGCAGATTCATTGAACTGTTCTATCTTAGGATTGGAAGCAAAACCGGGAACTCCTGAATTCGATCTTTTCATCAAAGAAGTAAGAAACGAAATGACCACAAAAGCTGGTCAGAAATGTACTGCAATCAGAAGAATTATCGTTCCTGAGCACTTAATTGGTGATGTTCAGAATGCTTTGTCTAAAGCTTTGGATCAGACAAAAATCGGAAACCCTTTAAGCAGAGAAACCAGAATGGGATCTTTGGTAGGAAGACAGCAGTACGAAGAAGTTCTGAGAAAAGTAAACTTATTAAAATCAGAAACGGAACTGGTCTATGACGGAAAACACGAACTGGTAGATGCGAACTATGAAAACGGAGCATTTATGAGCCCTAAACTATTCCTGAATGACAAGCCTTTCGAAAAAAATATCTCTCACGATGTAGAAGCTTTCGGGCCTGTATCTACATTAATGCCTTACAGAGATGCTGAGGAGGCGGCTGCACTGGCAAAAAGAGGAAAAGGAAGTTTGGTAGGATCTATTGTTTCTCAAGATGAGAACTTCATCGCTGAAACTTCATGGAAAATGGCTTCCCAGCACGGAAGAATCTTTGTATTGAACAGAGATAACGCCAAGGAAAGTACCGGCCACGGTTCTCCACTTCCGACATTGATGCACGGAGGTCCTGGTAGAGCAGGCGGCGGTGAGGAAATGGGTGGATTGAGCGGCCTTCATTTCTTCCTGCAGAAAACAGCTATCCAGGGATCACCGGATGTACTGAAAGCTATTACCAAAATCTACCAGCAGGGAGCAGAGAAAAAATTCTCAGACAAACATCCTTTCCAGAAATATTTTGAGGAAGTGGAAGTAGGAGACTCTTTAGAAACTGCAGGTAGAACCGTTACAGAGGCAGATATCGTAAACTTCTCCAATGTTTCCTGGGATCACTTCTATGCGCATACGGATGCTACAAGTTTAACAGGTACTATCTTCGATAAAACCGTAGCTCACGGATATTTCATTCTTTCAGCTGCTGCAGGATTATTTGTTTCAGGCAAAAAAGGACCTGTTATTGCTAATTACGGATTGGAAGACTGCAGCTTCTTCAAACCGGTATACGCAGGAGATACCATTACGGTTTATTTAACAGCTAAAGAAAAAATAAACAGAGGAGTCAAGGGTAGAAATATTCCTTCCGGTGTTGTAAAATGGCTGGTAGAAGTAGTGAACCAAAGAGATGAGGTGGTTTGCGTGGCAACAATCCTGACATTGGTTGCTAAGCAATCTCCTTTCATTGATCTGAATGTGAAGAATGTTCACAAAATACTGAGCGGATTAACAGAAAGCACTCCTGCGCTTTGGGGAAAAATGTCTCCTCAGCAGATGATTGAACATTTGGAAAAAGCAGTATTGGTAAGCTTTGGAGAACCTGAAGCAGAAAAATGTTTCACTCCCGAAGAAAATATTGAAAAATGGCAGGACTCGCTTTATAATCACAGAGCGATGCCAAAAGAATTCACAGCTCCTTTCCTTCCGCAGGATGGTTCACTTCCTGAGCCTGTCCACAAAAACCTGGAAGCAGCAAAGCAGTCATTCATGGATAATCTGAAGAAATTTGTGATCTATTACAAAGAGAATCCACAGGCAGAACACATGAATTATGTATTTGGAAAGCTGAATAAAGAAATGTGGGAACTGATGCACAGAAAGCATTTTACTCACCACTTCCAGCAGTTTGGATTGATTTAGTTACATCTGATTATAAAATAAAAAACAGCAGTTTAAGTAAACTGCTGTTTTTTATGTAATTAAATATCAAATATCAAATATCAAATATCAAATATCAAATATCAAATATGAATCGATTACTGTTCAACTATTGTAAGTGAATTATAGGCTCCGTTTCCTGAAGTATCAAACTGACTGATTGTGCCATCAAATGCTACGGTAATCCAGGTAAAAGGTCTTAATTTGTCCCCTTTATTTAAATATACACTTACGGTACAGGCAGACCCTACGGGTACAGCATTGGGACTTGCACCTGTATCAGAAGAATATCCATTATTTGTCTTTATCCTTTGTGTGATTGTGCCACTCGGATTTCTCACTTCCCAGATTGCTTCAGTTTGATTGTTAGATCCTGTATTTACCTGGCTTGATTGTAATGCGAAAGTAAAAGTTGCAAAATAGACACCATCACGCGGAGCCACAAATTCACCGGTAGCCGGATTGAAATTTGAGGTAGGAACCCCGGAATCCGAGTCTAATTTCTCAGTCCAGTTAGTTAAATAAGAAGATCTTCTTTGAACAATGCCGGATTTAGTTCCTATTTCTGAAGGCGTAACACTTTCAAATACATAAGTATCCTGAGTTGTTTTGCTTGCCATTACAATGATACGCGGTTTCCCTTTAGGAAAAAAGCTCACCCAGTTTGAACCGTCGGAAAACTCCAGATAGCCTTTCACACCAATCGCAGGGCTTGCTACATAGCGTAATGCACCTGCACCCGCTTGGGCTGCTGTTTTAGTAGTATTTCCGATAGCTACAGAACCATTTACATTGCTGCGCAGATCCAGTGCTACTTTTGGATTAGTAACTAATGTGCCTATTTTTCCGGAATTATCAATGATAATGTTACCTGCATCTGTCTTAACTTCCACAGGGTTGGTTGGATTGGATAATCCTATTCCTATTTGAGCATTGATATAGTTTATGTTGAATGATAAAGCAATAAAAATACTAATCAATCTTTTTATTTTATTCTTTGATTTCATCATTATATATTATTACAATTCACTGATACTTAAATTATTCAATTTGCTGTCATTGAGAATGCTTCTCGCACTGCCTATATTATGCTTCACGGTGAATTTTATGGTATCATCTTTTTTAAGATTGAAAATAGCATTACAATTACCGCTTATAAAATTACTTACTGCACCGGCCTGAAAAGCAGGATAAGAGTTTACTGTTTTAAATACAGGAATATTATTGATGCTTTGGCTGCTTTCTATTGCGGTTTCTATAAAGGTATTTTTAGGGATATTTCCGTTAGCCAGAGTAATATTGAAAGAAACAAGATAAAAACCATCACGCGGAGCTTTAAAAAGCCCGGTAATCGGATCAAAATCTCCACCTCCTGCACCTAGGTCCACTGTTTCTGTCCAGCCTGTAATGGTTGTCGTCGTTCCACTGGGAATACTTTGTGCAGAACTGTTACTTGCATTTACAAGTGCTTTGGTAGGAGGAGTAAGGGGCAAAGCTATCCATTGCTCACCATCAGAATATTCCAGATATCCGCCGGTGTTGTAACGTATTGCTCCTCCGCCAGCTGAAGAAGGGCTCTGTGTATTGCTACCCAAACCAATAATTCTTTGATCACTTGAAGATCTGAGATCAACCCTGGTAACCGGATTTAAAACTCCAACCCCTATCTGACCTTCTGATGTAATGACAACATCATTGGATATTTTTGTCGCATCAGGGGAAGAACCGTTATCTTTTCCGGCATCTATATGCAAGGGTTGTGCAGGATCAGGGGTGAAAAAACCAACCTGAGCAGTTGTTTTAATGGCGAAAAGAAATAAAAGAGAAGAAAATAGTTTATAAGTTATATTGATTTTCTTTTTCATGATCTATATCTTAATGTTCTATTATAGTTAGATTGTTAAATCCATCATCCGGATTGGCAGGATCTGAAGAATTACTTGTAACTCTGAGTGGAATAGCACCTGAAGTAAGGTTCTGATACAATCTCGCACTTACCTTAGTACCTGCAGTTAAAGTAAGGGTAACAGTACTTGATCCTCCAGCCTGTGTTGAACGTGTAGCATTTGCATCATCAGCTGTACCAGTCATAGATTGGCCAAAAGTTTTATATACGCTGGCAAGAACAATACCTGTAGCGGGATTATAAAACTGGGATTCAACTCTGGAACCATCATTAATAACTGCACCTGTGAAATTGAATGTTAACAGAAAGGTATAAGTTCCGTTTCGGGGAGCTGTAAATTCACCGGTGCTGGGATCAAAGCTATTGCTCATATCACGAACTTCACTCCAGTTAGTGATAGTTGTGGGAGTGGCTGTTGGTATCGACTGGCTTACTATTTTACGGACCACAACAACTGCTTTTTGAGGGGCAAGATAAACCTTGTTCCATACTGCACCATCAGATACCTGAATTTTAGCTCCTACAGGTATATTGTTTACATCATACCGTGTAGCACCCGCACCTGCTGCCACTGCCGACATGCTGGTCGTCCCTAAACCAAGTGAATTTTCACTTCCTGCTGATCTCATATCCAACTGAACCAGAGGATTAAGAACTCCTGCTCCAATAAAACCTGTTGTTTTATTTATAATAACATCATTAGAAAGCTGTGCTGATGTCGGTACACCTGAAGCGGGATTGTCTTTAGCACCATCTACATGTAAACTTCCTAAAGGGTTATTTGTTCCTATACCTATTTGTGCATTAAATACATAGGTAAAGAAACAAAAAGGAAGTATTAATAATTTGTGTTTTTTAATCATATTTTAATTAGAATTTTAGGCTATAAATACAATGTAGTAAGTCATTATTTTTAAAGAGCAATGACATTCTAAAAATGAGTTTGGAATTTAAAAAGTAAACAATGTCTTAGGGAAATTGACAATTAATGTCATAATGATCAGAAAACTGCTGGTTCTTAAGTTTTTGCTTTTGAAGGATTTGCAAAAATTAGAATTTCTCAATTTTCAACCAAATAATTGGCTACAGATCAAATTTGAAAAAAATCACTTTCATAACAATAGTTTAATTTCTCATCATTAATGTGTTTTTAGAATTTTCGATAATAATAGATGTGCGCAACCAAAGTGTTTAAATTTTTGTCAAAAGTGAAAATTTTTAAAATACTTACAAAAAATAGTGTTAAGATATACATCGATAGACTGATAGATTTTTTTCTACGATGACTAAATATGAGATGATTTATTATTGAAAATGTAGGGAACTGCTTTTAATCAGTTTATTATGTAGGTTTCCGGATGAAAATTATTAACTTTAATAAGCGCATTCCGAAAAGCATGTAGAGTAGGAGAAAACATCAAAACTGATTATTATGAAAAATTTTAAAAAACTTTCAAGACATGAGTTGAGATCACTTAAAGGAGCCGGACCAAACTGGTCTTGTACCCTTAATCCTTGTCCTCCAGGCACCTGCTGCCTTCCGGGAAGATGGCCGGATATTGCCAGAGCATGTTATATATGTGCTGATTCTTAGATTTTATAATTTCAAACAATACAAAAAGCTGCAATTCCATGAGTTTGCAGCTTTTCTTATAATCTTTTGTTAAAAATTCTTTTGAGTTTGATGCCGTGAAATTTATTCATTATTTTCAGACTTAAAATCAATTCAATAATGAACGAAAGCTGGATGCAAAAATGGGAAGAAGTAAAAGAAATTCTCACATCTCCTGTAGATATTGATACTTATTTTACTTCAGAGGTGATTATGGGACAGAGTATGGAAGCCATGGAAATTGGAAAAGTTTCCCTGCCTTCAGGAAAAGTAATCGTGAGGGATCCGCTGGTATATCTGAATGTAGGCGAGAAACCTTATTTTGTGGAAGTTCCCAAAGGAGACTTTCCCGTAACGGTTGCCGTAGCAAAATTAGAAGGATGGGGAGACCGGTATGCTGCAGTGAAAGTAGAATTTACAAAAGAAAAACCTGTACTTTACCAGGAAGCATTGATTGGAATCGAAAATCTTGAAGGTGTCAATGAAGAGGAGTATTTCGGTTTTGCAGTAGATGCAGGATTAGGCTGTATCACGGATCCTGAGGTAGTGCCTTTTGTTGAGAAGTTTCTTTCAGAATTGAATGTTGATAATATTTACGATGATTATTTTGCAGAACTCTTTGCTGAAAGCTACAAAGAAAACCCTAAAAATCAAAGAGATCTTGGTGACTGGATCAACTGGAAGGTTCCCAATACCGAATATCATATTCCCTTCTTTGCAAGCGGTTTAGGAGATGGCCTGTACCCTGTTTACTTTGCTTATGATGCTCAGGGAAAAATATCAGGACTTTATATTCACTTTATTGATATTGAACTTATGCTATCCGAAGAAGAGGAAGAAGACAATGATTAGGATTCTGAACAGCCGGATAATTTTATATTTTTAAAGCAATAATCTTATGAATACAACTTTTGCAGAGCATGTCATTGATTTCAATAAGAATCTTAGCTATACTGGAAATTTACCGGAGGGTTTTGAAGTCCTGAATCCATATCTGGATAATCCGGAAACATTGACGGTCATGCAGGAATTTTATCATAAATATTATGATGACTCAATCCGCAGGAAATTTATGATTGGAATTAATCCAAGCCGTCATGGAGCAGGAGTTACGGGAGTTCCGTTTACCGATACCAAAAGACTTAAAAGTGTTTGCGGAATCAAAATGAAGTCAGCGTACACCCATGAAGTATCTTCCGTATTCATGTATGATATGATTGAAGAATATGGCGGCGCAGATCTTTTTTATAAAGACATTTATATCAACTCTCCTTTTCCGTTGGCGATTGTGAGAAAAACAAAAAACGGATGGCTCAATGCCAATTATTATGATGACAGGGAGCTCTTCAATTTTGTAAAAGACTTTATGATCGAAACTCTGAAGAAGCATATCAGTCTTAATCTGGACACTTCAGAAGTTTTTGTCCTCGGTAAAAAGAATGCAGATTTTCTTTCAAAACTAAATAAAGAAGCCAAACTCTTCGATACTATGACCGTTCTGGAGCATCCAAGATATATCCAGCAGTACAAATCAAAAGATAAACAGCTTTACATAGACAAATACATTTTGGCCTTGAAAAAATGACCAAATCCCTTTCGATGAAGGGATTTGTCATTTATGAATTAGAATCTTTAAGGGATATGGAACTTATGTGCAATTTCCTGATATTAGTTTTTAATGACTTTGGTGGATTCTGTTGCTGTTTTGATAATATAAATCCCTTTCGGAAGCTCTGAAATATTGATTTCATTTTTCCCTTTCTGGGTTTGTACCGTTTTCAGCAATTTACCGTCAAGGCTGTATACTTTAGCTTCATTAGCCTTTTCAGCGGTGATAGAAAGAGGACCGTTGGTTGGGTTAGGATAAACAGTCAGGTTTTTTTGAGTGCTTTTAGCTTCTGAGGTACCTAATACCAGATTGCTGTCTTTTACCCAGGTAAAGGCATCAAAACCTACATAACGAAAGGCTCCGCCAGCAGTGATCTGCAATTCATCAATCACGATATTTGAATAATTCTGGCCGTTTAGGTTGGTAAGATCTATCAGGGTATACCCATTAGTGGATCCTAAGCCTGTTGCAAATCCGGTAGTTTTCGTTTGTGTAAATTTTGTTACTCCGCTCAGTTTTCCGGTAACGGTCAGGGTTCCTGCTACATTGAGGTCCAGATTCAATGCAGAAAGGTACATCCAGAATCGGTTTACCTTAAACAGGTTAGAGGTAGTTTTAATACTGAATGACGGCGGAAACTGAGAATCATTGGAATTATCAATATACCGGTTATCATTTGATGTTCCGCTCCAGCCTGTTCCCGGGAAATTCGCCTGGATGTCAAAAACACTTACATGTGAAATGATATTGAAAATGACTCCATTGTCGGTGAAGCTTGTACTCCCGTTCGATTCTGTTTCAAATAGTTCTGTACTGGTCTGCCCGAATGAGAAAATTGAAATGAGCAGACTACAGATGGCTAAAAAAGTAGTGCTTTTCATGATGTTTGTTTTAAATGTTAGGTTGGTTAAAAGGGTATTAATCCCTCGGCGGATAAATTCCTTCAACACAAATAATATAATTTAAGCCAAGATATGGTGGCATATTATTTAACGGTAAACCTTGTCCTGTAAAAGAAATACTTAATGGATTAATTGTTGTGTCAGGGTTGGCATCATTCACGAAACTCGGTACTGCATTGAAATCTCTTCCTACCTGCGTTCCTGAAATGGCAATTGTTGAGGTCGCTGTCGGAGTAGACGAATTGGCATTCTTATTGGCTACTTTAAGCTGGAATCCGGCTCCTATACTTGGAAGGTTTGACGATAAAAGAGTATTTTGTGTTGTACCGGATACTATTCCCAAAGGATAATTTTCACCGGAGTTTACATTCCCCGCACCCAAAGCCATACGTCCTTTTAAGTTGGGAAGAGCAAAAGTAGTGATGCCATCTCCGCCATAAGTGGTTCCTAAAATAGAAAATAAGGCAGAATTTCTTGAGATGCTTAATAAGCTTCCGTCGCAAAACATCCAGCCTCTCGGCGCGAAATTTCCTGCAAATAATTTTACAATTCCAATGTACTCGTCCATGATAATATTTTTTTAGTTTTTAATTTCTTACTCTTTTAATGGCTTTTCAGATGCCGCCATGGGTTATTATTTCTTATTTCAAAGGAACGATTAATAGCAGGTAGGTACTAGAGTAGAAAATACCAAATTAAAAACTCCGTATTTCTACGTAATAATGTCTCGTATTAGGCAGGGTTAAAAAGAAAATATAAGATTTAAGTTTCTCTGAACGAGCTGTATTTCGTATTTTTGTAAGAATCCAATAAAAATAAAAATGAGCGAATTTGTAGCATCAGAAATTAAAAATAATATTGCTGAGATCAGTTTCGGAACTCCTAAAAGTAATTCTTTGCCGGGAGCAATTTTAGAAAAACTGGCAGCAACTATCCTTGAAGAAGGCGCGAAAGATGAGGTGAAAGCTATTTTGGTAAAAAGTGAAGGTGAGAAAGCATTCTGTGCAGGAGCAAGTTTTGATGAGCTTTTAGCAATTGAAGAACTTGAAGCTTCCACACAATTCTTTGGCGGCTTTGCTAAAGTTTTGAATGCGATGAGAAACTGCGGAAAGATTATAGTGGTAAGAGTTCAGGGTAAAACTACCGGTGGTGGTGTTGGAATTGCCTGTGGAGCAGACTATTGTTTTGCCACAAAAGATTCAGCGTTGGCACTTACAGAAATCAATCTTGGAATTGGTCCCTTTGTTATCGGTCCTTACGTAGAAAGAAAAATCGGAAAATCACAATTTTCTGCAATGGCTATTGATGCTGATTTCAGGTCTGCTGAATGGGCTGAGCAGCATAATATCTACCATTCAGTTTCAGATACCATTCAGGAAATGGATGAAAAACTGGAAAAATTTTTACAAACTTTGGCTTCAAGAAGTAGTGATGCCTTAGCATTAATTAAAAAAGTTTCATGGGAGGGGACAGATCATTTCAATGAATTAATGCCTGCAAGAATTCACATGAGTGCCAGTCTTATTCTTGAAGATTCTGCAAAGAAAAATATTGAATCAATTAAAGAAAGATTGAGAGCGAAATAGTTCTTTTTTTAGCTTTTAGGATTTTAATACAATATATAATCCGTAGAAATATTTTATTTTCTACGGATTTTTTTGTTCTGTATAATATTATTATACGACTGTTCTGCATTTTAATAATATATGAGTATATCGATAAGTACAACTCCAAAATTTTAAAATAAAAACTTGGCAGATTAAAAATAAATTATAACTTTGTAATTCAAAGTTCTTTTTATGGATGCAAAAAACTATCACGAAGACTTATCTCATATCCGTTCTATGATGGAGCGTTCTTCCAGATTTATTTCATTAAGCGGATTATCCGGAGTTGTTGCGGGGCTAACGGCAATTATCGGAGCTGTTTATGTGTATTTTGTTTTCCTGAGGGAAGGGATCAGTTATTTTGATGGAGATAGAAATATTCTGGGACCTGCTTTGGTTAAAGAACTTGTTCTGATTGGAATTGTAATTTTGGTTGTAGCTATTCTTAGTGGTTATATTTTTACAGCCCATAAAAGCAAAAAGAAAGGTTTGAAGATCTGGGATGCCACAACAAAGCGACTTTTGATTACCTTTGCAGTCCCTTTGATTGCTGGAGGAGTTTTCTGTCTTGCGCTTCTCTATCATCATCTTTTCGTTTTTATTGCTCCGGTTACACTCATTTTTTACGGATTGGCTCTGGTGGCGGCAGAACGGTATACATTAACGGACATAAAGTATCTTGGATATTTTGAGATTGTTTTAGGACTTATTTCTTTATTCATTTTAGGTTGGGGGTTAGTGTTTTGGGCAATTGGTTTTGGGGTTTTGCATATTATCTATGGATTGATTATGCATAAGAAGTACAAATAATGGGAGTTGGTTTTGTCATATTAATCCATCTTTTCATTATTGCTGCTCTCAGTTTTATCTTCGCTGTGATAAGTTGTACTTTCACTTATTTTATCAGCAAAAAAGAAAATAGAAGACGGAAAATAATATTAGCATTAATAGCTCCTTTTGTAGCTTTTTATACCTTTTATATTGTCGGAGTTATTGGTTTATCCATGGTGTCTAATAATAAAAAAGTGGATGTGGGAATTGGTGATTCCTGGTACGTTCCTCTTAAAAATGATCATCAACTATTATTTATTGATTTGCCCGAACAAGCAAGTATAAATAATGGGAATGGACTGACATTGATCTCGTCGGTTGCTAAAATAGAGGAATCTGGTAACCATATTTTTGGAAAGACATTAGATAATGAATATTTTTTCGTTGATTTAAAGACAAATGATGTAAAAACTTTTCAAACAGAGAAAGAGTTGAGTTTTTTATCTACATCTAAAAAACTCAATCTAATAGATGTAACTGAATTCTATTCAGAAAGGAAGAAAGATATTATGGGTTATTGGCCTTTACTGATAATGTTTTTATCTTTTATTATTAGTGTTGGAGCGGTGTACATTTGGAAATTAATATTAATTTTTTAGTTATGAAATAATATCATACTAAAGTTATAAAGAATTAAAAAAAATGAGAGATAGTCAGATTTGACTGTTTCAGAATAAATAAGATAAAGTAAAATGATCAAAATAAATCAACTCAATAAAGAATTCGAAAGCCGTGTAAGACTGGGCATTATGTCCGTTCTGATGGTCAACGACTGGGTTGATTTTTCTGAAATGAAAAGCCTGCTCGAAATTACAGACGGAAATCTTGCCAGCCATAGCAACGCACTCGAAAAAGCAGGATACATTGAAGTGAAAAAAGAATTTGTAGGGAAAAAGCCTAAAACATCTTATCGTGTTACGCAGAGTGGGAGACAGGCTTTTACTGAGCATCTGAATGCTCTTGAAAAATTATTGGGACGATAGTCCTATATTTTTTTGAAAATTAACTTTGAAATACAAAGTACTTTATAATTTTAAAATCAAATAAAATGATGACACAAAAACAAACAACAGTTGCAATTTATGCTCTACCAGTGGCTTTGCTAAGTATTCCGTTGCTGGGAAATCTGTTTTCTAAAGAAGTAAACTGGTCGCCTTCAGATTTTCTGATCGCAGCAATTTTACTGTTTACAACAGCATTTCTGATCAATCTAGTCAGGAACAAAATCAAAAAACAAAGTCAGAAAATTCTGATCTGCATTTTCATTTTGCTAGCCCTTGCATTAATCTGGCTCGAACTGGCAGTAGGGATTTTTGGAAGCCCGATTGCGGGAAGCTAGCACAGAATTATACAACATTTAAGCTGATTATTGTTAATAAATACATTATGAAAAAAATACGCGTTCAGTTTCTGCTATTTGTGTATGATAAAACTCAAAAGCTCTACAGAAAATATTTTAAAAAGAAAAAAAGACAATGGCAGTTCAATGAAAAACAGCTGCTGGAATTCCAGGAAGATTCTTTGGGGAGAAAGCTCGGGGAATTTTACAGGAAACATGGGTTTTCAATGATTCCCAAAATGGAAAACCACGACGTTCACCATCTGATAACCGGCTGTGGAACCAACTTCGAAGATGAAATTGCCATGCAGTACCTGCTTCTTGGGAACGGCAAGCTTAATGCACACCTTCTGGCTGCAATCGTATTGGGAACAATTATCCTTCCGGAATACGTGAAAATTTATATTAAAGCCTACAAAAAAGGGCAGAACATGAGAGCCTTTCACGATTGGGATTTTGAAGGGCTGCTCTGGCAGAATTTTGAACATGTGAAAGATTTTATTCAACAGAAAGAAACGGCAGTTCTACATTAAAATTAAGATAATGAGAAAAATAAAATTCAGTCCATTGGGGGAGAAGACATTTTTAATCTCCTTTTTGTTGGGTACATCTTTACTGCTTTTGTTTTGGATTACAAGAGCCGAATTTCTCATTGTATTGGGATTTTATTATGTGATGATTGCAGCTGTAGTGAATCTGTTAATCACTTTATATGAATTGATGGAGTTTCTGAGTGATATCTCCGGAAAGAAAAGAAACGGGAACTCTGTGCTTCTGTTATTGCTTAATATCCCTATTGCTTTAATCTATTTCATCGTATACTTTGAGTTTCTTTCCAATGTTTCCAAATTTTAATTTTTGCTAATCTCTGTATCTATAGATCAAGTGTTTCAATCCTTTAAATTTTAAATCTTTCAATAATTAACCTCATGAAAACACATCATTATATATTTCTTACAGCCCTCTTGTTTGTCATTGTCTTCTATGATCAGGAAGTAGGGCTGAACCTTGGAATTCTTGGAATTGCCTATGCCGTACTGACCCTGTTCAGAACACAGCAAAAAAACAGAACCGGAACTTTGTACACCCTTTTTGTGACAAGCATCCTGTCCGGCATTGCGTTTGCCTGGTTCGGAGACTTCCCGTCTTTTATTGCTGTCGTAAGTTCATTGCTTTTACTGGGATATAAGTCGAAGAACAAAAGATTAAAAATCGTTTTTTTAATTCCGGTTTTTGTCGTTAATTGCTGTACTTCATTCTGCCGTTTTTTCAGTTTTGATGAGTGGCTGCCAAAGAAAAATATTCCCGGATTATGGCAAAAAACGCTGGCTTTCATTTTGATCCCGCTGATCCTGGTTTCCGTTTTCTTTGGAATTTATTCTGCAGGAAGCAATCATTTTGCAGCTCTTTTCACAGATTATGAGCTGGATATTAATCTGTGGCAGGTATTCTGTCTGTCTGTTTTAGGATTCTTTATTGCCTTCAATTACTGGAATTATGCTGTAGAAAAGCTGATCTATAAAAACAATCATGTTCTGGATAATGAGTTTAGCAAAGATGCCCGGATCCCAAAGGCTACTTATTCTTTTCTTGATATTGATGCAGAAAGAATGAGTGGAGTGATTTCTTTTATTTTGCTGAATATACTATTGGTATTCTTTATTATTACGTACAACTACGAACAGTTTTATGAAGCGGTAAAAACTCCTGTTCAGCTGTCAGAAGAAACCCATGAAAGAGTAAATGCTGTGATCATGTCTATTGTCATGGCCATCCTGGTAATCATGTTCTACTTTAAGTCAGGATTTAATTTTGATCCGAAAGCTGGTCTGTTAAAAACATTAGCTAAAATCTGGATTTTCCTTAATGCTGCTCTTGTTTTGTCTGCGGTCCTTAAAAATTATGAGTATATCGTTAATTACGGATTTACCTATAAAAGACTGGGAGTTTTTGCTTTCCTTGTTTTATCAATGATCGGTCTGGCTTTAACTTTTATTAAAATTCAAAAGAAAAAAAGAAATATTTTCCTTATCAATACCATGATCTGGTACGTTTACGGAACCATTTTATTGTGCAGCTATTTCAATTGGGGCGGTTTTATTACTGCTCAGAATATGAAAAGAAAAGATTTTGCAGTGAACTATTATTTAACGTCTGTCAATTTCAGTGAAAAAGCGCTGTTGAAGTATGCAGATGCAAAAAATGATCAAAAGCTTAAAAAGACACTGCAGAAAAAGGTAAAAAATGAAACATCCAAAACGTTTCTTTCCAAAATTATCTATTATCAAACCATTCAATAACTGATTATGAAAAAGCTCACAGAATCTTCAAGATTTACAATCAGTATGCTCCTTATATTGATGACTGTATTTTGTTTCAGCCTCTCTGTTTTCAGATATTATATCAGTGAAACAAAAGTATTTTTATTTCTCAACTGGAACCTCTTTCTGGCATGGATCCCTTTATTATTAAGTTCTTTGGTTCTGGCTTTTAATATCAGAAGTAGAATCTCGCTGGCATTTATTATTATAATCTGGATTTTGTTTTTTCCCAATTCGCCCTATATTCTTACAGATCTTTTTCATCTGAGAGCAAGAAACGAGATTCCGATCTGGTATGATCTGGTTGTGATTCTTTCTTATGCCTGGACGGGTCTGATCTGTGGCTTTATCAGCCTTAAAGATATTGAACAGCGTCTTTCAGATTATGCCAGAAGAAATTTCATTACCGGTTTAATTATATTTTTCCTTTTTATGAGCAGCTTTGGAGTCTATCTGGGAAGATTTCTGAGATGGAACAGCTGGGATGTGCTCAATAATCCTTTTGGTCTTTTCTCAGATATTGTAGTAAGGTTCATCTATCCGATGGAATATACCAAGACTTGGGGCATTACTGCCCTGATAGGGATGATGCTCAACTTTATGTACTTCACATTCAAATGGGCAGGAACAAATCATGAAAAAGTAATACAGCCGGAAAATAAACCGTTGCATGAATTGGAACAGTTTTAGCATTTAATTGAGCTCAACAGAATATTGGTTGATCACTTTTAAAATTAATTATTATGAAAAAAAGCTTATTGTTAATCCCTTTGATGATTGTTGCCTGTAAAAAAGAGCCTGCCGTGACCAGCGTTCCGGAGAAAGATTCCACAGTCGTAACAGAAATGCCGGACTCTTCTGTGAAAAGTGATTCTGCTGCATTGATAAAAAGAGATTCAATTATTAACAATGCACCGGCTACCAAAGAAGTTCTTCGTAAAGGTGTCATGAGAGATGAAAAAGAGGGCCAGATTATAAGAACGGCTGATGCCAACCAGTTGCCTTTTACTATAGGGGAAGAATTTACAAAAGATGATCAGGACTTTGTTTTAAAACTAACCCATTATGACCGTCCGAATATTAAAGCAAAAATTTCTACAAAAGAAAAAGACTTCAATATCAGATTCAATCAGATCAGATTACCGAACGGGAACTATGATGGACCTTTCGGAAGGGAAATTACTTATGACACTCCCGGAAAAGGAGAAGTATGGCTGATTATCGGTAAAAGTAATATGGCTTCCGGAAATACCAAAGGAAGCTTTACAGTAACTGTAGAATAAAACCAATCAATTTGGTACAATTTCTGCAAACTAAATTCTGAAATTTAAAAATTTACAATTATGAAAAATATAGTTCTAACAGCAATGGCCGCCTCAGCTGTACTCGTAAGTTGCGGAACCGTACAGTCGCTGGTTCAGAATACATTTCCATACACAACGAATGTCTTGGTATCTACGGGAGTACCTGCTGATAAAGAAATTTCTTCCACTGCAACAGCTACCAATGTGCAGACCTGGTTTGGAGGTAATAATAATGCAAAAATTAAAGATGTAAGAATATCAGATGCAAAAATTTCTGTAGCTTCTCCTTCGGGAGGCAATCTGAGTGCATTTAAAAGCGTGAAGATCTATGTTTCATCCAACGGAACAGGAGAAAGACTGGTTGCATCACGTTCCAATATCTCCACCAATTCTTCCAGCTTAAATCTGGATTTGAATGATACAGGATTTCTTGATGAAATTGTAAAAAGTTCCGGATTGACAGTAAGAACAGTTTATGAATTGAAGAATCAAACCTCTTCAGATATGAATATAAAAGTAGCGCTTAACTTCAACAGCGTTCCTGCACAATAAGACCTATAAAAATTGATATTAAAAACCCTCTTTCAGTATTCCGGAAGAGGGTTTAATGTGAAGTAAAATGATGTAAAATTTTAAAACTATATTTTGGTTAATTTCTCAACAACTCTTCTCTGACCTTCATTGATATTAATGATATACTGACCTGTAGGCAGTTGGGAAATATCAATTTTTTCATCAGGTAAAACTGAACTTTTAATTACTGTACGTCCTTGAAAATTAATGATTTCAATATCCAGCTTTTTATTTTCATTACTTTGAATAGCAATGCTGCTGCTGGATGGGTTAGGATAAATTTTAACTTCTAATGCAGCTAAGGTTTTAACAGGGGTGGCAAATTTACTTTCCAGTTGAAGTATGGCATTCTTCACATTAGGAAGAGGGCCTATCTTCTGTCCCGTTACAGTTCCTCCCTGCGGAATTCCCGTAGAAATCAAAAGATTCTTCATCGCCGTAGGTGTTAAATATTGTCCTGTTGTCTGGCGATAAAAAGACTGGATCAGAATAGCTGCAGAAGACACCACCGGCGTAGCAGAACTCGTACCACTGAAATAATTATAGGTTCTGTTATTATCATTGTCATATTTCGCGTAAGATCCGTAGCCTGCTGCCAGTACACTGCTTCCCCAACCCTGAACATCCACTCTGTTTCCATAAGTACTGAAGCTCAGTTTTGAATGGGTGGTATTGGGAGATCCCGCACCTACGATGATAGCTCCACTGTTTCCTCTCGCAAGATAGTTGGCATAAAACGGATCATCGAGATTCTGGTTACCATTACCTGCAGCAGCAATAACAATAATTCCTGAATCAGTAGCCGCTTTTGTAAGATCCCAGATGACCTGGTCATACTCAGCAGGGCAATACTGGCCATCTTTGCCACCGGTCTGCATTTCATATAAAATAATATCGCCAGCCTGAGATGCGTTGATAGATCTGCTCACTGCAGAAGCTCTGTTGTATCCCACAGTGGTCCATTCCATATAGCCTTTTATTTCAGAAGTATTGTAGGCAGCTCCTGTAAGTCCGATATTATCTTTAACTGAACCTAAAATACTCACTACTGCAGTCCCGTGGTCACGGTAATTATTATTCGCTAATCCTGCATTAGGAGAATATCCGGGCTCAAGCTGTATAGCGTTTTGATTGGAAAGCATTTCATGTGTTTTGTAAAAACCATATTCCACATCCCTTACACGGATATTCTGTCCGGTAATTCCTCTTGACCATGCATATTTTGCATTAATACCCGGATTGTCGTTCAGGTAAGTCTGAAGGCTTTCCAGATCCGGTGTAGCCACAAAAGCATTGACCAAAGGAGGTTCAACAGGATCAGCACTCATGACAGACACATATTCTATTTCTGGAAACCTTTCCAGAGTGCGGATAATTTTCTCTGTTGTTTCTGTGTTCTGAAGTGGAAGATCAGCCTTATAAATTCTTTTCAGCTTTTCTACAGACTCTGTGGAATTTCCGATGGCTTTACTGTTTCTGGCCATTTCATCAAGCTTACTGTCCGTAAAATCAAGATCATACCTGAACGAAATGTGATTCTCTCTTGAAAACTTTTCCAGATCAGCATTTCGGCTGAATGCTGTTTTTTCTGAATTAATGCCTTTTGAAAAGCATACATACATAATTGAATTTTGATCATTAGCCATCCTGTGCTGGCTGTCCTGCCCAAAAGACAGGGAAGCACAGAACGCAAACAATGCGAAAAGGTTGATTTTTGTTTTCATACTATTTTGTTAAATGGTTGTAAATCAGATTTGATTTACATCAAAAGTAGTAATAAAATAAAAACAAATCACATTTTTGTGAGTTTATTTTTTGATTTTTTTCTTTGCCTTTTGTGCAGGAGCTTTTAAAGGTTAAACAATAAAAAACCATCCAGAATCACTGAATGGCATTGTTGAGGTTTATCAATTGAATCTTTACAGATCATCAAACCAGTTTAATTTATTTTTGTGATAAATCACTTTCTTCTTATTCTTAATGTGGTATTCAATACCAATGCTGTCGTTGTTCACATTCACCAGTTTAGCCTCCTGAATGGGTAGCTCTCTCTCATCTGTAATTCTCTGCAGTGATGGTGGCAAAATGTCTTCCGTTATATCTCTGTAAAGAACCCTTGCTGTTTGCTTTTCAAAAATCCCCTCTTTTTTGTAAATCGTGATCATAGGATTATATAGCGCTCCCGGACGGCCTCTTTCCATTCTGTAAATATCATTGAGCTTAATTTGCTGATCACAGCCCAGGGTAGAAAAATACAGAAGAATATTGAAAAAAGGGATCATCATGGGCAGTATGCTCAGAATAATTCCTGATATCAAAACACCAAAATATACTTTAACTCCTTTTTTCTTCCAGAAGCGGATAATAATAAAAACAGTCATTGCAAGCCAAAGCCAGTTAATTATCTTGTCTGTATAATAGCCAGCAAGACTATAGTGGTTCAGGCTTATTATGATCCCGAACAGAAAAATTAAAGTCACTGCCAGATAAGCAATGACTATATTTTTGTTACTCATCTTTCAAGCCTAGCTTTTGGTAATAGAATCCATTACAATGGTTACAGGTCCGTCGTTGATCAGGGATACTTTCATATCTGCCCCGAAGATTCCGCTTTCTGTTTTCAATCCGGATTTGCTTATTTCTTCTTTAAAATAATCAAAAAGAGGAACCGCTTTATCAGGTTTCGCTGCTTTTATAAAAGAAGGGCGGTTTCCTTTCTTATAATCGGCAATCAATGTAAACTGGCTGATGCAAAGGATTTCTCCGGAAATATCCTTCACAGAAAGATTGAGCTTATCTTCTTCATCCCCGAAGATTCTTAGATTTAAAACCTTCTGTACAAGCCAGTCTGCATCTGTTTTTTCATCATTCTCATCTACACCTACCAGCAGCATCAGCCCTTTACCGATTTCACCTACAATCTTTCCTTCCACTTTTACATTAGCTTCAGAGACTCTTTGTATAACGATCTTCATTTTATATTCTAATAATAAACATTTAAAGTTTTGCTTGGTGTATCATAGCTGTACGGATAAGTTTTGGGAGGAAGAGATGTTTTAGCTCCTGATTCCGGCTGTCCCGTACTTAAAATCCATCTTGTATTATCCTGAGGACATATAATAGAAATATTGTCTTTCACCTCCAAAGTGGTATTGCTGTCAGGGCATATATGGGGAGCATTTCTGTCATATACTTTAAATCCGTTTGCTGTTCGGACAATAATTAATCCTCTCGTTCCGGACTGTTGCTCGTTGACGTAGATCCAGCCGTTGATATTGTTCAAAGGGTAGTACGCCGGAAGGTTCAGGTTAAGCGATACATTGATAGGAACATTCGGGAAGCAGTTCACCGTATCTTCTCTGCTTCCACATGAGTTTATAGTTAAATTACTGAAAATCAATAAGCTGAAAATAGATAAGATTGAAAAAGTTTTTTTCATTTCAATTTAAATTTTTATATATTTGTAAAAATTAAACGATTACAACACGAAAACATTGTCCGGCAAATGTCGGATTATTTTTTTATACTAAAACTAAATTTTGAAAATTATGGCAAGCTATGTAACTAAGGAGGGCTTAGAGAAAATGAAAGCTGAGCTGGAACAGTTGGAAACTGTGGAGAGACCAAAAATTACTCAGCAGATCGCAGAAGCTAGAGACAAAGGAGATTTGTCTGAAAATGCAGAATATGATGCGGCCAAAGAGGCTCAGGGTATGCTTGAAATGAGAATTTCCAAGCTGAAAGATGTCATCTCTACTTCTAAAATTATAGACGAAAGCCAATTAGATACTTCAAAAGTTTCAATCTTAACAACAGTGAAACTTAAAAATAATGCTACCAAGCAGGAACAGGTATTTACATTGGTACCGGATAATGAAAGCGACCTGAAGACAGGAAAGATTTCTGTGAACACACCTATTGCAAAGGGTCTGTTAGGAAAAGCTATCGGCGAAACAGCTGAAATTACTTTACCGAACGGAAACAAACTGTCTTTTGAAGTATTAGACATTTCTTTATAGTCTGATATTTCTTTTATTTCTAACTTCTAAAACATCTAACCAAACTTCTGATAAAATGAGCACTATATTCACAAAAATCATCAATGGCGAAATTCCCTCTTATAAGATTGCAGAAAATGAAAACTTTATCGCATTCTTAGACGCAATGCCTTTGGTGAAGGGGCATACTTTAGTAGTCCCTAAGAAAGAAGTGGATTTGATTTTTGATCTTGAAAGTGAAGAATACAAAAACCTTTGGGGATTTGCCCAAGAGGTAGCCAAGAAGATCAAAACTGCAATTCCATGTGTAAGAGTAGGAGTAGCGGTGGTAGGACTTGAAGTTCCGCATGCACACATCCATCTGATTCCTTTAAATAAGATGGAAGATATGAATTTCAGAAATGAAAGATTAAAATTAACGAACGAAGAATATACAGAGATTCAAAACTCAATTATTAATTCTTAACAACCGGAAAATCGTAAAAAAGTAATTTTTTACGATTTTCTTTAACATATACATATATATTATATCATATGAACTCAAACCAATGTTCTTTCTGCGGCAGAAAAAGAAGTGAAGTACAGATGCTGATTTCCGGGCAGAATGGTTTTATTTGTGAAAATTGTATAGAGCAGGCACATGCTATTGTAAAAGACAGTGCATCCAAAACAGGATACTCGCCTGCAGAAAGCATGGACGAGCTTAAAAAACCAAAAGAGATCAAAGAATTTCTTGATCAGTATGTAATTGGTCAGGATCAGGCAAAGAAACAGCTTTCAATTGCTGTGTATAACCACTATAAAAGATTACTTCATGCTCAGGACGAAAACAGGGAAGTAGAGCTGGAAAAGTCAAATATCATCATGATAGGGGAAACCGGAACAGGTAAAACCCTTTTGGCAAAAACGATTGCAAGAGAACTTAATGTACCTTTCTGCATTGTGGATGCTACTATTTTAACAGAAGCAGGGTATGTGGGGGAAGATGTTGAAAGTATCCTTTCCAGACTTCTGATGGTGGCGGATTATGACGTTGAAAAAGCTGAAAAAGGAATTGTTTTCATCGATGAGATTGATAAAATTGCCAGAAAATCAGATAACCCGAGTATCACCAGAGATGTTTCCGGAGAAGGAGTGCAGCAGGGATTGCTGAAGCTATTGGAAGGAAGTATCGTAAATGTTCCGCCTCAGGGAGGAAGAAAACACCCGGACCAGAAATATATCCAGGTAAATACACAGAACATCCTTTTTATTGCAGGAGGAGCTTTTGATGGGATCAAAGAGATCATCGAAAGAAGAATGAACAAGCAGGCCATCGGCTTCAGCTCTGAAAAAATCAATAAAACTGATGAAGATGAGTATATATTAACAAATATTAATGCGATTGATCTTCGTACTTTCGGATTAATTCCGGAACTTTTAGGAAGATTTCCGATTATCACTTACCTCGATAAACTCACAAAAGAGACTTTGGTAAGAATTATGAAGGAACCTAAAAACTCTATCGTGAATCAATTTGTGGAACTTTTCAAAATGGATGGCACAAATTTGGTTATTACAGACGGAGCAATTGAAAAAATCGTAGAGGAAACTATTGAAAAAGGATTGGGAGCAAGAGGTCTGAGAGGTACTACCGAAAAAGTTCTAGAAGACTATATGTTTTCAATAGGAGAGGAGAAAGAGATCATCTTAACGGAGGATAATGTTTTGATTAATAGATAAAAAATTTTTTTTTTAAGAAAAATAATAATACCTTTGCGGGTGAAGATTGTATTAACACACAAATAATTTATACAATGAGAAAAAGTTTATTTGCTATAGGTCTTTTAGCAATTAGTTATTCTGTTCAGGCGCAGATACTATGTCATGTTGACACTAATGCTAATATGTATGTGAGCGAAGGCACCCTAGTTTATAGTGGTGGAGGTGTACAAACAAAAGGTAATGGCCTTTTGGACGTACATGGAAATATAATGATTGTAGGATCTGGTACAGATGCTTTTAAGACAATAGACGCTGCAGGTTCTGATAAGACAGATGGCGGTAATATCATCTTAAGACTAAATACCCCTGCTTCCTTTGCTACTTCCACGTATGGCCAGCTGTACATCGATGGACTATCCCAGTCCAATATTACAGGTATTGTAACTAAAGAATACAGAACTACAAGTAATGGTAGTGGTAATTATTTCCAGCAAGTCGCTTTGCCTTTCTATGGTAAAGCTTTAGGTTCATTATCTACAGAGGTTGGTAAAACCTTCAATACAGGTAGATACAGCAATCCAATTCTAAAGTGGGATAACGGTAATGCAGTTTCTGCACATTTTACAGATTTAGCAACTACTACAGCTGATGGTTCAGGGTATTATATGCTGAAAGTTACCAACAATGATTGGAATCCAAGTGCACCTGCTACAGGAACAGTTTTCAATATTAACGGTAGACCATTTGCCCCGTTGGCTGGAACTGCTTCATTGCAGAATGCAGGAAAATCTAACGTTGGCCCTTCCAATGTCGTATTTGGAAATGGTGGTAACGCTTTGAATTCTTACAGCGAAAAGTATAATACTTACCTTGATGATTCATTTGAATTTACTCTAAGCCCATGGGCTGGAACATTTGGTCAGAACTTCTATCAATTTGGTAACCCTTATCTAACTAATATAGATTTATCTAATATCGGATACACTGAAAGCGTTACAGGGTCAGATGGAAATGCGGTAAGAAACATCTGGGGTATTGAATATAACCCTGGTACTATTGTTACACTTCCTGGAGGTTCTACTTATGCTACAGGTGCTCAGGTGGTTACTTACGTGCCGACAGGTGACGGAGTAGCTCCGGCAGTTGGTGATGTCAACTTAGATAAAATGGTGATTAAACCTATGCAGTCATTTAAAATAAAGTTAAGAGACAATACAGTTCAGACTTTAGACTTTAATCCTCTAAGAAGATTTAAATCAACAGCAAGAACTGCAGGTACTCCTAACGGTGTAAATGCAGCTAGAATGGCTGGTAAGAACACATCCAATACAGTGAAGCAGCTTGGAGTAATCGGTCTTGATGCTAATGGTAATGAGATTTCCAGAACATATTATGTGGTTTCTCCATCATTTACAACAGGGCACCAGGTTTCTGCAGCTACAACAGTTCAAAGTTCAGCAGGTACAAGAATTATTGGTACTTACGAAGAAGCATTGAATGGTGGGTATGATAACAACTATACCAACTATTGGTTATATATTAATGAAGCTAATGAGAATAACTTCCAAGGTAAAAATGTTAAGTTAGTTAACTATAAGCTTGATCAGGTTAAATCTTATAAGTTCGAGATCAGAGAAAATGCAGAACTTATTCCTGCCGGTGCACACCAGTTATCTTCAGGAATTGGTTTCTACTATAAAGCGGAAAATGGAAATTTACTACAGGCTAAACAAGGTGATATTGTACCTGTAACAAATGAGGAAGCTAACTTGTATTATGGTGAGCCAAGTAATATTACTCTGGCTGTAGATAAGGCAGCTCCTAGTATTTCGAGAACACTTGTTGTTTACGATCCATCTGTTACAAATTACATTGTTAGATTTGATCCAAAATGGAAAAAAGCGGACATTCAAGTTTATGATATGAGCGGTAAACTGGTAATCTCTAAAAAAGCGGTTGAAACATCCAGAGATTTTGTAATTGAGCTTGATGGCTCAGTTAAAAACTCTTACATTGTAAAAATCGTTTCTGATAAGGGAGAAACTGTTAACACTAAAATCTTAAAATAAACCACATGAAAACTATTAATAAACTAGTCCTGGCGTTTTTTCTCTTTGCTATATCTCTAGTAAATGCAGCTCCACCAATTCCGGGAGGAGGAGGAAACGGGGGAAATGGTACCGGATCACCATCACCAGCCTCACCAATTGATATGTATGTATATGTACTTGGTATCGTAGCAATTGTATTTATTGTCTACTTTACAAAAAAGTACAAAAGCGTAAAAGCATAAAATTTTATTAAAATAATATTAAACTCTCTGATTACTCAGGGAGTTTTTTTATTTTTACTCTATGAAAAAAATTTATACGCTATCTGCGGTTTTAGCTGCATTTGCTTTGCAGGCTCAATTTACGGTCACAATCCAGACTCCTGCAGATTTTAAAGATCAGGACGCAATTCTATATACATTAAACGGCTCAAAAGATATTATTGTTACTAAAGAACAAAGTAAGAATGGTACGTGGACTTTTAAATATCCGGGTAACTACATGGGGATGATGAAAGTTTATTTTCCCGGTTCTAACAATACGGTAAGCTTTATTTCTGAGAATAAGAACGTAAACTTTAAACTGGATGTCCAGAATAATAAAGTTAAAGATGTTATTTATCTTGATGAGGCAAATAGCCTGATGAGCAAACAGCAGGAAGGTTCACAAAAGAAAGAGCTTATTTTGCCGGCTTTAACACAAATCAAAGAATACTATAAAGACAATACGGACTTTGGAAAAGCCCTGAAAACCGAAATTGACAGGCTTTCCGGGACTTCAAGCACTATTGATGCAGCACAACATCCGTTTATTGCTTATTATAATACGAACTACAGTAAATTTATTTCTAACTCACCAGATTCAGTCAAAAAAGTAGATCAGGAAGAGATCATCAACTTTCTGGACAAATCAGGAGATATGCTTGAAAGCTCATCATTATTGAGACCGGTTTTGGTGGCTTATCTTAACGCAGGAGGAAATACAAATGTTACAGCTTCTGTTGATAAGCTTTTAGACCGTTTAAAAGTAGAGACGCCAAGAGGGCAAACCGTATTATCCGAATTGATTGATATCTTTGATGCATATCAGATGGATGAGTACAAGAGCAAATATTTGTCTCTTGCTAAAAATCTTAAATGTACCATTACTGACAGGCTTGCTTCTACCTTAAAATCGAATGCAAACACTGAAATAGGAGCTGTTTTCCCTAATTATAAGTTTCAGTCAGCTGTGAATACCACCGCAAAATCTTTACATGATATAAAAGCAGATAAGAAGGTTATCGTATTCTGGTCATCCACCTGTTCACATTGTGAAACTGAGCTTCCTAAGCTTCTTGAAAAATACAATGATCTTAAATCAAAAAATATTCAGGTTGTAGGATTGTCTTTAGATGTGGATAAGAATTCTTATACCAAAAAGATTGCCGCATTTCCATGGGTGAATGACTCGGAATTGAGAGGATGGAACAGCAGTTATACAGATACGTACAATATTCATGCAACTCCGACGTATTTTATTTTAGATGCTAACAATAAGATAATCAGCAAACCAGATCATGTTGGTGATGTTTTGGAATATTTTAAGGTAAAATAATTTTGGAGGTAAAGAAATATTTTCTATATTTGCACCACCAAAACGGCGAGGTAGCTCAGTTGGTTAGAGCGCAGGATTCATAACCCTGAGGTCACGGGTTCAATTCCCGTCTTCGCTACAATAAACCGCAATCATTGATTTAATGATTGCGGTTTTTAATTTTAAAAGTATCATAACTGTATCTTTTAATTCTTCTAAAAGATTTCCTTTTTTAAATATTTTGGCTTCTTAGAATAAAATCCAGGGAATATCCGTTGTTTATTTTTGTTACAGTTTTATGCATTAACTATGTACAGCTATTTCCTCATATTCGCTTTTCTATAGCTTATTTTTGGAATATCTGGATTTTCATGATAGAAGATATTTCATTGAGTCGGATAATGCGTGTAATGGCTTGTTTAAACAATCGACGGTAATTTTCAGTATCTGTAGTAATTAAAATATAAAGTAAGAGCCGTTCTGCAATTTGCAGAACGGCTCTTACCTTTTTCCTATTGGTTTATTAAAGCTGATATCCAAGGAGTTTTCTGATCTGATAGAAAAATCTTTCAATCAGTCGCAGGTCTTGTGTCACGATCTCTGCACTGCCCCGGAGTTCTTTATCAAACGTGAGTGTTTTGTTATAACTTGTTTTTAATCCTTTTGGTAAAATAACGTCTACATAATAATTCCCTTTTTCATCAGGAATAAGAGAGATATTCTGTACTTTTCCTTCAATGATACCATATTCCTGGAATCGATAATTGTCCAGTTTGATCAGTACTTTTTCACCCGGAGTTATTTTTCCTGAGTTTGTTGTAGGAACAGACATTCTGCCTACCAACTGCTCTTTATTTTTAGGAAGAATAGAAAGGATAGGTTCACCTACCTTTACGAACTGATTCTCGCCGAAAAACTGCTGAAAACTGGCAACACCATCTGTGGATGAGATCACCAGATAGTTCAGTTCCCACTGTTTTAACGATTTTCTCAGCTGTTCAAGAAGTTGTAAAGTCTGTGAAGAGTATGTAATTCTGTCTTTTTCTGTATTAATGGCAGTTCCGCTTTTGGTTTTATTCAGGTTGGAGATCCCTTCATCCATTTGTGATATGGAGATTTTAATATTCTCAAGGTTTTGCTGAGCCTGAAGATATTTGATCTTTTCATTTTCAAGTTCCATCGCTGAAATAACACCCTGGTTGAATAGCTCCTGAGATCTGTTGAAGTTTTTCTTAGTCAGGTCATATTTAATGGATTCAAGGTTTTTCTGCTGCTTTAAAGTAGCAATTCTCACTCTATATTCAGAAATACTTTGGTTGGCAGCGAGGTTTTCAGGCGCATAAGGTTGTAACCTTGTAAAGAGTGCTTCATCCTGAAATGCTTTGGCAAAACTGTTATATTCACCCTGTAGTTCACCCAGTTTAAACCTTGAAGCCTGGGCAATAGGGAAGGTGTATAATTTATCAGGTGTAATAGAATCCACCAGTTTTTTCAGCTCTAAAATATCCTTATAATTGGCTGCAGACTGCATCACCATCAGTACATCATTCTTTTTAACTTCCTGGTGGTCTTTTATGAATATTTTTTCAATTTTAGAACTGGTCCTTGCTTCTATTTTCTCAGGAGGATTCTGAGAAGTTACAATAATAGGAGCAGGTACAAATTCCGGATATTTTATAATGTAGCTCATCAGAAGGATAAGCAGGAGAATAACAAATATAACGGTATTTCCCCAGCGGATCATCCAATGCGGAGGCTGGGTAAGAATATCCTGTACGCTTTCTGAGCGGAGTTCAATATTGTCTAAAACGTCTTCTTTCATTGTTCTGAGGTAAATTTCCCCCAATATTTCAGGGGGAATATAATTTAAATAATTGGGCAGTTCCCGTCATACCATGATGGTGGCGAAGTGTCTGCATCCGGCGGGCATTCAAAATGCTTTATGTGGCATGGTACCCAGCTGCCAAGACACCACGATCCACAGCAGTTGTTGTCCGGAATGATAACACCGCCGCTGACAAATGTCAAATCTTTTCTCGAAAGTTTTTTAAGATTTTTCATAATTAATATTAGTTTTTATTTTTCCTACTCTGTAAGCTTTTCGGATTCCGCTATAGGTGACTTTATCTTATTTAATTTCCTAATTCAAGCTGGTTTCTTACCAGTCTGTAATATTCTCCTCTTAAATCTACCAGCTCAGCGTGGCTTCCTTCTTCTACCACCCTTCCCTGATCAAGCACAATAATCTTATCGGCATGCCTTACTGTGGAGAGTCTGTGGGCAATAACTACAGCCGTTTTGCCTTTGAAGAACTGTTCAAGATTTTCCATAATCACTTTTTCATTGTTGGCATCCAGTGCAGAAGTAGCTTCATCAAATAAAATGTATTCCGGAGCTTTATAAACAGCCCTTGCAATGAATAACCTTTGCTTCTGGCCACCGCTGACTCCCACACCTTCATTCCCGATTTTCGTATTATAACTCAATGGAAGACTTTCTATGAATTCTTTGATATTGGCAATTTCTACGGCGCGTCTTAATTTTTGCTTATCAATATGATCTTCACCAACAGCAATGTTGTTGGCAATAGTATCATTGAATACATAACCTTCCTGCATTACTACTCCGCAGTGATCTCTCCAGTATCTCGGGGAAATATTTTTCATATTGGTATTCCCGATTCTGATTTCACCCTGGTCAGGATCATAGAACTTCATCAACAGTTTCAATAAAGTTGTTTTTCCGCTTCCGCTGGCGCCTACAATAGCAGTTGTCTGCTGATAAGGTATCGTAAGATTTAAGTTTTCAAAAACAGGAACATCGGAACCGATGTATCTGAACGACATATCTTTGATTTCAATATCTTTTTTCGGGATATCCATAACGTATTGTTCATTCTTATCTTCTTCATCATCTTTATCATGGATTTCGCCCAATCTTTCAAGGGAAATTTTAGCATCCTGAGTCTGTTTGATAAAATCGATAAGCTGAAGAAGCGGACTGTTCAGCTGCCCAATGATATATTGAACGGAAAGCATCATCCCTAAGGTAAGATTTCCGCTTAACACAAGTTTTGCAGAAAGGAAACTTACCAGAATATCTTTCATCTGGTTAATAAAGTTACCTCCCACGGATTGCCATTGCTCCAGTGAAAGAGATTTTATCCGGATTTTAAACAGTTTTACCTGAAGAAATTCCCAATCCCATCGTTTTTGTTTTTCGGCATTATGCATTTTAATTTCCTGCATACCGTTGATGAGCTCGATCACTTTACTCTGCTCCTGAGATACCTGGGAGAATCTTTTATAATCGAGTTCTTTTCTTTTTTTCAGGAAGAAACTGATCCAGCCAACATATAATACAGCTCCTACAAGGTAAACAAGGAAAAGCCTGTAATCATAAAATAACAATACAATACTGAAAATAATAAGATTGACCAGTGAGAATAAAGTATTCAGTGAAGAACTTGTAAGAAGCTGTTCAATTCTGTGGTGGTCATTTATTCGCTGCATGATATCTCCAGTCATCCTTGTATCAAAGAAACTTATAGGAAGTTTCATGAGTTTGATAAAGAAATCGGAGATGATGGAAATATTGATTCTTGCGGAAAGGTGAAGAAGAATCCAGCTTCGGATAGTCTCAATTCCCATTCTTCCCAGGAATAGCATGATCTGTGCAAGTAAAACCACATAGATAAAATTAATATCCTGGTTCTGGATTCCGACGTCTACTATACTTTGGGTCAGAAACGGAAATATCAGGGAAAGTAAACTTCCTCCCAAAAGCCCGATAGCAAGCTGAATGACAAGTGTTTTATACTTAAGAAGATATTTGGAAAGGAATGTAAAACTTGCCTTACTTTCTTCAGCATCAAATTCTGTCTGGAAGAATGCCGGAGTTGTTTCAAGGATAAGAACAATTCCTTCTTCTGTATTTTCATTTGCATTTTCTCCGATCCAGGATCTGATGAACTCTTCCCGTGTGTAAGTGATGAGTCCGTAACTGGGATCTGAAATATATACTTTATTATTCTTATCAATTTTATATACGACAACAAAATGATTTTTATTCCAGTGTGCTATACAAGGAAAAGGAACCTCTTCTGTAAGGGTATTGAAATCGATCTGGACTCCCATTGACCTGAATCCAAGGTTTTCTGCCGCATCACTCAGTCCAAGAAGGCTGCTTCCTTCACGCGTTGTCTCGGAAAGGTTACGAATCTGCTGCAGGGATATGCTTTTACCATAATACTTACTTACAATCCTGAGGCATGTAGGGCCGCAGTCTTTGGTATCTGGCTGCTTATAAAAAGGAAACTTTTTTTTCAAAACTACTACTCATTATAAAATGCCGCCGGTGAATGGCGACATTTTTGCTTTAATTCAATTATAATTCAATGAAATGGTACACTGGAAATAGTCCCATTTGTCACCGTTTTTCTACTCTTTTACATCTTTTCAGATGGTTATTTTGTTTTTCCTAAGATAGTGAAATTTTCAAATGCATAAAATTTAATTACTAAATCTCATCATCCTCTATTAATTCATCAATAAAGAATAAAATATCTTCACGATCATACTTGTCTGGAAACTGATATCCGTTGATAATAAAGATAGGGGTAAAGCTTAATCCTGCATTACTGTTTTCCTTAGACATTTCTACTAATGGGTTCAGATTTTCGGATGTTACTTTTTCTCCTGCAAGAGCATTAATTTTATTTTCATCTTTGGTTTCAAACCATTCTTCTACCGCATGTAAAAACTCGTTTTCAGGTTTGTTATGATAAATATGAGTTAAGTCTGAAATAAGCTGAGTATATTTTTCAGGAGCTCTGTCAGGACTGTAATTGAATCTCATCTGCAACGAGAGATTATCTGGATATTTCTCCAAAAGGCCTTCTACCAGTTTATGAGCATCTTTACAGAAACCACAATATGGATTGGAAACAATTGATATGCGAAGTTTGGAATCTCTTTTTCCAACAGCAAAGGTTTCGGTATCCTGGAATTCTATTTTTGGATTTTGCATCATTTGATCTTTGAAAAGCTCATAATTTCTTTTGAATCTGAGATTTTTCGCATTCGATTTTTGAAGCGCTTCTTTTTGCTCAAGAAGAGTGTTGAAATAAATAACAGCAGAGAAAACAAGCGCCCACAGGATAACTGTCAGTAAAAGTGCTCCCACACTGAAAGAAAGGTTATCAAAAAGTAAACTGCTTATTACAATTTGCCCTGCAAGGATTGAAATAATTAACAGGCATACTCTACAAAATGTTTTTTCTACAAATGCCTGGATATATAATGAATACCCGATTGCAAGTACAGAAACGAATGTAAATCCTTTTACAATATAAGCTGTAGCCGGTAAGAATAAACCCAATACTGTAAGTCCTGTGAAATAAATCAGGGAAAAGTCCGCGAATTTTAAGCCTAAAATGCTTGTTTTATCCTGTTTTATAATCTTATCACACGAGTTGGCTGTCTGGCTGGCAGCAGTATTTCCGCCTCCGCATATACTTCCGATAACGGTAGATGTATTTCCAAATTTCTGGTTGAAAATTTCCAGAGAAATATAAACTCCGGCTAACGAAAGAAGATTGAATACGGCCGCATAAATGGTTTGACTTATAAATGAATAAGCAAGAACAACAGCGAAAATAATGTACAGAACCGGTTTGAAATTGAATGTCAGTTTGTTTTCTGCATTCTCCGTTTTCTCAAACAGAAGTACAAAGTCGGTTGATTTATTATAAAGCTCTTCTTTTCCAAAGGTCTTTGCTTTCTCAGAATATACTGAATAATTGTTTCCTGACTTTTTTACAAGGGAAAATGAATTTTCAACAATAGCGATAAATTCTTCCGGAAGTTCGTCCCAATATTCTTTGTCAAGTTCATAGGCGTCATTTTTTACCCCCATAAAGTTCAGCGTATCACTGAATGCCAATGCAGATGGGTAATTGGGATGTGAGTTGAACTGGAAAATAAATTCCTGTTTATCTAGTTTAAGGTGGTTAATTAGTTTGTCAAAAATCATATTAATATTTTTATCTAAAATACACAGATGTTTTAAATATACAAAAAAAAATCTCCTTTATTAGTGAGATATAAACGATTGTTGTTGGATTTTATTTGATCCTCAGTATTTTATTTTCTATAATGTATTGTTAGAATCATGTTTTTTTATCTCTTCTCAGAAATAATTTCCGGATATGATCCTGTAGAAAATAAGGTTTGATAATGAGTAGCGGATCTCAATTGCATAAAATATAAATTCTTAGTTTGGGACAATAAACAGAATGGATATAAAACTCCATTCGTTTTTATATTCACAATTTCCAGAATTTTAGAATCGCAATTTTTAGAGATATCATATCATAATACAGCAATAACTCCAATTTTTAAATGAGAAAAACCTGATAGAAAACGAATATTTTTTATTTAAACATTTGTTTAGATTTTTGAGTATTTAATAGCCTGTATGTGCTTTTAATGCTGTTTTGGCTGTAAATAAAGATGTTTGATTTAATTTGTGACAAGAACATATAAACTCAAAAAAACTTAAAAAATCATAAAGTTTTCATAAAGTTTTAAAAAAGGACGGAATTTTTTTTGTATTTATAAAATATGTCGTACTTTTACATCGCCTTGAATGAGGGAACAAGTCAAGGTAATAAATTTTTTTTCATCATTTGTGTTTTTAGAATCGTATCGCCTGATACGATTCTTTTTTTATCTATTTTTCATAGTTTAGGAGAAGATCTATAAAGTAAGAATACGTAACAGCGCCTTCCTGCTGATTACTTTTCAGAAACAGATTATTAGTAAATCCAAAGAAGTCATCCAGCCAGCCCTGATGGCGATAAATAAAGCTCTTTTCATAAGCACGGTCTCTTTGCATAGCCGGAGAATAGTGATGAAGAATATTCTTTACAAACTCAGGATCTTCCTCCACAATGAATCTTAAAAGACTTTTTAAAGTGAAAAACTCCGTACTGTATCTCAGTTCCGGATTGCTGGAATGAATTCCTATTAAATATCCCACAAAATTAGCCTCCTGTTCTCTGGCAAATCCCAGTTGGTGAGAACTTTCATGAGCAGTGGTGAAGGGGATAAAAGTGTGAGGCAGTTCAGAGTTATACTGGGCTTCGGCAGTAAAAGGATTGTAGTATCCGAGTATTCCCGTGAAGTTCATTACATTTTTGAACAAGCTGGGTTTAATATTTAAAATCTGAGGCGCTTTTTTATTGGAAATATAAGAAGGTAATTTTGCTTGTTGATGCAGGATTTCCTTTTGTATAGAGGTCAAGTCTGTGATCATAAAGACACCTTTATTATCTTCATGAACAGATTGTCTGGTAACCTTACACTTTTCAAGATAAATAAGAGCCAGTTTTTTTGCCTTGTTCACATTAGGCTCATCCTGGCTTAAGAGCTTTTTAATAACAGGAGTCTGGAAATACAGCATTCCCCAAAACACCTGATAAGTGAAATAAAAAGCATTAATGAAGATGAGGATTTTCATCATCGCTTCATGCCTCCGCTGCTTCCTGAATAAAGCTATAACCCAATATAAAAGAAAAATGCTTACTACAATATAAATCAAATCTCCAACAGAAAACGAAATCCAGCTGAACAACACCTGGTGGATTCCTTTTTGAAGTTCAAAAAAACTTTCAAAAAAAGAAACCATCATTTTGGATTTAGAGAAACCATAAAATAAAAGAAATTGGGCAAGTAATACACCTGCCCAAAATCTTTTCTTCTTATATATTGTTTTTGTTATATTAATGACCACTGCCTTTAGATATTTTATCAAGATCAATGCCCTGAGCTTTTAAGATTCCACTCACACGGATCGCATAGAATGCAAGATAAGCAAAACAAATAACCCCCACGATATAACTGAAGTGAATATTTGTGATATCTGCAATATACCCTTGTAATATACTTACGATTCCGCCTCCCATAATCATCATAATAAGGAATCCGGATCCCTGGTTGGTATACTTTCCAAGTCCGTTGATTGCCAATGCAAAGATACATGGCCACAGAGTAGAACAGAAAAGACCTACACTGGTAAATGCATACACAGATATCATTCCTGTAGTGAACATTCCTATAAGCAGAGCTGTAATTCCTGCTAAAGAGAAGATTAAAAGCATCCTTGCCGGGTTTCCTTTACTTAAAATATCACAGATAATCATAGCAACAATGATAAATCCATATACATAGAAAGGAGAAAGATCATGGTTGGCAATAGCGTTTACCAATAAAAATACGCCGAACGCCAGATAAGGAGCCAGGAATCTTAAGATTTTTTTGAAACCTGCATTCACATCAAATGCTTCTACAGCACCTGTCCAACGGCCAATCATTAATGACGCCCAATACAACGAAATATAAGGAGCTACTTCTTTCGTTTCAAATCCAAGGCTTTTTTCCATATAAGCAGGAAGGTTACTTGCTGTAGAAACCTCTACTCCTACATACACGAAGATGGCGATCATTCCCATAACCAATTGAGGATACTGGAATGCAGAAGTTCTGTGTTCTCCCGGAATTACATCATCCGTATTCTCAGTGTTGGTTGGAGTGATTGCAGGAAGTGATGAAAATTTAAGCATTAAAGCCACAAGCGCAAAAGCTGCTCCCAGTATTAGATAAGGTATTTTTACACTTTCCACACTCGCTTCCGTATTGGCAGCACTTGCAGAACCAAAGATGGCAAACGAAACAATAAGTGGTCCGATAGTAGTTCCTAAGTTATTGATTCCTCCCGCCATTGTTAACCTTTGTGATCCTGTTTCCGTAGGACCTACCTCAATAGCGAGTGGATTGGCAACAATCTGCTGAAGAGAGAATCCTAAACCTACAATAAATAATCCGGAGATCATTAAAGGAAAAGAATGCATATTGGCAGCAGGGTAGAACAACAGTGTTCCCAGTGCAGAAATCAAAAGTCCTACAATAAGACCGTTTTTGTATCCGATTTTGTTGATCAGGTCCTGTTTCAGACTCTTGGATACAATCATATAAATTAAGGATCCTACAGTATACGCTACATAAAAGCATATCTGGACCAGCATACTTTCAGTTTGAGATAGATTGAAGGCTTTTTGAAAAACCGGGATCAGAATATCATTGCTGGCTGCTACAAATCCCCAAAAGAAGAATACAGTAACCAACGGAATGAATTGGGCCCAATTGGTTTGCTTAGAATAATTTGACATATTTATTATAGATTTCACAAACAAATATAACTATTTACTTTCAACGGAATACCTGATTAAGGTTTTTTTTATTTCCTCATAAGCCTCTGCCTTCAGGTCTTTGGGCGAATCAGTAGGTTCAATAATTCCATTGAAATAAACCTTTACTCTTCCGGGATAGCCTTTTGAGTTTTCAAAAGGAAACATTTCCTTGAGTCCGATAAAGGTATAAACAGCAATAGGGGAGTGATGTTTTGAGGACAGCATAAAAGCTCCGTCCTTAAAATCATCCAGGATAACAGAAGTATCATCGGGTACGCCGCCTTCCGGAAAAATGGCAATGCTGTTACCTTCTTCCATTTTTTCAGCACATCTGCGGTACACATCAGCACGGCTTCGCGCACTTGCCCTGTCTACCATGACACATATCCTTTTATATATAGTTCCGAAAATCGGAATCTTTACCAGTTCTTTTTTACCTACAAAACAAATCGGATGATCAGGAAACAAAATGCAGACAAGCATAATATCCATGATAGAGGTGTGGTTAGAGATAAAAACGTATGGTATATTTTTATCTTTTTCCTGGGTGGAGAGCTTAATAAGGTCATACCGGAAACCCATTCCGTAGAACATTCCGAAACACCAGAGCCTGACAAGCTTATAACCGTATTTATAATGTTTTTTATTAAAAGATAAAATATATACCGGGATTCCGAGTGTAACGGTCAGAAAAAATGCCAGCAGCAGCAACCAGAATCTCCAGAGATAGTTTAAAATTTTTGTCACAGCCTAACCGTTAAAAATTACTTTCTTTTTAATTGAATAATTCAGAATGGACACCAGCAATATTGCAGCAATTTTACTGATCATTTCCGGGCTCAAGGTATAAAAAAATAAATTGATATTATCTTTAAATATGAAACTGTAGAAAATCTGGAAAAATCCTAAGCTGAGCATTGTCGAAAAAAAGGATACTATCATAAAGTAAGCAAACTCTTTTCTCTTCGAATGCTTTCCTCTTTCAAATACAAACCATATACTCAGAAAATAATTGGTAATAATCCCGCAGCTGGTAGAGAAAATATTACTCAGAGGATAATGCACACCATAAAAGTTGGTTTCTTTTACAATGAAGTGCGGAAGATAAGTGCTGAAAATTTTAAAGCTGCCTATCTCTACAATAGCACTCAGTCCTCCTGCAATGATGAAGAACAAAACCTGCTTCTGGCGTAAGAGTATTTCTTTCATTTAATGATTATAAAACTAAACATGTTTGTACATATTGTATAGCGTACTGAAATGAGATACTTCTCAGCAGATAAACATCTTACGGATTCCTGCCTTGCCATAATGGTTTTATAGTACCCAAAATTATACGGCCCCACAATATGAATATGCAAATTTATAACTATATGTTAAACACTGAAAAAAGTTGTTAAAATATTTTTTTTAATAAAAAATATGTCTAATTTTAATATTCAGAATGATGTAATTAAGACCTGATAATAAATTCATTTTCAACGCCTTGTGTTGATGGTTTTTTCTATCTTGTAGTGTGCAGCTAAGAGCATATCCTCCTACATTTTATGACCCAATTATTAATAATATTTGTATGAAACGTCAAAACAAATACAGAAAATTCCAGCTTCAACAGAAAATATTGAGGCTCTTGAAAAAGAAAATTCCCGCTTCAAAAGAGTGTATTCCGAATATGAAAATATGTCAAACGAATTGTGGAATCTTGAAAACTCCACTGGTGAGCCGGTACCTGATGATTTTATCAATGCGATGGAATTGCAGACTTCCTATCTTGAAGATGAAATAGAAGATTGGCTTTTACAATTCAATGAAAAAAAAACACAAATCAAGCATTAATGATTTTAGACAGCTTCCAGGTTGTTTTAAATGCTAATTGAAGATAAATTCATAATTTAGCATCCTTAAATTAAAATCTAAAATATGGTTGCTATTGTAGATAGTGGTTCTACTAAAACGGATTGGGTAATTCTTGATGACTTTAAAAAAGTTTTTCTGAAAACAGAAACAATCGGTTTCAATCCGAATTTTATCAACAGGGAGCTTATTGCTCCGGAAATCCAGAAAAATAGCAATCTGATATCGGTTAAAAATTCAATTACCAAAGTATTTTTTTATGGTTCAGGATGCGGGGTGAAAAAAAACTGCGAAACCATAGAGGAAGAACTGAAAAAAGTTTTTGGAAAAGCAGAGATTATTGTGAAGGAAGATCTGATGGCTGCTGCGTATGCGGCTTACAGCGGAAAACCTGCTATCGTGTGCATCTTGGGCACAGGGTCAAATTCCTGTTTTTTTGACGGTAAAAATGTAAAGATAGAATTACCTTCACTCGGATTCCTGATAGGGGATGAGGGAAGCGGAAGCGCTATCGGAAAGCAGCTGGTGCGCAGATATTTTATGAAAAAGCTGCCTGCAGACCTTCATAAAGAATTTGAAGCAGACTATCAGCTTACAGTGGAGGATGCATTGAAAAACATGTACCATACCCCAAGACCCAATGCTTATCTGGCAAATTTTACCAAATTTGTAATCGAAAGAAAAGATCATCCTTACTTCAGGGATATGGTTTTTGACGAAATGAAGAATTTCTTCGAATACCAGGTTCTCCCTTATGAGGAAGCGTATGAAGCTGAGATTAATTTCATCGGCTCCATCGCTTATTATTATGAAAATACACTACGTTCTGTAGCAACAGAACTTAATTTAAATGTGGGACATGTAGTTCAGAAACCAATTGAAAGTTTAGTAGATTACCACATTAAATATATACTTTAACAAAAAACAAAATTTTATGTCAAGTAACAACAATCGTGACGAAAAGAACTTTAGCCAGGCCGCACTGGATTATCATAAAGCAGAACCCAAAGGAAAAATTGAAGTAATACCATCAAAGCCGCACTCTTCCCAAAGAGATCTGTCATTGGCATATTCTCCTGGAGTAGCAGTACCTTGTATGGAAATTCATGATAAGCCGGAAACAGTTTATGATTACACAGGAAAAGGAAATCTGGTAGCAGTAATTTCTAACGGTACTGCCGTACTTGGATTGGGAGATATCGGTGCTGAAGCTTCAAAACCGGTAATGGAAGGGAAAGGACTTTTGTTCAAGATCTTTGCAGATATCAACGTTTTTGATATTGAGATTGATGAAAAGGATCCGGATAAATTTATTGAAATCGTGAAAGGGATTGCTCCTACTTTCGGAGGAATTAACCTTGAAGATATTAAAGCTCCCGAAGCTTTTTATATAGAACAAAGACTGAAAGAGGAATTGAATATTCCTTTGATGCATGACGACCAGCACGGAACAGCCATTATCTCAGCTGCTGCATTGATCAACTCTCTGCAGATTGCTAACAAGGATATTGATAAAGTGAAAATGGTGGTAAACGGAGCGGGTGCTGCAGCTATTGCATGTACTAAGCTTTATATTTCATTAGGATTGAAAAAAGAAAACGTCCTGATGTGCGACAGTAAGGGAGTAATCAACCATAAAAGAGAAAACCTTACTCCTGAAAAACTGGATTTTATCGCTCAGACTGATATCGAAACATTGGAAGATGCTGTAAAAGGATCTGATGTTTTTGTTGGATTATCAAAAGGAAACGTAATGACTCCTGAAATGCTGTTAAGCATGAACGATAATCCTATCGTATTTGCTTTGGCTAATCCTGATCCGGAAATTGCTTACGATCTTGCAATTGAAACCCGTAAAGATGTGATCATGGCTACAGGAAGAAGTGATTATCCTAACCAGGTTAATAACGTACTGGGATTCCCTTACATTTTCCGTGGTGCATTGGATGTACAGGCAACAGGAATTAATGAAGCCATGAAACTGGCTGCGGTACATGCCATTGCTGACCTTGCAAAAGAACCGGTGCCGGAAGCTGTAATCTTAGCATATAACGTTCAGAACCTTCAGTTTGGAAGAGAATACTTTATTCCGAAACCATTTGATAACAGATTGATCACAAAAGTATCAAGCGCTGTGGCAAAAGCAGCTATTGAAAGTGGTGTTGCCAGAAAAACCATTACGGATTTTGATGAATATGAGCACCAGCTTTTAGACAGAATGGGCAGAGATGAAAGATTGGTAAGAATGATGCAGAGCCGTGCGAAATCCAATCCGAAAAGAATCACCCTTGGAAACGCTGAAGAATACAATGTATTGAAAGCTGCTCAGATCCTTTGTGAAGAAGGAATTGCATACCCAAGCCTTTTAGGGGATAAAAAGTACATCAAGGAACAGATGGAACGTTACGGAATTACTCTGGATGTCCCTATCATTGATCCAAGTGATGATGATCAGAAAGAAAATAGAAAAAAATACAGAGAAACCCTTTGGAAGCTTCGTCAGAGAAAAGGAATGAACGAGTACAAAGCGAAGAGATATGTTCGTCAGAGAGATTATTTCGGACCTTTGATGCTGAAGCATGGAGATACTGACGGACTTATCGTAGGATTCTCTAAAAATTATACTTCCGTTTTACGTCCTGTTTTAGAAGTTATTGAAAAAGATAAAGGCGTAGACAAAGTAGCGGCAATGATGATGATCCTGTCTGAAAAGAAACCTATTTTCTTTGCAGATACTTCCATCAACCAGAACCCTACAGCTGAAGACCTGGTGAATATTGCTAAAATGGCAGAATTTACAGTAAAATCTTTTGCTATTGAACCAAGAATCGCAATGCTTGGATTTGAAAATTTTGCTGCTATCTCTGAAACTTCCAAGAAAGTTGCGAAAGCAGTAGGAATCCTTCATGAAAAATATCCTAAAATGGTTGTGGATGGTGAAATTCAGCCTGATTTTGCAATGAATGCAGACCACCTGAGTGATTATCCATTCTCAAAATTAGGAACAACTCCGGCCAATACATTCATCTTCCCGAACCTTGAAAGTGCCAACCTTTCTTATAAAATCCTGAGAGGTATGAAGGTAGCACAGGTAATCGGACCTATCTTAATGGGATTAAAACAACCGGTACATGTACTTCAGATGCGTTCAAGCGTAGATGAAATTGTAAACCTTGCTACCATTGCCGTTCTTGATGCTCAAAGAAGAGAAAAAAAATCGTAATATAGAATGAGTGGCATAACTGGAAACAGTAATTCATCTTTCTTATTTAAAAAATGACACTGTAAACAGTGTTCCAGATAGTAAAAAGACTCCATATTTTGGAGTCTTTTGTTTTTCTGTTAATTCCTTGAATTCTTATTTGAAATTTAAGTTAAAAATCATTCTCAGATCAAATGAAAACATTAATTAGTTTAAATTGCTATATTTGGGAGTTTTAAAAATTAATAATGATATTTTCTTTACAAGGCATAGTTCAGGAACTTACACCTACCTACGCTGTCATCAATGTGCAAGGAGTTGGTTACTATGTGGGAATCAGTTTGATGACCTCACAGACGTTGGTTTTGAATCAGCAGACCTTTTTATTTATTCAGCAGATCATTCGTGAGGATGCTCATCTTCTCTTTGGATTTAACACACGTTCAGAAAAAGAAATGTTTAATCTGTTAATAAGTGTTAATGGAGTGGGGGCTGTCTCAGCACTTATACTTTTGTCAACTTTGAGCCTGGATGAGATTGCTTCAGCCATACTTTCAGGAAACAGTGCATTGATCCAGAAAGCTAAAGGAATCGGGGCAAAAACTGCGGAAAGAATTATCGTAGATCTTAAAGATAAAGTGCAGAAATACAGTGATCCTAACGCGAATATTTCTGTGATGGTAGATAATAAAATTAAGGAAGAATCGTTATCTGCATTAGAAGTTTTAGGCATTCCTAAACGAACCAGTGAGAAGATTGCGGATAAAATTATAAAACAAAATCCAAGCATCTCGGTAGAAGAATTGGTAAAACAAATCTTAAAAAACATTTAACATTTGGTGGCGAATATTAAGCATCTTAACATATTTTTGTTCCTGTCGTTCCTTTGCATGTCTGTCAGTGCTTTCGCGCAGGCACAGAAAGATACAGCGATTATAAGAAAACAATATGAAGTGGCCGACCCTACGAGGTACGAAGCCTATTACGATATAAAAACCGGGATGTACTACGTGTATCCCAAAATCGGAAATACCATTACAGGTCCTCCTACAGCCATGTCTCCGGAAGAATATAAAGAATATATGCTTGCCAGCCAGACAAAGGCCTATTATAAGGAGAAATCTGATAAATATAACCTTCTCTTCAGAAGAGACAGAACTGATGCCAGAAAGAAAGGGCTTATTCCTTCATTACAGATCAACAACAGGCTTTTTGAAACCATTTTTGGTGGTAACAAAATTGAAATTATTCCTTCGGGGTATGCATCCCTGGATTTTGCAGGACTTTACCAGAAAATAGATAACCCGATGATCCTGCCACAAAACAGGACCAGCTTTACCTTTGATATAGATCAGAGAATTCAGCTGGGATTATTGGGGAAGGTAGGGGAAAACTTACAGTTAAAGGCCAATTATGATACCCAGAGTGGTTTTGCTTTCGAAAACAGGATGAACCTTGTTTGGCAGGCAAAAGGAAGCTGGAAAGATCTTCAAAGCAAAGGCCTTGGAAATGTAGATAAACCTAACGAAGGAGGAGAAGATAAAATCATCAAAAGAGTTGAATTCGGTAACGTAAACATGCCGCTTTCAACCAGTCTTATCCGTGGTTCCCAGTCATTGTTCGGGGTGAAGACAGAGTTTCAGTTAGGAAAAACATTCGGAACAGTTGTCCTTTCCCAGCAGCAAGGTGAAGCCCGTAATATTGTAGTACAGGGTGGTGGTGTGATGAATAACTTTAAAGTCAATGCTATTGACTATGAAGAAAACCAGCACTTTTTTATAGGACATTATTTCCTGAACAAGTATGATGATGCCCTCCTTAATTACCCACAGATCAACTCAACCATCAATATTACCAGAATGGAAGTTTGGGTACTTGATCAAGGGAACAGTAATCTGGCCTATCAGAAAAGTATTATCGGGATCAGAGACCTGGGAGAAGGTCCGGGAGGAATTACTCTGCCAGATAACTCATTGAATGGATTGTATGATGAAGTATCAAAAGTAGCCGGAACCAGAGAAGCGGGGAAAAATTACAATGCTCTTTTTCAGGGGCATGTCTTTCCGGGAAATTCTTCTCCCTATAGTAACGGAGAAGAATTTATTCTTGCAACAAAAGCAAGAAAACTGAATGCTAATGAATTTACCTTTCAGCCACAGCTTGGGTATATTTCATTAAACCAAAAACTTAATGACCAGCAGCTTTTAGCCGTTTCATACTCTTATACCGTTAACGGAAGTAATAAAGTATACAAAGTAGGGGAATTTTCTGAAGAAAGCCCTGTACTGGTTACTAAAGTATTGAGAGTAAATAACAAGATAAACACTCAGTCTCCGATGTGGGATCTGATGATGAAAAATATCTATTCTATAGATGCAGGACAGGTAGCGCCGGATGGATTTATCCTTAATGTATACTACAGAGATCCCAAAACAGGAGGTAAGGTAAACTACCTTCCGGACACGCCTGTAAAAGATCAGAACTTACTGAAATTATTTAACTGGGACCGCCTTAATATGAACGGTGATATCCAGAACAATAAAGATGGAAGTAAAGGAGATGGTATCTTCGACTTTGTCAATGGGATTACCATCAGACCGGAAACCGGAAGAGTCATTTTTACCAAAGTACAACCCTTTGGTGCTTATATGCAAAAGGCTTTAGGTGGAACCTTTGATCCTCAATATGTTTTCCAGGATCTTTATACCAAGCAAAAACTAGAAGCTTCTTCCAGTAACCTTTCGCAAAGGTATACCATGGAAGGTCGTTATAAAGGTGTTCAGGGACAAGGTATTTCTCTGGGGGCAGTAAACGTTCCTCAGGGATCGGTGAAAGTCGCTGCAAACGGGGTACAGCTTACTGAAGGTGTAGACTATACCGTAGACTATATGCTGGGAACGGTTACCATCATCAATGAAAATGTAAAGCAGTCCGGACAGGCCATCAATATTTCACTGGAAAACCAACTTACATTTAATACCCAAAGAAAAAGATTCTTAGGATTAAACTTAGAAAGAAGATTCAGTGAAAACTTTATCCTGGGTGGAACAGTAATCAATTATTCTGAATCTCCATTGACTCAGAAAGTAAACTTCGGGCAGGAAGCAGTAAATAATACTATGGCTGGGATCAACCTGATGTATAACAATCAGGCTCCTTACCTTACAAGACTTACCAATAAACTTCCGATGGTAAAAACCGAAGCTCCATCCAACTTAAACTTCAAGATGGAAGCTGCCTATTTATTACCGGGATTGAATAAAGGAACCAATAACCAGTCTTATATTGACGATTTTGAACAGACAACTTCTAAAATATCATTAAAAGAACCTGCAGCATGGAGCCTTGCATCAAAACCCGAAAAAAATAAGTTACCGCCATTTAATACAATACCGGCGGATGATGATATAACGAGTGGATATGGAAGAGGATTGCTGACATGGTATAACATTGATCCAAGATTCTGGGGTGTCGGAGGGAAAGCTCCCGCAGGGATCACACCACAGTCTGTATCCAATCACGCTTCCAGAAGGGTGCAATATTCTGAAATTTATAACAACAGAGATTTCGTAGCAGGAGAACAAACCTTTACGAATACTTTCGATATTTCTTATTTCCCTAAAGAAAAAGGACCGTATAACGTTAATCCTTTAACAGAACAGACACAAAGCAGATGGGCTGGGATTATGAGATCCATCAGCGTTCCGAACTTTGTGAGTTCAAATATTGAATATGTTGAATTCTGGATGATGGATCCTTATGCAGATGGTAAAACCCTGGGTGCTGATCCAAAGCTTTTACTTCACTTAGGAAACGTTTCCGAAGATGTTCTGAAAGATGGTAAAATGCAGTATGAAAACGGACTTCCTACTCCGGGAACACCTTCTTCTACAACAAATTCAAACTGGGGAGTACAGCCAAAACAGCCGCCAATTTTATATGCATTCTCTACAGAAGGAGATGACAGAAGAATTCAGGATGCAGGATATGACGGTCTTACTTCTGATCAGGAAGCCATGAGGTTCGGGAATACCTTTGTAAACCCGGTAACCAATATTGCTGACCCGGCAGTGGATGACTTCGTATTCTATCTTTCTGATAAATTTACAGGAAGTCAGGCTGCTTCAGTGGTAGAACGATATAAATATTTCAGAAACCCGGAAGGAAACTCCGAAGCAAACTCTCTGAATGTAGCTTCACAAACTCCGGATGCTGAAGATATCAACAAAGATTATAACCTTGACCAGACTGAAAACTATAACCAATATGTTATAAAGCTTGACCAGCCAAGTTTATCACTTGGGGCAAATAATAATATTGTAGATGTAAAAACAGTAAAAGCAACATTTCAGAACGGGCAGACTTCAGATGTTAAATGGTATTTGTTCAGAATCCCTGTGGCGAATTATGATCCATCTGAAGGAACAGCAGATCCATCTGTGTTAAATAACGTAAGATTTGCGAGATTAATGCTGACAGGATTTGATCAAACGTCTACTTTAAGATTCGGAACAATGGATCTTGTAAGATCAGACTGGAGAAAATATAATAGTAACATTGCCAGTACAAATATTCCAGGTTCAGGAGAGGGTATAGGGGTTGTTACAGACCCGAATTTTGAGGTAGGAAGTGTGAATATTGAAGAGAATGCACTGAACCAGCCTCCGTATGTATTACCTCCGGGAATTGACAGACAAGTGTTAAGTGGAAATGCAGGAGCTCAGAGACAGAATGAAGCCTCACTTTACATGAAAGTGAAAGATCTTAAGACTGAGGCAAGAGGTGTGTTTAAAAATACAACGTTGGATATGAGAAGATACAAAAAGCTGAAGCTGTTTGTGCATGCTCATGATCCATCTAATACTATCACAGGAATTGATGAGAAAACGAAATTTTTTATACGTTTCGGAAGCGATGCTACTGACAACTATTATGAATATGAATCATCTTTAAAAATGACTCCTACTACAGCAACAGCTCCTATGGAGATCTGGCCAATGGAAAATGAAGTTGATTTTGATGTTCAGAATTTTGTAGATGCAAAAATAAGAAGAGATAAGTCAGGAGTGAAAATCACTGAAAGAACAAAAGACCTTACATATCAGGAACCTTATAAAAATATCTATATCAAAGGACGGCCTAGTTTAGGAAATATTACCACCATTATGATTGGGGTAAGAAACTCTGATCCAAGAGGGGCATCCACTATAACAAGAGTTCTTTGGGTTAACGAAATCCGTCTATCTGAAATTGAAAACGATGGAGGATATGCAGGAAATGCAAGCTTAAACTTCAATATGGGAGACTTGGCAACAGTGAACGCTAATGCTTCCTATACATCGGTTGGTTTCGGGAATATCGATTCTAAACCTGCAGAAAGAACCCAGTCTACCCAATCAGCATTCAGTATTAATACTGCGATTAATGTAGACAAATTCCTTCCTGAAAAAACCGGAGTGAAAATTCCGTTAAATTATTCTTACTCACAGACCATTGAAGATCCGAAATACAATCCTTTGGACACCGATGTGGAGTTCAGCAAGGCGCCTAATAAAGATCAGCTGAAAAAAGTAGCGAGAACTTATACCCAGCAGAGAAGTATAGGAGTTGTGAATATGCATAAGGAAAGAGTAAATCCAAATAAGAAACCCAAATTCTATGATATAGAAAACGTTTCTGTAACTGCTGTTTATAACGATGACTATTACAGAGACATTTATACCAAGAGAAACTACAGACAGTATCTGAGAGGATATATTGATTACAACTATACATTTAAGCCGTGGGTGATCAAACCTTTCAACAAAATGATCAGCGATACCGCAAAATCTACAAAGTATCTGAGATGGGTGAAGGAATTCAACTTTAATCCAATACCTACAAGAATATCTTTCAGAACTGAAATCGACAGAAATTATAACGAGCTTGAGTTCAGAAACGTGGAAGCAATTCTGAACGGAAATATGAACAGTGACTTTGATGCCATCAAAAACAGAAACTTCTTCTTTGGATGGCAGTATGGATTAGGATTTAATTTCACAAAATCATTAAAACTGGAAATCAACTCAGCAACCAGAACCCTTAATGATAACCTGGATGTGAATTCTATGGATAATAAGTCGATCTTCGGAAATGTATTCAGAGCAGGAAGACCGGTATTGTATAATCACAGAGCACAGTTGAATTATAAGCTGCCATTCCAGTATCTTCCTTACCTGGATTTCATTGATGCGGAAGTAGGATATGGATTTACTTATAACTGGGCAGCAAGGTCTACTTCATTGCTTGGATTTGTGGATCCTAATACGAATCAGCCGGCAAGTTTAGGATCAGTGGGTCAGAATACAAATGTTATTCAGGCAACGGCTTCAGCAGATCTTCCTAAGTTCTTTGGCCAGTTTAACTATTTTAAAAACATCAATGCAAAACTGCAGAAGCGCAGACAGGAGATGGACTCTCTGAATAATGTGTATGCAAAACAATGGGAAAAGAACAGATACAGATACAAAAAGTATAAATTTAAAAACAGACTTACTCCACTGCAAAGCGCAGCATTCTTCCTGACTTCTTTCAAGCAGTTGAATGTAAGTTATAATGAAACAAACGGAACAGTGCTTCCTGGATTAATATCAGCACCAAACTGGTATGGATACGGACAGACACTGGGAGGTCCTACACTTGGGTTCCTTTTAGGATCGCAGGCAGATATCAGAAGAACGGTAATGGAGAACGGATGGGTGAGTGGTTCTAACTATATGACAGATCCATACGTAAGAATGTCTACCAAGGAATTGAGGGCAGACTTACAGGTAATGCCGATGAACGATTTAAGAGTTGATCTGAATGTATTGCATACTTTTAACAGTAACTTCTCACATACAGGATTTAACTATACCAATAACGGAGTTCCTGATCCGGACTTTACATTTGCCAGCGAATTGACAACCTATTCCAATACGACAACGCTTCTTAGCACATCGTTTAAAGATGGACAGGCAGTTTATCAGGCTATCAGAGAAAATGCAAGAGCGCTTTCCCAGCAATTGGGAGGCCCTGGAGCAGTATTGGATAACAATGGATTTGCTCAGCATTATAGCATCGGAAACGCCTATGTATTGATTCCAGCCTTTAGAGCAGCTATGGAAGGAAAGTCAGTGACACCGATGACCAATCCTAAAAAATCAGGATTCCCTTTACCAAACTGGAGAATTACGTATTCAGGATTAAAAAATATTCCGATCATCAGCGGACAGTTCACGAAGTTTGATATTTTACATGCTTATACCGCGACCTATACTGCAACGGGGATCCAAAGCAATGTAGATTATCATGATAATCCGAACGGATATTATCAGACTGTAGATGATGCTGGTAATGTAATCAAAAATGCAGGAGACAAGATCAATCCTTATACATTTGCACAGGTTGGATATGTAGAATCCTTCTCGCCGCTTATTGGAATAGATGTTACCATGAGAAATAATATGCAGTTTGGGATACAGTATAACAGAACCAGAATGATGGTGCTGGGATTGGTAAACCAGACGCTTACTGAAGATGCCAATACAGAATATGTGGTAAGACTTGGATATATTGTCAGAAACTTCAGATTGGGAACAGCTAATATCAGAGGAAGAGGAACAAGAGGAAAAGGAAGTGATCTTAACATCAGAGGAGATATTTCATTAAGAGACAGTAAAACCTCCATTATGAATATCCTGTTGAATGACGCTCAGGTTACGGGAGGACAAAGATTGATGAACATTAAACTTTCTGCAGACTACAATGTTTCTGAGAATCTGAACCTGAGGGTATTCTACGAACAGATGACCTCAAAGTATAAGATTTCCACAGCATTCCCGCTGTCTACAATCAGAGCCGGCATCTCAGCTACATTTACATTCGGTGAATCCGGAGGTGGATTCTAAAATAATACAAACCTAAAAGTCCTTCAGTTTTGAAGGACTTTTTTTATATCCGATATTTGAAGCTACTATATTTTTGAATACATTTGTACAAAATAAAAATTTAAAAATGAACACACCATCAGAATTAAAGTACACCAAAGATCACGAATGGATCAGAATCGAAGGTAACGTTGCTACAATCGGTATTACAGACTTCGCTCAGGGAGAACTTGGAGACATCGTATACGTAGATGTAGATACTGTAGATGATGACCTTAATGGGGGAGACGTTTTCGGAAGTGTAGAAGCGGTAAAGACTGTTTCAGATCTATTCTTGCCTGTTTCAGGGAAGGTTATTGAATTTAATTCAGACTTAGAAGATCAGCCTGAGCTGTTAAACACAGATCCTTATGGAAACGGATGGATCATCAAATTGGAAATTGCTGATGGAGCAGATCAGTCAGAGTTACTTTCTGCAGATGATTACAAAGCGATCATTGGATAAGATTTCAAAAATATTTAGTAAGATACTGCCCATTTATTGGGCATTTCTTACTTATATGCTTCTCAAACCCGGAGAAGAAAACCATGAATATTGGTTTATGTTCAATGGTATCGACAAAGTTTTGCATCTCAGTATCTTTGCAGCTTTGGGATTTTCTTTCATTGCCACATTTCCTAAAATAAAATTCTCCTACTTCTTTCAGATCATCCTTATTTATGCATTCCTTACTGAAATTCTGCAGGAAGAAATGGGACTGGGAAGATCTATGGAAACCTTAGATATCGTTGCAGATTCTATCGGATGCCTGTTAGGCTACTATGTCTATAAGCTATTGATAAAGCGTTTTTTCTGATCCCAGTTTCGAAAGACTGCTAAGCACTCTACCTCCATCTTTATATTATAAGCGAGATAATATAAGCGAGCCACTTCAGTTTCTCAATACTTTTATATTCTCACTCTCTCACACTCCTACTTTATTTCGGAGCTTAATCCTGCTATCCATTCATACTCCTCGCGCCTGCACTCTCCCACGCTCAAACCCTCTCGCCCTCCAACTCCTGCTGCGGGGTAACCATTTCTATCAGGGCTAGGGAAGGAGTCGTTAATGATGAATGATGAATGATGAATTTCATGGTGGAGAATATAGTGGTTCGGGTTATTGTGTTGCGAGCTTCGGGTTAGTGAAAACAAGCCTTTATTTCCCTTGTGTCATTCCACAGGAATCCAAACCTCTTGACCAGAGCCCTTAAAGGATGTAAGTTGGAGGGATAATGTCTAAGCTTTTTTTTAACAGTTGACATTAGCCTTGTCATGCTACGGAAAAGTTTTGTCCGGACTCCTGCGGAGTGAGAGTGCTGTGTTTGCTATATAATATGGTGTATCATCAATTCAATCGGAGCCAGGCATAATTCTTAATTTTTCGAAGAAACCCTGTTTTCTTATATAGTCTGTTCTCTATTATATAATATATACACTATTCACACCCCGTATCCCCGCATCCCGCATCACCATTCTCTCTTTCTCTCACCCTCAAACCCTCCCACGCTCAAACGCTCATACCCTCCAACCCAATACCCCAAACAAATGTTTAAAATTTTTCTCCCTGCAATCCAGTGCTTTAAGTGTAAATATTACGAAACGGTAAAATTTATGTTAAATAAACTTGTTTTGCGTTGTGAGAAGTTACTATCTTTGCCCCACTGAAAACGAGAGTAGATCAGTAAGCGCAGAAGAGCTTTTAGCTAAGCAGGAACATTATTTACTTCATAAGAGACAGACGAAAAAAAACTTTAAAACTTTTTGCGAAAAGAGTTGTGAGATAAAAAAGAGTTTGTATCTTTGCAGTCCGAATAAATCGGAGCGCAGGAGTAGAGAGATTGAGGGTTTGAGAAGGATTAAGGTTACTTAAAAAACTTTAAAATTTTCTTCAAAAACATTTGGTCATTAAAAAATAAAGTTTTACTTTTGCACTCGCAAATACGGAGCGCCACTGACAGAGAGCGTGCTTCGGGAAAAGCGGAAGATATAAAGATCATTGACATACAATATAACAACCAAGTAAGGAAAAACTAAAGCGTTAAAAACTTTGAGTGAGTCAGACAAACATACAATGGAGAGTTTGATCCTGGCTCAGGATGAACGCTAGCGGGAGGCCTAACACATGCAAGCCGAGCGGTAGAGATCTTTCGGGATCTTGAGAGCGGCGTACGGGTGCGGAACACGTGTGCAACCTGCCTTTATCAGGGGGATAGCCTTTCGAAAGGAAGATTAATACCCCATAATATATTGAGTGGCATCACTTAATATTGAAAACTCCGGTGGATAGAGATGGGCACGCGCAAGATTAGATAGTTGGTGAGGTAACGGCTCACCAAGTCTGCGATCTTTAGGGGGCCTGAGAGGGTGATCCCCCACACTGGTACTGAGACACGGACCAGACTCCTACGGGAGGCAGCAGTGAGGAATATTGGACAATGGGTGCGAGCCTGATCCAGCCATCCCGCGTGAAGGACGACGGCCCTATGGGTTGTAAACTTCTTTTGTATAGGGATAAACCTACTCTCGTGAGAGTAGCTGAAGGTACTATACGAATAAGCACCGGCTAACTCCGTGCCAGCAGCCGCGGTAATACGGAGGGTGCAAGCGTTATCCGGATTTATTGGGTTTAAAGGGTCCGTAGGCGGATCTGTAAGTCAGTGGTGAAATCTCACAGCTTAACTGTGAAACTGCCATTGATACTGCAGGTCTTGAGTGTTGTTGAAGTAGCTGGAATAAGTAGTGTAGCGGTGAAATGCATAGATATTACTTAGAACACCAATTGCGAAGGCAGGTTACTAAGCAACAACTGACGCTGATGGACGAAAGCGTGGGGAGCGAACAGGATTAGATACCCTGGTAGTCCACGCCGTAAACGATGCTAACTCGTTTTTGGGCTTTCGGGTTCAGAGACTAAGCGAAAGTGATAAGTTAGCCACCTGGGGAGTACGAACGCAAGTTTGAAACTCAAAGGAATTGACGGGGGCCCGCACAAGCGGTGGATTATGTGGTTTAATTCGATGATACGCGAGGAACCTTACCAAGGCTTAAATGGGAAATGACAGGCTTAGAAATAGGCTTTTCTTCGGACATTTTTCAAGGTGCTGCATGGTTGTCGTCAGCTCGTGCCGTGAGGTGTTAGGTTAAGTCCTGCAACGAGCGCAACCCCTGTCACTAGTTGCCATCATTAAGTTGGGGACTCTAGTGAGACTGCCTACGCAAGTAGAGAGGAAGGTGGGGATGACGTCAAATCATCACGGCCCTTACGCCTTGGGCCACACACGTAATACAATGGCCGGTACAGAGGGCAGCTACACTGCGAAGTGATGCAAATCTCGAAAGCCGGTCTCAGTTCGGATTGGAGTCTGCAACTCGACTCTATGAAGCTGGAATCGCTAGTAATCGCGCATCAGCCATGGCGCGGTGAATACGTTCCCGGGCCTTGTACACACCGCCCGTCAAGCCATGGAAGTCTGGGGTACCTGAAGTCGGTGACCGTAACAGGAGCTGCCTAGGGTAAAACAGGTAACTAGGGCTAAGTCGTAACAAGGTAGCCGTACCGGAAGGTGCGGCTGGAACATCTCATTTTAGAGCGTCGTTAGACGATAAAAAAATTAGTATCGCAAGATACAGAACTTACTTAAAGTTCAAGCTTTAGTTTTTTGTTTGGTTGATTTATATTAAAAATAAAACCCACTAGAAATTAGTAAACGGGAAGAGAAAACGAGTAAGAAGTAGAGTTGTAAGGTATATGAAAATAATTACTTATCGCTCATTACTCATCACTCATAATAGAGTCTCGTAGCTCAGCTGGTTAGAGCGCTACACTGATAATGTAGAGGTCGGCAGTTCGAGCCTGCCCGAGACTACTAATTAAAGCGGATAGCAAATAGGGACTATCTTCTGGCCACTAGCCAAAAGCAGGAAGCCATAAGCTAAAAGCACTAGAGGGGAATTAGCTCAGCTGGCTAGAGCGCCTGCCTTGCACGCAGGAGGTCAAGGGTTCGACTCCCTTATTCTCCACAGAGTGGATGGTTTAGTTTTAAAAAAGCAAATAGAGCCAAAAACAATATTTGCGAATTAAATCAGAAATAGATTTAAGATCATTGACATTAACGGTAAAGACATCACAAAGAGAAAACCGAGCGCATAAAGCGCTTGAGTAACCAATAGGAAAGAAATCGTTAAGGGCGTATGGCGGATGCCTAGGCTTTCAGAGGCGACGAAGGACGTGGTAAGCTGCGAAAAGCTGCGGGGATTGGCACACACGAATTGATCCGCAGATATCCGAATGGGGCAACCCAATACATTGAAGATGTATTACCTCGTAAGAGGAGCAAACCCGGAGAACTGAAACATCTAAGTACCCGGAGGAAAAGAAATCGAAGAGATTCCGTAAGTAGTGGCGAGCGAAAGCGGATTAGCCCAAAAGCTTTTATATGTTTAATAGAATGTTCTGGAAAGAACAGCCATAGAGGGTGATAGCCCCGTATATGAAAGGCATATTTGAGTGATAAATGAGTAGGGCGGGACACGTGAAATCCTGTCTGAATATGGGGGGACCATCCTCCAAGGCTAAATACTCCTGAAAGACCGATAGTGAACAAGTACTGTGAAGGAAAGGTGAAAAGCACTTCGAATAGAAGGGTGAAATAGAACCTGAAACCGTACGCCTACAAGCGGTCGGAGCAGCGTAATGCTGTGACGGCGTGCCTTTTGCATAATGAGCCTACGAGTTAATTTTACTAGCGAGGTTAAGGTATTAAGTACCGGAGCCGGAGCGAAAGCGAGTCTGAATAGGGCGCTTAGTTAGTAGGATTAGACGCGAAACCTTGTGATCTACCCATGGGCAGGTTGAAGCTCTGGTAACACAGAGTGGAGGACCGAACCGGTTGACGTTGAAAAGTCTTCGGATGACCTGTGGGTAGGGGTGAAAGGCCAATCAAACTGGGAGATAGCTCGTACTCTCCGAAATGCATTTAGGTGCAGCGTCGATGTTAAGTTTATTAGAGGTAGAGCTACTGATTGGATGCGGGGGTTTCACCGCCTACCAATTCCTGACAAACTCCGAATGCTAATAAATGTTCGTCGGCAGTGAGGGCATGGGTGCTAAGGTCCATGTCCGAGAGGGAAAGAACCCAGACCAACAGCTAAGGTCCCCAAATATATGTTAAGTTGAAACAACGCGGTTGGACTGCATTGACAGCTAGGATGTTGGCTTGGAAGCAGCCATTCATTTAAAGAGTGCGTAACAGCTCACTAGTCGAGCGGTCCGGCATGGATAATAATCGGGCATAAACATATTACCGAAGCTATGGATTTGTATTTATACATCTGGTAGGAGAGCATTCTATTTGCGCCGAAGCAGTACTGTGAGGTATTGTGGAGCGGATAGAAAAGAAAATGTAGGCATAAGTAACGATAAAGCAGGCGAGAAACCTGCTCACCGAAAGACCAAGGCTTCCTCAGCCATGCTAATCAGCTGAGGGTTAGTCGGGACCTAACGCGAACCCGAGAGGGGTAGTGGATGGACACAGGGTTAATATTCCCTGACTTGCTCACGATAAAAGGGGACGGTTGGATGTATCTGCTGGAGACTGACGGAATAGTCAAGGCTTAGCCTTCGGGCGAAGCTGCTGTAGAGTAATCTGATCCAAGAAAAGCCGAAGTGAAGCAACCCGTACCAAAACCGACACAGGTGGTCGAGGAGAGAATCCTAAGGTGCTCGAGTGAGTCGTGGCTAAGGAACTAGGCAAAATAGTCTCGTAACTTCGGAAGAAGAGACGCCATCAGCAATGGTGGCCGCAGTGAAGAGGCCCAGGCGACTGTTTATCAAAAACACAGGACTCTGCTAAATCGAAAGATGCTGTATAGGGTCTGACACCTGCCCGGTGCTGGAAGGTTAAGGAAGGTGCTTAGCGTAAGCGAAGGCATTGACTGAAGCCCCAGTAAACGGCGGCCGTAACTATAACGGTCCTAAGGTAGCGAAATTCCTTGTCGGGTAAGTTCCGACCTGCACGAATGGTGTAACGATCTGGGCACTGTCTCAGCCACGAGCTCGGTGAAATTGTAGTATCGGTGAAGATGCCGATTACCCGCAATGGGACGAAAAGACCCTGTGAACCTTTACTATAACTTCGTATTGACTTTGAGTAAGTAATGTGTAGGATAGGTGGGAGGCTTTGAAGCAGGCACGCTAGTGTTTGTGGAGCCGCCGTTGAAATACCACCCTTTACTTACTTGGAGCCTAACTTCTTTCAGAAGGACATTGCGTGGTGGGTAGTTTGACTGGGGTGGTCGCCTCCAAAAGAGTAACGGAGGCTTTCAAAGGTACCCTCAGCACGCTTGGTAACCGTGCGTAGAGTGTAATGGCATAAGGGTGCTTGACTGTGAGACCCACAAGTCGATCAGGTGCGAAAGCAGGACATAGTGATCCGGTGGTTCCGTATGGAAGGGCCATCGCTCATAGGATAAAAGGTACTCCGGGGATAACAGGCTAGTCTCCCCCAAGAGCTCACATCGACGGGGAGGTTCGGCACCTCGATGTCGGCTCGTCACATCCTGGGGCTGGAGAAGGTCCCAAGGGTTGGGCTGTTCGCCCATTAAAGTGGCACGCGAGCTGGGTTCAGAACGTCGTGAGACAGTTCGGTCTCTATCTATTGCGGGCGTTAGATGTTTGAGAGGGCTTGATTCTAGTACGAGAGGACCGAATTGAACAAACCTCTGGTGTATCAGTTGTACCGCCAGGTGCACCGCTGAGTAGCTACGTTTGGAAGAGATAAGCACTGAAAGCATATAAGTGCGAAACTCGCCTCAAGATGAGACATCTTTTAAGGGTCGTTGTAGATGACGACGTTGATAGGCTACAGGTGTAAAGACAGTAATGTCATAGCCGAGTAGTACTAATTACCCGTAGATTTATAGTCTATGGTTACTGTATCAGTAATATAAAATGACAAGTACTTTATGCGCAGTAAAGGTTTTGTCTTTGTGAAAGTTTTTATCGCTTAAAACGCAGATGGCGGATAGCAGTTAGCGAATGGCAATAAAGCCAATAGCCAGCAGCCAATAGCCGGATGCTATATACCTTCTTTAGGGTGGTTTTAGCGGTGGGGCTCACCTGTTCCCATTCCGAACACAGAAGTTAAGCCCACCAGCGCCGATGGTACTGCTAACGCGGGAGAGTAGGCCGCCGCCAGTTTTTATTTTATTTTTAAAAATCCTTTATCATTTGATAAAGGATTTTTTTTGCTTTATACCGAACTTATAAGTAATGAGTAATGAGTAATGAGTAATGAGTAATGAGTAATGAGTAATAATTGATAAATGATAAATGATAAACGATACATCAATCATTTATCAATTATCACTTATCACTTAACATTCATCATTCATCACATACCCCATTGTCACTCCGCAGGAGTCTCGGCAAAGTATTAGAAAATAACACAAGTATTACTTTTACCTTTTTAAATCGTTTAAAACTCTAATAAAAGAGCTTGGATTCCTGCCGAATGACACAGTAGAAAGAAGAGATACAAATGAAAAGAAAGAGGCTAATTGAACCACAGTACAATTGGGAAGGGATGCTTTATGACCCCAATTGGAATAGGAGTAAGGGCATTAATACAGAGGAGATTTATAACTCACGATGTGTAACTTTATTACTTTCTTACTACTACCAATCCAAAGCTCAGGAACCTATAGCCACTGAACCCATATCCCGAATCTCGTCACATCATTTATAACTTATCATCCATCACTCATTCACTCCTAGCCCCGATAGGAATGGTTACCCCGCAGCAGGAGCTGGAGTGCGGGAGGGTTTGAGCGTGGGAGGGTGCAGGCGCGAGGAGTATGAATGGATAGCGGGAAATAGCTCCTAAAAGTAAAACTTATATTGCTTGTTTTTAAGTATAAAAAATACGGCTATCTCAAACTGAGATAGCCGTATTTATTTTGTTATATAGATTTATCAGACCTGAATTACTCCCAGATTGAATTTTTCTGTAATAGGAGAATGGTTTGCTACTTCAATTCCCATAGAAATCCATTTTCTTGTATCTGCCGGATTGATAATAGCATCTGTCCATAATCTTGCCGCTGCATAGGTCGCCTCGGTTTGTTTCTGATATTTCTTTGAGATCGTGTCCAGAATTTCGTTGTGCTCTTCTTCTGAAATTTCTTTCCCTTGTTTCTTTAATGTTGATTCCTGAATCTGGGCTAATACTTTTGCAGCTTGTGCTCCACCCATTACAGCCAGATCAGCCCAGGGCCATGCAACAATTAATCTCGGGTCATAAGCTTTCCCACACATTGCATAATTTCCTGCCCCGTAAGAATTACCAGTGATAATAGTAAATTTAGGAACTACAGAATTGGAAACTGCATTTACCATTTTAGCTCCGTCTTTGATGATTCCGCCATGTTCTGACTTGGAACCTACCATAAATCCGGTAACATCCTGTAAGAAGATCAAGGGGATCTTTCTTTGATTACAGTTGGCAATAAACCTTGTAGCTTTATCAGCAGAATCAGAGTAGATTACTCCACCAAACTGCATTTCGCCTTTACCGCTTTTTACCAGTTTTCTCTGATTGGCTACAATTCCTACAGACCAGCCGTCAACTCTTGCCGTTGCGCAGATAATACTTTTACCATAATCAGGTTTATATTCCTCATATTCGGAGTTATCCACAATACATTTGATGATTTCGTAGGTGTCATATTGCTCAGCTCTGGAAACCGGCATGATCCCAAAGATATTTTCAGGATTTTCCTTTGGCGGGAAGCTTTCTATTCTATCGAAACCCGCTTTTTCAGTTGTTCCGATAGATTTCATGATATTTTTGATTCTGTTCAAAGCATCCTTGTCATCTTTCGCTTTATAATCGGTAACGCCTGAGATAGAGCAGTGAGTGGTAGCGCCGCCTAATGTTTCGTTATCTATACTTTCTCCGATAGCGGCTTTTACAAGATAGCTTCCGGCAAGGAAAATAGAACCTGTCTTATCTACAATCATAGCTTCATCACTCATGATGGGAAGGTAAGCACCCCCGGCCACACAACTTCCCATAACAGCAGAGATCTGGATGATTCCCATGGAACTCATTTTAGCATTATTTCTGAAGATTCTTCCAAAATGTTCTTTATCCGGGAAGATCTCATCCTGCATAGGAAGATAAACACCTGCAGAGTCGACCAGATAAATGATTGGAAGCCTGTTTTCCATGGCAATTTCCTGGGCTCTCAGGTTTTTCTTTCCCGTGATAGGAAACCAAGCGCCAGCCTTCACAGAAGCATCATTAGCAACAATAATACATTGTCTTCCGGAAACGTAGCCAATAACTACTACAACTCCGCCGCTAGGGCATCCTCCGTGCTCCTTGTACATTTCATATCCTGCAAATGCCCCTACTTCTATGGAATCAGAATCTTTATCGAGAAGATAATCTATTCTTTCTCTTGCTGTCATTTTTCCTTCATCACGAAGCTTTTGTAGCCTCTTCTCACCTCCTCCTTTTTTGATCTCAGTAAGTAAGCGATTTATTTCAGATAATTTTAGTCTGTTCTGATCTTCACGTTTATTGAATTCGATGTCCATAAAATTTTCAATTTTTTACGCTTAAAGATACTATTTTTATGAGGAATATAAATAGGAAGTAAAACAAGTGTTTAATAGTTTGGTTTCTAGTAAATTGTGAAATTTTTAACTAAAAAATATTTTTAAATAATTTATATTTTTTCTAACTTTACACTAGAGTAACAGAGGTGATATTCTCTGCAAAATACTCTAAGTTCCTAGTTTATTTTTTTAATAGTTTATTATTTGAAGGCCCTGAAAGTTTAACAAATTTTCAGGGTTTTTTTATGAATTAGGTACCAATTTAATTTTTATTAACTTTTTTTAGATTAAACTTATCTTTTTATCAATATTTGGGTTTGTGATTTGTAAATTTGCAGGGTTAAAATTAAAAGGAGATAGGGTATGCATAAATTGGCACTTTTCAGGCTGCATTTAATAGTTTTTTTATGGGGATTCACTGCAATTTTAGGAAAGTTAATCCATGCCAATGCTCAGATCCTGGTATTTTACAGAATGTTGTTCGCTTCTGTTTTTCTTTTCATATTTATTCGTGTTTTTAAGAAAGAAAGTATAAAGGTTTCCAAAAAAATATTTTTTCAGCTGGCTGCCATAGGTTTTGCGATGGCGTTGCACTGGTATTGTTTCTTTTATTCTATTAAAGTTTCCAATGTCTCTATTGCACTGAGCTGTCTTTCTTTATCTACACTTTTTGCTTCGATTCTGGAACCTATTATTTTCAAAAGAAAAATTGATATATCTGAGGTGGTAATGGGAGCAGTCATTGTGGCTTGCATCTTACTGATCTTTAAAACAGAATTTCACTTTAAAGAAGGGATTATTTACGGAATTCTCTGTGCTATATTCGGGACTGTTTTTTCTGTTTTTAACGGGAAAATGTTTGGAAAAACAAGTTCGGGAAATATTATTTTTTATGAAATATTCTGTGGTTGGTTTATTTTAATGATATTTTATTTACTTTCGGGGCAGATTTTTCAGATAAATGAAATAAATTACAGGGATTTGGCGTTAATATGCTTGTTAGCCAGTGTTTTTACGGCTTTTCCAATGCTGGAGTCAGTGAAATTAATGAAGTATATATCACCTTTTACTTTAATTTTAACAGTTAATTTGGAACCTGTCTACGGAATTATACTAGCTTTTTTTATCTTTGGGGAATCAGAACATATGAGCCCCATATTTTATATTGCTTCAGGTGTTATGATACTGGCAATCATTGCAAATGGACTAATTAAAGCCAGAAAAACTAAAAACTTAAACTAAGCATCAAATTTATATGATGAAAAAATATTTTTTATTTGCATTTTCACTGCTTTTTGGGCTCTCCCAATCTCAGATTATCAGAAAATACTCCAATGAATTTTTAAATATCGGAGCCGGAGCAAGAGGACTTGCAATGGGAGGAGCCGTCATTTCCAATCAGGATGATGTATACGCTCCAATGTGGAACCCTGCGGGTTTGATGTCTGTGGAAAGGGATTGGCAAGGGGCAGCAATGCATGCGGAATACTTTGAATCCATTGCAAAATATGATTATCTGGCTTATGCAAAGGTTCTTGAAGAAGGTGTTTTTGGTGTTTCAGTAGTAAGGCTTGGAGTAGATAATATTTTGAATACCACTCAGATGATCGATTCTGAAGGGAATATTGATTATGATAAAATTACAAAATTCTCCCAATCCGATTATGCGGCTATTTTATCCTATGCCTTCAGGCCAGGTGGAAATCCGAAATTAGATGTCGGGGTAAACGCAAAAATTGTTTATAGAAATGTTGGGAAATTTGCCAATGGTTATGGTTTCGGTTTCGATGTGGGCGCCATTTACAAAGCAGATAACGGATGGAAATTCGGGGGAATGGTGAGGGACATCACCACAACTGTTAACTTCTGGAGTGTAAATCAAAAAGAACTTTCAACGGTTGTCAACGGAGAAGAATTCAACCCGGCGCCAAAAGATAAAATGGAGCTTACCATGCCCAAACTAAATGTGGGAGCCAGTAAACTATTTGAAATCAACAGCAGTGTATATGTACTTCCGGAAGCTGGTCTGAATGTAGATTTTGCTAAAACCGCTTCATTGATTTCTACAGATTTTGCAAGTATCAGTCCTTATGCAGGAGCTGAATTAGGATATCAGAAAATGATTTTTGTGAGATTGGGGATTAACAGATTTCAATCGATAACAGATATAGAGGATCTTAAAAGAAAAGTTTCTTTCCAGCCAAGTGCAGGTCTTGGAATAAGATACAGAGGGCTTACACTGGATTATGCGATTACGAATTCAGGGATAGGCGGATCTAATTTTTATTCCAATTTCTTCTCCTTAAAACTTGATATGGGAGCATTCAGAAATGATTAAAATAATTAAAATGAAAAAGTTATCAATGTTAGTGTTAGCCGTATGTTCTACAATGGCTTTTGCACAAAAGGTTTCAGATTATAAATATGTAGCTATTCCCGAAAAGTTTGAAACATTTAAGGAGGATTATGGGTTGAAAAACTTTTTCACCAAAGCTTTGAGTGGAAAAAAATATATAATTCTGCCTGCCATTAAAGATAACTGGCCTGCAGAAGCTAAAAGTAATTTCTGTAATGTGGTTACTGCTGATGTTATTAATGATAAAAATTTGTTTAAAAATAAAGTAATAGTACAGTTTAAAGATTGTAATAATAACATGATTCTAGAGTCAAAAGGAGGCTCAAAAATCAAAGAGTTTGAAGAAGGTTTGCAAGATGCATTAAAAGAGGCAATGATTAAAGTCCCGGTTGCTAATCCTGTAGCGCTGCTACCGGCATCTGATAATATTGCTCAGCGTACATCTCTTGAAACTGCTGTATCCTCAACTTCAACAATAAATCCGGAAGTTAGTAATTACTCAAATGGTAAACTTGATCTTCAGAAAATACAGCTTGATCTAAATCAGTTTATTCTGGCAAAGTCTGGCAGCTCAGTGCCGTTTGCAGTTTTCAAGGCAACTTCTAAGAATTCTGTTTTCCTTGTAAAGTTATCTGATGGAAGTACTACCATAGGCTATTTTGAAAACGGAAATATCGTGATTGATATTCCTCAGGCAGATGGTAAATATGCTAAAGAAGTTTTTGCAGCAAAATAATAAAAAATACCATAAACAATAAGTATAAAGGCTCTTGAAAAAGAGCCTTTAATAATATATATGCTGATGTGTTTTTCAATTTTGATAGCAGAAACATTACTTCTTAATAAAATTTCTGGTTATTTATAAAAGGTTGTGAGAATGTGATAGAATTTATAAAACAGGAAAAAATTTCATAGTATTATTGTTATTAGTTGATAATACTAATTTATGAAAAAAATATATATAATACTATTTTTAAATAAAATATTTATTTATTGGTGTATTTTGTTGACGGATTTTCTTTGTAATTAAAGAAGTGTTGTTTTTTTGTCTCATATTGATAAAATGAGAAATCATATAAAATCGGATAAGAATGATTCTGTCTTCTGTCAGAAAATTAACTATGACACTGTACAATTAGTTGGCATTAAAAAATTCCCAAATCACTTTAGCTTTACTTTTCCCCAGAATTTCTTCAAGGGTTTCCAGATTGGCTTCTTTGATGCGTTTTACAGACTTCAGTTTAGACAGAAGCAGTTCAATGGTTTTTTCTCCCACTCCGGGAATTTCTTCCAGTTCAGATTTGATGGTAGAGTTTTTCCTTCTCGTTCTGTGATGTTTTACCCCAAACCGGTGAGCCTCATCACGTACACGCTGAAGGATTTTCAGTGTTTCAGATTTTTTATCAAGGTACAATGGTATAGGATCTTCCGGGAAGAAAATCTCTTCCAGTCTTTTGGCGATGCCTACAATGGTAATTTTTCCGTAAAGTCCCAGTAATCTCAGGCTTTTTACTGCAGAAGACAGCTGTCCTTTTCCACCGTCTATAAGAATCAGCTGTGGAAGGTTTTCACCCTCATCAAGCATTCTTTTATAACGTCGATAAATGACCTCTTCCATTGTGGCAAAGTCATTAGGTCCTTCTACTGTTTTCGGATGGAAAATCCGGTAATCTGCTTTACTTGGCCTTCCGTCTTTGAAAACAACACATGCTGATACAGGGTTTGTTCCCTGGATGTTTGAGTTATCAAAACCTTCAATATGTCTTGGCTCTACAGGCATTCTAAGAAGCTTCTGCATTTCAGCCATGATTCTGTTGGTATGCCTTTCCGGATCTACAATCTGAACCTGTTTCAGTTTTTCCAGACGGTATTCTTTAGCATTCTTTTCAGAAAGCTCTACAATTCTTTTTTTGTCTCCTACTTTAGGAACAATCAGTTTTACATTAGGAATTTCCACAGACAAATGGAAAGGTAAAAGAACTTCTTTAGAATCGGAAGAAAACTTCTGACGGATTTCTATCAAAGCTTCTTCCATGATATCCTCATCAGTTTCTTCAAGGATCTTTTTGATTTCCGTAGTGAAACTCTGTATGATATTTCCGTTTCGGATTTTAAAGAAGTTAACGTAAGCGGCCGTTTCATCACTGGTCATTCCAAATACATCTACATCATCAATATTCGGGTTTACAACGGTGTTTTTAGCCTGATAATCCTCAAGAATATCCAGCCTTTCCTTAATGATCTGAGCTTCTTCGAATTTAAGATTGGAGGCCAGCTTCATCATCTGATTCACCAGATACTCCTTAGCTTTTCGGAAATCTCCTTTAATAATTCCGCGGATAGCATCTATCTTTTCATCATAATCTTCTTTGCTTTCAACGTCTTCGCACGGGCCTTCACAGTTTTTGATATGATATTCCAGACACACTTTATATTTTCCTTCTGCGATCTTGGCCGGAGAAAGATTCAGGTTACAGGTTCTGAGTTTGTAAATATGCTTAATGGTATCCAATAAAATCTTTGCAGGACGCACTTTTGCATATGGACCATAGTATTCGGATCCGTCTTTAATCACATTTCTGGTCAGGAAAATTCTTGGAAAATCTTCATTTTTAATACAGATCCATGGATAAGTCTTGTCATCTTTCAGCATGACGTTATAAAACGGCTGATGTTCCTTAATCAGATTGTTTTCCAATAGAAGAGCATCATATTCGCTGTTTACAATGGTCGTCTCCAGACGCTGGATTTTACTGACCATTATTTTGATCCTGTATCCGGAAAGATTTTTGTTGAAATAAGAGAGAACCCTCTTTTTCAGATTTTTAGCTTTCCCCACATACAATAGCTGTTCATTTTTATCATAATAACGATAAACGCCGGGTTCGGATGGTAAGGTTTTGAGCTGTAGTTCTAAAGAAGGATTCATATAACAAAATTAAGGAAACTTTCCCTATTTAAAAAAAGAAAAACCTGCAGATAATTCTACAGGCTTTTGTATGATGAATGTCTATTTTATCCGTGGCTCATTTCAGTATACTGATAGATCAGAAAGCTAAGATAATTCCATTCTACAGAGTTTTTAGGATACTTTTTCATAAATTCGGCATTGTCTCCAAACAGAAAATCATAGTTGTCTTCAAAATCATCTTTGTGAAGCCACATTACTTTATCTCCTTTTCTTACATAATAAGATTTGATAACACCACCTCCAAATGCAGGAGCGCTGGCAAAGCCTGTGGATACAGTCTCTGAAGCAAACGGATCGTGATAAACTGTAATAAGTTCATTAAATTCAGGGTTGATTACCTGCATTAAAAAGGCCTTAGGTTCCTTTTTATTTTTTAGAGAAACAATCTGGTTTTCATACGGAATTGCGTCATCAGTTACAGATTTGCTGTATTTTTTAGTACTGTAATTTCTCATATTGGAAATAAACTTTGCCGCTTTCATCGATTTTTCAGTCTCAGTTGCGTATAAGTACATTTCAGCAATATCTGCTGCTGCAAATTTCATAGGCTTTCTGGTGTCAACATCCTCAATGGTGATAGAAAGAATCTGCCCTTTTTGCTTTTCCCATGATTTACTGTAACCCTGATGCTCAGTATTATCTTTCAATATAATGGTAGAAACTTTTTTATCTGTTGCCGTATCGAAACCTTCATTAAACAGATAACGGTTCATTTCTTTTCTTTCTTCTTTAGAATATTTTACTTTCTGGGCGAAAGTGGCTGTGCTTGCTACACATAAAGCAAGGAATAGAGTTTTCATTCTCATGTATTATTGTTTTTAATTTTCGGGGCTAAAAATAGTAAATTAATTCGCTTGCTTTATAAAAATATAGAAGATTGAAATTTAGCTTTTCCAATTATTGTTAAATGCGTAATTTTAAGGAAATTTTTTAGAAATGATATACGGGGTAGATGTCTTTACATTCCATGATGTTCTGGAAATATGTAAAAAACCTAATAAAGCCAAGCTGAACAAGGCTGCCAAAGAACAAATTTTAAAATCTCAGAAAAACGTACAGAAAATAGTAGAGTCAGACCGATGTGTATATGGAATCAATACAGGTTTCGGGCCATTGTGTGATACTAAAATTTCGGCTGACGAGACCGCTCAGTTACAATATAACCTGATCATTTCTCATGCGGTGGGTGTTGGAAAGCCTATAGATAAAGAACTTTCCAAAATTATGATGATTGCTAAGGTTCATGCCCTTTCAAAAGGATTTTCAGGAGTTTCTCTGGAAGTGATTGAAAGAATGATTCTGATGCTTGAAAAAGATATCATTCCGGTAGTTCCTGAGCAGGGATCTGTAGGAGCTTCCGGAGACCTTGCTCCATTAGCGCATCTTGTATTGCCTTTACTTGGCTTAGGACAGGTTTGGGAAGGAGAGCAGGTGTCTGATACTATGGAGGTTCTGAAGAAACATGACCTTGAACCATTGGCTTTAGGGCCTAAAGAAGGATTGGGATTGATCAACGGAACTCAGTTTATTCTTGCTCATGCGATCAAAGGACTTGAAAAATTTGAATATTTATTAGACCTTGCAGATATGACTGCAGCCATGAGTATTGAAGCTTACAGAGGTTCTGCCAGCCCTTTCAAAAAAGAACTTCACGAGATCAGACCATTTGAAGGCAGTAAAAAAGTAGCCGCAAGAATGCTTAAATTCTTAAAAGGATCAGAAAACCTGAAAGCTCACGAAGATTGTGAGAGAGTTCAGGATCCTTATTCTATGAGATGTGTACCACAGGTTCACGGAGCCAGCAGAAATGCTTTTGAACATCTCAGAAGTATGGCGGAAACGGAACTGAATTCCGTAACAGATAACCCGATTGTTCTAAGTGCTGAAGAATCTATTTCAGGAGGAAACTTCCACGGACAGCTGATGGCACTGCCTTTAGACTATGCTACATTAGCTGCAGCAGAATTGGGGAATATTTCTGACAGAAGAAGTTACTTATTATTAGAAGGAAAATATGGGCTCCCAAGATTATTAACGGAAAGCTCAGGATTAAATTCCGGATTTATGATCCCTCAGTATACTTCTGCAGCGTTGGTTACAGAAAATAAAACATTATGTTTCCCGGCATCGGCAGACTCTATTCCTACAAGTTTAGGCCAGGAAGATCATGTTTCTATGGGAAGTATCTCAGGAAGAAAATTCAATCAGGTTCTTGGAAATCTTGTGAATATTTTGTCTGTTGAGCTGATGTTTGCCGCTCAGGGTCTTGAGTTCAGAAGACCTGCCAAATGCTCGAAAATAATTGAAGAAAACTTCGCGATTCTTCGTTCTAGAGTAGCTAAGCTTGAAGATGACAGACTGATCGGTAAAGATATGCTCGCAATTGCTGAGTTAATTAATGAAAGAAAATTTATTGTAAACTAATATAAAATAAAACAAAGGCTTCTGAAAGGGAGCTTTTTACTTTGTAATAAAAATGGTTAGGCTTAAACCTTATAGGTTTCAAAAACCTATAAGGTTTGATTCTATCCGCATTAATCTTTAAACCAAACAAAATGTATATAATCAGAACAGATTCTGCCAATACAGATTTTCAAACTCTTGTAAAATCCCTTGACGCCACTTTATCGGAACATAATGGTGAAAATGATGATTTCTTTGCTCAATTCAATAAAATTGATACCATCAAAAACTGTATTGTAGCCTACATTGATAATATTCCGGCAGCCTGCGGTGCATTTAAACCGCTTTCGGAAGATACCGTAGAGATTAAAAGAATGTTTACCAATCCGGAATTCAGAAAAAAAGGACTTGGCTCTGCTGTTGTAAAAGAACTTGAAAACTGGGCTGCAGAACTGAATTTTAAAAAAGCAGTCCTGGAAACCTCCAGGGATCTTAAAAATGCAATTTCAGTATACGAAAAAAGCGGATTTAACAGAATACCCAATTATGGACAATATATTGGCGTTGAGCAGAGTGTCTGCTATGAAAAAGTACTGTAATTTAATATTCCTGTAATGCTAAATTCACTCTTTTTAAGTTTTTAATTCCCGTTAAAGTGTTATATTGTGGCTCCAACCAAAATTATAACATATGAAAAAAACTGTATTCCTACTGGCAATATTTTTTGGCCTAAACTCGTGTACCAGAGAAGAACTTCAGAATGAAAATGTAAAAACAGAAATGGCTCAGAAAGATCCTTTGACTGCAAAACAGATCAATGAAAGGATCAACCAGGCTATAAAAAAAGATGGTACTTTTAACTGGAAGAATGAATCCGATCATTTTGTATGGAGTGCTGCTTTCCGTGGAAACAAAATGGTTTCCATCGGTTTCGGAGTTTCAAAGGATGATTTTGACAGAAGTAAATCTCCAAACAGCAGTGATATGGAGAAAGAAGTTCTTTCTGTGATCAGAAAATATGAAGGAAAAGACGAAAGAAATTTTCTTCTCCTTTCAGATCAATATCTGAATCAGATGGATGTTGTCATTGAAAACGAGGAAACTATCACGGCTCTCCGGCAAATGAAAACAATCCGATATGTAGAACCGGCAGATTATCATTATTTTGAATTTGAAGCTCAATATAATACTGCTGCAAAGTCTTCCGGAAGTGGTTCTTCCGGATGTGGTTTTTCTTCTGCAACATTGAGTACAGCAGATTATACCTCAACAACGCCTGGCGCAAAAATTCCATGGGCTTTCACCAAACACAGTATTCCTGAAGCCTGGAGCTACAGCACAGGAGCTGGGGTGACTATCGGACTTATCGACACAGGAGTTTCTCCGGAACAGACTTTACTGGGCAGCAGCTTTAACAACGGAGCTTCTTCAGGAAGAACAATCAGTAAATACGGGGTGTATAATTCAGACGGTTCTGGAGATCAGTGCGGTCATGGAACCAAAATGGCTTCTGTAATGGCAGCTCCCAGAAATAATGCAGGATTACCGGTGGGGGTGGCTTATAACGCCAATCTTATTGCATACAGGGCAGCAGAAAATGTTGTTCTGGAAACTTCCAGCGAGCAGACGGCAGTAAAAACGGCTTTCACAGAATTAGGTAATAATACCAATGTGAAGATCATTTCTATGTCGATGGGGCATATTTTTTCCGTTGGAAAAATTGAAGATGGAGTTAAGTATGCGTATTCAAAAGGAAAACTGATTTTCTGTGCGGGAGGAACTTCTACCAGCTTCACTAATTTTGTGGGTGTAATTTTCCCTGCATCTATGCCGGAAACACAAGCCATTACAGGCGTAAAAGAAAATACTTCCAATCAGAGATGTGATGTCTGCCATTCAGGAAGCCAGATCGATTTTACCTTCCAGATGGAAAGGTCTTCAGGAAATACCGTTCCGGTGCTTAGCTATTACAACGGGCAGGCAGATTATGTGGGCGGTTCTTCCGTGGCAACGGCAGCAACAGCAGGAATTGCGGCATTGGTTTGGGCTAAAAATCCGTCATGGACAAGAGAGCAGGTACTTACTAAAATGAGACAGGCTTCCACCTATTATTCCAGTGTAAATTCAAGCTATGGCTACGGAAACATCAATGCTTTAAAAGCTGTACAATAAAAAAACAGTCATAAAAAAAGAAATACCTCGGCTGAGGTATTTCTTTTTTTATTTAATATTCATATTATCCGATCCTTACACTTGTCATACTCAGTGAGCCACCGATAAGTTCATCATTGAATAAAGTAAGCTCTTCAGACTGATCTTTTAATCCTAAAGTATAAAGCAACGGAAGATAATGATCAGGAGTAGGAACGGCATATTGTAAGAAAGTTCCCTGTTTCTGATAATCGATGATATTCTGAAAATTACCGTCCAGAAGCCAGTTGTTGGTTTTTTCCCGTGCCTCCACTGCCCAATCCCAGCCGGCTCCTACTGTATTGATGTTTTTCCAGTCGATAAGACGAAGGTTATGAACGATATTTCCGCTTCCGATGATCAGAATGCCTTTTTCACGAAGTTTATTAAGCCTTTTAGCGAGGTCATAATGATACTGTGGAGACTTTGTATAATCGATGCTCAGCTGGATCACAGGAATATCCGCATCCGGATACATATGCTTGATCACAGACCATGCGCCATGATCCAGTCCCCAACTGTGATCTTCCTCTACATCAACAGGGAGAAGAAGTTCCGCTGTTTCCTTTGCCAGCTCAGGACTTCCCGGAGCAGGATACTGTACATCAAAAAGTGCTTTTGGAAAACCATAAAAATCGTGGATGGTTTTCGGCATATCCATTGCCGTTACAAAAGTTCCATCTGTATACCAGTGGGCAGAAATACAAAGGATTGCATTTGGTTTTGGAATTTCTGAAGCCGCTTTCCGGAATCCCTGTACAAATTGGTTTTCTTCAATGGCATTCATAGGCGAACCATGTCCAAGAAATAAAACAGGCATTCTCTGAGTGTTTTTAAAACCGTCGCTTATGTTTTGAAGATCATTGAGGTTCATAATATTGAAGATTATAAAAAGAATAAAGGTTCAAGGCTTTTAGACAAATCCCTGAACCTTTTATATTATATGTTGTTAATTATGCTTGTTTTACAAACTGTAATTCACCAGCTACTTTTACATCGTCACTTACCATTACACCTCCCGCTTCAAGAGCTGCATTCCAGTTTAATCCGAAGTCTTTTCTGCTGATTTTCCCTTCAAAAGAGAAACCTGCTTTTGTATTTCCCCATGGGTCTACATTAATTCCTCCGAAATCTACATCAAGCGTTACTGGCTTTGTAATTCCGTTGATGGTAAGATTACCTACAACAGTATTGTTTAATGCCTGTGATTCAAAAGTAATTGTAGGGTGTACTTCAGCGTTGAAAAACTCAGCTGACTTTAAATGGTTGTCTCTGTCCGTATTGTTTGTAAATACAGAATCCGTCTGAATAGTAGCCGTAGTTTTTGCATTTGCAAAGAATTCGTCTTCAGAGTCAATTTCAGCAGTGAAAGTTCTGAAACTTCCTTTTACGTTAGAGATCATCATGTGTTTTACTTTGAAAGTAATTTCACTATGCGTAGGGTCTAAAATCCATTTTGTTGCCATTGTATTTTATATTTTTTGTTTGTTATTAATGATGCAAATTTAGGATAGCGTACCTATACAAGTCATTGATATAGGATAAGAAATGAACTTTTTTTGTCAATCGTCAATTTTGCTTCGCAAGTGAATGGTCAATACTATCATCTTCCAATAAATTAAAATTAACAAGCGCAGCGAATTGACTATTCACAATTGACTTATTTAATCCCCTTTAAAAAATCTACTATTAAGTTAAGAAATAATTTCTTTCAATGAATGAATTCCAATTTATGAATGTTTTAATTTAACATTTCTTAACGAATGGTTTTTATTTCTTATTTTTGGAGGATTCAATTTTATACGATGAAATTACATAAATTTTCTTTATTGATGCTGGTTTTAGGCAGTTCAGCATTTGCCCAGACCCAGAAGTTCACCATGGCGGAGGCTGTAAATGGAATGAGGACCAACCTTGCTGTGAAAAATATCTCCCAGTTTTCGTGGGCTGCAGATGGAAAGTCTTACATACAGGCTGTGAAAGGCGGTTATCTGATTACAGATCTGAAAACCAATAAGCAGGATACTCTGGTATCTCTTACCCAATTGAATAAACAGTTTGCGAATGATAAATTGAAAGCTGTTCCTGCCATCAGATTCACAGGAAATTCCAATGGCTATTTTATTACTGGCGGTAAAATGTCGTGGATTGAAAAATCAGGAAATGACTGGAAAGTAAAGAGTACAGCTGTCATTGATCAGGATGCAGCCAACGTAAAAATGTTTGGAGATAACCAGACCTTTGCTTTCACGGTAAAGAATAATTTATTTGTAAATAAGAACGGAAAAACGATTGTTGTAACTAACGAAGCCAATGAAAATATCATCAGCGGTCAGGCAGTTCACAGAAATGAATTCGGAATTGATACAGGAATTTTCCCTGCGCCCAATTCTGAGAGTGTAGCATTCTATAAGATGGATCAGAGTATGGTAGCAGATTATCCGATCATTGACTGGTCCGTAACTCCTGCTGTCAATCATAACATCAAATACCCGATGGCTGGCCGGACTTCTCATCAGGTAACATTAGGCGTTTTCAATATTAAGACACAATCTACTACTTTCTTAAAAATTGAAGGGGAAAAAGATCAGTACCTCACAGCCGTTACCTGGAGCCCGGACTCAAAATACATTTTTGTAGGCGTTCTGAACAGAGGTCAGAATCATATGAAAATGAATCAGTATGACGCTGTTACAGGAGAATTGGTGAAAACGCTGTTTGAAGAAACAGACAGTAAATATGTAGAACCACAACATCCGCTTACTTTCTTCCCGAACTCCAACACAGATTTTATCTGGCAGAGCCAGAGAACAGGATATAATCATCTGTTCCATTACAGTCTTGAGAAAGGATTGGTAGCACAAATTACCAAAGGAGATTGGCTGGTAACAGATATTTTAGGATTTAATGAAAAGAAAAAGGAAATTTATTTTACCTCTACGAAAGAGACTCCTTTGGAAAGACATTTATACAGAATCAACTGGACGAATTTCAAAATGCAGAGACTTGACAGTGCTGAAGGTATGCATGCCGGAACTTTGAGCAGTGACGGAAACTACCTGTATGATGCCTACAGCAATGCCAATTCACCTAGAGTTGCCAATATCATCAATACAGCCAATTTAAAGACTACCAATATTCTTACTTCTGAAAATCCATTAAAGAATTATCAGAGACCGGAAATCAAAAATGTAGAATTAAAGGCAGACGACGGTACTCTTTTGTATGGGAAAATCATTCTTCCGACAAATTTTGATCCCAATAAAAAATATCCGACCATTGTTTATCTGTACAACGGACCACATTTACAGCTGATCACCAACAGCTTCCCGGCTTCAGGAAACCTTTGGTATGAGTACATGGCTCAGAACGGATACATCATTTTCACAATGGACGGAAGAGGTTCTTCCAACCGTGGGTTAAAGTTTGAGCAGGCTGTATTCAGAAATCTGGGAACTACAGAAATGAATGACCAGATGAAAGGTGTAGAGTACTTAAAATCTCTTCCTTATGTAGATGGAGACAGAATGGGAATCCATGGGTGGAGTTTCGGAGGATTTATGACGACAAGTTTCATGCTTCGCAAGCCGGATGTATTTAAAGTAGGAGTAGCAGGAGGACCGGTAATCGACTGGAGCATGTACGAGATCATGTATGGGGAAAGATATATGGATACCCCGCAGGAAAATCCTCAGGGATATGCTGCTGCTAATCTTCTGGATAAAGTTCAGAACCTGAAAGGAAAATTACTGATGATTCACGGAGCGCAGGATGATGTGGTAGTATGGCAGCATTCTATCAAATTCATCAAGTCTGCTGTGGATAACGGAGTTCAGCTGGATTACTTTACTTATCCGGGGCATCCGCATAATGTGATCGGGAAAGACAGGGTTCACCTGATGCAGAAAATTACAGATTATTTTGATTTGTATCTGAAGAAATAATAATAGAATCCAGCCTGGTTTTAGGCTGGATTTTTTGTTTTTGCTAATCTTTTGGAAAATGCAAAGGCGCAAGATTATTAATGGATTATCTCGTAAGGCGCAAAGATTTTATCTGCGATAAAATTTTATAATCCTTAATACTATAAGAACTAATCTTTGCTGAAAATCTTCGATTTTCTTGCGCCTTAAACAGAATGAAGATAAAGATCCTTTCGCGTCTTTGCGTTTTCCAACAAAATTCGCTTTGCTCGCAATGACACTTTCGTGTTATTAGTGATACATTAGTGTTATTTGTGTTTTAAAAAAGTAACTTTTCGATCTTAACAAACATCAATGTTTTTGATTTTCCATAGTGGTAACTTTGTATCACTAAAATCAACAATATGGAATTAGGAATAGGAATGTTCGGTGACCTGGCTTTTGACCAGTCAACCGGAAAATATAGAGATGCAGGAACTAAGATCCGTGAAATACTGGATCAGGTAAAATTAATGGATGAGGTAGGAATTGATGTTTTCGCCATGGGAGAGCACCACCGTCCGGATTATGCTGTTTCTTCTCCGGAAATAGTTTTGGCAGCCGCGGCAAGTATTACCAAAAATATAAAACTGGCCAGTGGAGTGACTGTTTTAAGTTCTTCGGAGCCGGTAAAAGTATATGAAGATTTTTCAACACTGGATCTTATTTCAGACGGAAGAGCAGAGATATTTGTGGGACGTGGAAGTTTCATTGAATCATTTCCGCTGTATGGTTATTCATTGAATGACTATGAACAGCTATTTGACGAAAAATTAGAATTATTGTTGAAAATCAATTCTGAAGAAAATGTAAGCTGGTCTGGAAAACTTCGTGCTCCGATGCAGAACCAAACGGTATATCCACGAGCAAAAAATGACGGAAAACTTTCCATCTGGAGAGCGGTAGGAGGAACTCCGCAGTCTGTTTTAAGTGCGGCACAATTGGGAATGCCCTTAGTGGTAGCCATTATTGGAGGAATGCCGATTCAGTTTAGAAATCTGATCGAATTCTATAAACAGGAATATCAGAAAGCAGGACATGATGCTTCGAAAATGCAGATCGCCATTCACTCCCATACCTTTGTAAGTGATGATCAGAAAGTGGTGGATGGATATTTTCATAATTATAAATCGCAGATGGACAGAATAGGTGCTTCCAGAGGTTGGGCTCCTTACACAAAAGCACAGTATGAAGGCGGAAGAAGTAAAGACGGTGCACTGTTTATTGGAAGTCCGGCTGAGGTAGCAGATAAAATTGCTTATATGAAAGAAATTTTTGGAATCACAAGATTTATCGGGCATATGGATGTGGGAGATCCTGCTCATGATGTGATGATGAAATCTATAGAATTGTTTGGAAATGAAGTGAAGCCTGTTATAAAAGGACTGTAACAGGAAAGTTTGTGAGGTGTGAAAGCCACGAAAGATTTGTTTCTTTTGTGGCTTTTGTTATTTACAATATATTGAATTAAATAATTTCAATGATACTTCCTCTTTCTTCATCCTTGATAATATTGAGGGCGGTAGGAATCTTCTCTTTCAGTTCTTCAACATGCGAAATAATACCTACAATCCTGTTTTCTTTCATCAGGTTGGTAAGCGTTTCAAAGACAATATTCACAGATTCCGTATCCTGGGTTCCAAAGCCTTCATCGATAAAGAAAAAGTTTTTATCTGCCTGCGCGTTGGCCTGAACACTTTCTGCCAGTGCGAGAGCCAGACTCAACGATACCTGAAAAGCTTGTCCTCCCGAAAGCGTTTTTACACTTCTGCTTTTCCCTTCGTTGAGGTAATCAATGATTTCGAAATCATTATTTTCATTAAGCTGCAGACTCAGCTGGTTTCTGGTCATTCTGTGGAAACGTACATTGGCATGATCACAAAGCTGTCTAAGATAAATGGATGATACATATTGTACAAAACCAGCTCCTTTAAACAGGTTCATCATGACCTTTAAATTTTCGGAACGTTTCTGAAGCTTTGCAAGTGCCTTCAGCAGCTCTTCTTTTTTTACGAACTCTTTTTCCAGACGCTCTATTTCTGCAGCCTTTGTCACCACAGAATCGCTGATCTGTTTTTGCTCGTTCTGTGCTTGAGTAAGCTGTTGTTCAGCCAACGAAAACTGGTTACTGTCAAATGAAAGTCCTTTCAATTTTAATTCCAGTTCTCCGATGAATTTCTTTAAAGCTTCAAATTCAATCTTGAAATTCTGAATTTGAGTTCTCACAACCTGAATATTAATTTCCTGAAGTAAAATATTTTCAACTTCTTTAAATTCTGTGAAATTTTGATCTGCCAAGGCCTTAGCTATAGCTGATTCATTTGCGGAAATCTCTTTCTCGAGTTCTGTAATTTGTTTTTCAGTTTGGCTGACAATGGTTTTTTGTTCTGTCAGTTTTGGAGAAAGAATCTTTTCCTGCTCTGATGCTTTATTATAATTTTCTTCGGTTTCTTTGTTGGACTGCACCAGCTTTTGATAAGCATCTTCAATTTCTGAGGTCGTTTTTTGAGCATACAGATTCCAGTCCAGGATTTTAAGACCGGAACGGCTGATATTGATCTGTTCCTGTTTTGAAACTTCTTCCAGCCTGAAAGCCTCTAGTGCGCTCTTATATTTCTCCAGCGTTTTGTTTTCTTTTTCCAGCGCTTCTCTTTCCAATGCTATATTCCGCTCCGTTTCTTCAATCTTTTTCTCCAGTGTAAATGAGTCTGAACGTTTTTTCTCAAATTCCTCTTCCAGATCATGAGAAAATTGCTTCCAGGTGAAACTCAGGATATGATGCTCTATATCTTTCTGAATCCGGAGCAACGTTTTTTGCTCTGAAGTAAGCTGTTCTTCAAAGATTTTTTTGCGGTCCAGGATTTTCTCAATTTCGGATTCCTGTTTTTGAACGGCAGTCAATTCCTGCTCAACGGTTGTAATATTCTCCTGAATCTCCTGTAATTCAATATTCACATCATGAAATTCCACAATATGCGGATGTTCTTTGGAACCGCAGAGAGGGCAGTTTTCGCCGTCATGAAGTTCAGCGGCAAAACGGGAAAGCTCTTTTTGTATTTTAAGATGATCCAGTTTTAGGGAAAGCTCTTTTCTTTTAGCTTCTAAAGTTTCCTTCCTGATTCTGAAATCGTCTTTGTAATTTTCATGATAGCCAAAAGGTTTTAATTCCTCACCAATTTCTGAAATCTGTTTTTGCTGCTGCACGACTTTTTCAACCTGCTGCTGTTGTATTTTTTTTAAGTTCTTTTGTTGGATAAACCAGTTGCCTACTTCAGAAAGTAAGGCTGAATCAAGTTTTTGTTCTTTTAAAGTTTTAATCTGTACGGCAAGTTCATCAATGGTTTTTTGAATATTCTCCTTATTAAGATCTACTTCTTTTACCTTTTCAGAGCCTTTCCGGGTTCTTTCATTTAAAGTCTTTATTTCTTCAGAAAATTTCAGGATCTGAACGATGAGGTTCATATCATTTTCCTGAATTTTTGATTGCTCCAATGCCTTAAATTGTGGTTCAAGAGCAGCGAGTTTTTTCTTTATAACAGTAAAAGCCTTTTCAGTTTCCTGCCATATTTTAATTTGCTGTTCTTTCTCGTTCCGTTTATCAGCAATTTCTTTGGAAAGCTTATTTTTCTCAATAATCAGCGGATTGAAGATTCTGAAAATATGGTCATATAATTCTGCTTTTGCTTCCAAAGCATCCATTTGAGGCTTTTCTTCAGAGAGCTTACTGAATTTTTCCTTATTCAGCTGCAAACTTTCAAAATCACTTTTCAGGTTTTTCAGCTGTTGATAGGTCTGGGAAATCTTTTCCAGTTTTTTATTGGCTTCCGAGAGTTTTTTCTGTTCCTCTGTAAGTTCCTCTTTCTGAATTTTGATTTTCTCTTCATTGATATCTTCAAAGCCTTTTAATTGCCCTTCAAGCTGATCCAGTTCAGATCTGTTTTTTACATTGAGTGCAGAAACATTGTTCTGAAGATCAAATTTCTGAAGGTTAAAAATTTCCTTCATCATATTCGTTCTTTCTGCGGCACCCAGCTCAAGGAATTCTTTAAACTGTCCCTGCGGAATAATGATGGTTCTCTTAAAATTGGAATAGCTTAAACCTATGATAGCTTCTGCATTTGAGTGCTCCAAAGGAATCCATTTTCCATCTATATTTTCATAAAAAGTAACAGCATTAGGCTTTACCTCTTCGAATTTTTTGGAGTTTCGTTTAAAATCACGGGTGGCACGGAAGAGTTTATTCTCATAATTCACAAAATCAAATTCTATGTAAGAACTGTTTGATTTTAGATTCATCATGTTATAAGCCCTTTTATCACGCATATTCAGACGCTCCGTTTCACCGTATAAGGCAAACGAAATTGCTTCAAGAACTGAAGATTTCCCGGAACCAACCGCACCGAAAATCCCAAACAGCCCCGCCTCAGTGAGATTTCTGAAATCAATGGTCTGGCGTTCCCGGTACGAGTAAAGTCCTTCGATAGTTAATTGAACAGGGATCATGGCTTATGCATTTAAAATTTCGTTAAACAAATTCATCAGTTCTTCATTGGCTTCCTGCCCGCCGTTTTTTGATTTAAAATAATCTTTGAACAGCAGCTCAATATTTTGATTTAAATTGATTTCATGAGCCTGTTCTTCGGTAAATTCTTTATTTTTTACTTTTGGAATAAGGTGAACAATTCCGTTGTGAGACTGATAAATCAATCTTCTTTCATCAGCCGTTAAAAAAGTTTCACTTTCCAATGTGAGTTCTATAAATGTATTGGGGTTTTCACCCAGCCACTGAACCGTATCTTCTACAGACGTGAAAGTTTTTCTGACAAGGACTCTTCCGTTTTTTAAAGTCTTTTTTTCATAGGTAACCGATTTTCCCGGCTCCGCATCAATAATAGAAACATATTTTGTCTGCCCGGCTTCACTGAAACTGTAGCATAGAGGAGAAGACGAATAAATCACAGGCTTTTCCTTCGTACCGATATTCTGAAAACCATGCAGATGACCCAATGCTGTATATTGAATCTGTTCAGGAATGCTGTCAGAGAAAATGAGATCTGCATTACCTATTTTAATTGGTTTTTCTCCTTCAGGTTCTTCTAAAATTTCAGCTCCTCTTTTATTCATATACAAATGAGCGGTCAGAAGATTAACTCCGGAATCATCGCAAAACTGATCTGCAAGATCTTTCCATTTTTGAGAAAGTACTTTGTTGATTTCTTCTTCTTTATTTTCGCCGAAATATTCCTTTAAACGGATTTCATTGGCAAAAGGAGTATGAAGGATTCTTACAGGGAAATCTATCCCGTCAATTTTCAGTTCTATAAAACCTTCTTTTGAGTTGGTTATGTTAAAATATTCTGTTCCGAAAGGAGTAATTTCCGTCTTGGGATGGCCGATTAAAATAATTCCGCATTCCCGCGCCAGAGGATCAGGAGCATTAATTAAACTTGGAGAATCATGATTGCCGGAAATCGCAATCACCGGCCGTTTTCCATTCAGAGATAGACGCTTCAGTGTTTTATAAAAAAGTTCAACTGCCTCTACACCTGGATTAAAATTATCAAAAAGATCACCGGCAATTAAAACTAAATCAACGTTTTGCTCATCAGCAATCTGAACAATTTCATTCATCACCAGAACCTGTTCTTCCAGTCTTGAAAAACGGTCTAGACGTTTACCCAAATGCCAGTCGGCAGTATGGAGGATTTTCATAATTTAAATTTGAGAATTAAAAAAGAATATTTGCTGCATAATTTTCAACTTGCTTCGTAAAGAATTATTTTGCAGCTATTACCATGTAAAGATAGAGAATACTTAATTTTAAAAAATAAGGTTTTCCTTAATTCGGTTAAAAACAATTTATGGCTTATTATCAGCTTCTCTTGCTTTGAAATCTTCCCGGATTTGTTTTAACCTCGCTTTCCTTTCTGCTTCTGCATTTTGTATTTTACGTTTTTTCTGATCAATTTTCTTTTTATTTTTTTTCCTGTTTGCTTCGTTATTTTTGCTCATGTTTGATAACGGATAATTTTTATGGATGAGAAATAGCTTCTTCAAAAATAACAAAAAGGGAAGAAGGATTGTGGATTTCCATATAAACTTATAATAAATTAATTTTGCAGAAAAAATATGGAACAACAGTCCAAAGATCCTTTACACGGAAAAAGGCTGGATGCTATCCTTGAGGAACTGGTAGAATATTATGAAGGTTTCGAAAGGCTTGGCGAACAGATCAATATAAAATGTTTTACAGATAATCCAAGTATCAACTCTTCCCTGAAGTTTCTGCGAAAAACACCTTGGGCCAGAACAAAGGTGGAAAGCTTATATCTTTTTGTCCTGAGACAGAAAAAGAGAGAGGAGGCCCGAAAAAATAAAGGCTAAAAAAGAGAGAAAGATTTTTCTTTATGCCTTTCATAGCTTCCTTCTTCCATCTCCCATCTTCCTAGCTCACTGAATCATTTCAAAAACAGTATATTTGTATCATTAATCGTGAGACAAAATCACGAAAAAAAGAAAAATATGACAATTGAAAACAATCACGTTGTAGCTGTAAAGTATATACTTCACACTATCGAACCAGATGGAAGTAAGATTCTTGTAGAAGAGACAACAACAGAAAATCCGCTTACATTTTTGTATGGTGTGGGAATGATGATTCCAAAATTTGAACAAAATATCTTAGGCTTAAAAGCTGGCGACAAGGCTGCTTTTGTGATTCAGCCTGAAGAAGCTTACGGTGAAAGACAGCCGGATGCTATTGCACAATTACCAGTGGAGATGTTTAAAGAATCAGGACTTCCGCCGGTAGGAGCTATTTTGCCTTTATCTGACAATCAGGGAAACAACTTCCAGGCATTTGTAGTAGAAATTACTCCTGAAGTTGTGGTAGCAGATCTTAACCACCCAATGGCAGGGAAAGTTTTAGACTTCCAGGTAGAAGTTTTAAATACCCGTCCGGCTACAGAAGAAGAATTGGCACACGGTCACGCTCACGGAATTGACGGAACAGATGCTCACTAAAAAATAAAAATGTCCGATCTTGTCGGACATTTTTTATTTATAAGGATATAACAGTTATTGATTGTTTGACATTCCCCTCCACCGGAGTGATGGCGAAAATTCAAAGAATTTTTAACGGGGTGATTCTATGCGCAAAGCATCACACGACATTATATGTCCTAATCTAAAAACTCTCCTGAAACATAATACCAGCGGTCATGCATTTTCTGAAAGACAGAGAATTCGTGATGAATCTGCGGATGGCCGTCCTGATCTGTATAATAAGCCTTAAACTCTACATGGTTAAGTGCAGGCGTTCTTATAATTTCCAGTTTTGTCCATTGGTTAATTTCTCCCCATTCCTGAAGATCTTTCTTATTGTGATACTTTCTTTTTCCCGGAAGGGTAGTTTCCATCAGATATTCACCATTCGGAATGGCAAAGGCGGAGAATCTTGAACGCATCAGAGCTTCAGCGGTAGGCGCATGTTTTTCTCCGGTGTGATAAGGTTTACAGCATTCTTCGTAGGATTTTCCTGAACAGCATGGACAGTCCATATATTGAATTTTAAATTTTGAATGCAAAAATAATCAATATCAATAGAAACGACTTCTGCCTATATGAATTTTTATAATGTTAAATTATTATATTTTCAATAGAAACGGGCTTTAGCCCGTTAAAAATAATAAACAAAAATACACCGGCTTCAGCCGAAACATAGAGAATTTTATTTATCGAAAATATGTATAAAAAAAGAAGCACTCTGATTAAAGAATGCTTCCGTTTGATTTATTTAATAAACCCTCTGTTTCTCAATAAAGGTTTGATATCCGGATCGTGTCCTGTAAAGTCTCTGAATGCCTGGTTGAGATCTACAGAATTTCCTACTGATAGAATATATTTTCTGAAACGGTCACCATTTTCTCTGGTCAATCCGCCATTTTTGCTGATCCATTCCCATGCATCATTGTCCAGTGTTTCAGACCATAAGTAAGCATAATATCCTGCAGAATATCCACCTCCCCAGATGTGGGCGAAATAAGGTGTGTGATACCTTGGTGGAACCGTTGCTAAATTGAATCCATGATTGGCTAATGACTGCTTTTCAAAATCAAGAACAGGAATAAACTGGCTTTCATTGCTTACAGTATGCCAATCCATATCAAGTTCAGCCGCAGAAACCAATTCAGTAGTCATATAGCCCTGATTGAATGTAGCTGCCTTTTTGATTTTTTCTACCAAAGCCTGTGGAATAGGCTGTTTTGTTTCATAATGAACGGCATAGTTTTTCAGAACGACAGGATCTAAAGCCCAATGCTCGTTGATCTGAGAAGGGAATTCCACAAAGTCTCTCGGTACATTCGTTCCTGAAAGCGAAGGATATTTCTGGCTGGCAAACATTCCGTGAATAGAATGTCCGAATTCATGGAAGATGGTTGAAACATCATCATAACTGATCAGTGAAGGTTTCCCCGGAGCCGGTTTCTGATAATTGTAGCAATTAACGATTACAGGTTTTGTTCCTAATAGATAAGACTGCTCAACAAAATTACTCATCCATGCCCCTCCGTTTTTAGAATCTCTTGTATAGAAATCCAGATAATAGATGGCGATAGATTTTCCATCATGATCAAAAACTTCATACGTTACTACGTCAGGGTGATAAACCGGAAGATCTGTTCTCTTTTTGAAAGTTAATCCATAGAATTTTTCGGCAGCGAAGAAAACTCCTTTTTCAAGAACGGTTGTAATTTCAAAATAAGGTTTTATTTCACTTTCGTCCAGGTCAAACTTTGCTTTTCTTACCTGTTCAGCATAGAAATTCCAGTCCCATGGCTCTACTTTAAAACCTCCTTTTTGCTGGTCGATAAGATCCTGAATGTCTTTTGCTTCACGTCTGGCTGTTTCCACTGCCGGAGTAGCAATCTGGTTCATCAGCTTTGTTGCTGCTTCAGGAGTTTTTGCCATCTGATCCTGAAGTTTCCACTCTGCAAAATTTTTCTTTCCCAGAATCTGAGCTTTTTTCAGTCTCAGTTTAGCGAGTTGTTCAATAGTTGCTCTTGTATCATTAGCATCCCCTTTTTCAGCTCTTGTCCATGAAGCTTTGAACAGCTTTTCTCTGGTTGCTCTGTTTTTTAAATTTTGTAAAAGAGGTTGCTGCGTAGTATTTTGTAAAGCCAGAAGATATTTTCCCGGCTGGCCTGCCGTTTTGGCATCAGATGCAGCCGCTGCAATTTCATCAGCGGAAAGTCCGTCAAGTTCTTTTGCATCTGAGAAAAATACACCTCCCTGCTTTCTTGCTTCCAGTAATTTGTTGGCATATTGGGTAGAAAGAGAAGCCAGTTCCTGATTGATCTGCTTTAATTTTTCTTTGTCAGCTGCAGAAAGATTGGCACCTGCAATTTCAAAGTTTTGCTTATAAAACTGAACCAGTCTCTTACTTTCAGAATCAAGGCCGTCTTCTTTAATGGATTGTATTCTTTTGTAAAGATTTTCATTAAGGTACATTTTATCAGAATGTGCTGCGAAAACAGGAGCATATTCTTCATCCAAAGCCTGCAAAGTAGGGTTCGTATTGGCACTGGTAAGATTAGAGAAAACAATTTGTGCTCTTCTCAATACTTCACCGCTTTTTTCCAATGCTACGATGGTATTTTCAAAAGTAGGGGCTGCCGGATTGTTGGCAATTTTGATGATTTCAGCTTCATGTTGCTTTAAACCAAAGTCAAAAGCAGGTTTGAAATGTTCGTTTTTAATTTTGTCAAACTCCGGAGCTTCGTATTGAAGCTTGCTCTTCTTCATAAAAGGATTTGAAGATAAAGAGGGATCAGGGGCAGGAAGCTCCTGTTGAATATCGGTCTGTTTCATTGTAGTACAAGATTGATTGAACGCCAAGGCAGAAATTAATAATACCGATGAAATATTCTTCATAAATATAATTGTTATTAAACCATAAAGATATTAAAAACTTATATCATAGAATATATATTCGAAAATGTATTTATTGAAGCCGCTTTGTGAATATTTTTTGTACTGCATAATTCAGAAAATGTTCAAAAAAGCTGTTTGAAAGGGAATGGATAAGCTGTTACAGTATTTTCAATGGTAATGTAATATTTTTTATAAATTAGTTGTTATTTAAATATAAAGAAATCAAACAAATAATTGACAAAAGAAATAAACATGAAAACAGGGACTTTATTTATTTTTTCAGCCTTAGTGGCATTGACTTCATGTAATGATAAACATGAGAACAGAAACAGAGACAGGGAAGGCGACAGAGGTAATTGGGTAGAAAAAGTGGTAAGCAAAGAAACCGGCCCGATGCAGCATAAAGAATTTACAGGAGACTTTGATGAAATTCAGGTTTCACAGGCTATTGAAGCTGAGGTTATAAAATCTGAAACGGAAAAAGTAGAAATTTCGGCACCTCAAAGTATCATTGATGAAATTCTTATAGATAATGATGGCGGAAAACTTCACATTCATTATAAACCGGGGATCAGAGTAATGAACATCAGCAAAGTGACTGCGAAAATTTATGCAAAGGATTTTAAAAAACTTTTAGCAGATTCAGCCGCGCGAATTATTGTAAAAGATAAATTTACCCAGGAAAAAACAGACATCGAAGCTTCAAGTGCAGGAAGTATTTCCGGAGATCTGGAGGCTAACGATATGGATATCAACGTAAGCAGCAGCAGTAGCTTTGATGGTAAAATATGGGCCATAAACCTTGATATTGAATCTTCTTCAGGATCTACTCTTGATCTTTCAGGAAAAGCAAAAAAAGCAGATATCAGTGCCTCTTCAGGCAGCAGTGTTTCAGCCAAAGGAGTAATTGCAGATGATGTAGAAGCAGATGCTTCCAGCGGGGCAAGTGTTCACATCAGTGCTGTTTCCAGTGTGAAAGCCGGTGCTTCATCCGGAGGAAGTGTGGATATCTCCAAAAAAGGAGAACTTAAGAATGTAATCAAGGAGGAAAGCAGTGGTGGAAGCGTAAACATCCAATAAACTAATCCTGGGATTCTTCCTCATCTTCTTCATCAGCGGATGAGGAACCTTCCCAGTTTTTATTATCAAAATTAAGATTATCGTAAGCTAACAATTCCTCCTCACGCTGGAGGATTTCTTTTGTGGTAAAGAGGGTAATGTCGTCATCTTCTTCTTTCATTTTTGCCAGCTTCCGGATTGAGGCTTTATCAATAGCCATAAACCTTTGTCCCAGACGTCTTGCTGCATATTTTCTCATTCCTGTTTCATGAAGAACATCCACAGCCATATCAACTGCTGTTCCTAAGGTTTCACGGTAGATATGATTGATCCCGTTATTGAGATAGTCATAAGCATCAATCCTGTTTTTAGCCCTTACAAAAATTTTCACATCGGGATAATGTTCGCGTACCAGTTCCGCAATAAACTTATTATCATCCGGATCATCCAGACATAAAACAAGAATCTCGGCATCTTCAATTCCTGCTGCCCTTAGAATAGGAATTCTGGTAGCATCACCATAATATACTTTAAAGCCGTAGCTTCTGAGCAGTTTTACACGATCAGAATCACGGTCCAGAACTGTTGCTGGTATTTTATTAGCTTTTAAAAGACGTCCCACGGTACTTCCGAAATGACCAAAACCTACAATGATAATTTTCTTTTGGGTAACTTCACTTCCAAGGATATTAAAATCGTGCTCTTCTTCCGGAATTTCTTTAATGAATTTCGGAGTAATAAATTTATCATTGATAATAAGCAGGATAGGAGTGATACACATGGTAATTGCCGTAACGGCCATCATCTGTGCATTCATCTCGGGACCTAACAGATAAAGATCAGATGCATAATTAAGCAGTACAAAAGCAAATTCTCCTACCTGGGAAAGCGCAAATGCATAAAAAAGACTTTGAGGAGTATCTATTCTGAAAAATTTTCCGATGGTGTATAAAACGATAAATTTTACAACCAGTACAGCAAAAACAGTACTGAATATAAACAAGGGATCTTTCTGAATAATATTAAAATTAATAGTAGAACCTACACTGACAAAAAATACAGCCAGTAAAAGTCCCTTGAACGGATCAATCTGTGCTTCCAGCTCATGACGGAATTCACTGTTGGCCAGCATCACCCCGGCAAGGAAAGCTCCCAGAGCGGGTGAAAGACCAATAACAACCATCAGCTCTGAAACCCCGATAACGAGGAATAGAGAAGAAGCCGTCAGCAGCTCTGTCATACCCGATTTTGAAACATAACGAAGAAAGGGAACAAAAACATATCTTCCTAATAAAATAAGCAAGGCAACACCGAAAATTACAGTTCCTGCCTGAAGCCATTCCGGCAGTTTCTGAATCAGAATCTGGATTTCATTATCGTGATGCTTGGCCTTGTAATTGGCTATAATTGGAAGTATTGCCAGAATAGGAATCACTGAAATGTCCTGAAAAAGGAGGGTGGAGAATGAGGCTTCTCCGGCAGTGGTCTTGAGGTTATTTTTTTCCTGTAAGGTCTGCAGAACAATTGCCGTGGAAGATAGCGCAAAACACATAGCAATGGCAACCGCTTTGTCTATTCTCCATCCTGCACTGATGAATACAACGAATAATAATGCAATCGTAAGTACCATCTGGGAAAGTCCCAGTCCCATTATTTTCTTCCGCATTTCCCAGAATTTCCGGGGTTCCAGTTCTAATCCTACAAGAAACAAAAGCATGATAACACCAAATTCACTGGCGTGCATGATATCATCTACATTTTTTCCTGTAAGCCTGAGTACATATGGACCTATAATAATTCCACCCAGGATATAACCAATCACAGAGCTCAGCCCTAATTTCCTGGCCAATGGAACCATGATAATGGCTACACCCAGAAAAATTAATGTGTTCATCGCTAAGCTGGATTCCATATGTTATTGATTAAGGAGTTCTGTGAATTCTTTTTTATGTAAAATAATTTCTTTTTTGGATAATTTGTTGGCCTCGTAAACGATTTTGATATGCTTAATATCTGCTTTGAAAACTTTTAAAGAAACTATCAGTCCGCTGATCAGTTCATCTATGGTATACTGGTATGTGCCGGTTTTACTGAAAGATCTTTCTTTTCCTCCGGTAGTGACCAGAATATAAACTTCTTTTCCTTCCAGTGGATTGTATTCGCCCTCTTTAAGCCAGTCTCTGTCGAATACTTCATCAATCCATAACCTGAGGAGAGGCGGCATTCCGAACCATATCAGGGGAAACTGGAAAATAAACCTATCGTAATTTTTAAGACGTTTCCTTTCTCTGAAGGCAGCGATATGAAAGTCAGGATATTCTTCATAAAGATCTCTTAAGGTATAATGCTGGTGGCGAACGTAGAAATTGATGAGCTCTACATTCGAATTGGAGTGCTCCAGATAAGGGTGTGCAAATACTACCAGCGTCTTCTTCATAATCCTGTTTTCAGTAAATATAGTGAAAAAATATTGAATTAAAGACGGTTTTTGTATGGTTTTATTAATTTTTTAATATCTAAAGATCAATTTAACATTAAGAAAAGTTAAAGAATTGGTATTATTTTAGTGTTTTAAATAAAAAAATCAGATCGTTAATGACCTGATTTATATGATTTTTAAAATGTATTTGTTACCAGCCTCCGGATGCACCACCGCCTCCAAAGCTTCCGCCACCGCCGAAGCCTCCGAATCCGCCGCCACCGCCGGAACTTCCGCCTCCAAAGCCACCTCCTCCGAAGCTTCCAGGGAATGGGAAGAAACCACCAGGATAATTTCTGCGTCCTCTTCTGGTGATAATTACATCATCGTCGTCGTCATTGTTTCCACCGCGTCCGCCGCCTCTGTTTCCAAAAAGAATGGCAATAATGATGAAAATAACAAAAGCGATGATCAGAACTTTAAAAGCACTTCCGTTACCGGAAGGAGCCGTTGTCGCTACCGGTTTGAATTTTCCCTGAACTGCCTCCATAATGGCTGAGGTTCCTCCATTGATTCCCTCATACCAAAGTCCTTTCTTGAAATTTGGAGTGACGATATAATCCAGGATCTGTCCAGCTACTGAAGCTGTAAGATATTGTTCCACGGCACGTCCCTGCTGGATAGACATTGTTCTGTCTTCTGTTGCAATCAGGAAAACCACTCCGTTATCCACATCTTTCTTCCCGATTTTCCATTTCTCACCAAACATGGTTGCCAGAAAGTTGACATCTTCCCCTTTGGTAGAGCGGATGATCACCACTTCAATTTCCGTTGAGGTAGAATCTGCAAACTTGATCAGTTTATTATTGAGCGCATCCTTTTCCTGCTGTGAAAGCAGTCCGGCTTCATCAAAAACAGGATACAGCACTGCAGGTTTTTCGGGAATAGTATACTGTGCTGATACAAATGTGTAAAAGCATAGTAATAAAAATGAAAATACTATTTTAAGAGAACGTAATTTCATTTGGGAGTTGGTTTGGATTTTCTCCTTTTACAGGAAAATGTTTTTTGAGTTCAAGTCCTGTTTCCAGGATAGCACTTTTCAGTGCTTTGTAATAATTTCCTTTGGCAAATTCAGCGGTAATGTAATCGTGAAGATGATCCCAGTAACTCTGCTTTACCTTTTCATGGATTCCTATATCGCCAATGATAGTAAGATATTTCTGTTCAAAATTGACATGGAAAAGAACCGCATTTCTGTCAGTGGTTTTGTCCATACCGAGTTTTTTGAAAACCTCAAAAGCTGTTTTGGCATCGCGGTTTTCCGTATTGGAATCAATATGCACCCTGATCTCTCCCGTAGAATGATCTTCCGCAGACTGAATCGCTTCCACAAGGGAAGCGATCTGTTGATTTGTTAGGAAATTACCCATTATTATTTGAATACTTCAGGGGCTTTCTGAGCTCCTGCATCAGCTTTGAAATAAGGTTTTTCTTTAAAGTTGGTGAAATTCGCCAGAATATTATTCGGGAAAGTCTTGATAGACGTGTTGTAATCCTGTGCAGCATCGTTGTAATAAACAGTTTCAGTTCTGATGCTGTTTTCGATAGCAGTGTACTCTCTCTGAAAATTGATATACTGCTGGTCCGCTTTTAAGTTAGGATAAGACTCTACCACAGCCATCAATCTGCTCAATGCTCCGGATAGTTCTCCCTGTGCAGCCTGAAATTTTGCCAGATCAGCTTCAGTCATATTCGTTGGATCAATATTGATAGAAGTAGCTTTGGAACGTGCTTCCACAACCTGTGTTAAAGTTTCCTGCTCAAATTTTGAATACGATTTTACGGTTCTTTCAAGGTTAGGGATAAGGTTGGCTCTCTTCTGATATACTGTTTCTACATTAGACCATTTTGCGTTCACAGTCTGTTCTTTGTTAACAAAATTGTTATAGCCGCTTTTTCCCCAGAAGAATAGAACAGCAACAATAATAAGGAGGGCGATACCAATGGTTCCTGCACCCAGACATCCTTTATTTTTCATAGTTTATTTTTTTAAATTTTTTGTGCTAACCAAATATACAAATTATGTGCTAATTTTGTAAAAAATTATTTGAATGACAACAATAGTGGTGGCGATGGGAGAGAAAAATGAGATTGGTTTTGAAAACCAGTTGCTTTGGCATCTTCCCAAAGATTTGAAACATTTTAAGGAAATTACTTCAGGGCATCCGGTTATTATGGGAAGAAAAACATATGAAAGTATCGGAAAAGCCCTTCCAAACCGTACCAACATTGTTGTGTCAAGAAAAAAAGACTGGTTTGAGGAAGGAATTCTAATTGTAGGAAGCATCAAGGAAGCATTGAAATTTGCAAAAAAGATTGATGAAGAAGTTTTCGTGATCGGAGGTGGAAATATCTATGAGCAGACTATGGATGTGGTAGACAGACTTGAAGTTACCTTAGTGAAAGCAGATCTTGAAGCGGATACATTTTTCCCGAAAATAGATCCTAAAATCTGGAAAATGACCAATGAAATCTGTCATGAAAAAGATGAAAAGAACGGTTATGATTTCTGTTTCCAGACGTTTGAAAGAATAAAAAAAGAAGTATAGGGGTCAATAGTCAATTTTTGCTTTGCAAAGTGAATCGTGAATTTCTCACAGGTATAAAAATTAACAGGCACAGCGAATTGACCATTCACTATTGACTTTTTGAACTTTAAGCCTTAAATTTATTATCTTTGCACTTCTAAAATTTAATAATGAATAAATACATAAAAATTGCAGTAGCAGCAGTCCTTATTTTACTGGGACTTTATATGATGTTCTTCACGAGAAATCTTGGGTGGGGTATTGTTGTATTCCTTTTGGCTGCATTTCCAATCCTGCTATTCTTTAAAAATGAATATATCCTTTTGGCATTCTGGCAATTAAGAAAGCAGAATATGGAGAAAGCCGGAGAATGGTTATCAAAAATTACAGACTATAAAACACAGCTTCATAAGACTCAATACGGATATTTTCACTATTTGTCTGGTTTGACCCAGGCTCAGGATCACCCTGCAAAAGTAGAGCCTTTCATGAAAAAGGCATTGGAATACGGTTTGAATATGAAGCATGACAGAGCAATGGCTACTTTAAATCTTGCTGCAGCCGCTATTTCCAAAGGGAGAAAACAGGAAGGGCAGAAGCTGTTGGAAGAAGCAAAGAGATTAGACAGTGCAGGAATGATGACTGATCAGATCAAAATGATGAAAGAGCAGTTGAAAATGCCAACGATGCAGAAACATATGCATAATCCTCATATGAGAAACAGAGGAAAATTCTTCTAGTCACTTAAAAATATAAAGCACCCTTAGAGGTGCTTTTTTTATATCTGTGAAGATTGATTCTACATTTCCGAACTGTGATCATGACCATAGAACTTTGGGATCTGCCAATGGTATTTGACAGCAAATGTTCGTATGGCAACAATCAGTAAAATAGTGAAGACCTGCACAAAAGTATAGGAAAACGGTGCATACCTGGTCATCAGAAGAAATGCTGCTCCTCCTACAATACATGCTGTAGCGTAAATTTCCTTTCTGAAAATCAATGGAATTCTGTTAAGCAGTATATCCCGGATTATCCCTCCGAAACACCCGGTTATGGTTCCCAATGCAATACAGATCATGGGATGAATACCTGCATTTAAACCCTTCTGAACTCCGATAATAGTAAATAAGCCAAGACCAAAGCTGTCGAAAATAAACAAGGTTACCTTGAAATTTTTTTCAAGGGATTTGAAAACCATTGAAAAAATGCTGGTTACCAGAATCAGCCCACATGTGAGCAGATCATGCATCCAGAATACAGGAATATCAAGAAGCAGGTCTCTTACAGTTCCTCCTCCCACAGAGGTTACAAATGCGATAATAAGTACCCCGAACGGATCCAGCCGTTTCTGCATCGCTGCAAAACTTCCAGACATGGAAAAGGCAATGGTCCCCAGGACTTCTATTGCAAAATTGAACTGTTCGTGCATATATTCAGGATGAGTAATAAATAATGAGCAATGAGTAATAAAAATTATGCCATTAAATTTGCGATAGCTTAAATTTATATGTCGTCATAACTTTTACAAGTTCTTCACATTCTGTTTTTAAATGTAAAATTTTTTCCGGACTTACATATTCTAATTCTTCAATAATTTCAAGCCAAAGCTGAGTTTCATCAATTTCTTCGACTACGATACACATTTTAGCAAACTTTTCTTTATCTGATCTTGCTCTGGATACTGCTCTGTAATTGGCTGCCACAGAAGTTGCGGATCTGATAATTTGTTTCCTTATTATTGAAATATCATCCGAATAAGGTAATGAAGATAGCGCTCTAATGATAGCAATAGAAAAACTTTTGGTTCTTTCGCGGAAAATTTGGTTAAAATCTACTCTATCAAAATTACTCATTACTTATTGCTCATTGCTTATACTTATCGCTCCACTCTCACGGATTCAGGAACCAATAATTCGTATTCACCTCCGTGATTAATGATCTCTCTTACAATACTGCTGCTGATGAAAGATTTTCCTGAAGAAGTCAGTAAGAATACCGTTTCCAGTTTTTTGTGGGCTAAAGTCCTGTTGGTATGGGCAATTGCTTTTTCAAACTCGAAATCGGCCGGATTTCTAAGACCTCTGATGATGTATTGTGCGTTTTTTTCAAAACAGTAATCCACAGTAAGTCCTTCAAAATAATCTACCTCCACATTGGGAAATTCAGCGACTGAATTCTGGATAAATTCCATTCTTTTTTCAAGAGGGAACATATATTTTTTCTGAGAGTTCTGTCCGATAGCGATAATTAATTTATCAAATAGCGGAGCTGCTCTTTCTATAATATCGTAATGTCCTAGTGTAATCGGGTCAAAAGACCCTGGGAAAACAGCAATTTTCATGTTGTACGAGTTATGATTTTGAGTAGTGAATTATTTGTTAAAAGTGTATTCAATCTCTAACTTCTAACCTCTAATTTCTAACTTCTTATTATTTATTAAGCGCTTTTTCTACTTCATTTCCACAAAGATCCATGATGGAAATTCCATAATGTTTTGCCTGCTGAGGGAGAATACTTGCAGGAGAGAACCCAGGGTTGGTGTTCATTTCCAGCATGTAAGGAATACCGTCCATCAGAATATATTCGCTTCTTGAAAAACCACTCATTCCTAATGAATTGTAAGCTCTTTTTGCAATTTCCTCCACTCTTTTTGTGGTTTCTTCGTCAATTCTAGCCGGTGTAATTTCTTCAGAAGCACCTTCATATTTTGCCTCATAATCGAAGAACTCATTGGTAGGAACAATTTCTGTGATTCCTAAAACAATGGTTTCTCCTTTAAAATCAATAACTCCTACAGATACTTCCATTCCGTTTAAGAAACTTTCGATCAGAATTTCATCATCTTCTTTGAAGGCAATTTCAGTAGCAGCAATCAGCTCAGATTTTTCTTTTACTTTTGAAATTCCCAGAGAAGATCCGGATTGATTAGGTTTTACAAATAAAGGAAGCTTCAGCTCTGATACGATTTCATCTACATTAATGTCTTCACCTTTTCTTAAATAAATGCTTTTCGCAGAAGGAATCCCATATTTTGAAAGTACAGCCAGTGTATCTTTTTTATTGAATGTAAGCGCGCTCTGGTAAAAACCGCAGCCTGTATATTTTTGACCTATGGCGTCCCAGTATGCCTGAAGAATTCCGTTTTCTCCCGGTGTTCCGTGGATGATATTGAAGCAGACATCAAATTGTAAGGTCTCTCCATTATCCAAAGTCACAGAAAAATCACCTCTGTTGATGGCATATTTTTTATCATTTTCTCCTAAAAAATACCATTCATCTTTAAGAACTACTACTTTATATACGTCATAGAGATTTCTGTCCAGAGAATCATAAATCAATTGTCCGCTTTTTAAGGAAACGACATATTCATCAGAATAGCCTCCCATTACTACGGCAACACTTTTTTTATTCATAACCATATAGTATCAATTAAGGCAAATTTAATCATTTTATATAATGCAATACGGGAAATCGGCAAATTTTAAAATCAAAAATGAATTGTGTTAAATAAAAAGTCCATTCTAAAATTATTAGCTATATTTGCGGTTATAATTAAAGTATTTTTAAGTATGCTTAAATCACTTTTCAATTGGAAAGTTTTACTGAATTTAGTAGTAGCCATCGGTGTTTTCGTTGGGTTGGTATGGCTCACATTTCGCTGGTTGGAGTACCATACTAATCATGGTCAGGAAATTCCTGTTCCCAATGTTGTAAACAAATCAGTACATGATGCTGTTAAAATATTAGACGATACAGGGTTGGAATATGAGGTAGACAGTGCCAATTACGATCCTAAATACAGACCATTTCAGGTTTTGCAGGTTTATCCTGCGCCAGGTTCCCGTGTAAAAGACGGAAGAACTGTAACGCTTAAAGTAAATCCCAGAACATGGGCTCCTATTGCTGTTCCGAATGTTATCAATAAATATTCCGGGCTGGCTTTCCAGAGACTGGATCAGGTAGGTCTTAAAATCGGTGATACAATTTATGAGCCTAGTATTCAGAAAGATGCTCTTTTAAGAATATTATATAAAGGAAATGCTGTAAATCCGGGTACCCGTTTACCAAGATTCTCAGTAATTGATGTCGTGGTAGGTTCCGGACCAATGAGAAATATTTCTATTCCTAACGTTGTCGGACTTACGGTAAAAGAAGCAAGAGCTGTCATTACCAAGAGTATGTTTGAAGTAGGATTGGTAGAACATGAAGATGGCAGTAATGATGAATCTGATATCATTTATTATCAGGATCCTGCTGCCGGAGATGTTCGTGACCAGGGCATGCAGATTGACCTTTGGGCAAGTAAGAAAACTCCTGCTGAATTAAGAGCTAAAGTGGAACAGCTGAATTCTATCTACCGTATGAAAGTAGATACTTCACTTCCTCCGGTACGATATGAAGAAGTTCATAGCGAGCCAAGTTATGAAGCTCCCGCAGTGCCTGCTCCTGCCCCAAGAAGAGAAACCCCAAAGCCTGAAGTACCGAAAACAGAGACTCCTAAAACTCAGACTACAGCTGTTAAACCAGCTGCTTCAACAGCAGAAAAGCCTAAAACTTCTGCAGGGAATGGTACTCATGCTACGGCAAATAATACAGCCAAGCCGGCTGCATCCACAACAACACAACAGCCTGCGCAAAAGCCGAAAGCCAAGAAGGTTGTCGTAGAATAAGATCAGATTAATATCAAAAATACAGGCTTCAACTGCAAATGTTGAGGCCTTTTGTGTAAAAAAATATAAAACAATGTCAGAAGATAACGACGATTTTTTAGATGAAGAATTATTAGATTCCAACAGTATTGAAAACATCGATATTGATGAGGAAAATAAAGGATTGTATGAACATCTTAATATCACTGTTGACAGCAAACAGGAACCTTTAAGAATCGATAAGTTCCTTTTAATATACAGACAGAATTCTTCAAGAAATAAAATTTCACAAACCTGCAGAGCCGGAAACGTGATCGTGAACGGAGTTGCAGTAAAGCAGAATTACCGTGTGAAGCCCGGCGATCAGATCTCTGTACTGCTTGCGCACCCTCCGAGAGAGAATGTCATTATCCCGCAGGATATTCCTGTGAATATTATTTATGAAGATGATGACCTTGTTGTTGTGGATAAGGAAGCAGGAATGGTGGTGCATCCGGGATTCGGAAACTGGGACGGAACATTGGTGAATGCGCTGGCGTATCATTTTGAAAAGAATGGTGAGAAATCCGATCTTGACAGGGTAGGGCTTGTTCACAGGATTGATAAAGATACATCAGGACTGCTGGTCATTGCCAAGAATGAATATGCTCTGAGCTTTTTGGCAAAACAATTCTTTAACCGGACCACGAAGAGGTTATACTGGGCTTTTGTATGGGGAAATCTTCAGGAAGATGAAGGAACCATAAGAGGCCATATCGGAAGGCATCCTAAAAACAGGATGCAAATGTCTGTTTATGAAGACGGCAGCCAGGGAAAACACGCAGTAACGCATTATAAAGTGTTGGAAAGATTCAAATACATGACCTGGGTAGAGTGTAAGCTGGAGACGGGAAGAACACACCAGATCAGAGCGCACTTCAGACATATAGGGCATACTTTGTTTAATGATGAAAGATATGAAGGACATACTCCTTTAAGAGGGGTAAATCTTCCGAAATACAAGCAATTTATTAAAAATGTTTTTGAAATTTTGCCAAGACATGCCCTTCATGCACATACCCTCGGATTTATACACCCAACAACAAAGAAGGAATTATATTTTGAGAGCCCAATGCCCAAAGATATGGCGGATGCTGTAAAAAAATGGAGAAATTATTTGGAAAACTAAAAATATATTGAGAATTTTTTTATATTTGTTGAATTGAAATCAAGATTTGTTATGAGAAAACTATATGCTATCGTATGTTTAGCTCTTTTGTCAAATGCATACAAAGCACAAGAATCACTACCATACTATCAGCAATATCTTTTGGATGGTGAGTTCCTGTTCAACCCAGCTCAATACGGAAAAACAGATTACGTACAGCTCAACGCCAATTATCAACAACAATTTTCAAAATTCAGTAATTCTCCGAATGTACAGTCAATCGGGATCAATGCGAATATCTTTGATAGAGTAGGTGCTGGTATTTCCGTATTCAGAGACAGTAACGGACCGATCTCTGCGGGTGGTATTACGGCTGGTGCTTCATATTTTATTCCGCTAAGTAGCGAAGGAGACAGAAAAGACCAGTTCTCTTTTGGTACAAGTGTTAACTTCTATAACATGAATTTTGACTATTCAAAAATCAATACTGAAGAAGGAGGTGACCCGTTATTAAGAGGGGAGGAAAGTAATATCTTCATGGTATATGCGAACTTCGGTTTGGCTGCTACCTACAGAGGTTTATTCGGAGGTGTTTCCGTAAATGACATTGCATTAAGTAATGATGCTTCTATCGTAAACAACTACGAACCTTCTCCAATTAAATTCTTCCTAAACTTAGGATACAACTGGAACATTGCTGATAATATTACAATTGCACCGTCAGCATTGATCAACCTTAATACAAACTCAACAAGAATGATCGACTGGAACCTGATGGCGACATTCTCCAATGATATCAACGCATTCTCTTTCGGGGTAAGCTACAGAACGGTTCAGAACAGATTTGACAATCAGGACCTGAGTATTTCTCCAATTGTAAAAGTAAGATTCAATAAATTCATGATCGGAGCTACCTATAACCTTGGATTATCTGATATCCAAAGTTATGGAGGAAACAGCTTCATGATTGGTCTGGGATATAACTTCGACAACTTTATTAATGTGAGAGGATTTAGATACTAATCAATTTAATTTAAATAAATTTGAGCTCTGAAAAATTTCAGAGCTTTTTTTATGATATACATTCACATTCCGTTCTGTAAGCAAAAATGCAGTTATTGTAACTTTCATTTTTCAACATCCCTGAATTTTAAGGATGAAATGCTTCGTGCCATGAAAACTGAAATATTGCTGAGAAAAGATGAATTGCAAAACAAAAATCTGAAATCCCTTTATTTCGGAGGCGGAACCCCTTCTATTCTTTCTGTGGATGAAATCAGTTCTTTAATAGATGAAACATTACGTTATTTCAGCTTTGAAAAAGATATAGAAATTACACTGGAAGCCAATCCTGATGATCTGGATAAAAACTTTTTAAAACAGCTTGCGGGAACACCCGTAAACAGGCTTTCCATCGGTACACAAAGTTTTTTTGAAGAGGATTTAAAATTAATGAACAGAGCTCACAATGCGTCAGAGGCCGAAAGCTCTATCAAGCGCGCCCAGGATTTCGGCTTTGAAAACCTTAGTATTGATCTGATCTATGGTTCGCCCACTTCCAATCTTGAGATCTGGAAAGAAAACCTTAACAAAACTATCGCTTTAGAAGTTCCTCATATTTCGTCGTATGCTTTGACCGTAGAGCCTAAAACTGCTTTGGAAAACTGGATTGCAAAAGGAAAGGTAAAAAGTCCTAAAGAAGAAGAACAAAATAAAGAATTCTATTATTTATCAGACTTTTTAAAAGATCATGGTTTTGAACATTACGAAGTTTCCAATTTTGCAAAACCCGGTTTCTATTCTCGGCACAATTCCTCATACTGGAAGTATCAAGAATATCTGGGAATAGGCCCTTCGGCACATTCCTACAACGGATTTGATGTCAGAAGCTGGAATGTTGCCAACAATCAGCAGTATATTAAGAAGCTTAATGATAAATTACTGGCTAAGGAAGAAGAAATTCTTTCTATGGAAGATCAGTTTAATGAAATGATCATGATCGGCCTGCGTACCATTTGGGGAGTAGATATTGAAAGTCTGAAAACCAAATTTTCGGATAGACTTCTGGAACATTTTCAAACGGAAATCAAACCAAAAATGCAAGAAGGTATTTTAATCATTGAAAATGATCATTTGAAAATTCCGGAGAAGCATTGGTTTATGGCAGATGGAATTGCTTCAGATTTGTTTATTGTATAATGTCTGCATGTATACAGTATGCCATAAAATTCACTATTTTTGTATAAAATTTCAACTCATTTGAAAACGAAAAAACAAGATTATTCACATCTTTCACCAAGCCAGCCTATCGGAATTTTCGACAGTGGAGTAGGAGGTCTTACCGTTGCCAAAGAAATCAAAAGACTTCTTCCTAATGAAGATCTGATTTACTTTGGAGATACAAAGCACCTTCCTTACGGAGAAAAATCCAGGGAAGCCATCATTGAATATTCTACAAAGATTACCAATTTTCTGCTGGAACAGAACTGCAAAGCAATTGTAATTGCCTGTAATACGGCAACCGCTAATGCTTTGAATGAAGTAATGCAGTCTGTTGCAGGAAGAGTGCCTGTAATAGACGTTATCAATCCTGTAGCTGAAAAAGTATCTTACGAAATCCACAATAATGTTGGAGTTATTGCAACTAAAGCGACTGTAAATTCAGGACTGTATAAAAAGAGTATCCGCAAGCATAATAAATGGATCAAAGTGGACGAGTTGGCAACACCATTGCTGGTACCTGCCATTGAAGAAGGTTTTAAAAACCATCCGATTACCCATGCTATTATTTACAATTATTTAAGCAACAGTAAGCTTAAAAATATTGAAACGTTGATTCTGGGCTGTACCCATTATCCTCTTTTAATAGATGAAATCAAGCAGTATTACGGAAACAGGGTACGGGTAATAGACTCTCCAAATATTGTTGCCAATCATCTGAAGATTATCATGGATAAGTACCATCTTTTAAACGAGAACAATCCCAAACCGAATTATCATTTCTATCTTTCAGATCTTACCAAGAATTTTGAAAAGATCTCTAAAAAGTTCTTCGGGAAAACAATTGATTTAGAATTGAAAGTATTATAAATAAAAAGTCTGCCTCACATCGAAGCAGACTTTTTTCTTAGTGTCATGGGGGAAATAATTTGTGAAACTTGTGTTTTAATTATGCTTCCACAATTACTTTCTCAGCATTCAGTCTTTTTTTTGGATTGAATTTAGGCTGATTGGCATCTGTCTCGTCTCTTTCCCCGATCGCTACTGCGAATAAGGTTTCATATTTTTCATTATTCAGCACGGCATCATATCCATCAGGTTCAATTCCTTCCATTGGAGTGGAATCTATACCCATGGCAGCACAGGCAGATAAAAGTACTCCCAATGACAAATACACCTGATGACGCAGCCAGGATTTTACAGCCTCTTCACCTTTAGGTTTTACCATCGTCCGGTAATAATTAACAGCACCTTCCGGAAGATTTTCTTCTATTTGTTTTTCAAAGTTCTCTATATCTTTGATCACCTGGAAAACAATGATGTAGTTGCTTTCCAATACTTTTTCCTTATTAAAATAAGATTTGTCCCCTAATTGCTGCTTCAGCTCCGGATCATTTACAAATATAAAATTCCATGGCTGGCTGTTGATAGAAGACGGACTGAGGTTTAAAATTTGTTTAAGCTCTGCAACCTGCTGTTCAGTAACTTTTCCCTGTGGGTTATACTTTTTTACAGTATACCTGTTTTTCATTTGCTCTAAAAAGTTCATAATTTTATACTATCATTTTTATAGTTACAAAATTAATTTAAGTTTCCTAACTTTGCAATAACGGTAAAAAATGATAGTATAAAAATGTATACCATAGATAATAAATCCTACCCGTGCTGTACCAGTGTTACGATGAAATTTATAGGAGGCAAATGGAAAGCAGTAATTTTACACCATTTGATTGATGGCGCTAAGCGATATAATGAATTAAGAAAGTCAATTCCTACCATTACAGAAAGAACCCTCAGCCTACAGCTAAAGCAACTGGAAGAAGATGGAATTGTTGACCGAAAAGTTTTTACAGAGAAACCTCCTTTAGTGGTGGAATATGAATTAACAGACTTCGGAAGAACCTTATTGCCTGTTCTGGAAGCCATTACAAAATGGGGTGAAGAAGCTCCGGTTATCTCAAAAAAAATAATCAGGAATTAGAGTTCCTGATTATCTTCTTTATTCGGTTCAAAAAAACTGAAACTTACGTTTCCGTATTTTCGGGTGTCTATTAAATTAGGGTGATCGAATTTCATACGGCTTTGGTGCTCTACAATCAGAACTCCATTTTCTTTCAGGTATTTATTGTTTAAGACCAGAGAGATAAGCTCGTGATATTTTTTCTCTTCCATTTCGAAAGGCGCATCAGAGAAAACAATCTCAAATGACTTTTTATTTCTGAATTTTTTAAGCCAGTCAAAAACATCTCCTCTCTGTACATTGATCTGGAGTGCCATATCAAGCTCGGAAGCAGTAGCGTTGATGAATGCCGTATGCTTTGGATTCATTTCCACAGAAGTTATATTCTGACCTCCTCTGGAAGCAAATTCCAGGGTAATAGAGCCAATTCCGGCAAAAAGATCAAGCACGGAGATCGACTGCATATCGTATTTGTTTTCCAGAATGCTGAATAAAGCCTCTTTCGCAAAATCGGTGGTAGGTCTTACTTCAAAGTTCTTGGGAGCGGCAATTTTTTTGGCTTTCCATTTGCCTGATATTATTCTGAACATATTTTTGTTAGAGGTTAGGTGGTAGATTATAGGTGGCAGGTGAATGTGTTTTAATTTCTATTACCTTTTGCCTGCAACCTAATTAAGTATAAAATTCTTGTTGGGAATGTTGTCAAAAACAATTTTCAGGTTTTTAACAAACTTCTGAAGTTCAGAAATAAATGTTTCATTTTCCGTAGTTTCTCCATAAGCATAAAAGCTGGTTTCATTAATTCCGAAACCGATTTTGCTTAATGTAAACATAATGAAGTAAAGAAAATCTACTTCTGAATTGACATCCAGATTATTATAAAGAATAATTTTCTTATTGTCAATCGCAAAAAATTCACACTGATTATGATAGAGGTTGATGTGAATTTCTTTACTGGTTTTATTATTGATTGAGCTTAAAAACTTTTCACCTGAGAAATTAAAATGGGCAGGCACGGCAAGTTCCTTTATTTTTTTATAATAGCTTTTCGGGAAAGTATAATAAAACTGAATATTGAATTTTTTGTTGATGGAGAGCATCAGTTCCTCCTTCTCTCTGTCAGCCGGAGCATTGAAGGCAATCAGATCAAATCCTGCATCATGCTCGGAAAAACCTTCCGGCATCAGGGTAAAGTGATTAAATGCTGAAATCACATGGATTTCTTCATAGCGCTGCTTGATAAGAACTTCGTCCAGCTTCTGTTCAATAAGATTGGCTGGTGTCTCTTCAGTAACGAAATAAGACTTTTCCTCCAGGATGTTTTTGTTTTTAACAATCTGGCAGATTAATCCGTCTTTGGTAAAAAGTAAATTAAGTACGTTCATATTTCAATTCCTGCAAATTTAGTGAAATTCTACCATTACCGCACCTGATTGATGGTGAAGTATTTCCTTATTATAAAAATCAATATTGACCTGGCTTTCCAGTACATCCCGAACCATCCGCTGTAAAGTACCATCACCAATACCATGAACAATTTCCAGCCTCTTCAGGTTATTTTTCCTGCAAAACTCCAGTACTTCAATCAGTTTTTCCTTTTGAATAAACAGTCTTTCAAAGCTGTCATAGTCATTGGGATTCTTTACCAAATTATGAAAATGCAGGTCCAGAACCAAATGATTTTTCTGATGTTTCTTAGAAATAATTTTTTTGGGTTCTGCTTTCCTTAAAATTCTTATATTTTCATACAGATCAGCATCTTTCGGAACCAGCTTTTCTTTGGGATACTGATGGGTAAAGCCATATTCATCTTTAAAAACGACAATATTTCCCTTCACGGAAGTTACTATTCCGCTTAAATCTTCGTCTACTACCGAAACCTTATCGCCGATTTTCATATTTTCAAGTCTCCTCTGAGTCAATTATTGTACAAAGGTAGAAAGTAAAAGATATAGAAAACAAACTCCTTTACTCTCAAACTCTCAAACACTCCAACTTTTACGTGCTTTATCACACCCTCGGCCCCAATTCAATAACTTCCAGATCCCTGATCTCTTCACCATCTACTACAAAGCGCATCATTGTTCTTACTTTATGCCAGCCCTGTTTTCCACACGCACCGGGATTGAGGTGAAGAAGCTTGTTTTTCTCATCGTACATTGCTTTCAGAATATGAGAATGTCCTGAAATAAATAACTTCGGGGGCTGTTCTGCAATTTCTTTCTTCGCAAGAGGTGAGTATTTCCCGGGATATCCTCCGATATGAATCATCAGAACTTCCAGTTTTTCACAAAAGAAACGGTTAACCTCGGGAAACTCTGCCTGAATTTTGGAATTATCAATATTTCCGTAAACTCCCTTCAGAGGTTTTATTTTTTCAAGCTGTTCAATCACATCCAGACTTCCGAAATCTCCACAATGCCAGATTTCATCGGCCTGAGAAGCATATTCCAGGATCCTGTGATCAATATAGGAGTGAGAGTCGGAGAGGAGAAGGATTTTGGTCATTATCTAAAGGTTCTTTCAGTAATATTTTCGTGATATTTATCTTTGAATATGGCTACACGCTCAGGATTAAGTTCCCCGTCGTGATTGATCACTCTTTCTTTCAGTAACCATTTTACCAGTTTTTCCATTCCTTTTTTCGAATTCATAAAATTGGATATTTTGGTCATATCCGTCGATTCTACTTTTGTTTTTTCAGTAAGAAAATTCAGGATAAAATAATCATCATTTACATACCTTGGCGTTTCATTATCCATATACCGGTAAAGAAGAACTTCTTCATCATCTTTCATAGAGAAAAAGGAATACTGGGCTACATTGATCTTTTCTGCTTTCAGAATCTGTTTCCCATCCAGTAAAACTTTATCATCTTTAATGGATACGTCCTGGGAAAAATATAAATTACAGCTTATCATCAGTAAGAAGAAAGCCAATAATCTGTTTAGTGTCATTTTACTATTTTTAAGATTGCAAATATAAAGAAGCTTCATAAACTGAGTCGGGCTCTTAATCTGTAATATTTTTTGTTTTTCGGATAGAATCCATTTTCTTTTCTATATCCGCACTGAAAACCTTTTTTAGTTTCAGCTGATTCTCCGTAAGTTTTGTAATAACAAAAGTGCCTGTCATATTGGTATTGGAAGGAAATACAATGGTCACTGTAGAATCTGAAGCTTTTTTCCAGCTTCCGATGTAGCGGTCTGCCTTTTCGTTTTTAGTCACAGGTTCTTCCAGAGCATCATATTTTAAGGTAGATTTGATCAGATTTCCTGTGATCTTTCCGTTTTTCTGAAATCTGATTCCTTCTCTTCTGGCCTCAAAACCATCCTGTTTTTCATAAGTATAAATATAGGTGTCCATTTTATTCAAATTCCAGGTTTGTAACAGCAATGGATTGGCTGTTTTGTCCTGAGCTTTAATTGTGGTGGCAGCAAAAAGGGAGAAAATACAGATACAAATAGGCTTTTTCATGAATACAACTGATTTATTGTAAAGTTTTAACGCGGCTAAAATTAGCATCGCTTATTATTTAGTAAATTTGGGAAAATTAAAATAAACAATGAAACAGAAACTTTCTTTTTTCATTTTTCTTTTAACTGTAGGATTGGTCAATGCGCAGGTAGAAGAAAAAAAGCTGGACGAACTGATCCAGAATACCCTGAAAACTTTTGATGTACCGGGAATGTCGGTGGGAATTGTAAAAGACGGTAAAGTGATCTATTCCAAAGGGTTTGGTGTGCGTTCTCTTACCAGCAAACAGCCAATGGATGATAATACGTTGGTAGGAATTGCTTCCAACTCAAAAGGTTTTACGTGTACGGCATTAGCAATCCTGGCAGATGAAGGAAAGTTGAACTGGGACGATAAAGTTTCAAAATATATTCCTGAGTTTCAAATGTATGATCCCTACGTTTCTCAAAATGTAACGATCAAAGATCTTATTACCCACAGAGCAGGATTAGGACTTGGCCAGGGAGATCTTATGTTCTTTCCGGAAGGAGGAAATTTAACGGTTAACGATATCGTTCACAATGTGAGATATCTGAAACCCGAAAATCCTTTCAGAACGAAACTGGATTATAATAACATCATGTTCATTGTGGCTGGAGAAGTGATTCACAGGATCTCCGGATTAAGCTGGGCTGAATTTATTGAGCAAAGAATTATGAAACCTGTAGGAATGACCTCAAGTTTTGGAAGCTACAACAGAGCAAAATCTGTAGCGAATAAAATTGATGCGCACGCACCTGTAGAAGGAAAAGCAATAGCTGTTCCTCATGACTGGAACGAAACCGCCAATGCTGCAGGAGGAATTATGAGTAACATTAAAGACATGACTACATGGGCTGAATGCCTTCTAAATAATTTCACTACTAAAGATGGAAAAAAACTGGTTTCAGATAAGAATGCTCAACAATTGTGGAGTTTACAGATTCCGGACAGAGTAGCGGCAAAAAATCCTTATGATACCAGTTTCTACGGATATGGTTTAGGGTGGTTCTTAAGTGACGTTAAAGGGCACAAGCAGGTACAGCATACGGGAGGATTAATCGGAACGGTTACCCAGTTTACTTTAATTCCGGATATGAAACTGGGAATTGTAGTATTGACGAACCAGCAATCTGGAGCAGCTTTCAATACCATTACGAATACGGTAAAAGATTCTTATCTTGGCGTAGCAGACAGAAACTGGCTGAAAACCTATGGAGAAAGAATGTCTAAAATGGAGGCTGAATTCAATAAACAAAAGAAAGATGCTTATGCTAAATCTGAAGCATTTAAAAAAGAAAAAGGACTGCAGCCCAAAGCAGAACAGTTTACAGGAACATACAATGATGTATGGTTTGGTGATGTAGAAATTGCACAACAGGGAGATACCTACAGAATTTCGTGCAAGAATTCTCCAAGATTAAAAGGAGAGCTGCTTCCTTACTCCAATAATTCATTCATTATAAAGTGGGATGACAGAAGCTATGATGCTGATGCTTATATTATTTTCAGTTATGATGAAAACGGAAAGGCAGAGTCTGCAAGATTGAAGGCAATTTCAGATGTAACAGACTTTAGTTTTGATTTTGATGATCTGGATCTGAAGAGAAAATAAACTTTTTTAAGGAAGAATAAATAAATCCATATTATTTTATAACTTTAAATGTAAAATAATATGGATTTATTGTTTTGTAAATGAATGTGTTGTGTTGGTTGTGAATTAACTATTATAGCTATGGAAAACAAATTTTTTACAATCACTTTTATACTTCTTTTCTTTTCAACAGGATGCTTGGAAGTGATATCTGCACAAAAGCGGATTCCTGTTATAAGGGCAACAAGTGATAAGAGTATTATTTATGATGGAACCCATGTTAAAGTAAATTGGAAACTGGATCCCAGAATAAAACCTGATATCTATTATACCAATTTGCCCTATAAAAAAAGCAAGATAGTACTGATTACAGATCAGGGAAAACAAAGTTTTAATACTCAGTATGGGAAAAGCTATGATTTAATAGTGCTGCTTAATGAGAAAGACAGTTGCTTCGTTCGTATTATGGCTAAAGAAGATCCTTCCTTTATCTCTCTTAAACAAAATGAAAATAAACCTTCTCCTCTGGAAATCCCCTTTACAATAACAGGGTCCAGAATTTATTTTAAAGGACTTCTGAATGAAAAAGAAGAAGTAAATATACAATTTGATCTGGGAGCTGGAACATCATGTGTTAATAAACTTTCTTCAGAGAAACTTCAACTTTCTTTTACAGATAAAACAACAATAAGTAATACACAAGGGGTAAATGAAGCTCGTAAAAGTTCTGGAAACAAATTACAAATTGGAGATGCGGTTTGGAGAGATGTTCCTCTTACTGAAGTGGGAAATATGAAACAGGATGAAGACTTGATTGTAGGGAATGGCTTTTTCAGGGATAAAATTATTGAGATCGATTACGATAGGAAAATGATGGTCATTCATAATCAATTACCTGCTAAAGCTAAAGAGTTTAAGAAGCAGGAAGTATTCTATGAACAAAACCGTCCAAAATTCAAAGTTGATTTTACTCAGGACAATAAAAAATATTCTTTTTGGTTTCTTTTTGATACAGGAAGAGAAGGAACGATGCTTATTGGGGATGATTTTACAAGCCAAGGGGAAAACTGGAAAAATCTGAAAGAACTGCAAATGGTGAATGAAAGAAAACTAATTCGGCTCAATGCTTTTATGGCAGGAAGAGAATTTAAAGATATTGTAACAAATGCTGCAGATCCTTTAAAACCGACAGGCCGACCAACTTTATTCGGAAATCAGATTCTCAGTCAGTTTAATGTAATTTTGGATAATAAAGAGGGAATACTTTATTTAAAACCCAATAACAGAATTAATGAACCTTATATGAACTATAATCGGTATCTGAAAGAGATATCTAATAAAAAGGAGTAGAGAATAACTTTCAGGGTAGTAGGTTGATATCCTTTTCAGCAAGAGAGAGCTCTGAATTAAGATGATGCTTTTCAAAGAACCCTTTTAATTCAAGCAATCTCTTTTTGTTGTTATAAGGAATGCTGGAGTTGAGTTTTCTCTGGCAGAGTGAGCAGGCTCTTGCATAATGAAAATCAGTTTCGGAAAGAGTATTGGTTCCGTTCATTACACAATTGGCATTGAGACAGTGAGTGATTCCAAACATATGTCCGATTTCATGAGAACTGATCTTCATAAGCCTTAACAGACTTTCATTAAAATTAGAATCTGTTAAATGTCCATTTGCAAATCTGTATATTGAAGTAACTCCAACGCCGTTTTCATAGGATGCTAATCCAAAAACATAGTTCCATTCAGGTATCGGGTAAAGGTCTCTTTCTGTAATTCCCATGAACACTACTGCATCTTTGGGTTTTCTTTTGATTAAAAAACTATCCAATACATAACCCGCCCATATTTGTTCCTGCCCTTCTTTTGAAATTCTTTTAACCTTTTTAGGGAAAATGCTGTTAGGTAAAACAGGAAGTATCTTTGTTTCCAGCTGGAAATATATTTTTAAATATTCTTTTGTAAGGGCTATTTCTTTTTTCTGCAGATCATCAAATGTTCCGATGGGTTGAAGGTAAATCGTATTTTTTCCACGTGTGGGCTTTATCTTTTTTGATTTCTTAAAATCTTCAAATGTCTGAAAATGTTCATCATGATTATACCGCCAGCTTCCGGGTTTTGGGGACGCAGAAAGCTTTATATCATTCAGTGCAATAGATTCAAAATAAGTTCTCTTCTGTTTCTGGCAGGAGAAAAGAAGAACGGATAGGACAGCATAAAAAAACAGAAAAGTAAAGTTATATTTTCCCGGGCTCATAAAAGAACAGAAGTTTCTTTTTGGCTCCGTCAAATTCTGACCACGATTGGCAGTCTACTTCAAAACCGGCAACTCCGCAGGTGGGAAAATGGAAAATATCCTCAGAAATGGAATTGGCAAAATTGGAAATTCCGTTATTGTGAGAGAAGAGCGCAACGGAATTCAGATTGTCATCCAGGTCATAAATTACAGATTCAAAGCTTCTTTCCGATGGGTTATATAGTTTTTCATCAGTAGAACAATCTAGCTGATAGGTCTGATTAAAAATCTTACAGGTATTCAGTGCGCGTACCGCAGGGCTGGACACAAAATAGTCAATGGAAATATTATTGCTTTTCAGAAATCTGGACATGTGCATAGCATCCTCCAGACCCTTGTCTGCCAAAGGTCTGTCAAAGTCCTCCGTTTCCTCCGGCCAGTCGCTTTTCGCATGTCTTACGAGGATGAGTTTCTTCATATAATTGTTTTTTGGAAGATTAAAATTATAAAAAAAATAATGGAATAAAACATGATTTACATAAAAAAACTGCGTTATGAATAAAATCAGTAAATTTTACTAAATTTGCAGACTTATGGGACAAATCCTTGCAATAGACTACGGAAAGGCTCGTTGTGGCATCGCTGCAACAGATGACATGCAGATTATAGCCAGCGGACTGGAGACTGTAGAGAACCGTTCTTTGATGGAATTTTTGAAAAAATATTTCAGTGAAAACAAGGTTGATGAGGTAGTCATTGGGCTTCCCATAGATTTGAAAGGAAATATTTCAGAAGTGGAAACCGATATTTTAAAATTCATTGAAGAATTTAAAAAAGAATTTTCGGATATTGCAGTTCACCGCTTTGATGAAAGATTTACCTCAAAAATGGCTTCATTTTTTATTTCCCAAAGTGGAAAGAATAAGAAGAAGAGGCAGGAAAAAGGATTAATAGATAAAGTAAGCGCAACTATCATATTGCAGAATTTTTTAGAACAAAGATTAAGATGATTTTACCGATAAGAGCTTTTGGGGATCCTGTTTTGAGAAAAGTAGGAAAAGATATAGACAAAGATTATCCCGGATTACAGGAACTGATAGATAATATGTTCGAAACCATGTACAGTGCAAATGGCATAGGTCTTGCTGCGCCACAGATTGGTTTGGATATCCGTCTGTTTGTAATAGATGTGACACCTCTTGCAGAAGATGAGGATTATGAAGATATTAAGGATGAGCTGGCAGAGTTTAAAAAAGTTTTCATCAATGCTCAGATTCTTGAAGAATCAGGTGAAGAATGGAAGTTCAATGAGGGCTGTCTTTCTATTCCGGATGTAAGAGAAGATGTGAAAAGAAAAGGCACAATCGTTATTGAATATTATGACGAAAATTTTGTGAAACATACAGAAACTTTTTCCGATATTAGAGCCCGCGTAATTCAGCATGAATATGACCATATTGAAGGGATTCTGTTTACTGACCACCTGAGTGCTCTGAAGAAGAAACTGGTGAAAGGTAAGCTGACAAAAATCTCTCAGGGTGATGTAAGCATCGGTTACAAAATGAGATTTCCAAAATAATTTAAACAAGGATTAAAAAGAATAATAAAAAGCAAAAAGCTAGTGCTGATTGCAGAATTTACAAAAAATAAAATTATGCTGTTAGAAAAAATAATTTCAATTTCTGGAAAACCAGGACTTTTCAAATTAGTTTCTCAATTAAGAAACGGATTCATTATTGAAGATGTTACCTCAAAGAAAAAAGTAAGCATTGGAAACTCAAGCCAGGTAAGTTTACTGGACAATATTGCCATGTTTACATTCGAGAAAGAAGTTCCTTTGTTTGAAGTATTTGAAAATATTGCTAAGAACAATGATTATAAGGAAACAATTTCTCACAAATCTTCTGAGGCAGAACTGAAAGATTTCATGCTGGCGTCTCTTCCTAACTATGATACAGAAAGAGTATATTCTTCTGACATCAAGAAATTAGCTCAGTGGTACAACATCCTTCAAAAAGCTGGATATATTACTCCTGAAAGCTTTGTAAAAGCAGAACCTGAAACTTTAGAAGGTGAGCCTGCAACAGAAGAAGTAAGCATTGAAAAAGAAGCTAAGAAAGCGGCTCCAAAAACTGAAAAGCCAGCTGCTCCAAAAGTAAAAGCGACTTCAGCTGCAAAATCAGCTCCGAAGAGCACACACAGAAAACAAGGATAATTCATTCTGAATTAAAAATATAAAACCTTGTCTGGAATTTCCGGACAAGGTTTTTTCGTTTTTTCAGACAAAAGATAATTGCATGCTAATATTTTCAAACCTAACAGGTTTTCGAAACCTGTTAGGTTTACCGCCTAATTTATCCTAAATTCTGCACTCCGTAACTTTTACTTCCAACGTTTGTAATGATGCCCGAATAACCCTTACATTTGTATAAGATTGAATTTCCCATTATTTATGAATACGAAACAGGAGAAACTAGAAGCATTCGGAAGATTACTGGATATTATGGACGATTTGCGTGAAAAATGTCCGTGGGATCAGAAGCAGACGTTAGAATCCCTTCGTCATCTTACCCTTGAAGAGACCTATGAACTTTCAGATGCTATTTTGCAGAACGATTTACAGGAGATAAAGAAAGAACTGGGCGATGTCCTGCTTCATCTTGTTTTCTATGCTAAAATCGGTTCTGAAAAAGAAAGTTTTGATATTGCAGATGTTATCAATTCTTTGAATGAAAAATTGATCTTCCGCCATCCCCATATCTACGGAGATACTGAAGTAAAAGATGAAGAAGAAGTGAAGCAGAACTGGGAAAAATTAAAACTGAAAGAAGGGAATAAGTCTATTTTAGGAGGTGTTCCGAAAAGTCTGCCAAGTCTGGTAAAGGCTTACAGAATCCAGGATAAGGTAAAAGGAATCGGTTTTGAGTTTCATGATGCAGAAGATGCCTGGAAAAAGGTAGATGAGGAGATTCAGGAGTTTCATGCTGAGACAGATCTGGATAAAAAAGAACAGGAACTTGGTGATGTTTTTTTCTCTTTGATTAATTATGCCAGGATTTCAGGAATCAATCCGGATTCGGCTTTAGAAAGAACCAATCTTAAGTTTATTTCAAGGTTTCAAAAGATGGAAGGACTTGCAGAGGAACAGGATCTGAAACTTGCAGATCTGTCTCTGGAAGAAATGGATGTTCTTTGGGAAAAAGCGAAAAAACTTTCATAATTCCCGATTGGAACAATTAATGCTTCTTACATTCAATTACAAAAAATAAAAATAATATGTTACGTTTTCTTATGTTACCTGCATTGCTTTTAATGAGCTGTAATCCAAAAGCTCAGAATTCCTCTGCTAAAGAAGATAAACTAAAAATACAGTTCTCCTTACCTAAAAAGTTGAAGGAGGTTTCCGGAATTACTTTGTCAAAAGATAAGAAAACGATCTGGGTAATTGAAGACAGAGGAAATAAAAATGCAATATACGGCTTGAGTGATCAGGGAGATATGCAGGCAAAAATTCCGGTAGAAAATGCAGAAAATACAGACTGGGAAGATATCATTTCTGACCCTGAAGGAAATATTTATATTGGAGACTTTGGAAATAATGATAATAACAGACAGGATCTGGCAATCTTAAAAACAGATTTAAAAGACAGTCGACAAACTGTTACCAAAGTTGTTCAGACAACAAAATTTCATTATCAGGGACAGACGGAATTTCCTCCGAAAAAATCATATCTGCTTTATGACTGTGAAGCTTTTGTTGAGATGAATGGAAATTTCTACCTGTTTACTAAAAACAGAAGCAAAGGCTTCGACGGAACTTTCCTTGTATTCCAGGTGCCTAATAAAGCTGGCGATTTTGAAGCAAAGCTGGTAGGAACATTGAAACTTCAGGGAGGTTATAATGATGCAGCCATTACATCTGCCACTATCAACAGTACTAAAGATAAAATTGTATTGATGACCCATAAAAATGTTCATGTTCTTACAGGATTTACAGCTGATGATTTTAATTCAGCCAAGATTCAGAAAATTCCATTGAATCATAATTCCCAGAAAGAAGCTGTTGTTTTCCTAGATGATAAAACATTAATGATTGCAGATGAGAAAGTGAAAGATGAAGGGGGAAATGTGTATACTTTTTCTTTATAAAAAATAAATAAAACCCCGAAGAGAAAATCTGCGGGGCTTTTAAATATATGAAAGTATTAAAGTGATTGACGTTTTATAGACTAGGGAGTAAGGTAAGAAATATGAATATTACCACTTGATAATCTGAAATCCTGAGTATACCGGCAGCGTATTCTGAAGGTCTCGCCTGCATTAAAAAAGTTAATGGATGAAAGATTATGATTCAATCCTGTCGTACGCTCACCATGACCGGTAGATATGCCTGCAAGTGTTGTAAGTGCCGGAGAAACCTTTTGTATATAAGAATTGGCTGTACCTGCCGTCTGTCCGGATGGATTTAAATTAAGATCATAGGTTGCATAAGGCACAATATTATAGAACCCGGGCTTTACTACTGTGAAAAGTCCAGTGGTTGAATTATATGTTAAATAAGCTGTATCAATTTTATTACTTACATTAAAAACATACGTCTGTGAATAACTTTCGTGAGTACTTACCGGAGTAGAATGTGTTCCCGTATAGCTACCACTTGCCGGACTGATATCAGTCTTGTTTCCAACAAATACTACCTTCAGAAAGTTTTCAGATTCAATGGTCTTCCAAACCGGTGCATTACCTGCTCCGTTTGACATTAAGACCTCACCTTTGTTTCCGGAATTTCCTTTTGTTCTGTCATCTCCTCCTACATTAAGATCTTTAACAACCTGAAGGGAACCGTTGACATGCAGTGTATTTTGAGGTGTTGATGTTTTAATCCCTATCTGTGCATTTAAGTTTACGAATATGATAAATAATACCATATACAATAGCTTCTTTTTCATCATTTGCTGATTTTTTTGTTGCGGCAAATATAAAATGTTTTTAAAATGTCAAATTTTTAAATAATTGATAATCATATTAAACTATGTGTGTTTTTGACTTATATAGCTGAAAATATGGCTTTTATTTAAAAGCCATATTTATTTTATCATTAAAAAATGTGAGTTGAAAATTTGAAATATTAAATTTTATTTAAATTGGATTTTTTTAATATTTATTTTAAATTATACTTTAAAATCTTATTAAACAGTACTTTATATTAATTTAAATTTTAATCCAAAAGTAAGTTTGGAATAATTTCTTTACAGACGAATCTGTTTAAAACTTCATTCCTATCCCTGCAGATAGTCTTCCGCCATCTGAACCATAGAAATAATTTAACCTTGCAGACATCATTTCTACAATACTCAGCCATACCCCGGCACCGGCTGACTGATGCCATTTTCTGGAATTTTCATTATCATTCCAAACCCGTCCGACATCATATCCGATAAGAATCCCCATGTTTGCCGGAGCAATATTATTTCTTATTCTTCCAAAGTCCCATCGGATCTCAGAATTATTTGTAAAATAGGACCTTCCTGAGAATCTTTCATTTCTGAAAGCTCTCATTCCGTTGTTGCCGCCGATAGCAGCAGCCTGGTAGAACTCAAAGTTATTATTATTTATCCACATAACATTGCTGGCGTTGGCAAATACAAATTTTCCTTTTTTATCAATTCTGTGATCAATGGCAAGTCTTCCTTTTAGAGTCACAAAGTTTTTATTAAAATCAGAAAGGGTTGCTTTCCAGTCTGCATTAAGCATAAATTCCAGCCCAAGAGTAGGGAAGGCTGCGTTATCAGCATTTTTATAGCCAAATGTATAATTGGCTCCCACAAACTGCTGGCTATTAAATACACCAGGTCTTACATCCGGAGACTGATTGATGAAGCGGTCAGCTTTTCTCTGTACTTTATTATCTTCAAAAGTCAATTGAAACTGATGGCTGAGATTCATCCAGCTTTTCTGTGAGATGGAAGGAGAAAAGTTGAATTTGGAAATTCTGGCTCTGTTGTATTCCCTTTCGGTATTTTCTTTATCATAATCACTTTCATTGGAAAGTCCGAAGAAGTTCTGAGAAAATCTTGGAGTCGTATAAAATGCATCAAGATTGATATCCCAACCTGAGATGGCTTTTTTAAATACACCTTTATACGTAAGGCTGAATCCTGCTGTGGCGGTGTAAAAATTAGCTTTTAAGCTATGTCTTTGAGTAAAAGGATCGCGGATAAAATTGTTTACCGTATAATTAGCCAGAACGCCTACAATAACACCGTCATCTGGGTTGTAATCCAGATTTGGATATCCTGCTACAGAATTATATTTAGGATGTTTATAATTATAGCTGTTAATGTCATAATCATCCGTAATATTCTTGGTTGCATTACTGGCATTATAGGTGTTTTTCTGAGATTTAAAATCATAAATCTTCACTTTTCTTCCATCACCCACAGTATAGGTGTCATGATTATATCCGCCGATCAGCCTGATATTCATCTTTGGATTTCCTGTTCCCGTTACTTCATAGATGTCATCATCCTCCAGTCCATAGATCCACAATTCTTTTGTTTTCGAATCATGATAAGTCTTTTCAAAAACCAGCTCATTCTTATCTTTATTCTTACCCAGCTTATATTGCTGCACAAGTACAGAATGTCCGTTTTTCGTAATGACAAACTTATCAGGATTTACAGTTCCTGCCAGAGGTACTTTTTTCTGCAGTACATCATAATACTGAGCTGCATAGGTCTGAAGCTTTGTTTTTCTTATTTTCAGCTTTCTCTGAATTTCCGCAATGGTATCGTCCTGTACTTCTTTCGGAAGATTATGGAATGCGTCATCAATATCTGCATCGGTAAGATGCTCCTGTATGTATTTTGCCTGAGCTTCCCATTCACCCTGATCTGCTCCTTTCAAGAAAACAAGATCCATTGGGTAAGGTTCCATGGCAAGCCATTTCACACTGCTGATATCTTCTGTAAAGGTTTTCATATGGCGGATGGCAGGAACATTCATAATAAGTTTAAATGCGGCACCGTCATATTTACTGAAGGCCTGGTCCCTGTCTTTCGGAATAGGCTTATAGATTACTTTATCGCCTTCTTCATATTCTGCCCATTTCCATTGGTCTGAATGTCTGTCCCAGTCACCGATAAGCATATCAAATAATCTTGCTCTGATATAAGATTCTCTATCTACAGAATATTTATTGCTTTTGCTGAGGTTTTTTAATACATCATCTGTAGAGACAATATCTTTTGCATTGTCCAGATAAGCCAGTGTTTTCGGATCGGAAGAAAAACGTTCTTCGATCATGTACATCTCATCCCCGTAGTTTTCATTATACCTTCCCAAAGCTTGCTGCTTAGGAATGTAATACAGTTTTGGATTACTGTGGAAAATGCCAAGCTTTTCCGACATGTTTCCAATCGTAAAAGGGGTAAACGGATGATTGGTTGTGTAAAAATCCAGCAGGAATTTTTCAGGAAATGTATCGGCAAGCTCTTCTCCTAATGTACTTTTCTGGAAAGCCATGTTGTTAAGGAAACGGATCGCACTTTTTTTCACACCGCGCATAACAAACTCCTGTCCGTCTGCAGACTTCAGACGTAAACTGTTTGATTGGTTTCCTCCTCCTTCTCTGAAAGGAATATATCCTCCGTTCAGTTCTGAAAGATTAGCGGTTGGAGCTTCAATCGGGATTCCATAATATTTTCTGTAATGATCTCCCCAGAGCCATCTGTAAAATTTTCTTTTTTCTGTAAGCTGTACGGGATAAATAGTGGAAGAGAAAGTTGCCGGAAATGAATTGGGAAAGTTATTCACAAATACATCCGGTTTTGAAATCACGGAAACATGTGTCAGTTTTTGAAGCCGGGCATCCCGGGTTGAAAAATACTCAACATCTGTGCTTTCGTCTTTTCTGAAATTTAAAACAGCAAAACCACTGCCTCCGTAGGAGAAGTCTGTTTTTTCTACAATAGTGGATGGATCTGTTTTAGAGCCAGCACCACTGATGATCTGCCTCAGGTTTCCATCTTCATGATATTGAAGGTTATGATCATGACCTGATACGAAAATAATATTTTCCTTATCCTGTACAATACTTTTCAGCCGGTTGGCGAGATCTGCATAATGTTGATTGTTAATATCTTCCGGACTTGCTCCTGATGAGCTCCTTAAAATATTGATCACACTTGCAACCACAGGAACAGGGACTTTACTATTTAAAGGAAACAGGTGAGATTTAGCAGAGGTAAAACCTGCATGAGTTCCGCTGCTTATGATAGGATGATGTAAGGCAACAATTATTTTTTTACCTTGATTTTTAATAATAAGGTCCTTAAACTCTGTAAAAAAATCTTCGCGGGTTTTGATATTACAGTTTTTGTTGATTCCAGGATAATTATCCCAGTTGGCGATCACCCATTCTGTATCGATGGCAATTAGCTTAATGTCTTTAGAAACGTTGATGTCATCAATAGGACAGCCGTTTTTCGGTAGAAAAGCTTTTTTATCATCGAGATATTTTTTTACCAGCCCTTCCTGAGCATTTAAACCCTCCAGCCCGTTATACCAGTCGTGATTTCCAGGAATGACTAATGTTTTTCCCTTAAAGTTTTTTGTAATGGCTAACTGGTTTTCCAGCTTCTGTTTTGCTAATGCATAATCTTTGTCTGTTTCTTTGGGCATTCCGTTAGGATAGATATTGTCTCCCAGAAAGATCAGCATGGAATTGCTATCTGCTGAATCCAGTTTGCTTTTCAGTAAATTCAGAGTTTTTTGTGCCTGAGGTTCATCTGCATTTCCTGCATCTCCAATCAGAAAAAGTTTAAAATCGTTTTCTGATTTTATTTCGGAATCTTTTACTTCAAATAAGTTTTTGCCCTTTTGTACGTTATATGTAGCACAGGAATACAGGACTCCTGCGGACATTACTGTTCTCAGAACAATAGAAGTATTTTTAAGATGAGTTTTAAAGGATAAATTCATAAATTTACATTAACAAAATTTCAGGAATGAACATTCTAGACAAAGCTAAAAATTATGTTGAAATCTTATTCAAAGATAAGTTATCTTCGGTATATTTTTATCATAATTTTATCCATACTGCCTATACGGTAAATAAGGCTGAAGAAATTATGAAGAACACCCCTGTTTCTGAAGAAGATCAGGAGAAAGTTCTCGTTGCGCTATGGTTTCATGATACAGGGTATATAGAGTGTGCTCTGAATCATGAGGAGCGAAGTGTGGAAGTAATGAAGGCTTTTTTGCAGCAGGAAAATTATCCTGAAAGTTATATTGCTGATGTTGAAAAGCTGATTCTGGCTACGAAAATACACTATGAACCTCAGAACTTACTGGAAAAAATTGTAAAAGATGCAGATTTTAGTCATTTTGCAGGACATGATTATACTGATATTTCAGATGCTTTGAGAAAGGAATGGGAGCTGACCAATGTAAGATGTTTTTCCAATGAAGAATGGAATGCGGGAAATCTTGATATGCTGAAAAACAAGCATACTTTTTATACTGATTATGCCAAAGAAAACTGGGAGCCTTTGAAAAAGAAAAACATCAAAAAGATAGAAAAGAAACTGGAAAAAGAGGAGGAAAAAAAGGAAAGTAAAAAGGATAACTCAGAAGGTAAAAAAGACAAAGAAAAATCAGACAGAAGTGTAGATACCTTATTCAGGGTAACACTTAATAACCATACAAGATTGAGCGATATTGCAGACAGTAAAGCCAATATTCTTTTATCTGTAAATGCCATTATTATTTCAGTGTGTCTTTCCGTGTTGGTTCCGAAGCTGGATGCTCCTAAAAATTCACACCTGATTCTTCCGAGTTTTATTTTACTGTTGTCAAGTGTACTGACCATTATCTTTGCAATTCTGTCCACAAAACCGAATGTGACAAAAACTACATTTACTTCTCAGGATATTGTCAACAGAAAAGTGAATCTTCTTTTCTTCGGAAACTTTCAGCAAATGTTATTCGATGACTATCACAACGCCATGAAAGACCTGATCAAAGACAGGGATTACATCTACGATTCTATGGTGAAAGATTTATATTATCTTGGAAAAGTTCTTAACAGAAAGTATAAACTTTTATCTATTACCTATAAAATTTTTATGGCAGGAATTATTATTTCTGTTTTATCCTTTGGAGTGGCTTTTCTAAGTCTTTAATAGCATTCAAGATCAATTTTCTTGAAAATCAAATATAAATACATCCGGAATTCTTGTTCCGGATTTTTTATTCCTGTGGAAGAGTAAAAGAAACCCTCAGTGCCAGCAATCCTGTAATTCCCTGAAGATCTTCAACCCTCAAAAATTCTACATCATGTTGTAAAACCCCCTTTTTCTGAAGTTTTGAAATGTAGTCGAGATATTCCTTCTGGTTTTCCATTCCGAAATAGACAATGGTGATTTTTCCGGGCGCTGTAATACGTTCCGAAGAATCTTTAATATGGGCTTTATCCAGACGCTTCTTGATAATCTCATAATAAGAATTGTACGCTCCGTCTACATCAAAGCGCTTTTCATCCATTCTGAAGCGGATATCTATTTTTTCATTGTAAACAAAGATGAGAGAGGCAATATCCAGCTGTATAGGAAGATCCTTTTTGAAAGACTGGAAATCAAGTTCCATTTTACAGATGGTTTTCAGCTGCCAATATCTCAGCTTATGAACAACTTTAGAAGTATAGTGAAGATCAGGCGCAATGGTAGGGCCAATGTACAGATTATGCTCTACACCGTCTGATTTGAACCTTTCATAATAATGCGGGAAAATTTCCTGAGCTTTTACCTGGCTTTCGTCCAGCATATCTGCCAGCTTACGGTTAACCAGCGTAATAGAGTCATCCAGTTTTTTTCTATAGCTGTAAAACAGCTCAGTTGATGAAAAGATCTGGGAAAAATAATCTTTGATCTTTGACTTTATGGCTCTGGAGGTTTTAATTTCCAGCTTCCCCTGTAAAAAAGGATGAATTTCTTCCCTCAGCAATCTCTGAAAACGTTGTTCCGTATCAGCTTTTATTTCATTGTTGAGTTCATTTTCAAAAACATCCAGTGCCAGCAGAAACTTTTCTGAATCTGAATTAGTAAGCGTTAAAATTTCGTTCAGTGATTCAATCTGCTGGTTAAGGTCCTGCAGCATCAGATTAAAACGTTTTTCTGATGAAGAGCGGATATCTGAAACCCCAAACAATGGAGTCAGATTTTTAAATGAAATCTGTTTTAAAGTATATATCTTCTTTCCCAGTGATGCCGTAAAATATTTTTCAGCTTCATTTCTGAACTTCCACACTACACTGTCATGGATGGTGGTATATTCACGCTGTATAATGGCTTCTATCTGATAGTTTTTCTCAAAATAGAATCTGTTCAGGGAGAAAAGAACCATATCGGTGAAAAATTCAAGTTTTTTAAGTTTTAAGCCATTAAAGCTGCCGGCAATAGGAGACGTAAATTCCATGATGGCCAGAAGCTCACCGTCTTTCATGATAGGTATTACCATGAAACTGTTGACATTATTATCCTTTAAAATACTGAAAGAAGGCAGTTTTTTAACACTTTCATCAAGATTGTTGACATTGGAAACAACAACAGGTTTTGAATTATGATTAAGGTTATTAAAAGTGCTCTTACGGATTTCTTCATCAAAGGCATTGATCCAGAAATCGAGAATATGATTAGTGAGAAGGCTCTCGTAAATCGGAAGTTTATCCAGCTTCTGTTCCTTCTTGTTGAAGGTCATCAATCCAAAGCTTAGTTCCGGAACATCAAAATAGGATTTAAAGATTTCGGTAAGATTTTCATTAGGATTCAAATCTTCGGGATCAATTTCGATCATGCTTGATTTCAAATCAGAAAGAGCCACTTCAGAAGTGCAGTCTACCAGTGAAATAATCGTAAATCCTTTTAAGATCCAGGATTGAGAAGGAAAGTATTTTTTCCACAGTTTAAAATCGTCCAGATTTTCCAGAAGCATGTCCAGAATATCATCGGATGGAATCTTAGCGTCTTCTGTAGGGATAATTTCAGTAAAATCTGAATTAACAGTAATCTTGTAATGCTTCATGATTCCCTGTTTGTTGGGAATATCATAATAAAACGGGATTGTACTTTTAATATCCTTTTTGAAATAGCTCTGAAGAATCAGGCAGCAGCAGAACACATAAAATTCATTATCTGAAATATTTCTCAGCTCTATTTCGAAGTCTTTCCCTGCATCTTTCAGAATGTCTTTAAACCTTTCGGTATAATTGAAGGTAATATTGGAAAGAGGAATGCTGGCTGCTTTTATCTCATTTTTGGTAAGTCCGGTCGGGAAAAGATCGGCAAGAAGAAGCCTGATGAGGTCTTCATATTTTTCGAGGAGCGCTGTGTCCTGAAAACCTTCCCTGAACTCTTTAAAGTTTTTTGTACTCTCAATCAAAGACTCTGCATAGTTCACCCTGTATTCCAGTCTGTCATTATACCGGATATGCTCCAGAACATCCAAATATTTTTTGAATGATATATAAACCTGAAAAGGGGAGTCTTTTTTATAGAGATTAGCCAAGAGCTGAATTTTAAAAGTAAAGTTATGAAAAAAGCTGAATATTACTAGGATAGCTATGTTATTTTATTGTGCATAATTTAACGGTACTTCCTGAAATTTTACAACATATTTTGTATTTTTTTGTTGTTTTTTAAAAAGATATATAACTAAATTATTGATTAATATATTTTATAGCTTTTGGGGACAATAAATATTATTTTTAATCTAAAATAAAAACAAAAAAGCACAACTTAAAGTTGTGCTTTTTGATATTGTGAATTCAGATATTACATTCCGAACATTCTTGCGAAAAGATCCGGGAAAATTCCCAGGATGATAATCAAAGCAATAACCACTACTGCAATGATGTTGTAAGTAAGGGTTACTTTTTCTGATGATTTGAATGTTGACTCTTTAAAAAAGAACATTGCGATGATCAGTCTTAAATAGTAAGCGATAGACAGGGCAGAACCTAATACTGCTACCAATACAAGGAAAGCTGCACCATTCATAGCCTGGGAGAATAAAGCAAATTTCCCCATAAACCCAGCTGTTAAAGGAACTCCTGCCATTGAAAGCATAGAGATTGTTGCTGCTGTTGCTAATAAAGGTTCAGTTTTCGCCAATCCTTTGAATGCTCCGAAAGAAGTTTCTCTCTTTAATTTCTCTACCCAGATCAGACACATGAAAACACCTACTGTAGATAAAGAATAAGCAAATAAATAGAATGCCAGGTTATAAGTAGAAAGGCTTGTCATTCCGAAGAATACCAATCCGATATATCCTGCGTGAGATACTGAAGAGTAAGCTAACATTCTTTTTGCATTTGTCTGAGCAAGACCCATAACGTTTGCTAAAAGTAAAGTAATGATTAGGAATACTCCTAAAACATTGATCCATTCGTGCGTAACTCCGGTAAAACCAAGCGTCATCAATCTGAACAGGGCAAAGAATCCGGAGATCTTTACCACACTCGCCATGAAAGCTGTGATTAATGATGGTGAACCTGCATATACATCAGGACTCCACATATGGAAAGGGGCTAATGCTACTTTAAATGCCAATGCGCAAAGAATCAATAATACTCCTAAGATGAACATTACATTTCCTGAATTGGCTATTCCAAAATCATGAATCTTGTAAAGATCAAAACTTCCCGCACTTCCATAGATGAATGCAATACCGAACAGTAAAAAACCTGTTGCAAAAGCCCCCATAAGGAAATATTTGATAGAAGCTTCGTTTGATCTGAGATCCGTTTTATTAGCTCCAGCCATTACATATAATGGAATAGAAAGGATTTCAACTCCTAAGAACATCGTCACCAGGTTCTGATATCCGAAAAGGATAATCCCTCCGCATAATGCAAACAGCATTAATGCATATAATTCTGACTGGTGGCTTCTGTGATTGCTGAAAGCAAAACCTCCAAGGAAGAATAATAATAAAGTCGTTACGATTGATATTTTAGTGAATAATGCAGTATTGCCACTGTACTCATACATATGCTTGTAATGATCGAAGAACGAACATTCCGGCATAAAACTTACGTACAATGCGATGATTAATCCCAAAATCCCAATGTATCTTGCGAATTTTCCTTGTTCAAAAACTCCTGAAAATAACGCAATAACTGCCGTTAGGAAAACAATAATTAAAACACTCATTTCTTAAAATATCAAATTAACTTACCATTGATTGGTAGATAAACTTCACCGAACTACTCACCATTTCAATTACCGGTTGTGGGAAAATACCTAGTAAAATCACAAAAACCGCTAAACTTGCCAATACAGAAAATTCTACACCTGATAAATCTTTTGCTGTACTTAGAACTGCTGCATCTCCTTCACCAAACATTGCTTTTCCGTAGAATCTCAATAAATACACCGCACAAAGAATTACTGTGAGACCAGCAATTACTGCTGCTGTTCCGTTAAAATCATAAACTGATTTCAACAAAATAAATTCCCCGATAAATCCATTCGTTAATGGAACTCCCATAGAACCTAATATAATAATCAGGAACAACACTGCAAATTTAGGTGCTACTTTCGCTAAACCACCCATTTGTCTGATGTCTCTTGATTTAAATCTCTTGTATAAAATATCACAACAGTAGAATAATCCCACTACGTTAATACCGTGAGCAAAAGTCTGTACCAAAGCTCCTTCAGCACCTTCTACGTTGAACGTTCCTCTGAGAGTAACTACTGCAGAAGCAAAGATACCCGCTACCATCAATCCTACGTGAGAGAAAGATGAATAGGCAATGATTCTCTTCATATCCGTCTGGATGATGGCAATCAAAGCTCCGTGAACAATACCCACAATAGCAAGGATGATTACAATCTGTCCGGAAATTCCGGCAATCGGAATCGGAGTGATTGGAAGTAAGTAACGCATTACACCATATACTGCCATCTTAAGCATGATTCCTGATAATAACATCGATCCCTGAGTGGGAGAGTAGGTATAGGTATCAGGTTGCCATGTATGGAAAGGGAACACCGGTAATTTCACTGCAAATGCAAAGAAGATGAACCAGAATACCACAGTCTGCTGCGTTTCGTTCAGTTGTGCATTATATAGATCTGTTAAAGCGAATGATGCAGAGTGATTGTACACATAGATCAGTCCGGCTAACATAAATAATGATCCAACAAATGTATATACGAAGAATTTCGTAGTGAATTCGAACCTTTTATTTTCTTGTCCCCACAGTCCGGCAATGAACCAAATTGGAATCAAAGTTACTTCCCAGAAAATGTAGAATAACAATCCGTCTAGAGAAGTGAACACTCCTACAAGCCCGAACTGCATCAGCAGAATCAATCCGTAGAATGTATTTCTGTAGCTTACATTTTCGTTGAAAGATGATAAAATGATGATTGGAGCCAGAATATTGGTCAGTAATAAAAGCAGCATACTCATTCCGTCAACACCGAAATGAAGCGTACTTTTAATAAATTGAGACCAAGGATAAGTGATTTCGTACTGAAGCTTACTGTCTACTGTCGGTCCAAAATTGAAATCCGAAAGCATATAGAAGGTAAGGAGCATCTGTACCAATGCAATTCCAAGCGCCAAATATTTGCTGGAACTATTCTTCCAGGCAAAAACTAATCCCGAACCTACTAGAGGTAATAGTAATAATGTTAATAACAAACAAGACATTATTATTGTAATAAAAAGTTAACAATTAATATAATTCCCACCGCTAAAGACATGATAAGGATATATGTCTCTACATTTCCGTTCTGTACACGCTTCATAGCTTTTCCGCTGTCTTCAGCACCATCACCTACAAAGTTTACGAAACGGTCTAAGATACCCTTATCAAACATTTTTCCTCCGCGTCCTAATCCTTCAACAGTTTTTACAATCAATGCGTTGTAAAGTTCGTCTACATATAATTTCTTAGCAGAAAGTCTCTCCCATCCGGTATAGCTTTCTTCTGCCACAGCCATTTTTTTCTTTTTCACGTAGGTATTTCTTACGATAAACCAAACAGAGAAGAACATAATTACTGTAGCTGCCAATAAGATCATTTCAGTGTTGAAAGGTACTCCTGAAAGAGTAGCTTCCATCTGGCTATAGCTTTGTTCTGTAAGAACTGGCTTTAACCATTCCATCAGTTTGGCATAGTGACCATGACCGATGAAGTGAGGCAGGTTAATAAAACCTCCGATTACAGAAAGAACAGCCAATACGATCAATGGTAATGTCATATTTGAAGGACTTTCGTGTAAGTGGTGTTTTTGTTCTTCAGTACCTCTGAATTCTCCGTGGAATGTAAGATAGTACAGTCTGAACATATACGTTGCAGTGATTGCCGCTAAAACAAATAGGATTACCCAGTAAACAGGGTTTTTAGCGAAAGCTGCTACTAAAATTTCGTCTTTTGAGATCATCCCTGATAATAAAGGGAAACCTGAAATAGCTAATGTTCCGATCAGGAATGTAGCGTGCGTAAGAGGAATATATTTTTTAAGACCTCCCATGAAACGCATATCCTGCTCGTTACTCATAGCGTGGATTACAGAACCTGCGCCTAAGAATAATAAAGCCTTGAAGAATGCATGCGTCATTACGTGGAACATTGCTGTTGTATATGCTCCAAGACCTAAAGCAATGAACATAAATCCAAGTTGTGAAACAGTAGAGTATGCCAATACTTTTTTGATATCGTTCTGACGAAGTGCATAGAATCCCGCCAAAGCTGCCGTTAAGAATCCGATGAATAAAATTACTCCCTGTACGGTAGGCGCCAAAGTAAATAAGAAGTTAGATCTTACTACTAAATAAATACCTGCAGTTACCATCGTTGCCGCGTGAATTAACGCTGATACAGGAGTTGGCCCGGCCATCGCATCCGGTAACCATGTATATAATGGAACCTGAGCTGATTTACCGGTAGCACCGATGAATAAACTCGCTGTGATAAAGATGATCACTGTTCCGTCTAATTCAAATTTTGAAGCGTTTTCTGCTACAGAAAGATAATCTACAGCATTGGTCTGAGAAGCGATCATGAAGATACCGATCAATAACGCAAGGTCACCAATTCTGTTCATGATGAAAGCTTTTCTTGCTGCTTTACCGTATTCCTCGTTGGTATACCAGAACCCGATCAACAGGTAAGAACAAAGACCTACACCTTCCCATCCGATGAACAGAATAAGGTAGTTGCTTCCCATTACCAAAAGTAACATGGAGAAGATGAAAAGATTCAGGTAAGTAAAAAACTTGTAGAATCCTTTATCATGACTCATATATCCGATAGAGTATAAGTGGATCAGTGAACCGATACCCGTGATGATCATAACCATCATTAAAGAAAGCTGATCAATCTGGAATCCAAAATTGATCTGAACTCCGTTTACTCTAAACCATTCAAAAGCTTTTACAATGACAGGCTGACTTTCGGAATTGAAATTCATGAAAAGGCTTACCGCGATACAGAAAGATCCGAAAACTACCGCAGTAGCCAGAGATCCAACCAATATTTTTGGAAGATTTTTTCCGAACAGCCCGTTAATAAGAAACCCTAAAAGTGGTAAAAGTACTATTGCATATACTAGATTCTCCATTCTTATCCTCTTAATTTATTAAATATACTCACATCTACAGAACGGGTGTTTCTATACAGCATAGCAATAATTGCCAGACCTACCGCTACTTCAGCAGCAGCTACCACCATAATGAAGAAAACTAAAAGTTGTCCGTCGCCGTTGCCTTTGTATGCTGAAAAGGCTGCCAATAAAAGGTTTACAGAATTCAGCATAAGCTCTACACAGCCCAGAATCACAATAGCATTTTTTCTAAGCAATACTCCCATTACTCCCAGACAGAACAATACTGATGAAAGAATGATGAAGTAGTCCAAAGGGATGCTTTGTATAAATGTATTTACTTCTCCCATAATTTTATAAATCTTTTTTACCGATTAATACCGCGCCTACAATACCTGCCAGAATTAGGATGGAAGCAAGCTCAAACGGTAAAACATATTCATTAAACAAAAGTCTACCCAGGTTTTTCGTAAGACCAACCCCTCTGTCTACATTTTCAACAACGATGTGATTGTCCTGAATCCCTCTGAATACTCCTAAAACTCCAATTAATAAAAGCCCCGCAGTAAAAACTCCAACAAATTTTAAAGTATTGTTCTTCTTACTTTCGTCTGCTTTATTAAGATTAAGCATCATTAAGATGTAAAGGAAAAGTACCATGATGGCACCTGCGTATACTATAATCTGGATAATTGCAAGGAACTGTGCATTGAGAAGAATGTACATTCCCGCAATTGAAAACATTGTAACAATTAATGACAAAATAGCATATAAAGGATTTTTTGCAAATACAAAGTAAACCGCACTTGCCACTGCTAAAAACGCCACCAAGAAAAATAAAAACTGATCCATTATTTTACCGCATTTTTTTGTTTCTCGGATTGTCTTGTCGTGATATCAATCCTTTCATTTATTTTTTCAACTAATTTATCTTTTCCGTAAATGAAAGAACCTCTGTTGGTTTCTACGTCCACCAATCTGTCAGTAAGGTAGATGGCAGATTTAGGACAAGCTTCTTCACACATACCACAGAAAATACATCTCAGCATATTGATTTCATATACTGAAGCATATTTTTCTTCTCTGTAAAGATGTTTTTCCTCTTTAGTTCTTTCAGCAGCAGTCATCGTAATGGCTTCTGCAGGACAAGCTACCGCACAAAGTCCGCAAGCTGTACATCTTTCTCTGCCTTCCTCGTCTCTTTTCAGAACGTGCTGGCCTCTCCAGATGGTGGTTCTTGGCTTCTGTACTTCCGGATATGAATATACTGCGGGAGCACCCTTTATCACGGTTCTTACAGCATGCTTAAATGTAATCCCCATTCCTGTAAAGATGGCAGGAAGGTAGATTTTTTCAGCAAGGGTCATTTCTTTATTGGAAACAACTTTTGATCTGTTAGTTAATTTCATTTAATTATAGATATTAGATGTTAGACACCAGATTTTAGACTAATCTTGTCTGTTATCTTAATTTTTAATATTCAATATTCACACAAACCTAACAGGTTTTTAAAACCTGTTAGGTTTAGATAATTTAATTTCCAAACGCTAAAATTACAGCACCTGTAATTAACAGGTTTACCAATGCCATTGGGATTAATGTTTTCCATCCTAAGTGCATTAACTGGTCATATCTGAACCTTGGAAGGGTCCATCTGATCCACATGAAGATCAGAATTCCAATTACTGTTTTCGTAAGGAATGCTACAATACTTAAAATCCCTGCAGTGTTTTCACCCCAGTTCTGAGTTACCCATTCAATACCAGGATAGTTATAACCTCCGAAGAAAAGAACTACCATGAAAGCGTTTGAGATAAACATGTTCACGTATTCCCCGAACATATATAAACCTAACTTCATAGAAGAGTATTCTGTAGAATATCCTGTTACCAATTCAGATTCACACTCAGGTAAATCGAACGGGTGTCTGTTGGTTTCTGCCAAGGCGGCTACAAAGAAAACAAGGAAGGCAACCGGCTGGTAGAAAATATTCCAGTTCAATCCGGAAACCCAAGGAATTACACCCCATAATTTGCCGGTAGTCTGACTTTCAGTGATTTCTTTTAAGTCTAAGCTTCCTGACATCATAATGATAGAAAGAAGCGCTAATCCCATTGCCAATTCATAAGAAATCATCTGAGAAGAAGCACGGATAGCACCTAATAATGAATATTTGTTGTTCGAAGCCCAACCTCCGATCATGATTCCGTAAACTCCGATGGAAGCCATTCCGATGATGAAAAGTACTCCAACATCGATGTTTGCCACCTGAAGATCAAAAGAAGTACCTGCAATATTTAAACTTTTACCCCAAGGAATAACAGCTCCTGTAATCAATGAAATAAACATTACCAAAGCTGGTCCTAATACGAAAAGGAATTTTTCTGCATTGGCAGGTGTAAAGTCTTCTTTGAAGAAAAACTTTCCACCGTCAGCAAGCGGCTGCAGCAATCCGAAAGGTCCCGCTCTGTTCGGACCAATTCTATCCTGCATGATAGAGGCTACTTTTCTTTCTGCCCAGGTAGAGTAGGCGGCAATCGTCAGTGATAGCAGGAAAAGTGCTAGTACAAGTATAAGTTTAAATGTAAGTAAATCCATTTTTTATTTTAAATGTTTGAAGATGGGAGCTGGAAGCTGGAAGTTTATCACGTCGTGGCATCAACTCTTCATCACATTACCAAATTTTTTATATATTATTAAAACAGCTAAAATTAAAACTGAAATTTAGGGTATTTATTAAGCTCCCAGCTTCCAGCTTCCTAACTTCCAACTATTCTATTTTTCGTCTTTTTCACTGATTTCTTTCGCCATCGGATTGTCTAAGACTCTTAGCTCATCTTTTGGCTTTTCGTAGTGGTTCAATGAAATTACAGAGTGTCTGTCGATATGTCTAGGACCTTCGATATTCCAGTCTGATAATGACTTTCTCTCAAAACGACATGTATCACAGATGAATTCTTCCACTTCGCCCCACTGGTCTTTTCTTGCGGTAACTCTTACAATTTCGTCACCTTTCATCCAAACTACAGCTTTACCGGAACATTTATCACATTTGCAGGAAGCGTTCATAGGTTTTGTAAACCATACTCTGCTGGCAAAACGGGCCGTTCTGTCCGTTAATGCTCCAACCGGGCAAACATCAATAACATTTCCGATGAAGTCATTATCCAAAGCTTTATTTAGGTATGTTGAAATTTCAGCATGATCTCCTCTGAAAAGGATACCGTGCTCTCTTTCACCTGTCAATTGATTGGCTGCCAATACACATCTTGCACAAAGAATACAACGGTTCATGTTCAATTTGATATGTGGACCAAGGTCATCGGCTTCGTAAGTATTTCTTTCGAATTCTGTTCTTGTATTTTCTACACCGTGCTCATAACCTAAATCCTGAAGATGACATTCTCCGGCCTGGTCACAGATAGGGCAGTCCAGCGGGTGGTTTACCAAAAGGAATTCGGTAACCGCTTTTCTTCCTTCCTGAGCTTTCTCAGAAGTAAGGTTTTTTACTTCCATCCCGTCCATTACATTAGTTCTGCAGCTTGCTACCAGTTTTGGCATAGGACGCGGATCTGCTTCAGATCCTTTAGAAACTTCTACCAGACAAGTTCTGCATCTCCCTCCACTGGTCTCTAATTTGCTGTAGTAGCACATAGCAGGAGGTACAGATTTACCACCGATTTGTCTTGCAGCTTCAAGGATAGAAGTTCCTGGCAACACTTCAGTAGTCTGTCCGTCTATAGTTATTTTGAATTTTTTAACTTCTTCGCTCATATTGTATGCTTTAAGCTTTATGCATTAAGCAATAGGCTTTGTTATTTATATTTCTTAGTATTAAATGTATATCCGATTCCTGCAAGGACCTGTCCGAAAACGAAATCCTGTTGGGCTTTGTCCGGCTTATTATTCAATGTAGTCTTGATATCCCACATATTGATGTAACCCGCTTTTCCTTCTAATCTTACCATTACATGGTCCCAAAGAACAAGGTTAAGACTGGCTCTTACGTCTGTACCCATACCTGCCACGTGAAAACGGTCGCTTCTTTCATTTCCGAAAAGCTTTACATTACTTTTCGGGAACATGAATCCGATACCGGCTCCATAAGACCAAACCAGATCAACATTTTTCTTATTGATCAGATTCTGATATCTTTCAAGACCTAAATTTTCATAATTAAGTCCGTCAGTATGTTCAAAAGTAAGGAACTTCTCATCTGCCAGGTTCACCTGTCCGTTTTGCACCATTGCTGCATATTCAGGGTCTGAAATATGGCCTTTGAAATTTACGGTCTGGTTTTGATCCATCACATATTTCATGTGGTCTATTCCTAAAACCAGGGCTAAGTTATCTTTAATAAAATATCCCGCTCTGAAGTTGTACTGAACCACTGTAAACCATCCCGGATTGATATAAACAATACCAAATTTGGTAGGTCTGTCCTGTGCAGATACATTATTCAGCTGAAAGTCGTAGCCATTTCCTGTGAAACGGATATCAGAGTTACTGAAAGCCGCTCTGTTCCATCCGAAGAAAACGAACATCTGACCTTTTTTGCTTAAAGGTTCCGGTTTCTTTCTGGAAACCAATGCCCCTTTATCTGAACTTCTATCTATTAAAGAATCCTTCTCTTTATTTTGTCCGAAAACAAAACTCGACATCATTAAGCCGACAACCAACAATTTTTTCATTTCAACTATGCGTTCTTTTCTACAGCCGGGATAGGATCTGCATAATGTGCCAATCCATAATTTTGTGTCTGAGACAGCTCTGGGTTTTTCACGTGCCACTCAAATTCATCTCTGAAGTGACGGATCGCTGCTGCAACCGGCCAGGCTGCTGCATCACCCAACGGACAAATCGTATTTCCTTCGATTTTTCTCTGGATATCCCAAAGCAGATCGATATCTTCCATTTTTCCTTCTCCTTTCTCGATTTTCTTTAAAATCTTGTACATCCATCCCGTTCCTTCACGGCAAGGAGTACATTGTCCGCAACTTTCATGATTGTAGAATCTTGCCAAAGTCATGGTATGTTCTACAATACACTGGTCTTCATCCAAAACGATGAAACCTCCTGAACCCATCATGGTTCCGGTAGCGAAACCACCGTCTGCCAATGACTCATAGTTCATATATCTTGGCTCTCCGTTCACAGTTCTCAGCAATAGATTTGCAGGAACAATCGGAACAGAACTTCCTCCAGGGATACAAGCCTTTAATCTTTTACCATCTTTAATACCACCGCAATATTCATCAGAATAGATAAATTCTTCTACAGTGATTGTCATATCGATTTCGTATACACCAGGTTTGTTGATATTTCCACAAGCAGAAATCAGCTTGGTACCTGTGGATCTTCCCACCCCGATTTTAGCGTATTCAGCACCTGTAATATCAATGATCGGAACCACTGCCGCAATAGACTCAACGTTGTTTACCACCGTTGGTCTCTCCCAAAGACCTTTTACAGCCGGGAATGGTGGTTTTAATCTTGGGTTACCTCTTTTTCCTTCAAGGGATTCAAGCAATGCAGTTTCTTCACCGCAGATGTATGCTCCACCACCTCTCTGTACGTAGATTTCAAGATCGAAACCGGTTCCTAAAATATTTTTACCTAAAAATCCTGCTGCTTTGGCTTCTTCAATAGCTTCTTCAAGGATATCCGGAATCCATGAATACTCTCCACGGATGTAGATATAAGAAGTATTGGAACCTAAACAGTAAGAAGAAATCAGCATTCCCTCGATCAGTAAATGAGGAAGGAATTCCATCAGATATCTGTCCTTGAATGTTCCGGGCTCAGATTCATCCGCATTCACAACAAGGTGTCTTGGAACACCTTCAGGTTTTGCCAGAAAGCTCCATTTCATTCCTGTCGGGAATCCAGCTCCACCACGACCTCTTAATCCTGAAGCTTTTACTTCTTCAAGAATTTCGTCAGGAGTCATTTTCAAGGCCTTTTCAGCTGCTGTGTAACCTCCTTGTTTACGGTAGGTTTCAAAGTAACGGATACCTTCTATATGTGCGTCTTTAAGTAAAAGTTTTTTACTCATTGTTATTTGCTTATTGCAATTGGCTTTTGGTGCCTTGCATTAATTATGATTAAACGTTAAGTGAATAATTTAAAATCTAAAATTTAGAGTTTAAAATTTCTATTAGTCTAAAGCAACCTGTCCCTGTCTGCAAAGATCAAGGATTTCGTCTACTTTTTCTATCGTTAAATTTTCATGAAAGAATTTTCCCAACTGCATCATCGGTGCGTATCCACATGCTCCAAGACATTCAGCAGGTTTCAATGTGAACATCCCGTCTTCAGTAGTCTCTCCGTCTTTAATGTTCAGCTTGGTTCTTATATGATCCAGGATTTTTTCGCTTCCGCAAACCATGCAAGGTCCTGTTCTGCAAACTTCCAGAACATATTTACCTACCGGCTTCATATTGAACATCGTATAGAAAGTAGCCACTTCATATACTTCGATCGGTTTGATACTTAACAGTCCGGCAACATAATCCATTACAGGAACATCTAACCATCCTCCGAACTCTTTCTGTGCCAGGTGAAGTACAGGAAGAAGAGCAGACTTCTGTCTTCCTTCAGGATATCTTGCGATAATTTTGTGTACCTGTGCTAAACTTTCCGGTTTAAAAGCTATTGTTTCGCTCATTTTTTTTAATGTATTATTGTACAGTGTACAATTTACTAATGACTTATTTATTTGATCATTGTAAAATCATGAATACATTTTACAATGGTACTTTTTACAATTCTTATGCGTCTAATTCTCCCGCAATAATATTCATACTACACATCGTTACAATGGCATCTGAAATTACAGAACCTGTAATCATTTCAGGGTATGCCTGATAGTAGATGAAGCATGGTCTTCTGAAGTGAAGTCTGTAAGGGCTTCTTCCTCCGTCACTCACAAGATAGAAACCTAATTCTCCGTTTCCACCTTCTACAGCATGATAAACTTCTCCTTTCGGTACATCAGTTTCTCCCATTACGATTTTGAAATGGTAGATCAATGCTTCCATTTTTTGATATACATCTGCCTTTTCAGGAAGATAGAAATCAGGAACATCCGCATGGAATGGTCCTTCCGGAAGATTTTCGTATGCTTGTTTGATAATTTTGATGGATTCCCAGACTTCCTGTTGACGAACCATGAAACGGTCGTAAGTATCTCCTGAAGTTCCTACAGGAATAATAAAGTCGAAGTCCTGGTATGAAGAATAAGGCTGTGCAACTCTTACATCGTAATCTACCCCTGCTGCACGTAAGTTTGGACCTGTGAAACCGTAGCTTAATGCTCTTTCGGCAGAAATAGCTCCTGTACCGATGGTTCTGTCCATGAAAATCCTGTTTCTTTCTAATAAAGTACAGAATTCTTTGAATCTTGGAGGGAATGTCTTTAAGAAATCTTTGATCAGCTCATGGAATTTAGGAGTGAAATCTCTTTCAAATCCTCCGATTCTTCCCATATTGGTTGTCATTCTGGCTCCGCAGATCTGCTCATACATATCGTAAATACGCTCTCTTTCGATGAACATATAGGTAAGACCTGTAATCGCTCCTGAGTCCATCCCGGTTACCCCGTTACAAATCAGGTGGTCACCGATTCTGGCAAGCTCCATCAGGATAACACGCATATAATCTACACGTTTTGGAACTTCTACGCCGATCAGTTTTTCTACTGTCATATGCCAGCCCAAGTTATTGATTGGCGCAGAACAGTAATTCATACGGTCTGTAAGGGTAGTGATCTGAGAATAGTTTCTTCTTTCAGAAATTTTCTCAAATGCTCTGTGGATATATCCCACTGTTTGTTCAGCATGAAGGATTCTTTCTCCGTCCATCGTTAAGATATTCTGGAAAATCCCGTGAGTAGCAGGGTGGGTAGGTCCTAAGTTCAGGGTATATAATTGCCCGTCAATCTGTTCCTTACTTTCGTACTGGTTTAGTATATTAGATAATGAGTTATCTTTCATAATGATTGCTTTTAGCTATTTGCTTCTGGCCATTGGCTAGCTGCCATTGGCCATTCGCTTTTTTATCTTCCGAACATACTATCGTTCTTGTCGGTTCTTGTACCGTCTTCAAGGCGATATTCTTTCAACATTGGGTGGTATCCAAGATCTTCCATATTCAGAATAGGTCTGAGATCCGGGTGTCCTTTAAATTTAATCCCATAGAAATCATACGTTTCTCTTTCCATCCAGTTTGCTCCCGCATATAGATCCGTAAGGGAATCTACCTCAATATTTTCTCTGGACATGAAGATTTTCAGACGTAATCTGAAATTGGTCATCATATTATGTAAATGGTAGACAACACCTATTTCCTTTTCCGGGAACTCAGGATAATGAATTCCGCAGATATCTGTAAGGAAATTGATTTCCAGAGATGAATCTTTAAGATAGTGAATGATTTTCTTAATATCTTCTTTCTTTACTTCTATCGTCAGCATTCCATAAGGCTCAGAGCTTGAAATGACAGATTCCGGAAATTCTCTGGTGATAGCTTCTAATACAAATTCGTTTGTCATTTCCGTTAGTTGCTTATGTTGTAAGAATCTAATAATTTCTGATACTCAGGCATGTCTCTTCTTCTGATGCTTTCGCTTTCTGCCAGAGCCTGTACCTGCATTACTCCTTCAATGATCTGTTCAGGTCTTGGAGGACATCCCGGAACGTAAACATCTACCGGAATAATTTTATCAATTCCCTGAAGTACAGAATACGTATCAAAAATACCACCGCTGGAAGCACAGGCTCCAACTGCTACCACCCATTTTGGCTCAGCCATCTGAGTGTACACTTCTTTCAGGACTGGTCCCAATTTCTTTGATATAGTTCCGCAAACCATCAGCATATCTGCTTGTCTTGGAGAGAAAGAGTTTCTTTCCATTCCAAATCTTGAAGCATCATAAGTCGGGTTCAGGGTAGCCATAAACTCGATACCACAACAAGAGGTTGCAAATGGTAACGGCCAAAGTGAAAACTTTCTTGCCATCCCGATTACACTGCTCAGTTTCGTTGCGAAAAACCCTTCTCCTTCATAGCCTTCAGGAGCAGGTGCATCTGTTCTTATTACTGGTTTTTTATCTGACATTTTTAGTAAATATTTAAAGATTAAAATATTTAAGATTAAAAAATAAGATCTTGAAAATCTTCAATTTACTTAAATACATTGAATCTTTTAATTAAAATTTATTTATCCCAATCTAATGCACCGCGTTTCCATACATAGAAAAACGCCATGAAGAAGATGGCTACGAACGTAAGTACGGCAAGGAATCCTTCCATACCGAATTCTCTGAAGTTTACAGCGTAAGGATAAAAGAATACGATTTCAATATCGAATAGTACGAACAATACCGCAGTCAGGAAGTACTTGATAGAAAACGGTGTTCTGGCGTTTCCTTCTACAGGAACCCCACATTCCCAGCTTTGGTTTTTTACAGAGTTTCCTTTTTTCTGCTGTGGGCCTAAGAAATGTGCACCAAGCAAAGAAACCGCTACAAATCCTACTGCTACACCAGCCTGGATAAGGATTGGAATATAACTTTCAGGTAAATTCATTTTTGCATTATTATCTCAATTTGCAAATTTAGCGAATAAACAAGAAAGCATGAAATTTATCAGCTTAAAAGTAGGATGAAAATGAGTTAAATCAGTAATTTAGAATCAATAAAAATTAGCTTTTTGTCTTCGTTTTTTTGCCTGGTTTTTTCCCGTTTTTTGTAGCGAATATGAAAAAATACATTCTGTCAGGTATATTGAGGGTATTTTGAATGATTACTACCAATCAAAATAACTTGTTAAAAGCACTGCTTTTATTTTTTCATTTTTTTCAAGAGAGTGTAAGCCATAAATGAAATATACCCAAAAAGAATACTGGCAAAAAGAATATTTATTACTGTATTTGTTTTATCATCCGGTGACTGAAAAAAGAAATTGTAACTGATAAATCCTACAATTAAAATAGCAAATATGATAAGCTGTGGTTTCATAAATTTTTAGATTTTAAATTATTACCTGGCACAAAATACAGCATCAGTTATTGATTTCCATAGAATAGGTTCTTCTTCTCTTATGATTTACCGGATTATAATCCTGCCATAACAGCTGAATACTTTTGTTTTCTTCCAGTTCAGGGTTGGTTTCCAGATATTTGACTCCTTTTTTTCTGAATATATCCCAGATTTCTTTGAAGATGATAGAAGTCACACCTCTTCTCTGATAATCCGGATGAATTCCGATCAGATAGAAGTTGGCTCTGTCATTCTTCTTTCCTGCTTGTAAGAAATGCCACCAGCCAAAAGGAAGCAGTTTTCCACCAGATTTTTGAAGGGCTTTGGAATAAGAAGGCATCGTAATCGCAAAAGAGATCAGATTGTTATGCTCATCAGCAATGCATACAATAAAATCTTTGTCAATGAGTTTGAAATATTTCTCTTTATAGGTTTTACGCTGTTCGTCGGAAATAGGAGTGTAGGTGGAAAGGTGTTTGTAAGTTTCATCCAAAAGATCAAACATAGGATCCACATACTGAATGATTTCTTCCTTTGTTTTGAATTTTAAAACTTTCAGCTTGTATTTTTCGGAAATAAGCTGATTAAATTTATGGATTTTTTCAGGCAGGGTTTCAGGGAAGATGATTTCAAATTCTACCCATTCTTTTTCTTTGGTCAATCCCAGGTTTTCCAGATGTTTCGGATAGTATTCGTGGTTGTAAATTCCGATCATTGTAGCCAACTGATCGAAGCCTTTTATCAGCATTCCTGCTTTATCAAGATTGGTAAACCCCATAGGGCCTTCAATTTTGTCAATATTTTTTTCTCTGGCATAATCAACCGCTTTCTGAATTAATGCTTTTGAAACTTCAGCATCATCAATAAAGTCGATCCACCCAAAGCGTACTTTTTTAATTCCTAACTCTTTCTCTTCTTTGTGGTTAATAAGAACAGCAATTCTCCCTACAATTTTATCATTCCTGTAAGCGAGATATTGTCTGGCCTCCGAATATTGAAGGGCAGGATTTTCATCAGCATTCCAAATGTTGATTTCGTCATTAATAAAGGACGGAACATAGTAAGGATTGTTTTTATACAGATCCATTGGAAATCTTACGAATTGCTTCAGCTGACCCGCAGTTTTTACTTCAATAATTGAAATTGTAGACATGTTTTTTGAGAAGAATTAAAGGACAAATATAAATAATAATATCGTATACTTTGGCACAGTTTTTATTTGATTATGGGTAAAATTTAAACACAAAATTTATATAAAATGGTGGGTTATTATATCATTATTGGTATTTCAATGTTGGTGAGCTGGTGGGTTTCTTCCAGATTGAAATCGAAATTTGAATATTATTCCAATGTACGCCTTCGAAATGGCCTTTCGGGGAAAGAAGTAGCGGAAAAGATGTTGAGAGATAACGGGATAAATGATGTTCAGGTAATATCAGTACCCGGGCAGTTGACGGACCACTATAATCCGGCAGATAAAACAGTTAACCTTTCTGAGGCAGTTTATATGCAGAGAAACGCAGCGGCAGCGGCAGTAGCAGCTCACGAATGCGGCCATGCAGTACAACACGCGGTAGGATATTCTATGTTGAATTTACGTTCAAAACTGGTTCCTATTGTTAATATAAGTTCCAATCTGATGCAGTTTGTTCTGATTGCGGGCATCGCAGTAATGGCAGCATCAAGAACAATTGAGAATCCCAATGGAAATACGACCGTTCTTGCCATCGGAGTTGCCATGTTTGCTGTGACAACGCTTTTTGCTTTTGTAACACTTCCGGTGGAATATGATGCGAGTAACAGAGCGATGAAATGGCTTAAAGATACAGGAACAGTAACTGCAGAAGAATTTGTTGGGGTACAGGACAGTTTGAAATGGGCGGCGAGAACCTATGTGGTAGCTGCTTTAGGGTCACTGGCACAGCTTCTGTACTGGGCATCTTTGCTCCTTGGAGGAAGAAGGGATTAATCGTTAAATTCAAATGAAACATACTGCATCTCGGAAAGTTTTTCCGAGATGCTTTCTTTTTGGGCTAGTTTCAGTGATGCGGTAAGGATACAGTTTTCATTGGCGTCGAAATTCAGGACTTTGGCGTCAAATTTTGAAAGCAGGGTGAAAATAGTGTTCTGTTGATTGAAATTAAACCGGATCTCAATTTCTGTTTCCAGCTCACGGGTAATAATATTGGCTTCCTCCAATGTAATCTTCGCAGATTCTTTGTAAGTTTTTACCAGTCCGGAAACTCCCAGTTTGGTTCCTCCATAATAACGAACAACAATTACAAGTACATTCGTAATTTCATTGGCCAATAATTGGTTGTAAATAGGTAACCCGGCACTTCCGGAAGGTTCGCCGTCATCATTGGCCCGATAGTTTTCACCATTCAATCCCATTCTGAAAGCATAGCAATGGTGGGTCGCTTTCGGATGTTCTTCCCTGATCTTTTCCAAAGCTGCCTTTAACTCTTTTTCATTATTTACCGGGTAAGCAAATCCGATAAACTTGCTTCCTTTTTCTTTTAAAAGAGTGTTTTCTATGGGTTTTTCTATGGTTTTGTACTCAAACGTCATCGTGTATTCCGGCTTTATGGATGCAAAAGTATTAAATGCTTCACTATTTTGCATCACGATCATCAATTAAGCTGTCTATTCTGACGGCTTAATTTTATTTTTGTCTGTAAAATGAGACGGTATTATCTCTGAAATTTTCAAGTCTATCGGCTGTGTAATTAAATTCAGGTGCCTTTGTTCCGTTTTCCAGTTTAAGGTTTTCATTTTTAATTACTATGGCTTCATCCCAGAGGTTGGCATCGATAAACTGTTGGAGTGTAAAGCGACCGCCTTCAATGATGATGGACTGTATCTGTTCTTTGTACAATGCTTTCATTAATTCCGGTAGAAAATCATCCTTGTTGATCTTAATGAACTGGATATGATTTTCAATGCCTTCTTTTACCGAGTTTAAAACCAGAGTTTTTGCGTCATTGTTGTAAATGTTGAAATGAGCCGGAACTTTTAAGTCAAAGTCGATTAAAATTCTTACTGGGTTCACTCCTTCTGCATTTCTTACGGTAAGGCTAGGATTATCATTCAAAGCGGTTTGTGTTCCTACTAAAATAGCATGTTCATCGGCTCTCAGTTGATGAACAAATTGATTCACAAGGGTGTTGGAAACAGCAGTTGGTTTAAAATCCTTATCCAGAAATCCATCACCGGATTCTGCCCATTTTAAAATGATATAAGGCCTTTTCTTTTCGTGATAAGTGAAAAATCTTTTGTTGAGTTCGATACATTCTTTTTCCAGAATTCCTGAAACGGCTTCAATGCCTGCCTCCTGAATAATTTTTTTTCCTTTGCCGTTCACTTTATCATGAGAATCCATCGCTCCGATCACCACCTTTTTAAATCCGAGTTCTCTAATTTTTAAAGCACAAGGTGGAGTTTTTCCGTAATGCGCACAAGGCTCCAGGGATACATAAATTGTTGATTCCGGGATAAGATCCTTATTTTTAACTGAATTGATGGCATTGATTTCAGCATGGTTTTCCCCTGCCTTATGATGGTATCCTTCACCAATAATTTCCCCGTTGTGGACAATCACACTCCCTACAAGAGGATTGGGGTATGTTTTACCGAGTGCTTTTTGGGCCAGTTCTATGCATCTTTTGATATAAAGTTCGTCGTTGTTCATATTGTAAAAAGAAAAAGCGAAGACAAATTACTTTGCTCCGCCTTTATGTATTTTGTTATGTATTATTCTCCGCTGATAATGTTGTGGAGATTTTGTTTTAACGTTTCCAGATGAGCTTTTTTCTCATCAATGGTATTGTAAGTATCCTTTAAAAGAGGATTTTCTCTTGACGGCTTGTTGAAGAAAGAAAGGTTGTTTTCCAGCTTCACGATTTCTGCTTCAAGATCAGAGATCTGATTTTTGATCTTTCTCGCTTTGTCGGTAAGCTGATTTTCAGATAAGCCTTCTTCTTTCAGCTCAAGCTCATTGATCTTGTTTATTTTCAATTTCTCTCTTAATGTTTTATTGAATTCAGAGTTGATTGAAATTTTATCTCTTGGAACTTTTCCGATATTATTCCATGAAGTTTTGATCTGCTCAATTCTTTCGATGCTTCCTTCGTCATTGGAAACTTCCTTCAGTTCATCAAGAAGAGCTTTTTTGTTTTTATAGTTCTCCTTCCAGTTGTCGGTTGAAGTATTGCTTTTCTCTCTGTAATTGTTGAAGAATGCGTTACATGCATCACGGAACTCATCCCAGATCTTATTGGTCATGCTTTTTGGTACGTGACCAATTTTTTTCCAGTCTTCCTGAAGCTTTTTGAATAGAGGTACCGAGATATCCCATTCCTCATTGTTCATATTGTCCTGAGCGGTCTGAATCAATTTCAGTTTTTCTTCAAGATTGGCTTGCTGAGATCCTTTCAACGATTTATAATAATTGTTTTTCGTTGTATTAAAAGCTCTTAGTGTTGTTTTGAAGTCATTCCAGTTCTGGTTGGAAAGTTTTCTTGGAACACTTCCTGTTTTCAAAAAGTCAGATCGCAGGTCTTCCACTCTTTTGATGGCATTTTGCCAGTAATTGTGGTTAGGTGTTTCTGAAGGCTCGGATAGTTTTTTGATTTCAGCAATGATCTGATTCTTCTTTTCAAGGTTTTCGTTCTGTTCTTTTTCAATAGAAGCAGAAAGTTCAGATTTCCTTTCGTGAATTTTGTTAGAGATTTCTTTGAATTCTTCCCATGTTTTTTCACGGAATTCTTCTGCAACGGGTTCAGCTTCTTCTTTCCAGAGTTTATGAAGGTATTGAAGTTCATTCAGTGCTTTCTGGATTACCGGTTCGTTTTCCAGTTCTTTGGCACGGGCAATGATATGCTCTCTTTTTTCCAGGTTATGGCTGTATTCCTGCTCCAGAAATTCTTTGTTCAGATCCAGCATCTGGTAGAACTGATTCAGGTGATGGAAATAGTTATTATTAAGAATTTTAAATTCAGATTTTGCAACCTGTCCGGCCTTTGACCAGTCTTCTTTTATCTCACGGATGGATTTGAAAAGATTGATTCCCGGCTCCGAGCTGGTATAAAGATTTTTAAGTCTTTCAATAATATTCTGGCGGTGTTCAAGGTTTTTCTTCTGTTCTTCTTCCTGTCCTTTCTGGAAGTCGTCATGTTTTTCCTTGAAAATATTGACTAATGCAGAATACTTAGCCTGAGAAGGGTGTTCGTAGCTGAAATTTTCAGCAGCGTTTCCGGCTTCTATGTATTCGTGCTTTTTGTCCTCCACTTCATCATGGATGTAATGACTTGCTTTTTCCTTCAGTTGGTTGAATCTTTTGAAGTTTTCACCGGCATTAGGAGTGTTGATGATTTTTTCCATTTCCTTTAAAGCATCGGCAAGAGAGATCTCTTCCTCTTCATGTTCTTCCAGGTGTTCTGCATCATCTTCATGCGGGTTTGCATCATGAGAAACCGCGTTTTCTGATGTGTCCTGAGATACTTCGTTAGGATTTTTCTTTTCTTCGTTTTCAGAAAGATTGTTTTCTGTAGTCATAGCAAATCTTTTATGTGAGTGGCGTTAATATCCTTTAAATATAGCTGTAAGGCCAATTAAAGCACTAATTTATGTTATTTTTTTTGAAAATTCCAAATTTCCCAGGCTTTTTCTGCTTGCTGTTCAAGCATATAATACCCATTTACTGTTTTTGCTCCTTTTTCAGAGGCATTGAGGATGAATTGGGTGTAGTTGGGATTGTAAATCAGATCAATAACCAGATGATCTGACGAAAGTCCGTCAAAAGGAAAGTTGAGACAGTCTTTAACATTTGGAAAGGTGCCTACCGGCGTACATTGAACAATAATTTTATGTTCTGAAACTGTTTCCTTATCAAGGTTTTCAAAATTGATTTCTGTACTTCTGGAAATAGTTATTGAAGGAATATTGTGTTTATCAAGTGCATACTTGACTGCTTTTGCGGCTCCTCCGTTTCCTAAGATGAGTGCTTTATCCTGTGAAGGTTTTTTGTGTAAAAGAAGTGTCTTTTCAAAACCGAAAGCATCCGTATTATAGCCTGTCTTTTTACCATCATGAATAAGAACACAGTTAACAGCGCCTATTTTTTCGGCTTCATCACTTAATTCATCAAGAAAATCAATTATTTTTTCTTTATAAGGAATGGTAACATTAAATCCTAACAGCTCCGGAGAAGCAAAAAGATTTTCTACTTCATTGATTTCGTTCAGATCAAAAATGTCGTAGGAAAAGTTCTTCAGCATGAGCTTCTGGAACTTATTTTCGAAGAATTTTTTAGAAAAGGAATAAGAAATATTTCGTCCTATTAATCCTAATTTTTTGTTGGAATCCATATATCAAAAATAAAAAAAAGACCGGATAAATCCGGCCTTTGGTTTTAAATATTTTTTAATAATTAATCTACAATAAATTTAGTAGAGAAACTGTCTGTTTTCAGGATGTAAGTTCCTTTTACCATACCTTTAAGGTTAATCTTGTTTGAATGTCTGAAAGGATTAGCAATTGTTTCAATTAATTTTCCAGAAAGGTCATAGATGTCAGCTTTTGAAATTTTGCTGAGATTTTCTCCTTTTACGGATAATTCATTATTTCTTACCGGGTTAGGGTAAACTGTGAATTCTGATTTACCTTTTTGGTTTTCAGCAGTAGCTAACGTACTACCGAAACATGTCCAACTCAGATCATCCATAGCAACTCTGTCGCTACTGTTTGGGTTTACGATTTTAATCGTTACATCACCGCTTACATTTACATTGATGGTAGTCGTTGTTACGGTACTGCTGTATGGGATGGTTCCTACTGTAACATCATTTATCAATACGTTGAGGTTACCATTGTTACCGTTGTATTTTCTCTGTGTGGTCAATGTCAGAGACTGAACACCGCCTGAAATAACAGAACTTGTTAAAGATCCTTTAGTACAAACAGCTTTACCATTAATGGTTTCGTCGGTTCTTGCCGAAGTGGCTGTCCAAGTGATATTATTGTTTGTCCATGTTCTTGTGGCATATGAAGACGGTGAAGATGAGCCATCCAGCATGGTGCTGAAATCTTCCGTTCCGCAGCTTCCGCCTCCTGCAGGTCCGTCAAGAGTTGTCTCTGTAGCTGTTGTACTTTGTGGAGATGAATTTCCTGCTGCATCTTTAGCAATTACATAGAATGTATATTGGGTAAGCGGAGATAATCCTGAAATTACAGTAGAGGTAGTTGTGCCTGATACGGTAGCTTTTAGGGCACCGTTTGCATAAACAAGATAAGATGCTATTCCTATGTTATCCGTAGCAGCCGTCCAGCTTACGGTGATAGAGTTTGAAGTAGGATTGTTGGCTACAACGTTTGTTGCGGCCGTAGGAGCCTGTGTATCAATAACCGGAGTTCCCCAGATCTGAGTAACATATTCAGGGTGATCAATGAAAGGGTTTCTGTTTCCCTGATACGTATAAGATGCATTATTTCTTGCAATTTCTTCTGGAGATACAGGATCCATAGCATTCCATGCTAAATACTGGTTAAGTGCCCATGGCTGCAGTCCAGGGTATGCTGTGTTGGCAAGCATGTCTCCAGTAGAGAAATTGGGAAGGTTGTCTTCATATCTTGTCACAAAATAAAGGATCATTCTGGCAATATCACCTTTAAATGCATCAATTGGCTCAAATACTGTTCCCGAATATCCCGGAGATACCGATGTTCCTAATTTTGATCCGTTTTTAGATAAGAAAGAAATGTTACCAACTACTCCGTACGGATAATTTGATCTCATTCCGTTTACTTTTCCATCGGTAGGACGGATAAAGTGTATGTCAGCGACCATAGGAGAAGCACTGTTGAATAAACTTTGTGGAATAACATGTTCTCTGTTATAGCATTGCCCTTCTGTAGAGTATGTTCCACACTGGTTAGTTCCTAATGTATAGCTGTATTGATCAGGTCCATTGGGATTTTCAGAATAAATATCCAGAATGGTTCCGTCATTTTCGTAAAAATAATCACGGTCAGTTGTTGCATAGCCTGTCCATAAACCGCCATAGCCATGATCTACATGTCCATTGCTGATAATGTTTTTAAGAGCTGTTTTAAGAGCAGCACCTGTTAATCCTGGCGATTGATTATAATATCCTGCCGGAGCCTGTGCCAAAGCGCTTATGAAAGTCACGCTTACAAGAAAAAAAGATAAAATTTGTTTCATTTTTTAAAATTGGGGCGTAAAGGTACGAAAAAATGAAACTGAAGTATATTAATTGTATGTAATATATGAAGTTAATATATTAGTTTTTAGTAATATATTCTTTGCTGATTTTTGAAAATAACCATGAAATTGCAATTCCGAACAGGGAAGCTGTGAGTGCTACGATAAGATAATTTTTGCCTACAATTTTTACCGGGAACGGCAATACCTCATTAGCTCTGAAGAATTCTGTATAAAGCTGGAAGTAGCAAAGTGCTGTTCCAAGAATCAATCCTGTAATTACGCCGGAAACAACAATAAGGAGTCCGGTATAGAAATAGGTCATTCTTAAATGACTTAAAGGGAAGCCCAGTGATATCAATGATTTTGCCTGCTCTTTTTTATCAAGTTGAAGGATAATAATTGCTCCGGCAAGATTAAAGGTGGTAATAAAGATAACCAGTGCAAAGATCAGGTAAATAAAAAGTTTTTCAGTATTGATCATTTTCCAGAAAGCAGCATTTTCTTCTTCCTTGGTTTTGATCTCAATATTTTTTCCGATTGAAGAAAGCAAGCTTTGTTTTACGGCATCTGCATTTTCCGGATTTTTCAGTTTAATAACAATCTGATAAGCTGATTTTTTGGGAAGGCTAAGTAGCTCTTCTGCAAGTTCGATGGGAGAGATAATGTAATTGTCCAGCTGATCTTTCCCAGGGAAAACTCCTGTTACCAGAATATCTCTTTTATTATAAATGTCTTCTTCCTTACTGATGATCCCCGTACCCGGTTTGGGCATAAAGATGGTTGCATAATGATTGGAGGAATCTACAGGAATTGAAAGTCTGTTATCCAGGCTGTTTTCCATCAATACCTCATTAGAATATTTGAAACTCGGATAAGTTCCGTAGAATACTTCTTTATTAATAGGATTTACGTTGACATAAGCAGAATCAACACCTCTTAAATAGGCAATATCACCTTTTCCATTGAAGCTGATGTATACTTTTTCTTCAATAACACGGGAGAAACTGCTGATCTCTTTATTCTTACTCAGAATCCGAGTAACATTATCCAGATTTTTGATCGTTTTTCCCGAAGTGCTTTTTAAAGTAAGATCTGCATGCAGATTTGAAATAAGATCCTTGTTCAGGTCTTCAAGTCCTGAAAAGACGGAAATAATGACGAACATTGCAGCCACAGCAACCGTCATGGCACCCACAGCCAGCCACGTAATGAACGTAACGGCAGTACTTCCCTTTTTAGCCAAAAGGTATCTGGATGCTATGTAAAATGCAATATTCTTCAAGATCTATAAAACAGGATTGTCGCCTTCGCCTCTTAATTCTCTTTCCAGTCTTTCAACATCATCAAGAGCGGTATCCAGGTAAAAGTTAAGCTGTGGAATAATACGCACCTGCTTTGCCATCTTCTGGCCAATAAAGTTTCTGTATTGAGGCTTGTTTTCTTCAATTTCCTTCATTACAGCAGTACGGAATTCCTGTGGGAAAATGCTTAAATAAATCTTGGCAATTCCTAAGTCAGCAGTTACTTTTACATCTGAAACAGATACCAATATGCTCTGTTTGCTTTCTGCAGCCTGTTTGCGGAAAAGCTCCGCGAAGTCTTCCTGAATGATCTGTGCTACTTTTCTTTGTCTGTTACTTTCCATAATTTCTGCAAATTTAGTACTTTTGTTTGAATTGATACTTTGAAATTCGACTGTAGTATCAAATTTACGATTTAATTATATTGATTACTATTTATGAAGCTAGAACATATTGGTATTGCCGTAAAATCTTTAGGCGTTTCTGATGAACTTTTTGCGAAATTATTAGGGAAAGAATCCTATAAAAAAGAAACTGTGGAAAGGGAAGGTGTTGTGACTTCTTTTTATGAGACAGGAGAAAGTAAAATCGAGCTTCTGGAAGCCAGTAATCCTGAAAGCCCAATCTCAAAATTTATTGACAAAAAAGGGGAAGGGATCCATCATCTGGCTTTTGGAGTTGAAAATATCCTGGAGGAAGTAGAAAGATTAAAAAAAGAAGGATTTCAGTTTATCTCCGAAGAACCGAAAGAAGGTGCTGATAACAAATTAGTTGTATTCCTTCATCCAAAGTCTACCAACGGCGTACTCGTAGAACTTTGCCAAGAAAAGCGATAAAAAATTTTGTAGTGAAAGAAATTTTACTATTTTTGCAAACACAAAATTTAACCAAGTTTTGAGGTCCTATAGCTCAGTTGGTTAGAGCACCTGACTCATAATCAGGTGGTCCCTGGTTCGAGCCCAGGTGGGACCACAGAAAATCAACCGCTTACAGAAATGTGAGCGGTTTTTTATTTTTTACAATATTCAAATTTATTTTTTCAGAGAATGACCTCTATTGGTTTTATAAAAGCGGAATAAGTGATCATAAATTACCATTTCAAATAGTCTTTGATGGGAAGTAAACAACCGGTTAATATGCATATGAAAAATGCTTTTCAAGAAATCTTTTAGTTTTATTTCTAATAAATCATCTTTTTCCAATTTTGAAAATTCTTCAGGCTTTAATGCAATTTCAGTGATATTACTTTTTATTAAATTTCTGATTTCTTCATATTCCTCAGAGGTAATAAATTCAAAGTAATGAGGATAAAACTCATTATACTTTTTCTTTAACTGATTATTTAAGTTCTTATCTGCATTGAATTCTGATTTGAAAGCATTTTCAGAACGCTTTGCGAACTCTATTTTCTCTTCAGGAGATAGGTTGAATGCTGATAAAATTTGATTTATGTAAAATAAAGAAGTAATGATCTTTTCTTCATCACTGTATTCCAGAAAGTTTAAAATCAATTGGCTGCTTTTAAAAAAGAGGTCTTCAGCGTATTCTATCGTGTTTTCACCATAACGCTCAAGTTCTCTTGAGTAGGTATCCATAATGATAGAAGCGACTTCTCCCGATTCCAGATAGTCCTTAAATAAGGAATTGATCATTCCCAGGATCATACTACAGGCAGTTATATTTTTAAGGTTTAATCTTATTCTCAGGTGGGGTTTAGGATCGTTATATCGTATAAAAAACCATTGATCAATAAGGTTTTGAATTTGTAATTGTTCAACTAATGGTTCTATAACTTCCTGTAAAATAGTATCTGAAGTTTTGATCCCGGTGTAAACTTTGAAATAAAGCCATTCACTGCCCGGATGAAATTTTCTGGTTATCATCTTATTTATAGATCTTTATAAAGAGAGAAAACGAATTGATGAATATAATCTGACTGATCATTATACAGGAACTCCTCAATAAAAATTAGTTTCTCATTTTTTACGGATGATAAAAACATTTGAATTAAATCGTAATTTTTCAGGTTGACCGCCAGTGTATTATCTCCTTTTACCCACTGTATCCATTGTGGAATTTGTTTTAATTCTCTCCACTCTTCAATATTTTGAAACAGAAGATCTCTTTTACCAGATTGAAGAATGGAATCAAAATAATGAATTTGTTCTGGATCAATTTTCCACTGTGCTTTAGACAGAATTATATTTTGATATTCAATTCTTGGAAGGAAGTCATAAATTTGGGATAATCCCCCCCAGCTAAATGATAAATAAGGTTTTACATTCTGATTATTATAATCGCATAAAAAATGGTAGACAGGTAAAGAGTTGTTTAAATAATTATGGGCATTCGTAAGATGAGGAATAATTTCTTTATTGTGCTTCTTTGACCTTAGAAATAACTGGCTATTCTTTATGGACAGGTACAAGTCTTCCACAAAAATTTGATTGTCTTTTTCTAATGCAGAGCTCGCCAGATAAGGAATTTCATATTCTCTTATAGAAGGTCTTCTGATCACATTTCCAATTCTGGATTCGGGTAAGTGTACAATTTCTGCTAAAATTTTGTCCGGATTAAGTTCCTGTTCTTTTTCAGCAATGGCTTTCACCAAATCTTTTATAGATGATTTTTCTGAACAGAATCTGCCCAATAATTTTCCGGCATTTCCACCGGCAGATTTTAAAAATAATTTTTCCTGCTGATTTTCTGAAATGATTTCGGCCATAACAGACAATGTATCTGGCAGTTGATTCCACTGTTCCTCAAAACCATTAAAATCATCATCAGTTAAATGTATTACATGATCTTTATTCCAATAAGCTTTTTGTAATTTCCGATTGAGAATAATGTGTACCGGATTAAGATTTACCCGAATTTCTTTTTTCTGATTAGAATAGGGCAGGATTAAATCTTCAATATAAGGATGAACCCCTTTGGCCGGAATATCTTGTAAATAGCCAATTCCTATTTCCGGATCTAAAGCATAAGATAATGGAACTTCTTCGTTTTCAAATCTTTCATAAAAGGCTTTTTTGAATTTTTCTAAAGCAGATTCTTTGTAAGGAACAGCAATTTTATTCAGAAAAGAGATTCCTTTCTTCAGTTCTTTTTTCCATTGATAGGATAAATTTGTTTCATCTTCAAAATAAAGATCTGTCTGAAAAAGATATTTCTTTTCATATTGTACATTCAGCTTTTTGATGAGTTCCTCAATTTCAGAATATGCTTCTGCCGTATTTCCAAAATGTAAATCAAGTTCACTGATCTTGTTTTTAATAGCCACTAAAATATCTTTTTCCTGATATCTGCCAATTTTGTTTAGCATGTAAATTAATCGTTCCAGAAAATCTCCTCCCGAAACTGTAGGATTAATTTCACTTATCAAAACCTGATTTCCGATAAGCTCATCAATAAATTCCCGGGCTTCTTCAAAAGATATATCTTCATGAACGAGAAAGGTGGCAAGCTGGTCAATTGTTTTACCTGTTTCTGAAAATTGTAGTATAAGTTCCAACTCTTTGGAAAATGGAGCGGAAGAAATGATGTAATCTCTTTTTCCTCCTGTATTTTCATATTCTACAAAGCGAATTTTATTTCCAACCTTATGAATACTGTTGTTAGGAAAAAAAGAGATACTGTTTTTAATGGCCGGAATTAAAAGAATCTGCTCTGATAGTGCCACTAAAAAATGCATATCCAGCTTTGTATCTCTTACTTTTGTAGGCTCTGAGAATATCGGAAATAGAGTCTCTTTTTCAAATTTTCCTGTACTTACTCCTGAAAATAAACCAAATGGGGTACAGCGGGTACTTGAGCGGTTATAATATTTAAATAATGAAATCTTTGTTTTTTCATTTGGTAAATTAGACGTTGTATGTTCACGATCCGTCAATTTCTCTATCTCATCATATAAGGAAAGAGAAGCTAAATAAATGGCTTCTCTAAAAATTGTATGGTTGCAATATTTTTCTAAAGATCCATTGGTGATGTTTTCACCAGAGAAATGATCCTGAAATTCTTTGTAGGAAAAAATTGGAGATCTGACAACAAATGTGTCAAAAAACTGAAATGGAAAACGTGGCATTAATTAAGTGAAATAGGAATTTCTATAAAACTGTTATTGTAAAATTTTATTTCCACAGGAACTGCAGCATCCTTGATGGTTTCTTCGCTCACATCTTTTCCGGTTCCATAGTTGATCTGCATAAGCGGATTTTTTATAACTCCCAGGACCAAGACAAGTGTACTGCCTTTTTCTATTTTTTTGCTTACAAATTCATTATTGACAGCAGCTATATCCGTTTGTTTATTTTCACGCAGCAATTTTCTTTTCTCTGAGCTTTTAGCATAGCTTGCTCTTCCATAATAGGTGGATAACAGAAAATATTTACCTTCTTTGGTCTTTTCATAAAGTTTCATATATACATCAACATCTTTTTTATTAACAGATAATTTCAGATTACCCACAAAATTTCCTGTAAATTCCACTGGTTTTTCAAATGGCTCTGATGAAAATACAACAGCGTCTGGACTGTAAATTTTACTATCGAGCACGTTATCTTTTTGCTTAAAAAGCTCATCTGCATTGGTACGGTCTTTTAAATCTACCGTAAGTGGTGTGAAGTCTTTATCTCTATCTTTTGTTAGAGAAAGCTGATGTTGGTTTGTGATATAGAATTTTAATTTATTTTTATCAAAATCATCAATGCTGGAGGTACTTTTCCATTCATTGGTTCCCATTACCTGATAATTAATTTTATCTTTTAAGAAAGTTGGTTTTAATTTACCCTTCAGAATATAATCAAACCATTCCATTGTTATATTTGTGATATCCATATTGGCCACAGAATCAATTGTATATCCTTTTAGGTTATTTTTAATATACCCCTGGGATCCTGAATGATCATAAGGTCCGATAATCAAATAATGATTGGCGCTTTTGTTGTATTTATGGTGATTTTTGAAATAGTATAAGGCTCCCAGCTGATCAGAATCATAATATCCCGTAATAGTTAAAACCGGGATGTTGATATTAGAATATTCCTTTTTGTAAGGTATCATTTTCTGCCAATAGCTGTCAAATGCCGGATGCTTTAACCAGCGCTGAAATATTATATTTTTTTTACCTGCAATAGAATCCAACTTGTTAAATGCCTCACCACCTTCATACCATTTTTTAAAAACAGAATTCCAATGATCTTCATCTTTGAAGCCTGCATCAAGCATTTTATTATTGGTAACATAGTTAATCCAACGAAGAGAATAAGAGGCAAAAATGTTATTATTCATAGGGAAATCTACTACGCCAATTCCTACAGAAGCCTGTGGAATAATAGTTTTTAGAGCTGGATGAAAATTTTTAGCGGCTGCCCATTGGCTGAAACCCAGATAACTGCCTCCAACCATTCCTACTTTGCCATTGCTCCAGGACTGTTTCGTAATCCAGTCAATGACCTTATTAATATCTTCCTGCTCATGTTCAAAAGGTTCTATGGCAGCGTTACTCGCATATTTTCCTCTGGGATATATGTAAACAGAATGATAACCATAGCTTGCTTGTACTTTTTGATCATTGGCATCTTCTGCATCAGGATAGATGGAATTGACCAGGATGGTAGATTCCGGAGTAGCAATTTTTTTATTTAAAACAACTCTTATACTTATATTATTATTGATTAATAAACTGTCTTTTACCTCAAAGTTCCTGGAGTCGAGCTCTTTTAAATAATTTTTAGCGATATCAAATGTAGGTCCTGTTATATATGAGTTATAACTTCTGCATAGCTGTAAAGCTTTTTTCAGATCTATGCTGTCTTTGTTCTCAAAATCATTTTTAAGAGTAGCCAGAATTTCCTTTTTTGTTTTCTCGGTATCACCATTGAAATAACGTGGAAGAATGATCTGTGTTTTTATAGGAAGACTTTCATATTTTTTCAGAAATTCTTCTTTATATTTTTCCTGAAAATTTTTGTATGAATTTTTATTTTTTTGAGCATTTATGTAAATTTCATACTGTGTTCCCATAGCGTATGAAATAATAGGATTACTTGTTCTGTAAACACTGCGTACTGAATCAAGTTGACTTAAAGCAGTATCATAGTTTTGTGCTGCCATACTCACTCTGAAAAGATTATCATACTTTACCGCCTTGTCTTTTTCTTTATAATTCTTTTGTATTTCAGAATTTAAATAAGAAATTAAAGGCTGCAGTTTTTCAATATTGTATTCATTAAAATGTTTAATACTTATTTTCTGAGAAAAAGAAATATTGAATGTAAGGAAAAATGATAGGGTTAACAGGTACTTCATAAAAATAAAAAATCAGTAATTTTTCTCAAAATTACTGATAAAATGTTAAAATAGTCATTAATTTTTTACTGTCACATCCAGAGTATCTAATGTTTTGTCTAAGACCGTATCATTACCATCATTCAAAAGCATTTGATCACCTCCTCCGGAGCTAATCCCTCCTTTTATTTTAGACATTTGAACTTTGTTTAGGGATAATCTTTTTTCTGTTTTTTTAATTTTTTTCACTGCTAAAGTAGTTTTAAGATTTTTAAATAAATTGAAGTACAAAGGAAATTCTATTCCTGTAAATAAAGAATTTATATATACCGAAATTGATAAATTTCGGTGAGATTTACATGTAAAATATTAATTTTCAGCATTTTGTAATTTTGTTTTAATTGAGTGCTTTTATATAATAAGAAGGAAGTGTTCCTGTTATTTTTTTGAAGGCATTCGTGAAAGACTCAGCATTGTTGTAGCCAATATCATCAGCAATAGCAGCAATGGTATGCTTTCTTATTTTTTCGTTAGATTTTAATTCTTCAACAATATAGTTGATCCTAAGCTCGTTCAGATATTGGGAAAAGTTTTTACCCTTTAATTCATTGACTAGTTTTGAGAGATAATCTCTGTTAGTATCAAATTCTTTTGACAGAGAATCTAAAGTAATGTTTTTATTTAGAAAACTATTAGTCTTTTCAAACTGTTCTATTTTATCAATGAGTATTTTAAATTTTGGATTAGAAGAAAGGTCACTTTTCGTAGCTTTTTCCTTTCTTTCAATGGTAATGGAAGGATTATCTGTAATGGGAGTTTCAGTCTTTTGCTCTTTTTCCAGCACAGGGGTACTCAAAGGTTTTTCTGATAATACTTTTGCCTGCTTTTCGTATTCTTTTATTTTCTTCCTATTTTTCCTGATTACAAATATGAAAGCTAAAGTAATCAGAAGCAAACACGCTATCAGCCAGGCATTCTGATGGTTCAGTCTTTCAATTACACTTACCTTTTCTTTCATAAGCAAAGGGGTGTCATATTTTTTCAGAATTTCTTTTGAAAGATTTTTTCGGTTCACAGCTATTATACTGTCACTATACATCAGGTTGTCAATGTATTTTAGCTGGTTTTTTAAATCGCCTTTCTTTTTATAAAAGTCTATCAGAATTTCATATCCCTCTCTTTTTATAGGTTCAAAACTGTTAAAGGTAAAAGAAATTGAATCTGCCTTTTTAAAAAATTCTATAGCTTCGTTTTCACTGCGGGTTGCATATTTTATTTTTCCCAGATAGTAATATAATACTCCCAGATTACTATAATCTTTATTTGTTATCAATCCTTTTTCTACTTCCAGCAGGATTTTATAAGACAGCGAATAATCTTTTACATAAAAGAGGCTAATCCCTTTTATCATAAGCAGATAGCTGTAATAAGAATAATTATTGTATTTCTTACATTCTGTAAGCCCCAGATCTGCAAATTCAATACCTTTTTTATAGTCCTTACATTTGGTATAAATATTAGCTAAAGAAAAAATAGAAGCAATATAGTTTTTAGCATCTACATTGTTGTTTTTTATTTTATCTTTTTCATACTTATAGTATTTCAAAAAGAGAGGGAGTGCTTCCTGATATTCTTCTGTAGCTGTTTTTAGGATGGCAATAAGCTTGTTTATATAAAAAAACTGTTCTTTATTGTCAGCCCTGTTGTGATTAATAGCTATAGTATATTTATCTAAAGCTTCTTTGTATTTCCCTTCATTGTTGAATAAAATACCTTTTAATATATAAGATTTTGCCGGGTAATCGTAGTTATTAACGTTTTTTGAGGCAGAGATGAGTGAGTCTGCAAAGGGATGCCCGTTTTCATTCTTCAGATTTTTTACCCGCGCTATATTATAATATCCATCAAACAGGATGTCCCTATTATTTTCTTTCTTTCCTTTTAATAGAATGTAATTGGCTAAAAGCTCAGCTTTATCGTTGTCAACCTGGAATACTTTATTGTAAGCATCATTAATATACTTATAACTTTTATTCTTTAACGAGTCTGGAATTTTTATTCCCTTTATGCTTTGAGAAAAGAAAAAAACAGGGAAAACGGTTAAAAAAATTAAATGAAACTTCTTCATATTTCTAAATACACTGCAAATTTATGAATTATCATCGGATTTTTATCATGGAAGTATAAATGGTTGTTTATCAGTTGTGTATTGATCTCTTTTAATCGTGAATTTGTAAATTTTTGGAAAAAGATATACCGATATTGATCAATCTCGGATTACTAATCTTGTAGACCTTAGGTATAATCATGATGTTTGCATCAGAAATATTGAAAGTAAATGAGGAAAATAGTAATATGTGTAAGTGTTTTGCTTCCGTTGTTTGGTTTCTCTCAAGAGAAGAAAGATTCCATTAAAACAGTTATAGAAAAACAAATTGCAGAAATAAAAGTGAATGGTAAAAAACCTTTTTTTGAACAAAAGGATGACCGTTTTGTTTTTAATGTTGAAAATAGCGATTTGGTTGTAGGAAATCACATATCTGAAGTTCTCTCTCAAACACCATTGTTAAAAGTAGATGATAATAAAATAACTCTTCTGGGAACAAACGCCTCTGTTTACATCAATGACAGAAAATCAATTCTTAAAGGCAAAGACTTAATACAATATCTTAATGCTATGCCGGCTTCTAATCTGGTAAAGATAGAGCTGATTACCAATCCTTCCTCAAAATATGATCTGGAGGATGCCATGATTATTAATCTGAAGCTGAAGAAGCTGGAAACAGATGGACTGAAAGGAAGTTTTACCATTACAGATAAACAAAACAGAAAAAACAGCCAGCAGACGAATATTGCTTTAAATTATCATAAAAACAGATTTTCAAATAATACCATGTTGTTTTTTGAAAATAATAATGACCTGCAAAGAAACAGTATTGATAACTATAGCTCAAAATTCAGCAGAAATCAGATTATAGGAAGTACGCTGGTTAAAGAAACCAACTTTGGAGGAAATACAGGTTTTGATTATGAGCTTAATGAAAGAAGCAGCATAGGAGGTATTCTGGAATATTATCACAAAACACCGGAATCTTCCCTTGAAAACAGGAATATCTATTATGATACTACAGGAGGAATTTTTGAAAACAGAACGGTAAATACACAAAATGATAAGCTGAACCTTTTCGGAGGAAATATTTATTACAGTTTTAATGATGATAAAAAATCCAAGCGATTGGATATCAACTTTGATTATTATACCCATCACAGAGATAATACGACAGAGTTTTTTAATTTGACAAACCCATATTCTAATTTAATATATAATGATTATCAGAAGGACAATTATACGGTAAGAGTAGATTACTCCAAAACTTTAGAAAAACTAAAGATTAGTCTTGAAGCGGGAGGAAAGCTTAATTGGCTTTCTACGGATAACCCTTATGCTTATTACAACGCAGATGGTACATTGAATACCCTATTTTCTAATAATTTCACGTATCATGAAAATATAAACGCGTTATATACTAATATTAAGAAAAAAATCTTTTCTGTGTTGGATGTCAACTTAGGGTTGCGTTATGAAAACACAAATATCAACGCAAAACAAAATACAGTTAGCGAGAACTTTTCCAGAAGTTACAACAATATTGTACCCAGCATCAACCTTTCTTATATGATCAATAAGAACAACAGAGTTTCTCTGGGATACAGAACTGCATTATGGAGACCTTATGTAGATGATTTGAACCCGTTTATTTATAAGAATAATGAAACCTGGTGGGAAACCGGAAATCCTGACCTTAATGTGGCAAAGATGTATTTATTCAATGCGAGCTACAGTATAAAAAGAACCTGGGTGTTTGTAAGTAATTTCGGAATTGTAAAAAATCCTATTCTTCCTTATACAGAGGTTGTAGATAATGTTTCCATTACAAGACCCAAAAACTTTGAAGGTAATGTAAAACGTCTTTATGTGGGATTGAACTATAATAAACCATTGTTTGAAAACAAATGGATGTTCAATCTGTCTACAGGAATGTATTATATCAATAATGCAGATATCTATGATGTTCATCCTAGTTCTTGGTATAATAACTCTTCCGTTACAATTAGTGGAAATAATCTTTGGAATAAAGGCTGGAACATAAGCTATAACTTTGGTTACACCTCTCCATATACATTAGTTAATAAGAAAAACGGTTATTTTATCAATAATCAGCTTGAGGTTTCAAAGAGTTATAAAGATTTTAAGTTCAAGCTTTCTGTAAAAGATCTGTTGAATCTTTCAAACTCCCGTAATACACTATATAATAATGACGGATATATTGAAACTCTTTCGCAATCCAATTTAAGATCCATATCAATCAGCATATCCAAAACATTTGGAAACAACAAAGTAAAAAAGGTGAATACCGGAGATATAGACAAGGGGAGAACTCAAAATGAAAACCCCCGGCTGTAATCCTGTTTTTTTACTACAAAATTAATACACTAAGAATAAAAACTAGTAACCATGAAAAACAAAAAACTTGTGGAGTTATCCAAAAAGATAACCCTTGGTAAGATCAAAAAATTAGAAAAACAAGAAGTTTTAACAATCTACGCAGGAAAGGATATTACTGGAGATTGCTATGGACATCCTGATTGTAATTCATACTGTGGTCCGTTTATCTGCTCGACGAATGATTGTTGGAGCTTTTCATAAAAATTTTTACTGAGCCTTCTCTGAAGCCAGAACTTTTCAGCAAACTATTAACCATGAAAACTTATTGTAGTGAAGAACAAAAAATTACATGAATTATCCAAAAAAATAACGCAAAACAAGTTATTAGGAGCTGATGCCCACTCAATAAGAACTATTACTGGGGGAAACGTATCTCTCGAATTATTACCCAATGAATGCGGCCTTGAAAACGAATGCTGGGGATATGGGGGTACTGCCGGCGATTGTTCCAAGAACGAGTGTTGGTATTTTATGACAAAAGAAAATTAGTTCTTTAAAATCATAATCTATTAGGCTTGATTAATTTTTATAGAGTTAAGATTCGTAATAAACATAAAAAACTTACTTCTATGAAAAACAAAAAGCTTAAAATGATTTCTCAGAAAATCACAAATGTCAAAATGAAAAAACTGCAAAAAGAGGGCCTTGTATTTATTACCGGTGGCTTACTCGCTTACCATTGTAGCCAATGTACCTGTAGTTGGTGCAGGCCGGATCTGCACGTAGATCCTAATTGCTGGAGCTTTTCATAAAGAAATTTGTATTCTGTATAGTCCTGTGTGGAATTAAAACTGTTCAGGAGAATTATTAACCATGAAAATTTATTGTCATGAAAAACAAAAAATTGTTTGAATTGTCTAAAAAAATTACTGAAAACAAGCTACAGGGAATGAGCGAGAATTCAGTAAAGACAATCAAAGGAGGTAGACTTCCTTTGGAATTAGCAGCAGACTGTACAAGTCAGAACAGCTGCTGGGGATTCGGAGGTACAGCTACTTGCAGTGGTAACAGCTGCTGGAGTTATAACTAATAGAACTCTGATTCCACAAACTTATGTTCTGCAGGGTCTTGTGTGGAATTAAAACTTTACAAGAGAAAAAATTAACCTAAGATTTATTGTGATGAAAAACAAAAAATTGTTTGAATTGTCTAAAAAAATCACTGAAAACAAGCTACAGGGAATGAGCGAAAGTTCAGTAAAGACAATCAAAGGAGGTAAGTTACCTTTAGAACTAGCGGCAACGTGCACAAGTCAGAATGACTGCTGGGGATTCGGAGGTACACAAACTTGCAGTGGTAACGAATGTTGGAGTTACAACTAAAGTAAAAAGTAGAGTAGCATTCGTGCTACTCTATTTAATAGTAAAATAAAATAATTATGAAATACAAATTATCAAGATATATCCATACCATAGAAAACGAGGAAATTTTAGATGATCATGTCATTCTTTTTTCTACCCGTTCCGGAACATCCATTGAAGTGAAAAAAGGGTTATATGAAAAAATATGTAATCTTGAAACCACTCAGATTCCCGAAGAAATTTTTATCAACCTGATAAAAAATGAATTTTATGTACCTGAGTTTGAAGATGAGTTAAGAGAAATCCTTTCAGACAACATCATGTCTGTAGATCATCAGGATCTGAAAACACTTTCTTATGTGATTCAGCCTTCAGGAAACTGCCAGCTGGGATGTCACTATTGCGGCCAGCTGCATACTAACAAAAGTATGTCAAAAGAAGTTTTAGATCTTACATACGACAGAATCATTACTAAAATGGAAAGTTTGTCAAACGATCTGGAACATTTGAGTATTACATGGTATGGAGGAGAGCCGTTAACAGGTCTTTCGGCTATCTCTAATTTATCCACCCGTTTAATCAGCCTTTGTGAAGAGAAAAATTTAAAATATTCTTCAAGAATTATTACAAATGCTTTAAGCCTTAAATATTCTCTTTTTGAAAAACTGGTAAAAAATTACAGGGTTACAGAATATCAGATCACCATTGACGGAACTCAGGAATTCCATGATAAGAGAAGATATCTGAAAAATGGGTCTAACAGTTTTGATATTATCATTAAAAATATCAAAGAAATTGTTAATTCCGAATTATATCAAAAAGAAGCAAGTTTCAATATCAGATGTAATGTGGATAAAGAAAACAGCTACAATGTGATAGATTTTATTGATTATCTGGAAGCAGAAGGAATTCTTCAGCATGTAAGTTTCTATCTTGCTCCTATCCACGATTGGGGTGATAACAAAGCTACTATTAAAGGCGTGTCAAAAGAAGAATTTGCTGAGCTTGAAATAGAAGTTTATATGAAGCTTCTGCAATCAAAAGCGAAATTTAAAACACAGATTATTCCTGAAAGAGTTACTAAACCTTGTATGGTAGTAAGCCAGACCTCAGAAGTATTTGACGCTTTTGGAAATGTCTCCACATGTTGGGAAATTCCGTACACTCCAAAATATGATAACTCTGAGTTTTATGCCGGAAACATTGTGAAAGATAAAGATGTAGACAGCAAAAATGTTGTCATGAGAAACTGGTTTAATGAAATACCGGACAACAACTCATGGTGCAAAAGCTGTAAATTCCTTCCTCTGTGTGGTGGAGCATGTCCGAAAAACTGGTATGATAATATCCCGGCGTGTCCTTCTTTCAAATTTAATATTGACGACAGAATTCTTCTTCAAAGATATATTAATGAACAAGCTGTGCTTTCTTAATAGATGATGTATGGAAACAATAATTTTAGACAAAATAAAAACAGTAGAATTCAGGGAATATGAGGTGAAAAAGCCAAGACATATTTTCGAAAATCTGATTGAAGAATTTAGAAAAGATATTCCGGAAGATATCCAGGCAGGATTGTTTTACTATATGAATCTGTCTGAAAAATCACTTTCTGCTTTTCGTACAGGCAATACCACCCTAGGAAATTACCTTTATTCAAAAATGCAAAGTATGAATACATATTTCATAGAGCCTATTCATCAGGGGATGATAAGCTTAGACTATGCTTTGCTTGCGTATAAAAATTACGTGGAAAATGATTTTGTACTGGCAGAGGAAAATATTGACAGGGCTATTGAAAGTGCTTTAGTTCAGAGTAATACGTTTCCTTATTTTGCCATAATTATTGGAGAACAATCACTTAATAAAATCAGAATTTTTGCACGTACTCAAAATGAAGAGCGGTACAAGACAGAAGTTGTGAAGATATTGGCTTTTTTCATGTTTAACCAACATGAAAATGAGAGCTGCAAAAATCTGGCTGAAGATCTTCCCCTTATTGATAAGCAGGGGATGCTAAAACATATTATAAACAACTCTTATATCGCCATTCTTAAATCTTCGCAGAATGAGAAAAAAACAAGACTGATATTTCAGCAGATCTTTAACACCCTGCTAAAGCAAAATGAATTTTCAGGCGATCAGGAAAATTTACTGATAGCCATGCGCTGTATCGACAAAATTGGAGATGAAGATTTTTTAGATTATCTGAATGAGAATTTTTCTCATATCAAAAGTTCTCCACAAAAATTAGTAAAAATTATAATAGAAAATTATTTAGATAAAATATCCAATAACCAGCAATTAGTTAATGACGAAGAATTTACTAAAAAGCTAAAAACACTAGGCATAACAATTTAACTTATTATTGTGTTCAACAAATTTCCTTTTTATTCCCAAATAGAACAGATGGATTGCGGTCCGGTTTGCCTTAAGATTATTCTAAAATATTACGGCAAAGATTGTGATCTGGTATATCTGAGAAACCTTACTGAAGTTACCCGATCCGGGGTTACTCTGGCAGATATTAATGATGCCGGTAAAAAGCTGTATTTTCATACAACTCCTTTTAAGGTTCCTTTGTCTACACTGAACGAGGATGTTCATTTACCCTGCATTTTACATTGGGAGCAGGAGCATTTTGTTGTACTCTATAAAATCAAAAATAATTTTTATTATATCTCAGATCCCAAATATGGCAGACTAAAGCTTAAAAAAGAGCAGTTTGTAAAGCTTTGGATTTCGTCCACAGATAATGAAGGGATTGGACTACAATTAATCCCGAAAGAAGAGTTTGTTGAGTTTAAACCTCCTTTTGAACAGCAGGATTTAAAAATTTTCAAAAGCTATATTCGTTCAGTTTTAGAAAAACAAAATTTCAAAATTGGACTGCTGATTTTTTTAATTACGATAAGTTCCGTTATTTCCTATATCTTTCCTCAGCTGATTCAGAAGATGTTTGACGAAGGAATGAAGTCGAAAGAAGGAAAAGTGATCATTGGAATTTTTGGATTTCAGATGCTTTTGTATGGTGGACAGATACTCATCAATATCCTTCAGAATTTTGTAGGAGTACACTTTAGCTCACAGGTAAGCATTAAAATGCTGAATGACTTGCTGCAGAAAACAGTCAGACTTCCGGTCTCTTTTTTCGAAAACAGATTATATACAGACCTATTACAGAAAATAGAAGAACAGTCAAAAATAGAACAGTTATTAACCAGGCAATTGCTATCGAATATTTTATCAGTTTTTTTATTGATTGTACTTATAATAAGGCTTTTAATATATAACCAGTATATCGCATTGGGGTTTCTGGGAATTGCGGTTTTTTCCACTATATGGATTTATTTGTTTCATAATAAAAGAAGGATTATAGATTATTATGCCTTTAAATTAAATTCAGAAAGCAAAAATCATCTTGTTGAGATGATTACCGGGATGGTTTCCGTTAAAATTAGTAATGCTCATATTTCAAGGATATCAAAGTGGGAAGAGCTGCAGAAAAAGATATATAAAACCAAAGTAAAAAGTCTTATCTTGGATATTTATCAAACCAATGTTACCAGCATTATTAAACAGTTATTTATATTTTCAACTACCTTTTTTTGCGTGTATTGGGTATCACTTGGGAAAATGACGGTTGGTGAGATGCTGAGTATAGGATATATTATAGGTATTGCTTCCGCACCCATAGAAAATCTGGTCGCGTTTTTCCGCTCATTTCAGGATTCAAGTTTAGTGTATAAAAGAGTTCAGGAAATTCTACAGCAAACCGATGAAAACCTCAATTTAAAAGAGGGAAATCAGGCTTTGCTGAGTAAGGATATTAGTTTAAATAATGTATGGTTCAAATATCCGGGGGGACATCAGCCCTATGTTTTAAAAAATATCAATTTTAAAATTCCTAACGGGAAAGTTCTTGCCATAGTTGGAGAAAGTGGGAGTGGAAAAACCACATTATCCAAACTTCTTCTGGGATTTTATCCTTCTTCAGAAGGAGATCTGAACATCGGGCAAGAAGAGCTGTTTCAGATCAATCATGATTGGTGGAGAAGCAATTGTGGAGTTGTTCTTCAGGACTCATACATATTCAGCGGAACCATAAGGGAGAATATTTCCATGCAGGAAGACGCAGATGAAAAATTATTGATCAGTGCCTGTAAATTAGCCAATATATACGAAATGATTCAAAGTCTTCCTTTAGGATTTGACACTAAAATAGGAGCCGCAGGAGATGATTTGAGCGGAGGACAGAAACAACGTATTCTTATTGCAAGGGCTGTATACAAAAATCCGGATTTTATTTTCTTTGATGAAGCTACTTCTGCACTGGATGCAGAAAATGAAAAAATTATACATGATAATTTACAGGAGTTTTTTAAAGGAAGAACCGTTGTTATCATTGCACACCGTTTATCCACAGTAAAAAGTGCAGACAATATCATTGTTTTGAAAAAGGGCGAAGTTGTAGAGCAGGGTAACCACCAGGAATTAGTATCCAAAAAAGGAGAATATTTTAATTTGGTCAGAAACCAGCTGGAATTAGGAGAATAAAAGAAGACCTTAAATAATATATTTGATGAAAACAAAGTTTCTTCTATGGAACTTGTTGAAAAAGGAAGCCGGAAAGGTTTCCTTTTGTGTTTGCTCATTAGAGTAATACGTATCATGACGATTTCCTATGCATAACATTAAACATATGTTTAAAAAATCATAAAATATATTTAAAACACAATTAACATTCTTCTTCCCGAGATACCGTTGCTTTGCAAAAAAAGTAATGATGGAAAACAATAACCAATTCAACAGAAGAAGATTTCTTAAAAATTCACTATTAGCGGCAGGAGGATTTTTTATTGCTCCTTTAATTGAAAGCTGCAGCGATGATTTTACTGAAAATGGAAATGCACCTGATGATCTTAAAAACGGAGGTTTCGAATCCGGTGTCGCGAGTTTTGACCCAAGTGCTACGGGAATTATTATCTGGACCAGGTATTCAAAAGGAACTGATGCAGAGATTACATGGGAAATCAGTAAAAATAGCAGCTTTTCAGAAGTTGTGAGAAGAGGGCAGGTGAATGCGACAGTAGTGAATGATTTTACGGTAGCGGTGGATGTACAGAATATTTCTTCCAACACAAAGTATTACTACAGATTCTATAACAGTAAAACTAAAGAAGTCAGCGTAACAGGAGAAACGCTTACTTTACCTTCAAAATCAGATGCTATAAGTGAAGTGAAGATGGCAGTAGTGTCTTGTTCTAATTTTCCTGCAGGACTTTTTAATGTATATGGAGCCATTGCAAAATCTGAAGCTGATGTAGTGGTGCACCTTGGAGATTATATTTATGAATATGCTCCGGGAGAATATGGAACAAATCCTTACACCAATCAGTTGGGCAGAGCTCATCAACCCGCAAAAGAAATTCTTAACCTCACTGATTACAGAGAGCGGTACAGACAATACAGAGGAGATAAAAATCTTCAGCTTCTTCATCAGAGAAAACCGTTCATCTGTGTTTGGGATGACCATGAGTTTGCCAATGATACCTATAAATCCGGAGCCGAAAACCATCAGCCGAACGAAGGAGATTTTCAGGCAAGAAAAATGGCAGCGTTCCAGGCATACAGTGAATATATTCCTCTTAAAACGGGGAAAGATATGAGAATTTACAGAAGTTTCAACTTCGGAAATATAGTTTCTCTTTATATGATGGATACAAGAGTGATTGCAAGAGATAAACAGATGGAATACTCGGATTATCTGGATGCAGCCGGGAACTTTAATCAGGTACAGTTTAAAACAGATTTTCTAAGCACAAGCAGAAAACTGATCGGGAGCGAGCAAATGTCATGGCTAAATTCGCAGATCAATGGTGATACGGCAAAATGGAAAGTTCTTGGTCAGCAGATTTTAATGACGAAAATGATGGTTCCTGCAGAACTTCTTATGTTACTGAACCAGATTCTTGCAGAGATCAAACAACATGGAAGCGCTCAACCGGCTACGATGCAGGCACTTCAGAATACCATCACCCAACTAATAGTCCTTAAAACAAGATACAAACAGCAGGATCCTACATTAACACCGCAGGAAATTGCAAGAATCACCACTACTTTACCATACAATCTGGATGCATGGGATGGTTATTTCATGGAAAGAGAGCAGCTTTATTCTGTTCTTGCAGGAAAGAATGTGGTAGTACTGGCAGGCGATACGCACAATGCATGGTTAGGAAAACTTACCGATGCCCAGGGAAAATTTATCGGGACAGAACTGGCGTGCAGCTCCGTTTCTTCTCCAGGCTTAGAAGGATATCTGGGAATCACTTCAGATCCTGCAAAAGCAATAGAACTGGCACAGGCATTTTCCCTGTTGATTGATGATCTGGAATATGCCAATCTTTATAAAAGAGGATATCTGCATGTGAAATTTACTTCAGGTAGTTCTGTTACAGAATGGAGATTTGTAGATAATGTCATTTCCGATACATACAATATAACGACAGAAAAAACATATACAATTTCATAGTTTCAGTTTAATTATATCTTATTTCAATTGAGTAAAAGAGCCATGGTATACTACTATGGCTCTTTAGCATTGTTAATTTTTTCCGTATCTTCAACAAATGCAGGAGAATGTGCGAAAAGATTTTTTACCATTAGTTTCCAAACCATGGTGGTTCATGACATGGCTTACCAGAACGTTGGGAGTGCTTGTATTATTGATGATGTTTTTAATTCTGATGGTATTACCTTTAATACTGTGCAAAACAATTACAATATTTGTTATAGCAGCCTTGGTTTACTATCCGGTTTTAGGGTTTGGTTTATATCATTTTATCCTTTATCAGAAGAGGGTTAGAAAAAGAGAAATTAGAAAGATTGTTGTGGATGATACAGGCGTTCATTACGAAAGAAGAGATGGAACAATTGATAGAATCCTTTATCATGGTCTGGAAAAATCTGGCCTTTCAGATGAATATGATATAAATCTCAGCCCGAGAAATAAAATTGATGTATTGAAAGTAAACTATAACGGTTTCGTAATAAACGTAGATTTTGATGGAGTAGATGCAGGTTACAGTTGCTATATCGGAAATCTCAAAGCTTTACAGAGAAGATATATTCAGGGAATTGTTTACTTCAGGCCGGATCTGCGTATCAATCCTTCCGTTTATTCTGCATACAATATCAATCCCGCAGATTTCACATTTGCAGGAAAGACATATTGGCTAACTTTTGCGAAGACATTAGCTGTATTAATTCTCTCAGGCTCAATACTGGGATTAATTCTGTTGGGACTGGTTGGATGGTTTTCTGAATATTAATGTATTTACTCCAAAATCATTGATTAAAATTTTCACTGTTTGTAATTTATGTTTCACATCTCAGAATCTTATGCTTATATTTATTTTTCTATTAAATTTTGTGGTCAAAAAATAGAAATTTGATTTAAGTTAATTGAAAATACAATGGTGGAAAATTTTATTTATTATTTGGGACTGGTCCTTGTTATTATCGGGTCCATTATGCTGGCCAATCGGTTGAAAGTGGCCTATCCTATCATATTGGTTATTGCAGGACTCCTGATCAGTTTTATCCCCGGATTACCGTTGTTGAAAATTGATCCTGAACTGATCTTTATTATTTTCCTGCCTCCGCTTTTATATGAAGCAGCATTTGCCGTATCCTGGAAGGAAATCTGGAAAATGAGGCGGATTATTACCAGTTTTGCCTTCATTGTAGTTTTCCTTACAGCAATATCGGTAGCTTTTGCGGCGAACTTATACATTCCCGGTTTTTCGCTGGCATTAGGCTTTGTGCTGGGAGGAATTGTATCACCACCGGATGCGGTAAGTGCTGGAGCTATTTTGAAGTTTGTGAAAGTTCCTAAAAACCTTTCAACCGTTCTGGAAGGGGAAAGCTTATTTAATGATGCTTCTTCACTGATTATTTTCAGATTTGCAATGGTGGCCGTGGCTACAGGACAGTTCTTATGGCAGGATGCGGCATTGAGTTTTGGATGGATGGTGTTTGGAGGGTTGGGAATTGGAGTCGTATTGGCTTTTATATTCCTTGAAATAGAAAAAATATTTCCTACAGATGTCAATATGGATGCGATCCTTAGTCTGGTTGCGCCATATGTGATGTATATTGCAGCAGAAGAAATGCATTCCTCGGGAGTATTGGCCGTGGTAAGCGGTGGTTTATTCCTTTCCGTGAGAAGACATCAGATTTTCAGAACTTCACAATCCAGATTAAGAGGCTCCAACGTATGGGAAAGCTTTGTATTTCTGATCAACGGAATTGTATTCTTACTGATAGGTCTTGATCTGCCGGAAATTTTGGTAGGCTTACGTAAAGAGGGTATAAGTTTATCCGATGCAGTAGGTTATGGATTGCTGATTACTGTTGTATTGATTCTGGTCCGCTTTATCTCCTCTTTCGGTGCTGTTTTTGTAACCTTGATTATGAGGAATTTCATCAATGTAGCAGACAGAAATCCGGGAATGAAAGCTCCCGTATTGATGGGCTGGACAGGAATGCGTGGGGTAGTTTCACTGGCTGCTGCACTATCTATTCCTGTTGTCATGGAAAACGGACAACCTTTTCCGCACCGTGACCTTATTCTCTTCATTACATTTATTGTAATTCTTGCTACTTTGATTATTCAGGGATTGACATTACCGGCACTGATTAAAAAGCTTAATTTATCCGATTCCGGAGGAGGATATATGTCCGGGGAAGAATCTGAACAATTTTTGAGAAGAGAAATGCGACGGGTAGCCTTCAGGTATCTCAATGAAAATTATAAAGAGAGAAGAACAGAAAATGAATATTTTAGCAAATTGATGGACCGCTGGGAGCAGGAAGATAAAGAAGACTCTATCCATAAGCTGTCCGAAGAAGCCAAAGAAATTTATTTCGAAACCCTTGAGCAGCAAAGAATCTGGCTTCGGGAAGAAAACAGACGCAATCCTAATATTGACGAAGAATATATAAGACATTATTTAACCAGGCTTGATCTGGAAGAAGAACGACTCAGAATGTAAAAATCAAGCGAATGAAAAATTTAAAAAAGCAGCTCGGGCAGTTTCCCGATGAAAAAAGAAAAGAATATTTCAGTACGCTTCCCAATTATCTCAATGGGAGGTTTCAGAATATATTGACGACACCTGCCTTATTGGAAGGTGAAAGTATGACCAAACTGCTTCTCCAGAGCTTATGCAAAGTAGAAAATACCTCACCCAAAACGGCACTTCCGTTTGTGGTAACTGATCTTAAAAATCTTCAGCCCGAGGAAAATGTTTTGGTATGGTTCGGGCACAGTTCCTACTTCATTCAGGTGGATGGAAAGAAATTTCTGATAGATCCTGTTTTCAGTGGTAATGCTTCACCGATGCCAGGCTCAGTAAAAGCTTTTCAGGGAGCCGATTATTATAAGCCTGAACATATGCCGGAGATAGATTTCCTGCTTATCTCCCATGACCACTGGGATCATCTGGATTATAAAACCGTTCAGGAATTAAAAGATAAAGTGGGTAAAGTCATTTGTGGGCTGGGAACCGGACAACATTTTGAATACTGGGGCTGGAGTTTTGACAAAATCATTGAGAAAAACTGGTGGGAAAGCATAGACATTGCTGAAGGTTTCAGAATCACTCTTACTCCTGCAAGACATTTTTCAGGAAGATTACTGAATCGTAATATCTCCCTCTGGACATCTTTCGTTTTAAAAACTCTGTCAAAAACTCTGTTTTTAGGTGGTGACAGCGGTTATGGTAATCATTTTACAGAAATCGGAGACAAATATGGTCCGTTTGATCTGGCCATCATGGAAAACGGGCAGTATAATGAAAAGTGGCCCTACATACATACTTTGCCTGATCAGTTGATAACAGAAATAAAAGAACTGAAAGCCAGAAATTTCATTCCTGTACACAATTCCAAATTCAAGCTGGCACAGCATGCATGGTATGAACCTTTGGAGCTGGCAGCACAGCATGCGGAAAAAAATAATATTCCGATAACACTCCCAATGATTGGAGAAAAAGTAAATCTGGATCAGTTAGAATCAGCAAACTGGAAAAAATGGTGGGAAGAATATAGATAAATGAAATAATCAGAAGTTGTCTGAATTTTCATATCGATCATTTTTACCCATTTAATTTACTTAAGTAAACTAAAGTATTTTAAATAAAGGCTTGTGGTTTTGTAAATTAATATAAAAACCTGCCCATCACTGAGCAGGTTCTTCCTTATTATAAAAAAATAATCATTACAAAGGCTCCTTATGGTTTACCTTCGTATGGATGATGTCGTAAAATACAGCCGGATTGGTAGTATCGGTAATTCTGTAAGTGAATGTAGTTTCATTCAGAACAAGGATATCAACAACACGGGTAAATGTTGGAGTTGTAAGTGTTCTCTTTTTTCCATCCGGAGAAATAGACCATGTACCTTCAGAACGAAGAACATCATTTAATCCAAAGATTTTGAAGGTTCCATTAGCTTTAAAATAGGAATATCCCACATAGCCGGCTACATTATTATTATCTAATGGGACATTGTTTCCGTCTTTATCTTTAGCTCCTGTTGTTTCCCAAGGTGTAGATGCCAAAGTAAGCTGTCCATTACTTGGCTCGGTATGAGCAGTTCTTGTATGGATGATGTCATAATAAACGGATAGATCAGCAGCATTAGGATGGATTCTGTAGGTAAATTCATTTCTATTTAAAACAAGAATTTCAACATCACGAGTGAGAATGGTGGTTCCGTCTGGGTTTAATAAGTTGATCGTTCTTGTTTTTCCCTGGGGATCTACAGACCATGTTCCCATTGATCTCAATACATCATTCAATCCGTAGATGGCAAAGTTTCCATTGGCTTTGAAATAGGCAAAACCTACATATCCTGCCACGTTAGCATCGGTTAACGCCACATTTTTTCCGTTGTTATCTTTTGCTCCGGTAGTTTCCCATGGAGTGGAAGAAAGAACCTGTGAGGGAGTCTGCTGTTCAATACTTATTTCATTATCATCGCTTGAACATGAAACGAAAGATGCTGTTAGCAATACAGCTGCAGACAGGTAACATAATTTTTTCAGTGTATTCATAAGGGAATTTTTAAGTCTTTGCAAACTTATCCCTAATAAATATCAATACATTGTACAAAATATCTCTTTTGTTGTAGTAAATATAACACATCATGAATTAAGAAGAAGATCATATAATTGAAAGGCTTAATATTGAAGCATTCAATTCCCCCCTTGGAGGGGCGAAAATTCAAAGAATTTTTGACGGGATGGTTTAATATTCTCAGATAAAAAATATTTCTTACCGTAAAAACTCTATTTTTGAGCATGAATAACAGAAACCGCGGAAAAAATACAGGTGATGACACTCTGTTTGGTTCAGAAAAACAGATCAGCAAGCTGAAACTCGCTGTTGAAGACATGCATTATCTGCTGACCAGAGACTATCCGGAAAAAGCAGCTTCTGAACTCGTAGGAAACAGATACAGACTTAAAACCCGGCAGATACAGGCTTTACGGGGTGCATCCGCCTCTGCTGTACAGCTTCAAAACAGGCAGTTGAAGCATGTAAATTCTTCATCGTTAAAAGGAGAGACCGTATATCTTGACGGTTTCAATGTTCTGATTTTGCTGGAAAGTCTGCTCTCCGAAGCCTATATTTTTGAAGGACTGGATGGCTGTTTCCGTGATCTTTCCGGAGTTCATGGAACCTATAAAAGAGTGAATCAAACTGTGAGAGCCGTGGAATTGGTTGCTTCTTTTTACAGGCAAAATCAAATTGAAAAACTGGTATGGATCTTTGACAAACCTGTTTCCAACAGCGGACGGATCAAACAGATTGTCCTTGATTTTGCAGAGCAGCACCACCTCAATTGGGAAGCGGATCTGCAATATAATCCGGATAAAATACTGGCAGAGAGTTCAGAAATCATTATTTCCTCCGATGCGTGGATTCTGGATCATTGTAAAGCATGGTTTAACCTGATCGGACATCTGATCAAAGAAGAAAACCTCTCTGTTAATCTGATCAAAATGATGTGAATATGAATCTGTTTGAGCCTTATATTTCCCTTTTTTCTGAAGCATGGAAAAGTAAATACAAAGCCATTTTAGAAAGAGAGCATCTGGAACATCTGGAAGAAAATATTTTTAAGTTTAAGAAGAATAATCTGGAAGTGGATGCGCCTTATTTTAACGAAGAAGTAATAATCAACCGTGAAGAAAGTTTTGAAAAACTGATTACCATTCTTGAAAGTAACAATTCAGATGAGGTGAAGACAAAACTTCTGGAAGCAATTCCGTTTGAACATTGGCTGAATGTTTTAGGACAGAGATTAACCTCAGCGAGCATTCGTGATGAAAACGCTATTCCACCTTTGAAAGCCTGTCTTATCAAAGCTTGTCAGGAGCCCTTCAATAACGAAATCACCATTGCCCAGAGAGCCTGGGAAAAACATATCGGAAGAATGGATGATAAGTTCTGGGGAGAAATCAAAGGAAACAATCAGCAGAAGCAGGAAAAAGTAATGGAGAAAATCTATGAAATTTTAGAAAATAAAACCTGGTGGAATGTTTTCTTCCACTATAAACATGAACTTGTTTTTGAAGTCAGGGAAAAACAGGGCCATGGGATCCGGTGGAGCCACGGAGGAACAAAGCTGATCGGCTTTCTGGAAAAATTTATCAATGAATAAACACAAACCTCTGTGGCATCTGTGAAATTCGTGGGAAAATAAAACTCTCGCAGATTTTGCAGGTTCCTTTAAGCAATAGCAGCATTTCCTTAGTCGTTGCCCTTAATAGAAGATTTTACTTTTCCACCTTTTTTATCTTCTTTTTTACTACGTAAAAACATTGCGCACTGAGCTTCTAGTTTTGCAGATATAAAACAGAAGCTATGAATCAATCAGATCAAAAATTTTCAAATGAAGAATGGGAAACCTGCCTCAAAGTTTTGAATGCTTTGAAGGAAAACCCTTTTCTGAATCCCGATAATAAAACATTTTCAGGGCTGATTACCAAAATTCATAAAGGTGCAAAAAAACAAAGCCGTAATGAGAATTATTCAGAAATGAAATCCCATGACCTGGCAGTAAATTCCAATTCAGTATTAATGCAGAAAGCATTGGCTGGCGTTTCTGCTTTTTATGATGATGAAAAGGAAGAAGTGAAACTTACAAAGCTTCAGATTCCCAAAAACTGCTACTGCTGTAACCAAAGTTATCAGTATGCACATTCTTTCTATTCCAGATTATGTCCTGTCTGTGCTGAAGAAAACTACGAAAAGCGTTTTGAAACGGCAGATCTTACCGGAAGAAATGTAATTCTGACAGGAGGAAGAGTGAAAGTAGGTTTTGCCACCGCATTGAAGGTATTAAGAGGCGGGGCCAATCTGGTTTTGACAACCCGTTTTCCGGCACTGGCGATGGAATTGATGCAGCAGGAAGCAGACTATAACGAATGGAAAGACAGATTGTGGATTTACGGTTTGGATTTGAGAAATCTAAAGGCTATTCAGGATTTTATCAATTTTTATACATTCAATTTTGATACGCTGGATATCCTGATCAATAATGCTGCACAGACCATAAAATATCCCGATGAATATTACCTTCCGATAATAAAGCGTGAAAAAGAAAAACTGGTAGAATTTAAGAATATTAATACCCTGATCCCGAATCAGACTGAAATTTCAAGTGAAATTGCAAAACTGGAATATGCTTATCATGAAGAAACACAAGTAGAACTTACCCGTTTTGGACAGCCTGTTGATAACAGAGAAAAAACAAGCTGGAATTCCACGCTGGAAGAAGTTTCCATGTACGAATTGGTAGAGGTTAATCTCATCAATCATATTGCGCCTTATTTTCTGATCAAAGAACTGAAACCATTGATGAAAAACTCAGTGTTTAAAGAAAAATTCATCATCAATGTAACCTCATCAGAAGGAATTTTCAGCTATGAAAATAAAACCATTTTTCACCCGCATACCAATATGACAAAAGCGGCTTTGAATATGATGACTCTAACGTCTGCAAAAGAATTTGAGAATGATCAGATCTATATGAGTGCCGTAGATGTGGGATGGATTTCCACAGGAGCGAAAGAAAGTCTCAGAAAGAAACAGTTTGAGATGGGCTACATTCCGCCGTTGGATTCTGTGGATGGTGCAGCCAGAATTCTGCATCCTGTGATGGAAGGAATAAAAGGAAATTATTTCAGTAGAGTTTTATTGAAAAATTATAAAGTTCATACCTGGTAAAATCCATACGGAGATAATAGTAATAATGGAAAAATACATTTTGCTAAAATGAGTTGCAGGTTCGATTCCTGCTTATCTCCCAACTCTTGAAACGGTAGCTCAACGGAAGAGCGTTGGCCTTCCACGCCAGAGGCTGCGGGTTCGATTCCCGCTCGTTTCACAGGAGTACATAGTTCAACAGTGAAGAATGCGTCCCTGTCACGGACGAGGTTGCAGGTTCGAGTCCTGCTGTACTCCCAACTTAAATAATGGAGATAATAGTTTAAATGGAAAAATAATTCCTGCCCAGAATAGTTGCGTGTTCGAATCACGCTTATCTCCCTAAAATAACTTATAATAAAAAAGTAAAAAACAAAATGAACACTTATATTGATATTGGCATTAATCTAACCAATAAACAGTTCTATCATGAACACGAAGAAATTATCAACCGTGCTTTGGATCACGGGGTTGAGCATATGATTCTTACCGGAACAAGTGTAAGAGGAAGTAAAGAATCTGCCGGAATTGCAGAAGAATATCCGGAAATTCTATTTTCAACAGCCGGAATTCATCCTCATGATGCCAAATCATTTAACGGAGAAAGTATCGCTGAACTCAGGAAATTATTGAGACACGATTATGTAGTTTCAGTAGGAGAGTGCGGACTGGATTTTGATCGGGATTTCTCGCCGAGACCTGTACAGGAAAAATGCTATAAAGCCCAGTTGGAGCTTGCGATAGAAGTCAATAAACCGCTTTTTCTTCATGAAAGATCTGCATTTAAAAGATTTAATGAGATTACAGATGAATATCTTTCCCAACTACCGGAAGCAGTTGTACACTGTTTTACCGGAACATTGAACGAAGCAAAAAACTATCTGGATAAAGGATTTTATTTAGGATTTACAGGAGCCATCAGTGACAAAAAAAGATTTAGACATCTCGAAGATGTTATAAAATATGTACCTCTGGACAGGATGATGATTGAAACAGACGCTCCTTTTATGCTTCCTAAAAATATGCCCAGAACTCAGAACAGACGAAATGAACCTTCATTCTTACCTTATGTGGCACAGACAATTGCTCACTTAAAGAAGATCAGCATTTCCGAAGTGGCAGACGAAACTACAGAAACTGCCGGAAATTTTTTCAGACTATAAAAAAGAGCTCTACTGACGAAGTAAAGCTCTTTTTTTAGCAAAATTGCTAAACCGCAAAAGGCTGATATATAGTATAGCTAAAAAACAAATTGCAAATTCACTTTTTCGCCGTTTTGCTCTTAAACCTTTTTACAAACTCTTAATTGCCGATTCCAAAGCCAGCTCCATCATTGGATTCAAAGCTTTTTCTCTCTCATCAGCAGAGATTTTTTCGTGCGTTGGGATAATATCCGTCACCGTAAGAATAGTTGCTGCATTTTTCCTAAATGCTGGGCATTGGCAAATAAACCGAAAGCTTCCATTTCTACTGCAGGACAGTTATATTTTGTAGCAATTTCCGGAGTAGCAGGATCTTTTCTGTAGAAAATGTCACTACTGTGGATATTGATTGCTTTTGCGTTTAAGGATAGTTCTTTAGCCGTTTCATTAATGGTATTGAAGATATTTCCCTGGTGAGAAAGGATTTCGTCTTCAATTCCCCATGCGTATTTAGCATAAGTACTTTCACTGGCAGCTTTATCAATATTTAAAATATCAAAAAGTTTAAGATCCGTATTGTAAGCACCGCAAGTACCGATTCTGATGATGGTATCTACTTCATATTCTGTAAACAGCTCAAAAGAATAGATTCCGATACTTGGGAAACCCATTCCACTTGCTCCTACAGTGATTTCTTTTCCTTTATAAAGACCCGTATAATAAAAAATTCCTCTGGTTTTGCTAACCAGTTTTGCATTTTCTAAATAATTTTCAGCAATATACTGTGCACGAAGCGGATCCCCCGGCTGCAATACTACTTTGGCAATTTCTCCTTTTTTTGCACTGATGTGAATACTCATAATGTTATTTTGAATGGGGCAAAGATAATAACTTTTAGATTGTTTCAGGTATTGCATCAATGTAAACAATGATGTTGCCTGTCATGATCAGAATACATAAGATGTTAGCAATAAGTGCTATAAATGAGATGATATAAAAAGTCTTTTACATTATTCAAAATATAATCCGGTAAATACAGAACAATAAAATAATAATAAGGAGCAGGTATAGTGAACACGGCCTGTTTACTTTTGTGTATAGTAAATATTTAGCAAATGAAAATTGAACATATTGCCATTTGGGTGAAAGATCTTGAACAATCCAGAGCATTTTATCAGAAATATTTTGGAGCGGTTTCCAATGAAAAATACCATAACCCTGCTAAAAACTTTCAATCCTATTTTCTAAGTTTTGATAAGGGCTGCCGTCTTGAAATCATGACCAGACCGGATATCAAAGAAAGTGAAAACTCATACGAATCCCAGCAGTACGGAATCATCCATCTTGCATTTTCGGTAAACAGTAAAGAAAAAGTAGATGAACTTACGGAAGTGTTAAGAAAAGACGGCTATACAGTTGCCGGAGAACCACGTACAACAGGAGACGGTTATTATGAAAGTGTCATTCTGGATCCGGAAAATAATATCATTGAAATTGTATCACAGTAAGTCATTGCGAGGAGCTTAAGCGACGAAGCAATCTATTGATGATTTTAAAAACGCAAAGACGCAAAAAGGAATAGCCTTGCTGAAAATTTTTGATTTTCTTGCGCCTTAAAAAGAATTACAAGACTTATTCTCTTCGCGCCTTTGCGTTTTTCCAACCTCGTAACCGACATAAAGAATCCATATTTAACAAGAATCTTCCCAACAAAAATTTTATTCTCAACGAAATAATTTTATTTTTGTTAGATCATGGAAACCAAGTCACCGTTTTTAGACACGATCTTTTTGCTTCGTAAGGAAGAATGCATTACTCTTTTTTCAAGCTTACAGCAAATCTCCCCTCAGGAAGAGTCGGAAGCAGGAGATTATTTTGAAACAGAATTCGAAAAAGAACGCCTTGAGTTTTTATCTGACCGGCTAACCTGCAACAAAGAAGCTGCTGTTTGGGCTGCTAAAGTTCTCTATCACAGTACTCAGCTTTATCTCATCAGGGAAAATACAGAAAAAAATATTGAAAAGCTTATTCCCGGATTCAAAGGAACAAGAGATATTTCTTCTATCTTATCGGCAGATTTATCGCTGAGGTTTTTACCACAGGTGATTATTGCTTTAAATACGGTTGATCCTGAAGATCCTTTGATTGCTATGCTGGAAAATATTCTGATGCAGTTTCACTACTCCGGAATAGGGTATGACCTTGATCTTAAAAATATAAACTGGAAGGAAGAACTGGCAGACAATACTTATAGAAAACTATACCTGGAAAGAATTGTTGAAAAAAGAGAGTATAAACTGGCAGAAATTCCGTTTATCAATAAACTGCTAACAGCCGAATTCGGAATGCACAAAGACGCATTCTGGCGAGAACTAAAAACTATAACCGAAGATAACAATGAAAACGTATGAGAAAGTATTTGAATTTTTAACAGATCCGACAAAGGAAACATTCCTGAAATGCCGTGAACTGGTAATCAGTGATCCTGAATATGACCCTTATTCCGAAGACCTTGAAAACTTACAGGATTGGCTCAATGAAGGAAAATTTGAAGAAGTTGTGCAATACGTCAATGTCAATATTCTGCTGAGCCCGAGAGCCCATATCTATAAATATTTTGCTTATAAGGAATTGGGTGATGAAAAAGGCAGGAGCATTGAAATGACAATATCACAGATTATTTTGAATGTCTTGAAAAAACAGGAGACGGAACCAAAGATTCACCCTATATTATTACAAGAATTTCTGATGAAAGGGATCTCATCAGGCATCACTTCAATAAACAGGATGTATCACAAAGTCTGGTAAAGGACGGAGATAAAATAATGGATGCACTTACGCTGGATGATGGTACACAGCTATACTTCGATATCGGGGTGCCTTATCAGAGACTTGCTTTTTCATTCAGCAAAAGAAATGAACAGGCAGAAAATAAAGCAGAAGAGAAGCCACAGAAGAAGAAGTGGTGGAAATTTTAATTTTTTAAATCAATGAATCAGAATATCAATCAACTCAATACAGTCCTAAACTACGTAAAAGATACTTTTGTAGGTAAAAATGATGTCGTAGATCTGCTGGGAATCTGCCTTTTGGCAAGAGAAAATGCCTTTCTGTACGGACCTCCGGGAACTGCAAAATCAGCTATTGTCAGAACGCTGGCGAAAACAGTGAAAGACGGGAAAAACTTTGAATATTTATTGACCCGCTTTACAGAACCGAACGAGATCTTCGGTCCTTTTGATATCAGAAAGCTGAAAGAAGGAGAACTTTTGACCAATACGGAAGGAATGATGCCTGAAGCTTCCATGGTTTTCCTGGATGAGATTTTCAATGCGAACTCTGCAATTCTGAATTCCCTTCTGATGGCGCTTAACGAAAAAATCTTTAAACGAGGAAAGGAAACCAAACACTTACCTGCACTGATGTTTGTAGGAGCAAGTAATGTTCTTCCGGAAGATGAAGCGCTGAATGCATTATTTGATCGTTTTCTGGTAAGAATTAATGTCGATTATGTGAATCCCGAACTTTTACAACAAGTCCTTCTGGCAGGAAGAAAACTGGAAAATGAAGAAGAAACGGAAATTCCGGAAATTCATGCTGACGAAATCAGGCAGTTACAAAACCTGTGCAGAACAATAGATCTTAAACCGATTTATGAAGTGTACCTGAATACGATCATGACGCTTAGAAATACAGGAATTGCTATTTCGGACCGTAGAGCCGTAAAACTTCAGAATCTCATTGCAGCAAGTGCTCTGATCTGCGGAAGAAAAGAAGCCGTGCTTTCCGATCTGTGGGTATTGAAACACATCTGGGATACGGAAGAGCAGATTGAAATTCTGGAAGGAATCATCAACAGGACGATTGAAAAAGATGATCATCCGGATTCCCATCCACAGGCCATGCAGAATAAAACTCCTAATCCTGAAGAAGTCATGAAAGACGTAAAAATTCTTGTTGAAAAATGGAATGGAGGAGCATTGAGTTTTGAAGAGCAGAATGTAATAAAAGATAAACTGAGGTATCTGCAGACCCGTTGCGACTGGATTAGAAACCCGGAACAAAAGCAGTATATACAGCAGGAAATTGAAAGCTTATGGCAGAAGATTCTTCAAAGCGTTTAAAAGAATTCTGGGCGGAACTTCCCCGTGCGGATGAAGATTTTCTGGGCTCAATCAGAGACTGGAAAAATATTCAGATTGCCGTAGAAGAAGAAGCAATCTGGCTCAAAGGCTTTACTGATGTACAGGCCGAAGCTCCGGAAATACAGCAATTACCGGATTTTATCCTGTATGAACTCCGGGATGGCCTTTTATTCAGGAAAGAAGCTTTGGTTCCCACCAAAAAAATAAGAACAGCATTACTCTGGGCTCCTATAGATAAAGCATTACAGCTTACTTTGCCTCCTTCCAATCAAAACTATTTTGGAATTCAGGAACAAGTTCCGGTAAGATTAAAAGAAAGTAATGAAGAGCAGCCGGTAATCGCTTTGCTGGGCAATATAGCTGATATTAAAGAAAATATCGTTGCATTACCAAAATTTAAGCTTGAAAAAATAAAATGGACGATGTTGGAGGATAAAGCATTGTTTATAGGAGCTCCATTGTTGAGCTTTCCCGGAAAAACCTATTGGACCAAAGACAGGCATTTACTGCCGGCAGGGCTGGATTTTGAGTTTAAAAACCTAAGTACACTGTTACAGCAAAAATATAACAATGAGCCGGAAGGATGGCTGCTGTGGGATGAAAACGGAAATTATCTTTCAATAAAAGATACTGATTTCCGTACCCTATCCGTAAGCTCATTCCGTCTAACAGAAAAATCAAGAGAATGGAATTAAAGGCTTATTTCCAGTCCTATGAAAATTACTTTTGGGAATGGAAAACTGATGAAGATGTTCCCGGAGATTCCGGTTATCATGAGAATAATCTCCTCTCCATCCCCGGAGTAGGAGCCATTGCTTACAGGCCTTATGTCATGGAGATACTGAAAGAGCTTCAGCCGCAGGGCTGGCCTCCGTTCGGGGCATTGCTTATGGTTCTGTATGCAATGCAGGACGGTTACGCAGATTTCGCAGGACCTTTAAGACGTACAGCAGAGTTCTACAGCGGTGAAGATTTTGAGTTCAATGTGGAAAAACAAATTGAATTTCTTGAAAAAATACACGCTCTTCCCAAAGTTTATAAACAAAAACAGAACAGGATTGTATTGCTGCAGACTTTATTCGGTGATGGTCATAACAGAGTGGCTACTCTTTTAGCAGATGTTAATTTAAGAATCTATTATAAAAGACCGCAGGAGCTTGCCATTAGTGCAGAAAAACAAGAGGCAACCCCATCAGTTCTGAATAAAGATCTGAGCGCATTGAATCTGAATGAAAAATTTCCTACAGTACAGTCTATCATTGATGCCATGAAAGGTCTGATTGATGAGCCGGAACTGGATGATGAAGTGCTGGAAGAAGAAACAACAGCAGATACAGATAAAGACTTTATCAAAGAATTAATTGAAGAACCCAAAACATTTCAGGTAGGAAGCCTGATCAAAGAATCTGGAGCGGACTGAAAATCCCGATGCGTCATCTTTCTCCCGGAGAGCAGCCTATTGGAGGAATTTCTGATATGACCAATAAAGGAGATTTTCACAGGATGCTTCTTTCCGAATTTGCTAACGAAGATGATGTCTTCATGAACCGTGTAGCGAATAATGAAGCGCTTTATATTCAAAGGGAAATTCCACCGGAAGAAAATATTTTTGAAAGAATTATCCTGATAGATACTTCCCTCAGAAACTGGGGAACCCCAAAAGTATTGGCTTTTGCTTCTGCCATAGCCGTGATCAAACATCCGAAAGCCCATTCTGAATGTAAAGTTTTTACCTTAGGACAGACGGCTGTTCCTGTTTCACTTAATAAAGTGGAAGATGTGGTGGAAAGCCTTAATCAGGTAAGCTCATCTCTGGAAGTTTCAGCTGCGCTGGAAAAGTTTTTTAACGAAAATCATTCAGAAAAGGATATTGAAGTATTTTTCATTACCCATCAGGATAATATGGAGGATGAAAAAATGCAGCGGGTGATCCATCAAAACAGAGACAGACTGAAGTTTCTGGTGACCACAACCTCAGATGGTGAGATTAATTTTTACAAACACCACAAAGGAGCAAGAAAGCATATTCAGAAAATAAAACTTCCATTGCAGGAACTGTGGGCCAATCCGCCGCAACAAAAACAAAATGTTAACACTTCCAACGGAAAGAAAACAGACCTTCCGCAAAACTATCCGATTCTATTCCCGGCGCCCGTTAATAAGATCGCCGAGTTTCTGTATGAAGGAGAATTTTTCATTCTGAGCTCGAAAAAACAATTACTGAAGACTTACCTTTCTGATAACTATTACGACAGGCATTCTTACGATTATTACAAAACACATCATGGTTGTGAAGTATTATTTGATAAGATTTCCATAAAACCCAGAGGACAGTTTGCTCTGGCAAAAAACAGACAGCAGCACTTTATTCTGTGCCAGTATCAGTATGATAAGAGGTTGATATCAAAGCTTAATCTCAATACCGGAGAATATTCCGAACAGAACCTCACGGGATGAACATTCCTATGTTTTATAAACTGATTTATTTTGGACGAAGCTTTTATCTGCATCACCCGGATCATGCAACTCATTACAAAATCAATATCGATGGGAATATTTCTGTGGAGACTATCACTTCAAAAGAGAAAGAACTGGAAAAAAATACAGTAAAAGCAGAAGCCGAAGTTGCCAAACTAAAAGGAAGCGGATTGCGGATGATCAATAATTTCAATAAGATCGGAATCAACCAGTACAGAAATCTGGTTATTTCCGGTAATGAATTGTACAGTGCTTCTGAAAATACGCTGGGATTTTCCAAAAATAAATATGATTTTCAAGTTTTTGCCGAGCAGAACAAAAATAAATTTACATTTCCCGATGGAAGTGAAATGATTACAGATTCCCGTGGGATGCTGACCTTCCGAAGCAGTAACAAGAGTATTGAAGAATTTTTTATTCCCTCTACACTTGGCGGCTTCCTGTCGCTGGCTACCTATACGGAATTCGGAGGATCAGAATATTATCTTCCGGAGCATTCGCTGCTGAAGGTAAGAACAATGGATGATATGTGTGACAGGTTTTTGAAACCGTTTATAGAACAGATTCTGGATTATGGAGCTTAGAATAAAACCTTTCCCGAAAAATAACTATCCTAAAAAAGGACTTCTGATCAGAGGCTCTTCACCCGTGGTGTGGCTGCAGGAAATGGAAATATTGGGTATAGATTTAAATCTGGTAAGATCTTTCGCTATTCCGGCTAACAGTCCCAATGTGCTGTATGGCTGTTTTCTTATTTTCAATGATTATGCTCCACAGGAAATAGGAAGGAACGCTTATTTTCAATGTGTAGATGACAGACTTTTCATCCCTGAAAACACTACTTTTTATCCTGAGATCAATCAGGAAGACTGGGCACAGCTTGATTCACGTTTCCTGATTATGCACCCTGAATTCGGATTGGTAAAACTTTCGGAAGAAATCGACTGGATTTCAATAATTCAACACCCCGGAACGATTAATAAAAGTGTCAGAAGACCTTTGAACGGCGTTTCTATTCCCCAAAAAATAAAAAGCTACACGGTTGAAATGGATGACGAAAAAGTTATGGAAACTTTACAGCCCAAACAAACCGAAGAAGAGTGGATGAATAACCTGCCTTTTGACCTTAAAAAAGTAATGGCCGGGAATAAAAAAGAAATAGAAAAGTATTTACAGTATATTGAAAAATATCCTGAACGGGCAGTAGAATTAGGAATACCTCTTGACATTATGGGAACTTCCAGAGGAGATGGCTTCGGGAAATTTACCTGGCTGGAAGGATTGTTTGGAGGATCCAATGGAAAAAAGGAAAATGCGGGAACAAGAAATTTCCGCAGAGCCTTCTGGGCAGTCATTATTGCGGCCATTGTGCTGAGGATTGCTTTGCCTTCAGATAAAAAGAGCAATGAACAGCAAGAAACCGGCCCTTCCTCAGGAACAATTGTGAACAATGCAGTAAAAGCGCCTTCTGATATGATTGCTTTTCAGTCTGGAACTTCGGAAATTGATCTTAAGATTGATTCAATGTATCATCAGGAGCGAAAAGGATTATCCAAGGAACTTATCAATGCCGGTATTATAGAATCCAAAACAAAAAAAGACAAAGAAAACTATAAAAAAGCAGGTGGCAGAGATGTAGGTGAGATAGGAAAAGATATTGAAAGGCTTGTTAACAAAGAAAAGCAGAGCAGGGATTCTCTAAAAACCATTTATACTAAAAAAATTACAAAACATCTTGAACAGAAAACGGAAAAACTGAAACATAAAATCTCAGATTCACTGAAGCAATATACTAAAGGTAAACCGGTAAATGGTGATGTTGTAAAATATCTTCTGAAAAAGAAGAAGGCTTTGATGGCAGATTCTCTTGGAAAACTCTATGGAACTCTGGATATTGTGGATCCTTCCTCCGCCTCAATTGACAAATCGAAAGTAAAAGGTATAGGAACAGAGGGAACTCCTATGGAGGAAAAAGCTCCCGTTTCAGATATTTTGTATATGATAATCCTGATGATTGCCGGAGTAGGACTCTATTCATTCCTGTTTAAAAATAAATCCCTCAATGTTGGTGGAGATAATGTACCTGTCTGGGTGAAATTTATTCTCATTACAATTCTTGTAGCAATGCTGGTATACCTATTTTATCCATTGGTAGAAATGTTTGGATACAACTGGTTTGTTTGGGTGTTGGTAATCGGAGTGATGCTGATCCTTTACCACCTCTTCAGGGAAGATAAGACTATTTTAAAATCTGATGACGATGAATAAACAGAAATTTATTGACAAATTCATGGCAGCATTCGTACTGCTGGCGATGTTTAAGGTTATCGGGATTGTTGCACAGCTGTTCCATGAAAGTTTCTGGAGTGTGGTGGGAACATTAGGTATTTTCTTAATTGTAGCCTTTATCATTCTTCTTGTCATTACCTCTTTAAAAGATAAAGAACAAAATAAGAGAAATGCAGCAGGAAGAAAAGGAAGTGGAGGCAGCTTTTATCTCGAAAACTCACTTTTTGACAGAATCCGAAGCAAATACGAAGAACTTGCCGAGAAATACATCGCTGAAAATGATTATAAAAAAGCAGCAAAGGTGTATATGAATCTTCTGCAGGATAATTACAGAGGGGCAAAAACATTGGAAAACGGAGGATTTTACAACGAAGCAGCCGTAGTATATCTTAAAAAACTGCATAATAAATCCGATGCTGCACATTGTTATGAAAAGGCAAAACAGTACAAAAAGGCAATTGATCTTTACAAAGAAATGGAGCAGAAAGAAAAAGTAGGAGATCTTTATAAAGAAATCAACGATCTTAAAAATGCCCATTATTATTATCAGATCGTAGCAGATGACTATACAGGAAATAATCAAATGGTGAAAGCTTCTTTGGTATACCGCAACAAAATGGAAAAACCTGAGGAGGCACAGAAAGTACTGCTAAAAGGATGGGAAGAGGACAAAGATGCATTCAACTGTCTGAATAACTATTTTGCCAATATTGTTGATATTAAAAGACTGGAATCAGAAATACAGGATCTGTATGAAAAGACTCCGGCTCACAAAAAGATTACGTATCTGGATGCTATGAAATATGAATTCAAAAAAGATCCGAAGCTCCATATGGTCACAAGGAATATAGCTTATGAAATCATATCCGAAAAGGTAGCGACCCGCTCTGAAATTGTCAATGAACTGAAATATTTCAATCCGGACGATCAGGTAATCCTGAAAGATATTTCAAGATTCAAAACCGGAAGAAATAAAATGTTCAGGAATTAAATATTCAAAGATTGAAGAATTTAAATATTTAAAAACCCTGCTGCTTCATCAAATCAATTTTAATTGATTCACCTTAGCACCCTTAAATAATCATCTGCGAAAATAAAAGCTTTGCGTTAAGAGATATTGTAATTATATATACGATTAAATTTTATCGCAGATAAAATCCTTGCTCCTTAAAACACCATTTTTTGATATTATTTTGCGCCTTTAAGTATATAAAAACCTCCCGGTAATGGTGAATATTATAAAATAATATCAAAAAAGATTTATCTTTGCGCCAGAAAATTATGACAATACAAAGAGCACATATCAATGCAGAACTATGCGAAAGTCCTTCTAGCAAAGGGTTATTCGGGTATGATGAGGTGATATGGAATGAGGCGAAATGTGCTGACTTTGGAAATTATTTACTGTAAACTTGTAAAAAATTAATCAAAATACGACAGAAACGCCTCGATTTTTCGAGGCGTTTTTTGTTTTTTAGGTCAGAAATTATTTAGAATGAAAAAAAATAACCATAAACATGAAAATTTTTTAATCAACAATGAAACTTTAATACGATAAAATAGAGTGATAAGCAACCCGGTGAGAGACAGTCATTTAGGTAATTAATAGATCTGCAAAAACATTGCGGACAGAAATTCTCTATTCTGAAAATTAGATATAATTGACTGATTGTCAATAACTTAATTTGAAAATTTATTTGCGGATTTCAAAAATTCATATTTACTTTGCAACCGAAAATTGAAAGCAACAGGTTTTCAGGATTCAGTTAAAAATAATTTAGAAACAAACAAAAAATAAAATGAAACAATTACACAACATATTCAATCAATATTCAAGACTATTCGGACAGGAGCCGACAGGTGTTGCATGTATTCTTGAAAGTGGAATTGTGGATAAAAGGTGCTTATATACGTGGGTCAGCTAATGATCTCTTACGTTTAAATAGATGAAGCGCCTCCCGAAAAGAGGCGCTTTTTTTATGGTTTCTTTAGCTTATTTGGTAAAGCGCCGGTCTGTGGAACCGGAGAACAGGGTTCGATCCCCGGAGATACCCAAAATAGATAATCTCATGGCTCAATTGGATAGAGCGTCGGTTTACGACACCGAAGGTTGAGGGTTCGAGTCCTTCTGAGATTACAAAAAAATGAATAGTGATTGACAAGCGAAACGAATTGATTATTGACTATTCACCACTTTAAAACAATCTCATAGCTCAAATGGTTAGAGCACCGGTCTTTTAAACCGGGGGTTGAAAGTTCAAATCTTTCTGGGATTACAAAAAATGGTTCCGTAGCTCAACCGGATAGAGCATGGGTTTTCTAAACCCAGGGTTAGAGGTTCGAATCCTCTCGGAATCACAAAGGTTCATGGAAATTTCCCATCCGGCTGTCTCCCGGAAAAGAAACAGAAGTGGACCCCAAAGCTGGAAAGATAACGGTGGTTGTTTACCCGTCTTGGACGCGGGAGGTCGCAAGTTCGAATCTTGCTTTCCAGACCAATTGTTCCATTAGCATAATGGTGAGTGCATTCGGCTTTCTACCGAACGACAAGGGTTCGATTCCCTTATGGAATACTAATGATTTCGTAGCTCAAGTGGTTAGAGTGTCGGTCTGATACGCCGAAGGTTGAAGGTTCGAGTCCTTCCGGAATTACAATGATTTTGTAGCTCAATGGCAGAGCACCGGTCTGTTAAACCGGAAGTTGAAAGTTCGAGTCTTTCCGGAATCGCAGGTAACTAATTGTTAATTGTTTCAGGAGAAAAAGTAAAAGTTTGTCGAGAGCAGAAGATCTTTACGCCAAACACGAAAAATACAGACAGGCTTTTCTTCTCTCCGGATTAATTAAAAATTAAAAAATATCATTTATAAATTTTAGGTAAAAATAGAGTTTGTTGAGCGCAGAAGTTCTTATATCAAAAAATTTTAGACAGACTTTATTTTTTAATCTGATGGTTCGCCGAAGTGGAAGAGTCGGGGCGGTCTGCAAAACCGTTGTGTCAACTGAGTGGGTTTGAATCCCATAGCCATCTCAAAGTAAAAACTATAGGAAATATAAGCATCTTTTATCAATGATCTTTTATCATCTATAGCAAAGAATATCCTTTATTAATAAAAGAAAAAGGCTGTCGAGCGCAGAAGATCTTTAACCAAACATTCAATATAAAGACAGACCTTTTTCTTTTTAACAGTAAAATGAGGAATTACTTATGAATATGATTAATTGCTCATAAAAATCCGGAAGTACGCCGAAGTTGGAGAGTCGGGGCAGACTGTAAATCTGTTGCTTCATTGCTGAGTAGGTTCGAATCCTACTACTTCCACCAACCACTGATAATGTAATGGCAGCATGCAGGAACTGTACTCTTGTTGTCCGGGTTCGATTCCCGGTTAGTGGTTTTAACGCTCTATTCGTCTAACGGTGAGGACGCCTGCCTTTCGAGCAGAAAACAAGGGTTCGATTCCCTTATAGAGTACTGGATGTGAATAGCTGGTCAATATTGAATGAATATAATACCATGAAAGTTCAGATTTTTAAAAAAATTGGCCAGTTACCATTCACACAAAAAATGAAAAAAAGAAAAAGGACTGTCAGGAGCAGAAGATCTTTAGTCAATAAAAACAGACAGCCTTTTACTTTTTTAAATACAACATTAGGAAATGAGAAAGGTCTGTCCGGCGCAGAAGATCTTTACAAACACTAACAGGCATAGTTTATTAACAGACAGAGCTTTCTCAAACCTAGCATGACATAAGTAATGAGCAATGAGCAATAAGTAATAACCATAGATTTTCATATTACTCATTACCGATTACTCATTACTAATAAGTTACGCCTCTCTATTCCAATAGGCAGAGAAAACGGCTTTAAACCCCGTAAAGTCCCAGTTCGAATCTGGGGAGAGGTACAGAATATGAGAAATAAGTAATGAGCGATGAGTAATAATGAAAATAAAAAATATTACTCATTACCAATTACTCATTACTTATAAAAAACCTGCGGGAATGGTGGAATGGCAGACACTCTTGATTTAGGATCAAGCTTTTGGGGGTTCGAATCCCTCTTTCCGTACCAAAAATATGAATGATAAGAAATCAATGATAAATGATTACTGAGCAATTCATCAATTATCAACCATCATTGATCAATTATAAGATGGAAGAGTGGTGTAGAAGGTCTGCACGTTAGTCTGAAAAACTAAAGGTACAGGTTCAATTCCTGTCTGTTCCACAAATATGAATGATAATTGATTAATGATCAGTGATTGCTGAGCACTTCATCAATTATCATTCAACATTTATCAATTATAAAATTGATTCATAGTGTAATGGCAGCACACAAGATTTTGATTCTTGGAGTTTAGGTTCGAGTCCTAATGAATCAACAATTTTACTCTGATGGTGTAATGGCAGCATCTCAGTCTCCAAAACTGATGGTATCGGTTCGAGTCCGGTTCGGAGTGCAAAAAATAGGAAGTAGAAACTAGAGTTAAAAAATAGGACTGCTAGTAATCATTTATCAATTATCAACAATCATTTATGAATTAAAAATGTAGAAAAAATGGAAACGCAACAGCAAACATGGCAGAATATGAGTGGAAAAATTTTCCAGCACTCTATCACACAGTTGGTAGAAGAAGCCATCATTCGCGAACAGGCCAACGGACACCGTCTGAAAGTATGTGTGGGATCAGACTCTCATGTATATGGGGATGCCATCAGTTATGCTACGGCAGTAGTGTTTATTCGTGAGGGAAAAGGAGCGTTTACCTTTATAAGAAAAGAAAGAGAAATACAGAGTATCAGTATCAAGGAGCGAATGCTGAATGAAGTCAACAAATCCGTTGAAATTGCATACGCAATCTGCTCTGTTCTGGATGCTTATGGTGTGGAAATGGAGGTACACGCAGACATTAATACCGACCCGGATTTTAAATCCAATGTAGCATTAAAGGATGCCATGGGATATATTCTGGGAATGGGGTATGTGTTTAAGGCAAAGCCTTACGCTTTTGCAAGTTCTAACTGTGCTGATATGATGGTGTAACCTTTTTAATCAAGAAAATGAAAACAATTTTAATTATCAATGGAGAAAATTACTGGAAGGAATACTTTGCTGGATTTGATGTGATTCAGAAGAGAGTTCAGACATCCGAATTTATCATAAAAGATTCTTCATTATATGTAACAGATACAGATGGAGTTTGCAAGCCGGATATTATCTTCTGGAGATTGGGAGCGATTAATCCCGACCCCAAATACAGAAATATTTTAGAATTGATTAACTATTCTGGAGTGCCTTGTGTTAATTCAGCTTCCACATTATTGATGGGATATGAAAGGTTGACAATGCTGAACACCCTTAAAAAATTAGGTTTACCAGTTATCAAATTTAATGTTGCGACAAGTACTCATCATTTGAAGAACCTAGAAATGAAATTTCCTTTCGTCGCTAAAGTAGGAAACCACCATGGAGGATATGGGAAAAGTCTGGTTTCAACTGAAGAGCAGTGGGAGGAACTGAAAGATCTATTATTCATTCACCAGGATTATGTGACCATCGAAAAATTCATTGATTATACATATGATATTCGATATCTGGCCATAAATGATAAAGTTTGGGCCATGAAAAGAAGAGGAAAATATTGGAAAGCCAATTCTTTAACTCAGGAATACCAACTTCTAAATCCGGAAGATGAATGGATTGAAAAAGTACAACTTTTACAGAAACATGTCAAAGCTGATATAGTTGCCATTGATGTATTGGAAACAAAGAATGGAGAAAAAGTAATTTTAGAATATAATGATATTCCAGGTCTATCGGGGTTTCCCGAAGACGCAAAGTTGGAGTTATCAATGACAGTAAAAAGTAAATAAAGAATCTTAAAATCAAAGAATATGTATTTTTTAATTCAGGCTAATGTCTATTTAGATCCGGATCACTATAAAATCTTTGATGCATTGGAAGAATTGAATATAGATTATGACGTAATTAACATTCCTCCAGCCGCAGAGAAAATAGATTTCAAAACAGATAGAAAAGATGTTTTTGTATACGGTTCGGTGACAATTGCAAGATTAGCGAAACAAAATACAGACTGGTTTCCGGGTTCTTTTTACGGAGGAAATCATCTGTATGAAGTATATTCAAAATATTATGGTGAAAACCTCCTTAACTACAATGTTTCTGTTCATACAATTTCCGGACAGTTGAATTGGGAAAAAGATGAAATAAAATTCATTAAACCATATAATGAAGCAAAAATTTTTACAGGAAAAGTTTTCACGGAAACAGAATGGAAAGATTTTGTATTTGAAGCTTTGGAATCTCAAAATAATAGAATTAATGAAGATTCGTTGATACAGGTTTCTAAAGCAAAACGAACAATAAAAGAAGCAAGACTTTGGATAGTTGGAGGGCAGATTATCGATGGAGGCTATTATAAATTTAATGATAATGCTCCTTTTGAAGAAAAAGTTTCAGAAGATGGATTAAGCTTCGCTCATGAAATGATTAAGCTTTTTAATCTTGAAGAAGCTTTTGTAATGGATATCTGTTTAACGGAAGAAGGCTGGAAAATAGTGGAAATAAATTGCATGAACAGTTCTGGATTTTATCCGAACACGAATGTGAAAAGTGTGATTAAAGCACTAAACATTTATTTTTCAAATTAAAAAAATAAATCATGGAAAAAACAAAAAGATTATTATTTCTGGATGATATAAGGTATCCGATCGAGGCTTATCATTATACGAAACAGGATATTTTCCTCAGAAGTGACTGGCACATTGTTCGGAATTACGAGCAGTTTGTCAACAGGATTTTGGAAAAAGGACTTCCGGTGATGATCTCTTTTGACCATGATCTGGCTGATGAACATTATCTGAAACAGGATTCTCAGGAATTTGTTGAAAAAACAGGATACGACTGTGCCAAATGGCTGGTAGAATATTGTATGGATTATTATCTGGACCTTCCAGAATTTTACTGTCATTCCATGAATCCGGTAGGTAAGAAAAATATTCTTTCCCTTTTAAAAACTTTAAAAACTAAAACAAAATGATTTTCAAAACATATAATTCTATAGAAAATGTTTACCAGGCCCGCGTGATCGAACAGATCAGGATGCAGGGTTTTGGGGATGAGGTTTTCATAGTACAGGAAAAAGTTCACGGCGCTAATTTCTCTTTCTTTACCGACGGAAAGAAAATTAAAATCGCGAAGAGAACTGCTTTCATCGAAAAAGATGAGAAATTTTTCAATGCCCATCAGATGTTGGAACGCTACAGAAAAAATGTAATGGCAGTATTTCAAAAAGTGAGAACCATCCACCCGGATGTAGAAACTGTCGTAATCTACGGTGAATTGTTCGGTGGTGGCTACAAACATAAAGAGGTAGAACCTGTAAAAGATGCAGTGAAAGTGCAGAATGGCATTGAGTATGCCCCTTACAACGAATTTTACGCTTTCGATGTCAAGTTGAATGGAATTACCTATATGGATACAGAAGTTGTCAATCAGATTTTTGAAGAAACAGGATTTTTCTATGCTAAAACCTTGTTTCAAGGGACTCTGGAAGAAGCTTTGAAATTTCCCAATGCTTTTAATTCATACATTCCAGCCTGGCTTGGACTACCTGATTTAGAAGACAATATGTGTGAAGGTACCATCGTGAAAACTTTGAAAACCAGATATTTTGGAAACGGCGCAAGAGTCATTCTGAAAAATAAGAATGAAAAATGGATCGAAAAATCCAAAATGGTTAAAAAACAGGCGAAAGCTATTCATAAGCAGGTTCATTTCAGTGAAAAGGCGCAGGAAATATGGGAAGAAATTCAAAAATATGCGACTGTCAACAGATTAAATAATGTGGTCAGCAAAATCGGTGAATTCGAACCTAAAATAATAGGTAAGGTAATTGGCCTTTTTGCTCAGGATATTTTGGAAGACTTCGAGAAAGACTTTCCGGTGGCTTTCACCAGCATTGAAAAAGAGGAACAGAAAAGGATCAACAAAAAGTTGAATTCTTTTGTGATTGATTTTATAAAAGAAGAGTTGTTGACTCTTAAAGTGTAGTTTCGGTAATTCATTTTACCGGAACTTTTTTATGTATAAACGTAACTATCAAAGTCAGAAGAACGAAAACACTTCATTGTAGTTAAGAGAAATAGAACTACTGAAAGTGTGACAATTCCTATCCTTTGGAGGGGTGGCGAAATTCAAAGAATTTTTTGACGGGGTGGTTTTAAAAAGAAAAAAACAATTAAAAAAATGAAACCCAATATATTTTTTACAGCAGACCATCATTTTGGTCATGAGAATATTATAAAATTTTCAGAGAGACCTTTTGAATCATTGGACCATATGAATGAAGAACTCATAAAAAGGTGGAACGAGAAAGTTGAACCCGGTGATACGGTCTACCATTTAGGAGATATGAGTTTAGGAAAACCGGATTTTACAAAAGAAGTTTTAGATCAGTTACATGGCAATATCCATTTGATTAAAGGCAATCATGAAGGAGCCGCTTTAACGTATCCCAAACGATTTACTTCTATCAGAGATTACCATGAACTGAAAATTGATGAACCGGATAACAGTAATGGAAAGCAGAAAATTATTCTTTTCCACTACGCGATGCGCACCTGGAATGACTCACACCGCGGAGTATGGCAATTATACGGCCATTCACACGGAACATTACCGGATGATGAGAAAGCTCTGAGTTTTGATGTTGGGGTAGACTGTCACAATTTTTATCCGGTTTCCTACGAGGAAGTCAAAGAATTGATGAAAAAGAAAAAATGGGTGGCTCCATTTGCTTCGAGGTGATTGGAAATTAAACTAAATCCGGAAGCAGATGACACGGTAGAAGACTTCCATCTTCCACCTTTTAACAATTAAATTATAAACAAGTGAAAACAACAGAAAATATATTAATCGTAGACCTTGAAGCAACGTGTTGGGAAAACCGTCCGCCAAGAGGTCAGGAAAGTGAGATCATCGAAATCGGTGTGTGTATCATGAATGCAAAAACCGGAAAGATCTCCAAAAGTGAAGGAATTTTAATAAAACCACAGCATTCAAAAGTAAGCCCGTTCTGTACCGAGCTGACCACCATTACCCAAAGTATGCTGGATCATGAAGGAATTATGCTGGATGATGCCTTCGATATCCTGAGAGCAGAATATGATTCGGAAGAACTTACATGGGCCAGCTACGGAAATTATGATCTGAATATGCTTCAAAACCAGGCAAGAAGATTCTACACAGATTATCCGATGAGTGATGACCACATCAATGTGAAGACACTATTCGGTGAAATTCACCCTACTATCAGAAAAAGTGTAGGAATGCAAAGGGCTTTGGGAGAATTGGGCTTTACATTGGAAGGTACACACCACAGAGGAGTAGATGATGCAAGGAATATTGCAAAAATTCTGCATTGGTGCCTGAAGAATTATTAATCCTGAATAGAATAGATTTGCAAATGAGACTGTCCCAAATAATGAGGCAGTCTTTTATTTTGTTAAACCATATATTTTAGTACTGATAGAATCATAAAGTTCCACCGGAATAGAATGTCCCATTCCTTCAATTACTATTAATTCAGAACCAGAAATAGAATCCGCAATATCTTTTCCGCAATCAGAGTGAAAGATCAGATCATCTGTTCCATGAATAATCATGGTTGGAGCAGTTATCTTTTTCAATAAGTCAGAATTATATTGAAAAGAGCCCATCGCCAAAAGTTGCCGTATGATGCCGTTTTTTGTGCTGGAACGGATAAGCTCTTCTTCAAGCAAAGCTTTTTCCTGATCCGGATCAAACAGATCTCCTTGTCCCGATATTTTTTCTGCAAAATGTATTTTTGCTCTTAAATATCCTTCCCTGTCAACATTTGGATCAGCAGCAGGCTGAGTCATCATCGCCATAATTTCAGGGTCCGGCTTAGGAAGAGAAGGGTTTAAAGAGGTTGACATGATGATGGTTAATGACAAAACTCTTTCGGGATAATTTGAACCTAAAAGCTGTGCAATAATTCCACCCATTGAACGGCCTGCAATATGAGCTTTTTCAATCTTTAAATAATCAAGCAGCCCGATCACATCATTAGCCATATCCATTAATGAATAAGGAATACCTTCTTTACTGAGAGCAGCAAAAACCTCTTCAATGCTTTTATCTGCAGGAATTTCCCGCTTTGCATTATAGACAGAACATCCCGAATCCCTGTTATCAAAACGAATCACCCTGAATCCTTTTTCAACCAGAAGATTACAGAAAGCAATATCCCAACGAATCATCTGACTTCCTAATCCGGAAATCAGGATTATATTTTCTGTATTTTTCTCACCAAAGATCTCATAACAAAGATCTGCTTCACCAATTCTGACTATCTCCATTTTAATATCTTTTTCCATTCAACAGTATTTCTTCCAGCGGTAAAAGCCTCGAATCTTCAATAGCGGCCATTCTGTGTCCTATAATTTTCATATACGCTTCATTCTGTTCAAAACTGAAAAAATCATTTACACTTTTCTGTCTGATCAGCATGCAAAGATCCCAATACTCATTTTCAGGACCTATCAGAAACATATCTCCTTTCCCAATGAACAAAATTTCGCCACCACTTTCCTTTAAAAATGGCTCGGTTTCCCTGATATAAGTAAAATAAGCATCCCATCCACTGATCTTTTCATCAGGCTTCAGGTCCGGATGTGCTGAATAATCTGCTTCTTTCTTCAGTTTAATCAGATTCAGATTAATGACTGCTCCTTGTATATTTTTCATGAACAGATGCTTTCCGGCTTCAAAAGTTGGTGACAAGTATTTTTCTGACATCTTTCTAGTATAATTGTGCATCGGACCCGGAAATATAAGCTTCTTCCGCTTTCTGTATCTCCTTACGATAGTTGATATATTCATTGTTCTGATCAGGAACAATCATGACAAATTCAAAGATAAAGGCTTCACTTCCCAATTCTGTCCATTCCCTTTGTAGCTGAAGATTAGTGAACATTCCGCCATTTAAAAGGAATTTCATTTTATTCATCAAAGCCTCAAGATGTAAGGATCCCTGGATATACTGTTTCCCATTTGTAGTATTAGTAACCGCAAGTACCCCCATCGTTGTTTTATGGTCTTTTGCTTTTTCCCTTAGCTGTTTTTTTGCTGCATTTTTCATTGATGATTATTGTATATTTCCTCCAAGATCAAATAAAAATTCATTTACTGTTTTTAAAGATTTACTCTTTCTGGAAGGAAGGATTTCTTTTGTAATATATTCGGCGCTTAGTGTAGCTTCTTCAAATATCTTTTTACCATTAGCTGTAATTACAACATAGCTGACGCGGGCATCTCTTTCGTTGGCTTCTCTTGCTACCAAACCTATTTTTTCAAGAGGATTCAATAAACGGGTCACTCCAGATGCCGTAAGTCCGGTTTTTTCGGCAAGATCTATCCTCCGCATCTTACCCTGAGGAGAAGAACTGAGAAGATAAAGTATAACAAAGTCATTGAGTCCCAAACCATGAGCACCCAGAGAATCAAACCTTCTGGCAATTTCAGATTGCAGTTTATTAAGGTTGATTAAAAATAATAATTCATTGCTTATCATTGAAAAGTATTTGATTAGTCAAGTATTTTATTTTGCAAATATATTAAATTAAATGAATTACAATGCATGTTTTAATATTTTAGAAAAAATTAACGTATCAGTGTAGGTAAATGATTTTATGATGTGACTGTATAATTTTTAAAATTAAGACACCAAATGTTGTGTAAATATCAAAGTACAGGGCTTTTAACCAATTTTTTATCATTATATCTTTAAACAGAGAATTATTTTTATGTAATCAAATATATTATAACAGCCGTTTTATTAACTTAATATTTTGTTAAAAAAGTCACTTTTAAGGGATAATTTACTGTCTGTCAGCCAATATTTTTTAATTTAGCTGATAAGAATGAATTTATGCTTATTGAAGGAGATTTTAGGACAAAATTTTTAAACTGCAAAATAAATGAAATTGTGCTGTTTTTAAAAAAACTTTCAAAAAATAAAAAAGAAGATACTGCTCTTTTCAAAAAATATATCAATAAAGAACGGAATCAAAAGGTGATCTTATCAGGATGTTTATCATCGTGATTTGATCAGGTTCATGTATCGGGTATCTTTTTTTTCGGGTTCCGTTTGCAACAAAACATTTCAGATGTGACATCGTACTCTGTAAAAAAGTATACGTCTTTTGATGCATAAATGAATCGAAACTTAAGACGGCAACTTGTGGCATAGCTTTGAAACTTTAATGGATAACAAATAACCTGAAAACAACTATATATCAAATTGAAAGCACATGAAAGAAAGACTTTATGAGATCCTTAATGAGGAAAAAATACATGAGATTATCCCTTTTCTGAAGCAGCTTAGCATTGAGGAAAGAAAAACACTGGTGCCGTCTATAAAGAAAATGGACCGGGAGATCAGCAAGATCGTAATGACTAAAAACTCTTACCACACCGCAGGTTCTGTCAATCAGCACTCTATTATTAATATTGCTTCATTTGTCTGCATGGATAAGAAAAATTTCGGTAAAAATTACTGGAGTCTTTTCCGGAATGCAGAACAGACCGAACAGATTTTGGAGTGGGGCTGTCCCGAATGGTTTTCAGACTTTATCAACGAATCTGTAGAAGCTGACTTTACCGCATTTAATTATAAAGATATTTTAGGATGGACAGAAAAAGGCTATGTACAACCGAAACCTCAATTGCTGGGACACCACCTGAGCAATTATCCGGCTGATCTTGATCATTATCCTGAAACCCTGAATACCCATTTCTGGTATCTGTGTAAATATCCTTCCAAATCCTTACCTTTTCGTAAAGAATGGTTTCCTATTGTTCAGAAGCTCATTGCAGACAAAAAAATTGATAGAAAAAGATTTCTGAGAGAATGTCTTCTGGCCTCCAACAGAAACTTTAATAAAAATGTGACAGGCTGGTTTATGGATGCATTTACTTCCTTAAAGCCAACGGAAGAAGAATTGTCTGATCTGCAGGAAGAATTGCTTGCTGGCCTGACATCTTCCCAGTCGAAAGCGGTGAATACCATCTTATCACATCTTAAAAAAATTGCAGGAATTGCTGATTTCAAAAGTGAGGAATTTTCGCATTACCTCCCGAATCTCCTGAGCACAGAAGTGAAAACAGTAGTCGTTTCAAGCTTAGGGCTTACTGAAAAAATATTCCAGAGAAGAAAAATAAACCCGGAACTGCTGGGAATGGCTTTATGTACGGCATTTGTAAGTAAAGACAATGGCATACAGTCAAAGGCAGCTAAGATTATCTTGAAATACATTCCTGTTTCTGAAAATATGATTGAGGCGCTTTCTCATTATTCCGATAATATACTGACAAATATACGTCCTCTTTTGTCAAAATATATTGAACAGAAACAACCGCAGCTGGAGGCGATAGCTTCGGAAAAATTATATTTGACAACACCCGAAAATGCAGTCAAAGTCCTTGAGAATTTTGAAGATCTGATGCTTTATCTGCCTTTGGCTATGGATGACCCATACAGCCATCATTGTGATGTTGCTCTGTCAGGATTTATCCGTTTCGCCGGCGATGTTGATGCCGGTTCGGTGAAGTTGGTAGAACCTGTATTTCTGAAAGCCTGTAAGACAATTTCTAAGTGGGAGGTTCCCTTTCTGAATGTTTTATTGTGCAATGCCATTATCAATTATGGTTTAGAGCTGCTTGAGCAATATCCTGTTCAGCTTAAAAATCTGGAAAAAATCTACCGGAAGACACAAGAAGAAGAAGCTGAAAGAGAGTCTTACTTAAACTATCAGAAAAAACTGGGACCAATAGAAAATGTAGGAGCAGATTGTCCTGCCAAAAGCGCATTTAAAGAGATTGCGATCTATGTCTTTCAAAAAATTAAAACCGGAAACAATATTCCTCTGTTGTTTCCCATTACCCATGCGCCATGCTGGATCTCACCTGTTACACTGGTGGAAAGATTGGAGGCATATCAGAATGCCGGTATTGAACCGCATCATCTTGATATTCAGCTGGCATTGCAGCGTTGTGCTTTAGACAATACTTCAGAAGCTATCATAGAGGTGGAGAAAAGACTGAAAGGGGAATATAAAGACTTATTACTTTTCTTCTTTGGCAAAAATGCTGAACCTGAAGGTGAATGTAAACATCCTTCATGGTGGATGACAGCGGGGATTACACGTTCACCGGAAACTGTATTTGAAAAATTCAGCAGTTTTGGATATGACAATATTCCTGTAGAATTCCTTTCAGGAGAATACACGTGGAGAACTATTGACAGCAGGAAAAATTCTTATTATCCCGCGGAACTTAACATTACCATTCCAAAATACCATCTTGAAAAAAGGAAAGATCCCTTGTTTATGGAATACTTTGTGGCAGAACAGAAAGAGCTTAATGAAATACCTGCCCTGATGCTGTGTTTTCCGAATACCCCGGCAAATGCTCTGGTAAAAGTAATGAAACACTGCCTTTTCTATTCAGGAATTGCTGAAGTTTATGAAAGAAGTCTGGTTCTGAATACAGCCAATGCACTTTATCAGACCAAAAAACCGCTGGATGAAATCGGGTATCTGTTCCTGGGAACTATTTTCCTTGACAGTGATAAAACTATCCGCGAAACGGCGGCTCATATGTGGCTTGAACATGTGTCTGGCCAAATAATGGATAATGCCCGTTTAGGAAGGGTGATCGGGCTCCACGAAAGATTGGAGTGGGCACCCGTTAAAAGATTAACAGATGTTATACAGCATCATATGCTGAATGTCAGTAAAAATCATAATATTGCATTGGAAGAGCTGATTTTCAATATATTGATTCAAATGGATACACCAGTCACCAATCTGAAAAAAATTCTGGAAATCTATCATGAAGTTCTTGCACTCAACCATTCGCAAGTTCATCACAAGATAACAGAGAAAATTAACAGTTGGAAAGAAAACTCCAGTTTGAAAAAAATCTGTAATCTCCTTCTGAAAAAATAATAAGATTTTTGATACATATCTTGTTATTGAAAATACAAAGACGCAAAAACCAGGTTTTGTTAATGAAAACTTTGACCGGGTTCTTGCGTCTCTTTTTATCCAATCTGAAGGAGTTCTGTTATAAATTGTTTGTCTGCTTCATCCATTCGTCATAGCTAAGCACTCCTAATTCAGGTTTACTTTCTCCTTCAAGGATAGAAATAAATTCAAGCTGGTTTCCGTCCGGGTCATTAAAGTAGATAGCCAGTGCAGGCATCCATGCAAATACCATAGGCTCAACACTGCCGTTTTTCAGGAAATTATATGGTTTTAAGTTTTTATTTTCTAAAAATTCCACTGAGTAATTTAAAACATCCTCCTTACTGCTGGAGAAAGCAAAATGTCTCGTTTGAAGGTTTTCCTTCTGCTCCCATAATCCCAACATAAATTCTTTTCCTTCTCCAACCCATAGAAAAGCAATTGGTCTGGTTTCATCTCTGTGAGCCAATTTTAGTCCTAATACTTCAGTATAAAACTGTATTGCATTTTCCAGATCACTCACCTGAACATGGGTTTCATATAGTCCTTTAATCATAGCTTTAATTTTAATAAGACAAAGCTAGACAACCATGCATGAAAAAAACGATGTAAACGATTTCTTTAATGAAATTCAATGATAGAAGGATTTTATGATTGTAAATGACTATTGATGAATAATAAATAATGAATAATGAATAATGAATGATGAATGATGAATGATGAATGATGAATGATGAATGCAGTTGTGTTTCATTTGGAACTGCCTAAGCTAAAAAATAAAAAACAAAGAAAAATTTGCTACGCAAAAAGATTGCGTAATACTGTTTTTACTTTGCATCAGAAATCAGGGAGGAATTATCGATCCTTCTCCATGTTTAACAAATTAAAACAGTAACCATGAAATTTAATTTTTTAAAAAAAGAAAATAAAGTAGTACTGAACTACGAGGGTGCAAAAGCATATGCAATGACACCTGCGGAAGAATTGTATAGTGCTGTTGTTACAACAGGACTGTCGGATGCCAACTATGAAAAAGGAAATGACAGATTGGAGAGAATCCGGTCTCTGATCAAAAAAAATAATCCTGAATTTGTGGCAAAACTGGCGGTGTACGCAAGGAAAGATATGTACCTGCGTTCCATTCCTTTGGTTCTAACTACCGAATTGGCAAAACAGACTTCCGGAACAGATCTGGTGAGCAAAACAGTAGATGAAGTCATTCAGAGAGCTGATGAAATCACAGAATTGCTGGCTTATTATCAACTTGCCAATAAAAGGACGGAAACTAAAAAACTGAACAAACTATCCAAGCAGATTCAGAAAGGTCTGGTGAAATCATTCAACAAGTTTGATGAATACCAGTTTGCAAAATACAACAGGAAAGCAGAGGTAACCCTGAAAGACGCACTTTTTCTGGTTCACCCGAAAGCAAAAGACGAAAACCAGCAAATGGTCTTCAATAAAATTGCAAATAATACATTAGAAACTCCTTATACCTGGGAAGTGGAACTTTCTGTTCTGGGACAGACAAAATTTGCTGATGATGCAGAAAGAAAGCTTGCTTTCAAAAACAAATGGGAAGAACTGATTTTCAGCAATAAATTAGGTTATATGGCAACCATGCGAAACCTGAGAAATATTCTGGATGCCGGAGTGTCTGCTGATGCAATGGATAAAGTCTGTAAATATCTTTCCGATGAAAGAGCCGTCTCCAATTCAAAACAGCTTCCATTCAGATTTCTGGCGGCTTACAGAGAATTGAAAACTATAGATTCTCCTTATCTGTCATCCGTATTGGAAGCACTGGAAGAAGCTGTTGTGGTGAGTGCTAAAAACATTAAAGGTTTTGGTTTTGATACTTCAGTGGTAATTGCTGCAGATGTCTCAGGCTCTATGCAGAAACGGGTTTCTCATAAAAGCAAAATACTGCTGTATGATATTGGTTTGCTGATGTCGATGATTCTTCAGTCACAGTGTAAAAATGTGGTGACAGGTATTTTCGGTGACCGCTGGCTGAGAGTTCCAATGCCTAAAAACGGTATTTTAAGAAATGTAGACGCTTTCTACAAACGTGAAGGTGAAGTAGGATATGCTACCAATGGCTACAAAGTGATTGAGGATCTGATTAAAAGAGGTGAAAAAGTGAACAAAGTAATGTTATTCACCGATACCCAAATGTGGGATAGTACTGGAAGCAGAAACTCTTTTGAAGATCTGTGGAACAAATACAAGGCTATCACTCCTCATGCAAAACTGTATATTTTTGACCTGGCAGGTTATGGCAGACAGCCGATTGATATCAGAAAAAATGATGTATATCTTATTGCAGGCTGGTCAGATAAAATTTTCGATGTGCTGAACGCATTGGAAGATAAAAAGTCAGCTGTAGAAATGATTCATAAAGTAGTGCTGTAAAAGGCACTGCTTTTAAAATATAGAAAAACTATTAATATATTCAGAAGCTTACTCCCGCTTTCCACTTTATCTTTTTCGCCAAAGCTTTTTTCAAGCCATTCAGAAAAAGGATGTCGTTGCAATCGGGGCTAGAATTAAACAATATACTATGAAACTCATTAATACCATTGAAATTAGTCCGTTACGATATTCTAAGGAAGAATTCGAATTGCCGGAAATTTCAGATTATCCCGATCCCGAAGAATGGTTTACCAAATGGGAAGAAGCAGTTTCTCAGCTGAATTTTAATTTTGAGACCATTGAGAAAGGATCTTACCTGGTGGATATTGAAACCATCGATGATGAAAATCTGAAGATGATTGTAGAAAACAAAATGGAAGACATGGAATCAGACGAATCTGAAGAAGATATTAGTATCATGGCCTTTGACGGCGGAATTGTATTAAAAATAGAAGATAAAATACTGATACAACCTAACTGTTGTAGTGATATAAGTAATATTGAAGATTGGGAAAATATTTTTAAGACACCAACTTCAGAATGGAGAATGCTATGGATAGGGCATCCGTGGGTGTTTTACAAAAGAGAAAATGGGAAAGTCTTCTTCTCAGAATATACAGAATCCAATGTTGAGGATGTTGAAAATATAAAAATTGTTGCAGAAGTAGAAGAATCCGAACTTAAAACTGAGTTGGAAAAAGTAATCACACAGCAAGTCAATTTAAAAAGCAGAATATTATCTGGTTTAAAAACAATGAATTGTAAATATCCCGAGAAAATTTCAAAACAATTGGCTGGAATTAAATAATGACATAGGAAATGGAGGCGTTAAGAAAATAAGCTATACAAACGTTAAGAAAATTCTACTGTTTGAAGTGCGACACAGAAAGCGAAACGAAGAAGTAATAGCAAATTCGCGCAAGTTTTAGAATTTTTAGAGCGTGTAGGTTATTTTTAGCCGGAGTTTCCAGGTCTTGAACTTTTGGTTCTTTTGCTTCAAGGCAAAACGAACAAAATTTAAAAAAATCAAACTACGTAAAAAGATTGCGTACTTACCATATAATTTTGCAATGTTAATAATATCGGTGCCGTTAGAAAGACCTGTTTTGATTCCAAACTGAAAGAGTCTTTCAAGAGATTACCCGGTAGTAAACCAATTCTCATATCTATAAACCTTTGACAGATAAAATTCATGTGATGGACAGGCTTCACACCCTGAAAGGACTTTATTTCCTTGGTCGTTCATAAGAGTTCCATCATCAAACTTTTAATTTGACTAGAATCAAAAACTCTTATACATTTTTACTTGGTTTTTAATAAAAAAAACAACTGCGTAAAAAGATTGCGCAGTAGAGGTGTAATTTTGTAAAAAGAAAACTAATAACTATGAAAAATTATAAATCCAATTTAAAAGAAGCATTGTATTGAGGTTAATACTCAATACTTATGAAAAAAAATAAACCATTAAGACAAAAATTTGGATTCAATGAATATGGACTCATTGACTTTCCAAAGAAAATTTCCGGAACACAGATTTCAAGATTGATGTATGGAAATGAAATGGGATGCTCATTCTGTTTTCCACACGGTTATGAAGTAGTGAATGCAAAGTATACAAAGTTCCAGAGAAACTGGAAGAAATATAGAAAAAACCGATGGAAAAATTAAATCAGGTGCCGTTTTGGAGTCATACTTCGAGTTAAGTCTTCAGATGTAGGTTCAATTCCTGCCATTCCTGTTGTAAACGGAATGTAGCTCAAAAGATAGAGCAGGAGAAAAAGAAAAGATTCCGCCGTTTTGCCCTGATACTATAAAAGAGTGCCGTAGAAAAGGCTTACTTCGGTATAATATTGGTTCGACTCCATAACAGATCACGAAAGTGTTCTTGTCAAAGTCTTTTTGAATCTAGCCTCTTTTATTTAATTCACATCAATGAAAAGATAATAAAAGGTCAGAATTTCCATCAATGAGAACTATAAAATATGACATAGGAAATGGAGGCGTTAAGAAAATAAGTTATACGAACGTTAAGAAAATTCTATTGTTTGAAGCGCGACACAGAAAGTGAAACGAAGAACTAATATAACATTCGCGCAAGTTTTAGAATTTTTAGAGAGTGTAGGTTATTTTTAGCCGGAATTTCCAGGTCTTGAACTTTTGGTTCTTTTGCTTCAAGGCAAAACGAACAAATATTTTAAAAAAATAATCTACGTAAAAAGATTGCGCAGTAGCGATATAATTTCGTAAAAAGAAAACTAATAACTATGAATAAAAATAAAAATCAAGTGTCGTCTTAGAATCATACTTCGAGATTGAGTAAACATTGGGTCGCAGGTTCGAATCCTGCCTTTTCCCTCGAAAAGGAGAGTAGCTCAGCGGGTAGAGCAAATGCACGGAAGATTCTGAAAAATATTACCTTGATTTGCATAAAGAGTGCCGTAGAAAAGGCCTACTTCGGTTTAATTTGGTTCGACTCCAGAAGGTCATGAAAATGATCTTGTACAAGTCTTTTCGAATCTAGCCTCTTTTTTATTTTAAAGTTTTCAGGGAAAAGCTGTAGAGGTTGAATACTAAGCTTTTATAAAGATTATCAAAAAAGTCAGGTAACGATTTGGTAACGGTGCTTACTGCTTTGCTTTTCAACGTACTTCCGTTAGCTCAAGGCAAATATACAAAAATAGAAGGATAGGAAAATTAAAACCTATCCTTTATTTATCACTCTTAAATATTTTTGATTCTTATTAATAGCTACTAGAATAAAACATTAATTTCCTGATATTCCATTAACAAAAGTATCTACGAAACCTATGATTTTATTTAGAATACGATCTCCGATTTCCTTAGATTTTAATACACTTGGTCTTCCTTCTTTCCGTAAATCTAAAATTTCTTTTCGCAAAGGTTCACGTTCTGTAAACAAATAATTCTCTATAAGTCTTTCTGTTTTTTCTTCGGAAAGATTTTCTGTATTGACTAATTCCTGAAGTGCCTTTTCTTGCTCTACAGTCCAGAATTTTTCAAACTCCTCAGGAATGGTATCCGTATCTTCAATATGTGGTAAACTTTCCTGAATAAATTTTTCAATTAATTCCCTTTTGCTTCTTAATGATACTTCGGTGTTCAGTAAATTGAATATGTCTTTTTCAATACTTTCTTTGTCTTTTGCACTATGTTTCGACTTAAATTTAATCAATAACTGGAGTATGTAAGTTACATTGATTGTATCACGCCTAATCAATTCCAATTCAAAATCTATATCATTAAGAATAGACGCTTTTTTAGACGGGTCAGTAGGATCAAGTCTTTCCTTTAAATCCAAATATTTACTGGTATAATCTGCAAAAAGCTGTTCTTCCATCTGTAAATCATCCCAAGTAAATTCTGTATAATGACTCATTTTCTTGTGCAAACGCATCATGGCGCGGAAAGCCAAAATAAATTGTAGCTGATCTTCTTCCGAATATAAGCCATCAACAGACACTATTTCTGGAACAATTTCTAATAATTTCTGCGTGGCTTCGTTGAACTTTTCTACATACACTTCGTAGGGTTCAACTATGATTTCGTCAATTGCTTCTTTATTGCTGAATAAAGCGATCGCTTCGTCTGTCTCGTCTTTAAGGTTTCGGAAACATACAATATTTCCCTGTGTTTTATTCTTATCCAGGATACGATTGGTACGGCTAAAAGCTTGTATCAATCCATGATATTTCAGATTTTTATCAACGTATAAGGTATTTAAGTTCTTGCTATCGAATCCTGTCAAAAACATATTGGCGACTAACAGAATATCTGTTTCTGGCTTAGGATGTTTTGATTTTTTAGCTACGGCATTGTAATAGTTGTAAAATCCTTCCGTGTCTTTGATGCTGTGCTTTTCACCAAATAGTTCGTTAAAATCCGCTACATAAGTTTCCAACAGTTCCCTGCGATGGGGTACATAACGACTTTCGTATTCCACCTCCGGCTCTGCGACCATATTTAGCGGGGCATATACTTGCTCTTTCATCTCCTCTTCGTTCTGAGCAAAGCTAAAAATAGTCGCTATTTTTAAATCGTGTTGTCCCTCTTGTTTTTTACGTTTAAAGATTTCATAGTATTGAATGACCGAATCAATGTCCTGTACACACATCATGGCACAAAATTTCCTGTTTTGCGTTTTCTGATCGTGGTATTGAATGATGTAATCGACAATGGCTTCCTTTCGTTCAGGAGCCTCAAAAACTTCAGTTTCATTGATTTCCTCTACTTTTAAATCAATGATATGTTCTTTCTGTTTGAAAGTCTGAATGTATTCTACAGAAAACTTCAGTACATTCTCATCACGTATGGCATCTGTAATTACATATTTATGTAGACATTTCCCAAACAAGCTTGCGGTTGTTTTTTCTCCATCTGCATTCTCTGCCAAGATAGGTGTACCTGTGAAGCCAAATAGTTGAATATTGGTAAAATAATTGACGATATTTTTATGGGTATCACCAAATTGCGAACGATGGCATTCGTCAAAGATAAAAACCATCCTTTCGTTCTGAATGGATTTCATTTTTGATAAGTTTCTTCCTGAAATCGCATTATTCAGCTTTTGAATGGTCGTAACGATAATGCGAACATTCGGGTCGTTTAATTTGCGAATAAGGTCATCCGTATTCGTTGCAGAACTTACGGATCCTTTACTGAACTTATCATACTCTTGATTGGTTTGATAGTCTAAATCTTTTCTATCTACCACAAAAACCACTTTTTTGATAGCTGGAATTTTAGATAGAATTTGACTGGCTTTAAAGCTCGTTAAAGTTTTTCCACTTCCAGTTGTATGCCAGATGTAGCCATTTTTTTCGATGTTATAGCCATTCAGAATTTCGTTTTCTTTTACCTTTTTGATAATACTTTCTACCGCATAATACTGATATGGACGAAGTACCATCAGACGTTTATCAGTTTCATTCAGAACGATATATTTACAGATCATTTTACTGATATGACAAGGTTCTAAAAAAGAATCGGTAAAGCCGTTTAAAATATTATTTAATGGATTATTTTGTTCGTCTGTCCAATGAAAAGTTTGAAGATATTCCTGTTTATGTGTTCCAAAATTGCTGAAATATTTGGTATTTACACCATTGCTAATAATGAATAACTGTACAAAATGAAACAAACCCTTTCCTGCACCAAAGCTATGTTTTTGATAGCGGTTGATTTGGTTGAATGCTTCTTTCATTTCCAAACCTCTTCGTTTCAGCTCGATTTGTACCAAAGGCAAACCATTCACCAGTAAGGTAACATCATAGCGGTTTTCATATTTCCCCTCCTGCGTGATTTGATTAGTTACCTGATATTCGTTCTGACACCAATGTTCTACATTGAGAAATTCAAAATAGAGGTTATCACCATTATCCCGAATAATATGATGTTTCTTTTCACGCAATATCTTGGCTTTTTCAAATACAGAACCTTTGTTGAGTATGTTCAACACTTTTTCAAATTCACTATCGCTAAATTGTATATGATTGTGCTTTTCTAATTGTGTTTTCAGGTTTGCCAGTAAAGCTTTTTCATCAGCAATAAAAGCGTATTTATATCCCAATTTTTGTAATTGGGCAACGAGTTGCTCTTCTAAAATTTGTTCGGACTGTTTGCTCAAAATAATTATGAATTAGGAGTTTATCTTGTTCTTTTCATCTATGTACAAATTTAACAAAATAAAATGTTCTCCTAATCCATAATCTAAAACTTATCTAAGAGCCTTAAACATCTGCTCAATAGCTTTCTTCTTTTGTTCCATATTAGGATGTACATAAAGATTTAACGTGGTGCTGATGTTGGAATGCCCTAATAGTACACTTACCGTTTTATAATCGCAATTACTTTCAATACATCGGGTTGCGAAACTATGTCTTAACCCGTGAAATTTAAGTTCAGGCATTTTTAATTCTTTCATTAAATTTTTGTAATAGCTTCTGTAGGTTCTTGGCTCCGTTGGTTTAGCATCGTTTGTCAATACAAAGAATGATTGATTTACAATCTTTTTAAATGGTTTCAATATTCTTAATAAATCCTTACTTATCGGAATTTCACGAATAGAATTTTTAGTTTTCGGGGTATCCAGAATCAATTCCGTTCTACGAGTTCCATCCTCTATCACATAAATACGCTGGATAGTTCTGTTAATACTGATAATTCCGTTATCGGTATCAATATCTTCCCAAGTTAAGGCACATACTTCCCCAATACGCATTCCTGCACTTAAACATATATATACACCTAAATTTCTAAATGTAAAATGTTCTTGTATATAGTTCATTATTTTTTTCTGATCAGTCTTGGTTAGCACTTCAATATTATGCTTTTCTCGTTCAGTAGGAAACTGAATATCAAAAGGGGTATACTGTAACCATTTGTTTTTAGCTCCAAATTTCAAAATCATTTTCAGAACAATTAAAATATCCTTAATTGTTTTATGACTTAAACCCGTTTCCAATTTTTGAAAAACAAAGCTTTGAACATCAGCTTCCTCAATCGCAATTTTGTTCCCGAAATTAGGCAGTAGATGATTTTCAATCAATAGCGTATAAGCTGAGAAACTTGATTTTTTTACATACTGTTTTTTGTCTATTTTCCATAGATCGATAACTTCTGAGAGTTGTTTTTGTTCATTCATTATAATTTAATTTTTTAAAATCTCAAAGGAAAGCAATTGAAGATTAAGGATTATTAATCTTTCGAATAGATTTGGAACTAAGGTTCCCAATTTGAGATTTCCTGAATTTACGGAGGAGTGGGAAACTAAGAAGTTGGGGGAAGTAGCAACAAATGTTATGTACGGTATGAATGCTGCTGCAACTAATTACGATGGCGAAAATCAGTATATACGAATCACAGATATCGACGAACAAACTAGATTATTTTGTCCTAATCCTTTATCATCTCCAGATGGAGAGTTAGACAATAAATACTTATTACATAAGGGAGATATACTTTTTGCAAGGACAGGAGCGAGTGTCGGAAAGTCTTATCTATATAATGATAAGGATGGTAAGATTTACTTTGCAGGTTTTTTAATTCGTCTTAATGTGAGAGCCGAAGACCCATATTTTATTTTTTCACAAACACTGACCGAAAAATATCAAAGATGGGTACTAACAATGTCAATGCGCTCAGGGCAACCAGGAATTAATGCGGAAGAATATAAATTGTTACCAATAGTCATTCCGTCAATCCAAGAACAAGAAAAGATTTCGTCATTTCTATCCTTAATAGACTCTCGAATCCAAACCCAAAACAAAATAATTGAGGAGTTGAAATTATTAAAGATTACGATTAGTAAGAAATTATTCTCACGTCAATTGAGATTTAAAAATGGAAACAATGAAAACTATATAGATTGGAATACTAAAAAGTTGGGAGAGGTTACAACTCTTGTAAATAAGAGAAATAAAAATAACGAAAAGCTTCCTGTTTATTCTATAAATAACAAATTAGGATTCGTTCCGCAAAGTGAGCAATTCGAGGGAGTTGATAGCGAAGATAGAGGCTACGATATTAAACTATACAAAATAATTGACACGAACACCTTTGCCTATAATCCAGCAAGAATTAATGTGGGGTCTATTGGCTATAGTGAAAACTTAGAGAATATTATTATCAGTTCATTGTATGTTTGTTTTAAAACAGATAACACCGTAAATGACAACTTTCTATATCAATATCTAAAGACAGATTTTTTTAATAGAGAAGTTTTAAGAAATGTTGAAGGAGGAGTAAGAGATTATCTTTTCTACGACAATTTTGCGAGAATTAAATTTGGTTTACCTTGTATTGAAGAGCAAAAAAAGATTGCTGATTACCTTTCATCTATAGATTCAAAGATTGATATTGAAAGCCAACTATTGCATAAATTTGAAAAACAAAAGAGATACTTGTTAGCTAATTTATTTATATAAATAAATTAGCTAACAAGTATTGTTTCTGCTTAAGTAATAGCGTATGAATTTCAAATTCAGTTTTTATTTTATCGTCAATACTTGCTAGAAAATCTGCAACATATGTTTGTTGAATATAATTTGGTAATTGCATTTCCATAGTCTCAATTTCGGAGATATAATGCCGTTTGTGTTCATTTGATGATAGATTTAAAAATGACAAATACTCAAATATAAATTTTAGGTTCACATTTGGTTTCGCTGTCAGTATTTTAATTGCTGAAGATTTTACTTTGAATGGAAAATTAACAAACTTTATATCCATTGTAAAATCATCGAAAATGATACATTGACCTTTGTCATAAATACCAAATTCTTCATCGGTATATCCTAATACAAAAGCTTTATTTGCAGTTAGAACTGGAATTAGCGAAATATCAGATGAATAATCCGTATTTGTAACCAAATATTTAGTTGGCTGTTCATAGTTTAAAGTATCCTTAACTTGAACATATTCATTTTCGTGATTAAGAATTTGTTCGTATAGTTGATAGCGAAGCGTAATCACATAGGAAATAAAATCCTTAATTAAAGGGCTTTGTCAGAAGCTAATTCTAAATCAAGTACCAAATAAGAAAATAAATAATTGTGTTTCTTCCTATTCATCATCATTAACAGAATCCGATGTAATTGATAAAAATGGGATTTACCCAGTTTATGGAGCTACAGGTATTATTGCATTTACGGAAAATCCTCAAATTAATGAAGATGCAATTTTAATAATCAAAGATGGATCTGGAGTTGGAAAGGTTCAATACGCATCAGATAAGTTTTCGGTTATTGGTACTTTGAACTATCTGACTGTAAAACCAGATGTTAATTTGAAATATATTTTTTTCTGTTTAAAATACTTCAACTTTGAGAAATACAAAGTTGGTTCTGGGATTCCACATATCTATTTCAAAGATTATGGAGAAACATTTATTTATTGCCCCCCTTTGGAAGAACAAAATAAAATAGAAAGTTTATTATCTTCAATCGATTCAAAAATTAATATCGAAACTCAATATATAAAAGAGCTGAAGGAACAGAAAACGTTTTTATTTCAACAAATGTTTGTATAAAAATCTATACAAACATTTGATTCAGAAGGTATTTTTTTTGATTTTCAAACTGTGTTAAAATTGCTTCTTCGGTTTGGATTTTTTGATCAATATTATTTAACAATGATGCAATATTTTCTACTTCCTTTTCATCGGTTGGTAAAAAAATCGTATTATCTAAAAATCTTTGGTTGGTAATATTTATAGTATTTTTTGCACCTTTCTGCACTAGACTATGCAGGTAGTTATTAGCATTGATCGGACTATTGAAATAATAGTGGAGAATATTTCCAATACATACATTTTTGGGTTCATAAACTCCATATAGTGGAGAAACTGCAACATTTTCACTAATAAAACTTTGTTTTATTATTCCATACGGAAATTCACCCGTTGGACTTTTAGTATAAACAACATCGCCAAAATGTACTACATTGTAATTAGTTGTATTTTTTGACGCAAAAGAACGCCCAAGATATTCTATTTGATTAATAACACCTTTACTAACCGAAACAGAAAAAATTGGCAAATTGTCTTTATTCGTTTCTTTACGTTCAGTAAGTATATTTCGTAAATATTGTTTTTCCCATTGTTTGTTATTTGCTAAATTCTGACAAAGCCCTTTAATTAAGGTTTCTAATTGTTCAATTATTTTGTTTTGGGTTTGAATTCTTTCGTCAATTAAAGCCAAAAATGAAGAAATTCTATTTTGCTCATTGAGCTTTGGCAGACTTAAAGAAAGAGAAGCTAGTTGACTTGAATATAGATGTACTACGGAAATACCTTGTGCTAAATTAGCTATTTCCATTTTCTTTTTACTGTTTAGATAATAAGACAAAAAGATTCCATTAATATTAGTCTTAATAATATTCAAATCACCCCCTAGTGCAATGCCAGATTTCAAGACACAGGAAGCTGTTGCAATATCGATTGTTGTTTCGCCAGAAGCAGGAATTATGACGTCATTCTTTTCACTTAAGACTAAAGTCGATGGATTTACATTAGTCTTGGATTTTATCTCGTTGATAACCTCTCTATAATGCGTATAGAGTTCGCCATATCTTATACATTCAATAATTCCATTTTCTTCTATATCACTTTTAGAAATTCCCTTTCCCTTTGAAAACGTAGCAATCTCCCCCAACTTCTTAGTTTCCCACTCCTCCATAAATTCAGGAAATCTCAAATTGGGAACGTTACCTACTTTTAATTTTTTATTTATCATCTCGATGATTCAATTTTCGTTAGTAAAAACATTAAGGATGTAAAAAATTAAAAAACAAGTCCCAATTCTTTGAAATACACGTCGATTTCTTTGTCCAGTTCTGCTCGTTTTGCTTCTAAAGATTTGATTTCCTGCATTACGGCTTGGATATCGATTTCTTCTTCGGCTTCAAAAGTGTCCACATATCTTGGAATATTAAGATTGTAGTCATTCTCTTCAACTTCTTTCAAAGTAGCTAAGTGACTGTATTTTTCAATAGTCGTTCTGTTACGATAGGTTTCAACAATCTTATCAATATGTTCTTCCCGCAACATATTTTGGTTCTTTACCTTTTCAAATTCCTTACTAGCATCGATAAATAAAATATGGTCAGGATCTTCCTTACACTTTTTAAACACCAGAATACAAGTCGGAATACTGGTTCCGTAGAAAATATTGGCAGGCAAGCCGATGACTGCATCCAAATAATTTTTCTGTTCAATCAGGTATTTACGGATGTGTAATTCTGCTGCTCCACGGAACAACACACCATGAGGAAGAACAATAGCCATTGTTCCATTCTCTGCCAAATGATAAATCATGTGTTGCACAAATGCAAAGTCAGCCTTGCTTGATGGTGCTAATTTTCCATATTGACTAAAACGGTCATCGTTTAAAAATAATGGATTGGCACTCCATTTCGCTGAAAAAGGAGGATTTGCGACAATTGCTTCAAATGGCATATCGTTTAAATGCTGTGGATGTTCTAGTGTATCCTCTTGTTTTATATCGAACTGACGATAATGCACTCCATGCAAGATCATATTCATGCGAGCAAGATTGTACGTTGTACGGTTCATTTCTTGTCCGTAGAAATTATTGACATCTTTTACTTCTCTTGCAACACGTAATAGTAATGATCCTGAACCACAAGTTGGGTCATATACCGATTTTAAACGATTTTTACCTGTTGTAACAATTTTTGCAAGAATTTTGGATACTTCTTGAGGCGTATAAAACTCTCCCGCTTTTTTTCCTGCACCGCTGGCAAACTGACCGATCAAATACTCATAAGCATCTCCTAAAACATCCAATTCTGTATCATTCAATTTGAAGTCAATTTCATCGAGATGCTTTAGAACTTTTACAATAAGTGTATTTCTAGCATCAGCAGTTCTACCCAGATTATTACTATTCAAATCCATATCAGAGAACAAGTCCTCAAAGTCTTCTTCACTTTGTGTACCCATTGTACTGAGCTGGATATTGGTCAGGATTTTTTGTAAATCTTCAAGAATAAAATTGTTATCACCTCTTTTGGTAATTTCGCTAAATAGCTCAGAAGGTTTTAAAAAATACCCTAATGTTTCCAGAGCTTCTTCTCGAATGGCTTCAATATATTCTAAACCTTTAGGCGTATCTTCTTTGATATCTCTGAATTGAATTTGATCTTCTTCCAAAATGGAATTTGCATAGATTTCCATTTTTTCAGCCAAGTATTTATAAAAAATAAATCCCAAAATATAATCTCGGAATTCATCGGCGTTCATTTTTCCACGTAATGTATTGGCTATATTCCAGAGCTGTTGCTCTAATATTTTCTTCTGTTCTTCTGACATTGAAATAAGCGTTATTTGATTAGGGATTTTTAATCCTTAAGAATCCACTAAAATAGTAAACTTTTAGCTACTAAACATTATTTAGGCTGTAAAAAAGGTAGTTGTTTGAATAGACAAATTTGGTTTAGAAAATTTTGAAAATGCATTTGTTACAAGTAATACTAGAAGAAATCAGCTATTTCTTTCTATAAGAATTTAAAGAACATTTTTTTCTCTTTCGTTTTATTCATCTGTTTTTGACAAGGATATCTTAGAAGTATTTTTTATAAATCTTTGTCCATATATTCTTCCAAAGAAGATTTCAGTTGGTCTAAAAATGCTGTTCGGGATCCAGCACGATATTTCATTCGGTGGAAAGAATGATGCAAATCTCCTAAAGAAATTTGAAACATTCTTTCTAAAGCCAAACTGATTTTGCGTATACCTATTTTACCATTAGAAAGAGAGCTATTTGCGTAAAGAGCATAAATCAGTTCTATCAAGGCATTTTTGGTATCCGTCCAAAGGATGCTATCAGATATATCCCTCGCAGAAAAATCTGCCATTTCATCATCATTGATTTTTTGGAGAATGTAGGTATAGAGTAGTTCATTGGCTATTATCCGAGCCACTTTGTTATCATAATAAGTTGAAAACAGAGGGTCAATTTCAAAGACAAAACTGTTCAAACCATCGTGGAAATTGATGTTGCCTAACCTAAAGTAAGTTTCATCACGATCGGTTCTTCCTGAACGGTAATATCTGTAAAAATCTGAATTGTAGATATGCTCCCTGTATTCCTGTTTTAATTCCTTCAACTGTTCCAAAAAATAACTCGCATACATTTTCCCACCATCAACAGGGCAAGCTGTCTGTATGCGAAATATCTTATTGTGATAAATGAGCTTGGAGAGAATATATGGCTTGATATTGCGAAAGAAATTGATCTCCTCCCAATGGTTTTTAAAACCTTGCTTTGTAACATCCTCTCGTATAGACCATAAGTATTCTTTTAGGTATATAGTCATTTGATATGCTTCATCAATTGCATTAGGTGCAGACAGCGAAATAGCATTTTCTTTTCGCTGTATCTTTGAGATAATATGATTTAATGAAGATATCATTCAGTTTATATAATGGATAACTTGCAAACGCTAAAACAAAAGATAATGTCCATCTATTTCACAATTTCTTTAAACTCATTTCTGTCTTGTTATTACAAATAAAAATTCAGGAATCGGTTCAACTCCTGTTTTCCAGGGCTATAGGTTCGTTTTTATTCCTTCTTTAGCTAGATGTAGCTGAACAAAACCGTTTTTAAGTATCTGTTCTTTATACTTAAATTTTGAATGTAACTCGCTGTTGTTTCCTAAAATAGCTCCAGCTCCAGTGATTATTGGGTTAACGTTAAAATAAATATCTGTAACCAAATCTTTGTCTATAAATGCATTGAAAGTACCTGCTCCGCCTCCAATGGCAATTTCCTGCACATCTTTTCCAGACATATATTCAACTGCCTCCTCCGGACTACTTACGGTCTTGTAGCCATCAACTGTATAAGGTTTATCAGACAATATGATGATTTCTACCCCTTTAAAAAGCTCTTTTACTTCTTTTGGGAATTTTAGAAAATTTTCAAAGGTTTTCAATCCTATCACAATGTTACCAACTTGTCTTACAAATTGCACGTAAAATTCCATAGCTTCTGGTGGTAACTGATGATGAGGATTATCAGCTATTAAAATTCTTCCATTAGCCGAAATGTTTGCTATTACTGTTACTTTCATAATGAATTATATTATTTCTGACTACAAAACTATCAGATATTCGATTTATATTTGTTATTCATTACCTTTAGGAAAGTAACTATTTTATGGAAGATAAAAAAAATAACATCAATAAAGAAAGCATATTGGCGTTAAAAGATGGCATTGAACTGTTGAGTGGCAAATGGAAATTTTGTATCCTGCACAATTTGCAGAACTATGGTACAATGAGGTTTAAAGATTTGCAAGAAATGGCTCTGGGAATATCACCAAAAGTTCTATCTAAAGAGCTTCAGGAATTGGAAGATAATTTATTGATTACCCGAACGGTTAATAATACCAAACCTGTTACCGTTTCTTATGCACTTACCGCACACGCCAAAGAAACTGAAACAGTTGTCAATGCTTTAATTGATTTTGGACTAAAGCATAGAAAGAAGATAAAAGGGAAATAGTTTTTCTATATTGAGTTCAGTTTGTCATTTCTGAAAAAATATTCAGGCAATAGAACAATTGCCTATCTATATAACGGATAAGTTCTTCTTCGTTATAGTGTTCTTTTCTTGCATTTGATTAAGTAAAACGGATAGTTTTCTGTCACTTCGGTTATTTCAAGAAGTCCTGTATCGGCAAATTCTTCTTCAATGGTTTGCCTATCATAAAAGAAGATTTTAACTCCACCAAACATTTCATAACGATCTTTGCCTATTAGCGTTCCTTGTCCATAACTTTGAGCGTCCTTAGTTATTGCTGTAAAAATGATTAATCCATCTTTGGTCAATTGACTAAAACAGTCTTGGATCAATTTTGCTCTTTCGTCCTTATCCAACAAGTAAATTAAACCGTAGCAAAATATTCCGTCATATAAATTGTTGTCAAAAGGCATATCTGTAACAGAACCGTGATAAATTTTCAATCCGCTTCCAAAATGTTTTTGAGCCAAATCAATGGCTGTCTGCGAGATTTCAATACCTGTTACGGTCATTCCCTTCTCAATAAAAATTTGTGCATTACGTCCATACCCAATTCCTGGGATAAGGACATTCTTGATATTATGTTCAAGAAAAATGTCCTTTGTCAAAACGGCAGATTTTGCAGGTTCTAAGCCCCACATTTCTTGTTTGTCTTTAAATGCTTCTTCCCAAAATTCTGTCATATTCTTTATTATTTACAGACTTTATCTTCTAAAATATCGCACATAAACCCCGATTGCTTTATGATTGAAATTATATTTTCTGAATTTATTTCGTTGTCTTCAACTCGTAAAATCGTATGTCCACAAGGATAAGGTAATTCGGTTTCGCATAAATCAAAATTGATTTTCAATTTTGGAAAACTGCTTTCAAGTATTTGTACAATGCGTTCTGCCTGAATTTTGCTTTTGATATTTGTAGTGAAAACTTCTATTCCATCAAATTTTAAGGTTTTTTCTGCTGTCATTTTATTCAAATCTTTTGGCAAAGATAAAAAAGTTTCTATTATTGCGACAATGTAGCAATAAGTTAATGCAAATTATTTGCATTAACTTTGCCAAAGAGAAATAGTAGATATGAAACGTAGAAATACACCGTCAAAAGAAGTTATTTTTAACTTGTTGGCAAATACAGGAAAAGCAATGAGCCGTGATGCGATTGAACAAAAAATAGATGTAGAAATTGACAGGGCTACTATTTACAGAATATTAAATCGTTTTTGTGAGGATGGGTTAGTGCATAAAATTGTAGCCGAAGACGGAAAACAATATTTTGCCATATGTATAAAATGTGATGAAAAAAGTTTTGCCGATAATCATTTTCATTTTCGCTGTGTCAAATGTCAGACAATAGAGTGTTTACCCGAAGCTGTTAATTTTTCTGTTCCCAATGGCTACAATGTTGAAAGTGTGAATTGTGTACTCACGGGAATTTGCAAGGATTGTTCGATTTTATAGTAAGAAAAACAGATTATTACAATCTCCTCCCTTTCTTCTTTTTTTTCATTCGTTTGGCAAACTGTTTTTCCTCGTAGTCCTCGCCCTGTGCATCGGGTAATAAGCTGAGCAATCCTAAATCGGAATTGGACGAATGCTCTTTTGAAAGAAATTCAAAAAGGTCTTTTGTCGGTACGCTGTCTATTTTATTTGCTTTAGAAACAGGGTTATTCTGTATCTTCAATTCGGGTTTGTTTCCATTGTTCCACCAATCATTGAACACGTTTGCCGAGAGGTTTTTATCCAATTGCGAACCGTTCCAAACGCTACGGCTTTCGTGGTCAATAAATGTCATACCGTAAATCCGTCCGCTGTCGTTCCTACGGACAACTGTATTGATGCCCTGCTCGGACAATTGCTTTTTAAAATCCGTTTCGTTGCTTGTCGTATGAATGGCAAGTTCAACCATGTTTTTCAGAACAGACCTTGCAGTATTGGTTTTCATTTTCTCTTTGGACTGTTCAAGGTGTTTTTGAAGTTGTACAACGCCTGCATCTTTTCCGAATAGCGATGCTTTGAACGGATTGCTAACCTTGTTTCCATTCTCGTCCAATGCTACATACACCAATCCGTTTACAGGTTGTCCGTTCCGTTCACCTTTGACTTCCTCCACTGTGATGTTGAAAAGAGAAAGTAACGCATTGTAGCTACCCATAGTTGAAAAGCTATAATACTTTGGCAGATGCCGTACTACCGAAGCAATCTGACTTTTGATGTCGCCATTTTTATGATTTACAGGCTTGAAAACTTTATTGGCTTGTTTCTGCTCTTGTTCAGTAGCCTTTTGCAGATTATACTTCTGTTCCAAATCCCGACAGATTGCCATTGAACGTGGATGGTCGTAATCATCGGGGATTTTCTTTCCGTCAATACCTACGCAGGTTGAAACGATATGAATGTGCGTGCGATCAATGTCCGTATGTTTGAAAACTATGTACGGTTGGTTGCCATAGCCCATACGTTCCATATACTCCTGTGCCATTTCCATAAATTGTTCATCGTTGACCTTATCCGAAGGATCTGGGTTCAACGATATATGCCTTACTGTTTTTTCCGTTTTGATATTTACCGATAAATACGGCTCAAAGCATTTGTTAAAATAGGCTACAGAATACTTGTTGTCAACTGTGTCAGGTATCTTGTTCAAGAGCAGAACCGCTCCGTTTTCTTTATCTACTTTCTGTTGATTGTACAAAATCGCTCCATACATATTGCTTCCCTTTCCAATTTTTGCAATCATAACTTTACTCTCTTTTCAGATGTTTTTCTTCAAATTCCTGTGTCAAACGGATAACCTCTTTAGTAACTTGTACCAATTCTATAGTTTCCTTTTCCAATTTAAAAAGATATGTTCCTGCTTTTTTCTCGGAAAAATTGCGATACAATACCTTCACAATCTGATTGTAATTTGTTCCGATTGATCGGAACTGGCTAAAAAATCGGGTCAATTTTTCGTGATATTCGATAGCATCCATATCAATTTTAACGGTCTTTACCGTCTTCTGAAAGATGCAGGCTGTAATGAAATGTGCCTTTACGTTCATACCCGATTGGTCAAAGAGGGCAAGAAATTTGGCATTATCCTGTGCATTCAGGTTGATGGAATACCGATGTACCGCAGGGTCAATCTTTGGTTTTCTTCCTGATTTCTTAATCTGTTTTCTGTTTTTCTCTTCCATAATAATCCATTTTAATATTAAACAAACGAGCGACTTCGGAGCCGTTTCCAGCCCCCCTGCAAGGGCAAGTGCTCTTGAGGTACGGAAATTCATTTCGAGGACCTCAAGAGATAACTTGCTCTGAACAGGAGTTCAGAAAAATCCGTTTTGCAAACGGATTGGAGTTAGCCGAAAAAAGCAGTCGCTTCCATTACAAAGTTCCATAAGACTATTTGAATAACAACAACTTACAATCACGCCAAACAAAGCCAATAAACGCCAAATACTACCACCTTTATGGGGATTGGAATTGCTTTTATTTCCTTTGTAACTGGTTATCTGGCTGATTGGTTATAACCTTAACTATGTAGCCAATCGGCATAAAGCCCGACAGCAAATCTGCGTGATTGAATGAAAACGAATTATACACTTTTCAGTTAACGAAACAGCTAATTAAGGGTATGCAGGTGCATAGGTAGATAGGTTGTTACATAGGTGCAATCGTACATACAACTGACTGCTTAGCTAGTCAAACAGCTAATTGGATATAATATTAAAATTTAGAGATAATGATACACGAAGAAAACAAAAATCAGCAACCTGAAAAAGAGGATTTTTCTATTGAAAATTTCCTAACTGATGAAAAGAAACAACCTTTGATGAAACAACAAGGAATAACACATCGGGAAGACTTTGCCAAACCTGATGTGGATGAGGAAGCTATTATGCGTGTAATGGCAGGAAAAGAACCCGAGGAAATAGCAATAGAAACGGAACAAACTAAACCGTCAGCGAACAGTACGAAAAAAAGTACCTCCAAGCCTAAGAAGCTGACCAAACAGGACTACTGCGGACAGTTCTTTAAAATTCCGAACAGTACTGCAAGCAAAGGCAAATCGGTGTATGTACGGCAGGAACACCACGATAGATTTAATAGGCTTACAAGTATTATGGGTATCGACAAGTTGACGATTTATGCGTATCTGGATAACATTATCGAATACCACTTTCAGGAGTTCGGAGAGCTGATTAAGGAAATTTATAACGATAAGCACAAGCCGTTGTTTTGATAACTGTCCTTTGGTAAGGATGCGTAACTCCTTTTAAAATTGTTTCCAAAACAAAAAAACAGAAAAAAAAGAAAGCCATTTTATCAAGGCGGACAAGCGGAAAACCAAAAGGAAACGGAATAAGTCCCGAAGGGTGGCAGGGCAATCACACAACAACTGGGCGAAGCCACCATATTTGCCCTGCCATTATGCCGTAAGCTTTTGGTTGGGTGGTGCGGTGGCTGTCCGCCTTATCTTTGCTATCTTTTGTTCTTTTTTTAATCCATTCCAATCAAAGAAAGGATACAAAAAACACGTATGGGATAAATATTGGGTGTTTTTTGGATGCTTTCTCTTATCCGTACAAAACTTTTTAAATGTGAAGGGGCTTTGCGAGGAAAATTTAAAGTGTTTTGAGGATTGCTTTCCATTTATATTGTGCCAACACAAGCCAAATACTGCCACGTAATGTCAAATTAAAATAATACATTCCTTGTGTTCTAAATTAGGGGAAATTTTGAACCTATGGCACAAAAAACAATTACCGAAAAAGAGCGTAAAGAAAACGAGCTATCCGAGAAGAAGAAGAACACTCCTTTTATGCAGGTCGATAAGCATAGCGACCCGATTTCCAATTTCATTACTAACTTTAAACGTCAATTCAAAGATACAAAGGGCTTAGGTCTGGGCAAGCTGTTCGGTGGCAAGCTTGTTGAACAACAAAAACAAACTACCGAACCTGAAAGCATAATAGGTGCAACAAAAACGGTTATACTTTCGGATTTCAAAAACGATGAAAAAGTCAGATTGTACAGAAAAACAATAAGCCTGCCTTGAAGGTAGACAACGCAATCAAACCACAACAAGCTCTCCAGAAGAAAAACAATAAGCCAAAGTTGGGATTATAGCCGAGTATTTTACATCTGAACGCCAAATGCTACCTCTGACGGCAACATTGGAATGACCTATGTAAATAGCTTTTATTTTCGGGGTTTAAATGATGCAGATATGGAAATAACAGTTTTAGACATTCAGATTTTAAAAGCATTGCATAGGGAAGTTAAGGAAGTTTCCAATTTGATAGCAGAAATGACAGCACCCTACAAAGCATTGCAACAGGCAACGAAATGGCTCGACCAACAGGAAGCCTGCCAACTGCTGAACATTAGCAAACGAACGTTACAAACGTATAGGGCAAAGGGTATTCTTGGAGCAACGCAAATCAATCGGAAAACATATTTCAGATTGTCCGAAGTGCAGTTACTAATGCAGGGAGAGCGACCATTAAAAAAGCAAAAGAAATGAAACAGATTGGAAATTCAGACGAGGATATGCTTGCCTTGCTCGAAGCTGTGGTAGGCATCAAAAATGAACTGCTGTATATCAGGGAATATTTCCACCCACTTTTAAAAGGGGAAATCTATCTGTCAGGCGAACAGGTTTGCAAGATGTTGCATATCAGCAAACGGACGTTGCAACAGTACAGAGATGACGGACTGATACCCTTTATCAAGCTCGAACGGAAAATCCTTTTCCGAGAAAGCGATATTATCAAGGTGTTGGAAAATAACTATCAGCGTTAGCTGATTGTGTGAAACTGTAACCGTATCGGTCAATCGAAGAAACAGCCCACTGTCTAAAGCAGTGGGCTTTGGTATTATTACATTTCTATCATTCCATTATTTAATATACTACCAAAATAGCAAGTCAAATTTGATGAAATTTTTTCAAAGACATTAGGAATATAGTCTGATATATTTTCAACAGTCAATTCCTTTTCGATAGGATAATTATGATATGTATTAAGGTAGTTTTTTATATCATATTTCTCCGTATCATTGAGTTTTTCAAAGGGGTTTTGAGCCGTGTAGTTGTGGAAATCTGACAAATGAATGGAAGCACAACCAAATTTATATACATATTGAATATACCCATAAAATTCATTTGCCTTCCCAACCATATCTTTATCTGTTATTTGTTTCCATTTGTTATTTGACGTTAAAACGGTCCATTTCTCTCCTGACAAAGTCTGGTTCATCATTCTTTCTCGTTCATCGAAATCGGATATTCTACCTAAATACATTACTCTGATAAAAGAGTCCAACTCTTGTCTTAATATAGAAACGCAGTTGCCAAATAATCCTTGTGAAAATAAAAGTGTCAATGCTTTTTTATTTTCTTCACTTCTATTCTGAATTAGTGAAATATATTTTTGTCTTATATCCGCCATTATTTGAAGCATTTTTTCTAATAGCTAAAGTACAAAAAAAGCCAATGCTTATATCATTGACTTTCCTTGGTTACTTTATAGATTTCAGAGTTGCGAAACAAAAGAGCGTTCCATACCTTTAAATTTATGCGATACTTTTTGCATATCCTTACCAACTTTCTCGTTGAGTATCTTGGCGTAAATTTGTGTGGTAGCAATATTTTTATGCCCTAACATTTTGCTCAAACTCTCGAGCGGAACGCCCTCGCTCAAAAACAGCGTGGCAAACGTATGGCGTGCTAAATGAAAGGTTACTTTCTTTTCTTTCAGGCATTCAATCTGTTGTGATATTCTCTTTAGGCTATCATTACAGACTGTATTTGATGGAACAGGAAATACCTTTCCATCCTTTGAAAATCCTGCATATTTTTCGATAATCATTTTGGGAATATCCAACAGCATAACATTTGACGATGTGGCTGTTTTTTTTCTACGTATGATAATCCACTGGTTACTGTCAAAGAAATCCTGAATATTGCTGTTTCTAAGCCCTTTCATATCTGAATAGGAAAGACCAGTAAAGCAACTGAAAACAAACAGGTCTTTAACCAATTCGTCTTTCTTTTTCTCGCAGTTGAACGTTACAAGCTGTTCTAACTCGTTCCGCAACAGATAACCTCTGTCTTTGTCCTTTTTGGTGTTCTTATACTCGCTGAACGGATTAAAAGCAAGATGCTTTCTGCTCATTGCCAATCGGCAAAGTGTGGTAAAGCCAATCATATACAGCCAAATCGTGTTATGTGTCAAGCTTTGGTCATCACGTAGGTAGTAATCAAAGTCCTGTACAAATTCAGGAGTAAGGTCGTTAAAAGACACATCGGAGTAACCGTATTTTGTAAGTACAAAATTGCGAAGATGTCTTAATAGTGTTTTATACTTACTTCGTGTTCCATTTACCCGAAGCCCGCTATTGACCTTTTTCTCATAGTCGGAAAGAAACTGTTCATAGAACTTGAAAAAGGTCATTTCTCCGCTTTCCATACCGAGGAAGGCATTTTTAAGTTTAGTACTGTTTACAGCCCCCTCGTTCTTCAGAATTTTGGAATAGCATTCCTCAATGCCCAAACGAATTTTATCAAGCTTGCCGTTCACATCTTGGGCTTCTCGGCTTTTACCTAAAACCCTGCCGTACTTCAAATCCCAATTTGATGCAGAAATATCCAGCTTGGTACTGAATGCAGACTGATTACCGTTTATGGTAATTCTGCACATAACCGTAACTTTCCCGTTCTTCTTCGGGGCATTCTTTTTAAGGTAGAAAAGAACCTTAAACGTTGATTTTTTTGTCGTTTCCATACTCACAATTCTTAATGATAAAATTAAACCTATGTGAGCTACGGAACAATATGAAAAAATATGCAGAAAGCTGAAATACAGTGTTTTATATCGATTGTTTCGAATATTTAAAAGTAACGTTTTAGTAACCTTACTTTTGCCTAACCTCGCTTTTTTCTGCTTTTTACATCATTACCAAAAAATCAAAAACGATTGTAAAGCCTTTATTTACAATCGTTTTACCTGTTATTAATCTTTGATGTATTTTTACTGAAAATTTATTTTAAAAACAAACAAGTGCCGTAGAAAAATGTTACTTCGCTCATTACGACGGGGTCACGGGTTCGAATCCCGTCTCTTCCACAGCAAAAAAACACAGTCTATATAGGAAGAGTAGCTCAGCTGGTTAGAGCACGACTGCATTTTTTGCTTATTGCCTTGTTTTCATCATATAAGAAGCCGGAAGTGGAACGTTGAAAGATCTTTGTATCATAATTTTCTATTAAGTCGGAGGAATCTCAGACTTGCCATTTTTCTTCTTTCCACTTCCAGCTTCTTTATATGACCCGTTTGAAGTGTCGTCAGGAAAAAATTCATCGTAACACAATCATGGGAGGAATAGCGAAGCCGGTAATTCCGGCAAGGCTATCCGGTTCGACTCCGGCATACGTACAGCCCGTTTTTTCCTTACTATTACCTTTAAAAAATTGCCGGTAAATTATTTACCGGCATTTTTCATTGTGTCTTCAAGCTCTTCTTCAAACATGACTTTCCATTTTGAAAGCGTTGTTCTGCTTATTTTATATTTTCTCGACATATAGCTTGTGGAATGCCCGTGCTTTTTCTGGTACTGAAGCAGTTTTAGCATAGTCTGTCTGTCATAGGTTTTGAGTTTTTGATTTTCCCTGGACTGCTTGAACAGTTTTTCATTAAACTTAAGGACATCCTCACTCGTGTTAAGCTTTTCAAGAAGTTCCTTGATTTTTGGATCTTTCAGCTTTTCAGGATATTCCATCTTCAGCATATCCTGATAAATTCTTTTGTAATTTGGGCGCATGTCTTATCTGTTTATCCGTTTACATTATCACTCTTCTGAAGCCATCTGTGCAGTGTACTTTTAGGAATAGAATATTCTTTAATGACCTCACTTTGGGTCATTTCACCGGAAAGAATCCTTTTCATAATGAAGTCTTTGATTTCCTGAGTATAAATATTTTTCCTGAAATAAGGTGTTTTCTCGGACTTTTGATTGCTTTTGTTAACGGCAGAGGGTGGTGCATATAAAATCAAATGGGAGCTGTAGAGCCTGAAAAAATCATATTCCAGCAACTTACTCCATCTTAAAAGAAGATCCGTATCCATTGATCTGCTTTCATACATCATTTCAACCGTTTCTTCATCTTTGTTTAAAAACTTGCAGATTCTCTCAATTGCTATTTCAATTTCATCAACCCTTTCCTTAATAAATTTCCCAATATGGATTTCTTTATATAACATTTTTACTTGAATATTATTCTTTTATTTAAACTTATATATAAAAAAACGAGAATAGGTAATTTATATTATTTATATAGTAGGAAATTGTTGTCGAAAATTTGAAATTTATAAGAAATGAAAATTATGTTTGAAGAATAGCTAAAAATATTCAATAAAATTATCTATCTTAAAAAATGACTTTTAACTATCAATAAAACAGGCAGGTAGGAATTACCTTAATATATTGATATATTCTTTTCAATGGTTTTCTTCTTCTTTTCAAACTTCTTTTTCCTGCCATTTGTGTGAAATAATATATAACCTATTAAGGTTTTTACACAATTCTTTGAGTGAAAGCTGCAGATGGATTGATAAGCAGCTTTATACACATTGAATCTTTAATTAGTACCAAATAATTGCTTATTTGCTTTCAAATGTAGACAAAAATAAAATGTAAAAACAGTCATAAATACAAAAATTACACTTTATCTATTTATTTTAATTAAAATTAACATATTATAAGGGCTGATGTGTGAATTATTTAAAACAATAACTTCCTTATCATAAAATCATAAAAAGAAAAAATTGTATACCATCCGCACAGTACATACCTTTGCATATCAATGAAGAATACACTAAGCTTATTCGATTTTTCAAAAAAAATCAATTATAAAAATGAACTGCTGGCAGGTTTTACTGTAGCAATGACGATGATTCCCGAATCTCTTTCATTTGCTATTCTTGCCGGGCTGTCTCCTCTTACAGGTTTGTATGCAGCTTTTATGATGGGACTTGTGACTGCAGTTTTAGGAGGGCGTCCCGGTATGGTTTCCGGTGGAGCCGGAGCAACCATCGTGGTGTTGATTGCTTTGATAAAGTCGCATGGAGTAGAATATCTCTTTGCTACAGTTGCATTAGCCGGGATATTGCAAATGATGGTAGGAATCTTTAAGTTGGGAAAATTTGTGAGACTTATCCCACAGCCTGTTATGTACGGGTTCCTGAATGGTTTAGCTATTATTATTTTTATGGCGCAGGTTGAACAGTTTAAAATAACAGACAGCAGCGGAGCTGTAAGCTGGTTGCAAGGGATGCCTCTATATATAATGGGTGGTTTGACAGCTCTGACGATTGCCATCGTTTATTTCTTTCCCAAAATTACAAAAGTTGTTCCTGCTTCTCTCGTAGCTATTATAATTGTATTTGCTGTTGTTCTTGGATTTAATATTCCAACAAAAACAGTTGCAGATATTGCTCATATCAGTGGGAACCTCCCGGGTTTTCATATTCCCAAGATTCCTTTTTCCCTGGAAACTTTACAGATTATTTTTCCTTATGCCTTGATTATGGCAGGAGTAGGTCTTATAGAATCTCTTCTGACGCTATCCATGGTGGATGAAATTACCAATACAAAGGGAAGCGCCAACAAAGAATCAGTGGCACAGGGATTGGCAAATATTACCAATGGTTTCTTTGGCGGAATGGGAGGCTGTGCAATGGTAGCACAGACTTTGGTAAATCTGAACGCAGGTTCCAGAGCGAGATTATCAGGAATTGTGGCATCTGTGCTTATTTTGATAATCATTCTGGTTGGAGCTCCGGTGATAGAGAAAATTCCTATGGCTGCTTTGGTCGGAGTAATGATGATGGTTGCCATCAGTACATTCCAATGGGTATCTATCAGGATTGTGAATAAAATGCCGAAGTCTGATATCTTCGTTGGAGTTACTGTAGCATTGATTACGGTAATTTTACATAACCTGGCTTTGGCTGTTTTGGTTGGAGTAATCATTTCCGCATTGGTTTTTGCCTGGGATAATGCCAAAAGAATCCGCGCAAGAAAATATATTGATGAAAATGGAGTGAAGTTTTACGAAATATACGGACCGCTGTTCTTTGGTTCAGTAACGGCATTTACAGATAAATTTGATCCTTTGAATGATCCTGAACAAGTGGTTGTAGATTTTAAAGAAAGCCGCATTGTAGATATGAGTGCTATAGATGCACTGGACAAGTTATCCAGACGTTACAAACAACAGAATAAAACCTTGCATCTGCGTCATCTCAGTGAAGACTGCCGGAAAATACTGAAAAATGCAGAAGCTGTAGTAGAAATTAATATTCAGGAAGACCCGACTTATAAGGTGATGCCGGAGAAATAGGGGAGAAGTCTCAATAAGTGAATTTTGCTTCGCAAGTGAATCGTGAGTTCTTTATAGCATAAAAGAATTGACAAGCGCAGCGTATTGACGATTGACGATTGACGATTGACTATTCACAATATACATCCCATAACCAGACAAGGACTGTAAGAAAAATCTACAGTCCTTGCTTGTTTAGGTTATTAATGTATTCGCGATGAAATCAGGCACTAAAGCGTAGTGTGATAATTTCATGCTGATGGAAGCTCTTCCACTTGTCAGTGTGCGAAGATCAGAAATGTATCCAAAAGTTGAGGCTAATGGAACTTCTGCTGCAAAAATCTTTCTTCCGGATTTTTCATCAATAGAAGTGATAATTCCCCTTCTTCTGTTGATATCTGCAGTAACAGCACCTGTGTATTCCTCAATACTCTGGATTTCTACCTGCATGATAGGCTCCATCAGTTTAGGGGAGCATCCTTTTGCAGCCGCTTTAAATCCTTCTCTCGCAGCAATTTCAAAGTCAAAGGCTGCAGAGTCCTGAGCGTGGAAAGAACCATCCAGAAGAGTAATTTTCATGTTTTCTAAAGGATATCCTTTCAATGGACCGTGTTCCATAGCTTCTCTGAATCCTTTTTCAACAGAAGGAATGAATTCAGTCGGAATAACTCCGCCTTTAATCATAGTAATGAACTCTAATCCTGGTTCATTACCATTTCCTGGTCCAATTTCAAAAGTAATATCAGCGAACTGACCGCTTCCTCCGTTTTGCTTGGAAAGCTTTTCTCTGTGAACTTTGGTTGTTGTTAAGACCTCACGGTAAGAAACCTTAGGTTTTCCCTGATTGATTTCAATACCATGGTTCAGACGGATTTTCTCCAAAGTAACTTCAAGATGTAGCTCTCCCAATCCACTCAGTAAGGTTTCTCCTGTTTGCGGATTTCTTTCCACCACCAAAGAAGGATCCTCTTCCTGGATCTTGGCCAGCACCAAACCGAAAGATTTCTCATCTCCATTGGTTTTAGGCTCAATGGCAACTCGGATCACAGGAGTCGGAATCGTGATTGCTTCCAGTAATATCGGCTGATCAGGGGATGATAAAGAATCTCCGGTTTTGGCGTCCTTTATTCCTGTCAAAGCAACAATATCCCCTGCCTTAGCATCATCCATGGACAACGTCTTATCCGACTGCATCTGTAAAATTCTCGAAACTCTGTAACTTTCGCCTGTTCTTACATTCAATATGGTATCACCAGATTTAATCACTCCGGAATATACACGCAACATCGCCAGTCTTCCCATATGTTTATCAATCACAACCTTGAAGACAAGCCCTGAAAAAGAAGCCATTTCATTTCTTTTCAATGTTACAGTTCCTTCTGTATGAGGATCTTTACCCTGCAGGTCAGCAAGTTGATCCGGAGCAGGAAGATAAGTCACCACAGCATCAAGCAGAGGCTGGATTCCCTTATTCTTAAAAGCAGCACCACATAAAACAGGAACCGCTGAACCGGATCTGCAGACTCTTTGAATGGCTTCTGTGATCATTCCGGGAATTACTGTTTCTTCAGTATCCATAAATGTTTCAAAGAACTGTTCATCATTTTCTGCAAGAGTTTCCATTAATTTTACTCTGTATTCGTCGGCTTCAGCAATATAATGATCAGGAATTTCCTTTTCCACAATGATTTCGCCGTTTTCATCGGTCCAGTATAGCGCTTTCATTTTGACAAGATCAATAACTCCTTCAAAATGTATTTCAGCCCCAATCGGAATCTGAAGGGCGAGAGGAAAAGCATTCAGCTTGGTTTTTATCTCTTCAAGAACGGCAAAAAAGTCTGCACCAATTCTGTCCATTTTATTGATGAAACATATTTTGGATGTTCCGTGTTTTTCAGCTTGAAACCAAACATTTTCAGTCTGTGGCTGAACTCCTGAAGAAGCGCAGAAAACGGCTACAACACTATCCAGAACTCTTAAAGAACGTTCTACTTCCACTGCAAAATCAATGTGGCCCGGTGTATCAATAATGTTAATATTATAAACCTTACTGTCTTTTTTCCATTGGGTAGAAACCGCCGCTGATGAAATGGTAATTCCTCTGTTCCTTTCCTGAATATCTTTATCCATGGTGGTGTTTCCATCATCTACGTTACCGATTTTATGAATGAGCCCCGTGTAATAAAGAAGCCGTTCAGATAACGTTGTTTTTCCTGCATCTACATGTGCTATAATCCCTATATTTCGTGTGTTATATTTCATTTTGTTTGTTTTAAATTGTTGATTTTTAGATCTGTGATTATAAAAGATTCTCAGAAAAAAGAGCGCAAAATACCCTCCGGTCTCATAAAGCCGGCAAAACATTTTTGTATTTTGTAACAATGGAAAATTTTCAGAGATCTTAACAAATAACACAAATTCGTTGAATTGTTAAAGTCTGAAATCAGGGCAGCAAAAAAGACCTATCCGAATAGACAGGTCTTCAATATATTTTTGGGTATAAAAGATCTATAAAACTATTCAGATAAATATTCAGTGCTGCCAAAGAACACAGCTCTGACAGGATTGCTTAAAGTTATAATATTTATCATTTTTGTTGACATTGTTGATTTTTAATCGGTTGCGAAATTATAATTTTTTTTTGATTTTCAAAGAATTTTTGAAATTTTTTTTAAATACCTCATGAAAAACACCTTCTGAAGATCCACACAAAACTTTGAATTTTCATAAAAATATCTTAAAACAGACAACAGACATAATGCTTTTATAATAAATATTTTATCTTTGGGAAGAATAGTATCGTAAACACTTTTTGATGATTAGAAAATTTTAAATCTTTTTCAAGAAGCTAAATAAAAACTTTTAACTTAAAACTATTGAAAACAGATATCGACATCCACAATCACTGTCATTTTTCCTTTGACCTGTGGCTCACCTTAATCAAATCTCATCCTGAATTTAAAACAAAAAGAGTTGAGCTGTTCTCCTCATTTTTTAACGTAGATAAACCGATAGAAGAAGTTGCGAAAACCGTAAAATATTATGATGATCTTTGCAATACCATTAATGAAGTTACAGGTGGAAATATAGATACTTTTGAAATTTACCTGATGATTCTCGGAGCTCTGAATGTTGATATAAAATCTTTGGATAGAGAAAAACTCAATGAGTTTTACAATAAAAGTGAAGAATTGTTTCTGGAGTACAGGCCGGTTGTGATTTTCGAGAATATTCATGACTTTTTTGAAAATATCAAAAATCAGGGAAAAACTATTAATATTCTGAGCAATACCGGATTTATCAAAGGAACTACCATGAGAAAATTTCTGATTCATGAAAATCTGGACCAGTACATCGATTTCCATATCTATTCCGATGAAATGAACTGTTCCAAACCTAATCCGCTTATTTTTCAGGAAGTGAAGAAGAATATTAAAGATCAGGATTTGCCTATGAACCGGATCCTGCATATCGGAGACAATCCGGTAGCAGATTATCAGGGAGCGAAGAACTTCGGCTTCAGTGCACATTTACTTAAACACTAACTATAAACATGAATACAAGATACAGCTTACACCACATTCATTCGGCGGATGAGTTTACGTTCTCACCTGCGGAATACAGTTATTTCAAATATGGCGATAAGTCGTATGCTGAAAAATTTGCAAGAGAATTATTTGACGGGTTTATTTCCGAAAACGAACAGCTTCTCAAGACTGATAGAGAAATTGTAGTGCTTCCAAGCCCTTATATGGCGATTCCTACAGCTTCCAATTTTTTATGCTTTTATTTTAAAAAACATCTGGACTTTTATTTGTTTCAACAAGGAAAGAAGTCCAGCGTCTTATCGAAAATTAATCGTAATCATACATACATTACAGATTATGGGAATCTTAATTTTGAAGACCGCAAAAATCTGATTGCCAATGATACGTATTATATCGATAAGGATTTTTTGAGAGGAAAACTTTGTATTTTTATAGACGATATCAAAATAACCGGTAGCCATGAATATACAGTGAACAGAATTCTTGATGAATATAAGGTTGAAGCAGACTTTATGTTTCTGTATTATGCAGAACTGATGAATTTTGACCTTGACCCAAAGATTGAAAACTTTTTCAATTACTATGCAGTAAAAAATGTAAATCACGTCGCAGAAGTGATGAATAAGGAAAGTTTTCAGTTTAATACAAGGATTGTAAAATATATTTTAGGTCTGGATTCAGGTAATTTTGATTATCTTACGTCTAAAGTAAAAAAGGAACAGATGGATCTTCTTCTGGAGCTTGCCATCAGTAACAATTATCATTTAATAAAAGAATACGAAAACAACATCAATACTTTAATACAAACTGAATTATATTATGGCTATTAACTTACAAAAAGGACAAAGAGAAAATATCAACGCACCTAAATTTACTGTAGGTTTAGGATGGGATATCAATAATACTTCTACAGGAACGGCTTTCGATCTTGATGCCTCATTATTTTTGCTAGGAGAGGACAAAAAATTAATTTCAGATAATCATTTCATTTTCTATAATAACCTTGAGTCTCCGGACAAGTCTGTAATCCACACGGGAGATAATCTTACAGGAGAAGGAGCAGGTGATGATGAGCAGATCAAGATTGATCTTACAAAAATTGATAATGCGGTCAAAGAAATTACAGTAGTGGTAACAATTCATGAAGCAGATTCAAGAAAGCAAAACTTTGGGCAGGTAAGAAATTCTTTCATCAGAATTTTTAATACAGATACGAATGAAGAGATCTTAAAATATGAATTAGACGAAGATTTCTCCATCGAAACCGCTGTAGAATTCGGAAGAATCTACAACAGAAACGGAGAATGGAAATTTGAGGCTGTAGGGGCAGGCCAAAGAGAGGGCCTTGAGAAATTTGTATCAATTTATCAGAAGTAATCATGGACAATCAGGAAAATCAACCCATAGATCCGCTAGGATCAATAGAGCCTCTTAAAACCTTTGAACCAACTCCAATGGTTCCTCCAACTCCTTCTCAGCCTGTTCAAAATGCAGCGCCGGGAGTTCTTGTGGACAGAGAGGGAAATGTAAACCTGACGCAGCTGCAGTCAGAAGAACGCCAGAAATATGAAGTTCTTGCCAATTCTATTGATGAGACCAATCCGGGTTCCATCGTAAATTTCGGAGCTGATCTTCAGAAAACATTATCCAACCAGAGTGACAGCTTCCTGGGGAATGTAAGAAGATCAAACTCAGGAGAAGTAGGAGGGCTTATCAATGACCTTTTGGTGGAGCTTAATTATGTAGATGTAGACGAGCTTAACGGAAATAAAGTGAAAAGCTTCCTGAGCAAATTACCATTTATGAAAAAGGTAATGACTCAGGTGGAAAATCTTTTTGCAAAATATGATAAGATCATCAATAATATTGAGCAGATCTCGTATAAAGTAAATGCAGGAATGATCACGTCTACAAAAGACAATGCTGTGCTTCAGACTATTTTTGAAAGCAATGTGAATTCTATTAAGCAGATTGAAGAGCTTGTCATTGCAGGAAATATCAGAATGGAAAGAGCTGCAGGCGAGCTTGCTGTAATGGAAGCCAATCCGCAGAATTATCAGGATTATCAGATTGCGGATAAGAGAGATTTCATTGCAAGATTAGACAGAAGAATGGCTGACCTTAAAGTGGTGCGTGTGATTATGATGCAATCACTTCCGCAGATCAGGCTGGTACAAAATAACAACGTATCAATTGCTGAAAAAGCTCAGACGATCCTTACCACTACACTTCCGGTCTGGAAAAATCAGCTTTCGCTAGCTGTGGCAATGTACAGACAGCAGCAGAATATTGAAATTCAGCAAAAAGTATCTTCTACTACTGAAGAAATCTTAAGAAAGAATGCGGAGCGTCTAGGCCAGAATTCTGTGAATGTTGCCAGAGCAAACGAGCAGACTATCGTATCTGTGGAAACTTTGAGAGAAACAACATCAATGCTGATCAATACATTGAATGAAGTGAAGCAAATCCAGAAACAGGGTGCAGATAACAGGAGAAAACTGGATCAGGATCTTCAGACATTGGAGCATGAACTTAAAGCGAATGTCAGAGGTTAATTTATAGGATACAAAGGTGGGAGATGATGCAGCAACCATATTGTCACAAAGCAAAAGAAGGTTAACCAGGCTTAAGCTTCTTGCTAATTTTTTTGAACATATTGACATCATATCAATTTATATCAAAACTGATATTATCCACAATCTGTTCCAGGAAAATACAGCTTTGGATTATAATAAACTGGAACTTTTCCACCTGCAGTATACTGACAGTCTCATAGAACTTCTGACCAAAATTAAAAAGCAGAAAGAAAATGATATGCTGGCTGTTATTAACGAAATTAACATCAACAATAAATATATTTCAGGTTTTGAAGAAAGACGGGTAGACAGCTTTCAGACCGACAGGAAAATGTACAGTGGTGTATTTTCCCAACATCTGAAAACCTTGTATCAGGATCTTACGGAAGATCGCTTTACAGCCAATTGGGATAATGTATTGTACTTTCATAAAAAATATGCCAGGGAATTTTACAGAACGGATGCAGATGAAACTCTGCTGAAATCTGATTCTTTCCCCTCATATCAGTACAAAGATTATTCTATTGAAAGGAAATTATTGGGAAGGCTCAATATACAAGGTTTTAAAGTCCGTTTTGTATGTGGCTACCTTATCGGAACCTATGATTATGAGCTTTTCAGGATCTTTCAGACTGATGATTATTTTATTTTCAGCGTGGATGAAAAGAAATTGTATCTTTTCGATAAAGAACTGGATAAGTTGGATATTTCCGAAAATCAGTCTAACCAAAGTTCCATTATTGATCAGCTGAAAAGCAAAAATGAACAGTTGGAGCACACCATGAACGAAAGAAAACGTTTCCTGCCAACAGAAGTGGAAGCCGTTTTGAAAGATTATATCAGAAACCTGGAAAATATAGATATCATGAGCAAGATATTTGATTTCAATGAAGAGACAAATATCCTGCGGGCAATGCTTAATTTGAATTTGAATAATAATTAAAGGCAAAATTGCAGAACAGCAAAATCGCAAATTTGCTTTTTTCGCAATCTGGCTTTTTCGCCCTTTTGCTAAAAAATAAATAACAACTAAACATAAAAAAATGGCTATCAACTTACAAAAAGGTCAGAGAATTAACCTTAAAAAAGAAAATGGAGCTGTACTATCCCAGGCTTGCGTAGGAATCAACTGGGGAGCAATTGTAAAGAAAGGATTTTTCGGAACTAAAAAAGAAGCAGTAGACCTGGACGGAAGCTGTATTTTATATGATTCAAACAAAAACGTTACGGAAGTTATCTATTTTGGAAATCTTAAATCCAAAAACGGTTCTGTAAGACACAGTGGAGATGACCTTACCGGTGATGTAGACGGCGATGACGGATTGGATAACGAGGTGATTACGGTAGACTTCAGTAATCTGGAACCCAATGTAGAGCATGTGGCAATGGTGCTGAACAGCTACAGAGGTCAGGATTTCGGAACTATTCCTTTTGCTTCTATCCGTATTTATGAAGGGACACCTACTAATGTAAGAGAAGTTTTTGCAAAATATGATATTGCAAACGATGCTTCTTTCAAAGGGCATGTCGCTATGGTAATGGGAGTTTTCTATAAGAGAAACGGAGAATGGAAATTCAATGCTATCGGAGACCCTACAGCTGACAAAAAACTGGAGCAGACAATCCAGACGGTACAGATGAATTATCTATAATCAATTGTCAGTCGGAAAATAAATAAAATAGCAATATTTGTACAATGTACATCTATTGCTTTTATCATATTATAACATAACTCAAGTGGAACATCAAAGTATTTTAGAACTGCACCCTGGTCTGGTGTGGGGATTTGCAGTAACAGTCGTTATCATGCTGCTCCTGGACTTAGGGGTATTTAACAAGAAAAGTCACGAAGTATCTTCCAAAGAAGCCACCATATGGTCAGTTGTATGGATCTCACTTTCTATGGTATTTTCAGGAGTGGTATATTGGGTATTCAATACCGATGGAAGCCCTGAAAGCAATGCTCTGGCAGTAGAAAAATTCACACAATATCAGGCTGCTTACTGGATTGAAAAAGCGCTCTCGGTGGATAACTTATTTGTCTTTATCCTGGTTTTTGGTTTCTTCAAGGTTCCGAAATACCTTCATCATAAGGTCCTTTTCTGGGGAATCATCGGTGCACTGATCTTCAGGGCCATATTTATATTTGCGGGAGTAGGATTGATTAATCTTACCTATCTTCCTGAAATGAATATCTTTGGGGAAGCAGTAAAAATCAACGTTGTAATGACACTGTTCGGATTATTCCTTGTTTATGCAGGGATCAAATCATGGGGAGACGGTGGCGATGATGAAGATGAAGACTACAGCAATACAGCAGGTGCAAGACTGATCAAAAGCTTCTGGAAAGTTTCCGATAACTATGACGGAGATAAATTCTTCACCATTCAGAACGGAATCAAAATGGCGACTCCTCTTTTAGTGGTAGTAGGGGTTATCGAATTTACAGACGTTCTTTTCGCTGTAGACTCTATTCCTGCGATCTTTGCGATTTCAAATGATCCGTTTATCCTTTATACATCAAATATTTTTGCCATTCTGGGATTAAGATCATTATACTTCCTGCTGGCAAACTTTATTCACATGTTCAGCAAACTTCCATACGGATTGGCGATTATCCTGTCCTTTATTGGAGTTAAAATGTTGATTGCACCTTGGATTCATATTCCGTCTCCGGTTTCATTGGGAATTGTAGGGGGAGTGCTGGTAATCTCAGTTCTTTTATCCATCATCTTCCCTGAAAAAGAAGAAGAGAAGAAAGAAGAATTAGAAGAAAAATAATCATAATTAAAATAAATGAAAGCCTCTGGAGTTTAGCTCTAGGGGCTTTTTTGTTGATGAAGCTTTTGTTGGGAAACGCAAAGGCGCAAAAAGGATAAGCGCTGTGTCGTTTTTAAGGCGCAAAAAAAAACAAAGATTTTCAACAATAATTATTCTCTTTTTTAGAGACATTAAATTTTATCGGAGATAAAATCCTTGCGCCTTACTACACAGTATCCATTAATTTTTCGTGCCTTTTGGTTTTCTAAAAGATATTATGAAAAAACTAAACATACAGACTGGTCTGTATGTTATTTTTTTTCATACATTTGTTCCAGAAAAGAAATCCGATATGAAATCTCCAAGAGAAAGAATCATAGAAACCACATTTCAATTGTTTACCAGACAAGGATACAATTCTACCGGTATCAACCAGATTATTTCCGAAGCAGAAGTAGCCAAAGCAAGTTTTTATCAGCATTTTAAATCCAAGGAAGACCTGTGTGTGGAATTTCTGAATGTAAGACATCAATATTGGTTTCATGAACTCAATAGTTTTTTATCAAAAGAAAAAAATCCAAAATCTAAACTCATCAAAGCTTTTGATTTTCTGGTGTACATGAATGCTAAGGAAAACTTCCGGGGTTGCAGTTTCCTGAATATTTTATCGGAAATTCCCATGGATAATCTCAAAATCCTTAGTGTTATCCAATCCCATAAAGCAGATCTCAGGAACTTCTTTTTAGAATTGCTTAATAATGATGAGCTTTCCGATCATATTTACATGCTTTTTGAGAGCAGCATTATAGAAAGCCAGCTTTTCAAATCCAATGAATTGATTGAAAAATCAAAAAAAATAGTTACCAATCTAATACAGTAAGTTATGGAACAGAAACATCCGCTTCCGCCTTTCACTCTTGAAACGGCACTTGAAAAAATTCAGTTGGCAGAAGATGCCTGGAACAGTCAGGATCCCGAAAAGGTTTCCAAAGCATATACTATTGACAGTGAATGGAGAAACAGAGATACCTTTGTAAATGGAAGAGAAGAAATCGTAACATTTCTTCAGAAAAAATGGGAAAAAGAACTTCATTATAAGCTTAAGAAAGAATATTGGGCACACACAGACAATCGTATTGCTGTCCGCTTTGAATATGAATATCAGACCAAAGAGGGAAACTGGTTCAGGGCTTATGGAAATGAAAACTGGGAGTTCGATGAAAACGGCCTGATGGCAAAAAGATATGCAAGCATCAATGATCTGGCAATCAAAGAAGAAGAAAGAAAATTCAGATAAAATAGAATGACTGTTAGTACAACAGTCATTTTTGTTTTTAAAAGCTTTTTAAAGGAAACTGAAACGTCAATTTAATAAATGATCATTCATCACTCACAATTCATCATTATTTTAGCTGTTTTTTCCATGCAGCAATTTATTAATCTTCCTTCTCGTCTGCAGCGAAACCTTATAAGCTTCATCACGCAGTTTCTGTATTTTTCCTACAGGCTGAAAAAATATTTTACTTTCGAAAGGGTTGAATGAAAGCAATTCATTGGTACAGTCCCTTGCATCCAGCAAAGAATTTTTATTGATTCTGACCTCACCGATTTTAATAAAAGGAGAGTTTTTCCATTCTACATTCAGTCTGTTGATTGGCTGATCTTTCAGGTCATAACAAATCTGTACTAAAACATCGGCTTTAAAATCATGCGTCTGCAGATAACTTTTTAAAGCGTCTCCTATCTTTTGCTTTCTTCCTGTATTTTTATCCACAGATTGAGGAGATAGCTTTATTTTAATGATCTGATCTCCCAGACGGTAAGCACCTACCGAGTAATAATCAAACGACAGAATAAAGTCATTTCTTTTTCTGAAGAGCTTTATTATATTACGCAGCATATCACCGGTACAAACATAAGGGAACATTTTGATTATCTGAAAAAACATCGGTAATAGGCTCCTCCATTTTTTCATATAAAACGTATTGACAGCAGTAAAAAGTTTCAGAAAAGTTGAAACAGAGTTAAGAGGAAACAAAGGAAAATTGACTAATGGATAATTGGCTAGTAAACCTCCGTTTTCATCCATGATCTGTACCGCAAAACCATAGGCAGGAATATCTTTTCCCGAATTTTTGATTTTCAGCCGGGCATTGGAAAATCGTATGATCAGGTCAAATTTTTCCCTGTCAAAAAAAGGCTTCAGTAATTCCGGAAGGTCAGGTTCTATAACGAACGTACCTTTTGCTGCTGCATAGGTTTTGGCGTGAGCGTTCCTTGTAGCATAATTGACATCACTGATGGAAGAGGATTGTTCAACAAAATCTGCAATTGTTTTTTTATTGATTTCCAGAAGTTTTTTTTCCTCTTCATTCAGTTCATCAAACTTCTTATTATATTTTATTGGATTTGGCATTTAGTTTTTAAATCCAATTATAACGCCAAGTTTCGAAATCTGTGTTAAGCAAGTATTACAATTATTTGAATTTTGTGGAAAAAACCTTTTAAGCTAATAAATGTAAAATAATATGATTGTTGAATTCGAATGAATAAGATATTTAACTTACTGATTGTTAAAGGTATGATTGTTTTTATGGGAATTTTGGATTTTAAACTTCCATTCTCTCATTTCCATCTTTCAACCCTAAAAAGACTTATCTTTGTAAAAAATTATAATATGGGAGTAGCAGATATGTTATTTAAACGTAAAAAAGAATTGGCAGAAAAGAACCTGAAAGACGGTAAAGAATATATGGAAGAGTATGGTAAAAGAGAAAGTGTAGTACAGTTACCAAGCGGCTTGCAATATGAAATCATTACAGAAGGTGACGGTCCGAAACCAGGTCCTAAGTCTACTGTAAAATGCCACTATCACGGAACAACTATTTCCGGGAAAGTATTCGACAGTTCCGTGAAAAGAGGAACTCCGGCGTCTTTCCCTTTGAACAGAGTAATTTCAGGATGGACGGAAGCTCTTCAGTTAATGTCTGTTGGCAGTAAATGGAGACTGATTATTCCTCCACACTTAGCGTATGGAGATCAGGAAATCAGCAAAGAGATCGGGCCAAACAGTACCCTTGTTTTCGAAGTTGAATTGCTGGATATTAAGTAAACCTTCTTAAAAATAGATTAAAAAATTACCTGATTTCAGGTAATTTTTTTTATTTGTATTATATTCGTGTTGATGAATTGTAAAGCTGAGACAAATTGCGGTGGGTTACAATAGATCAATCCGGCACAAAAATATGACTGAATGAAAAAACTTTTTTACCTTTTGATTGTTTTCGGGCTTCTTACTTCTTGTGTCTCAAAGAAGAATCAGGCTATTCAGCAGAATATACTTACGCTGAAAGACAGCTATTGTAAAGCACCTTTCAAGTATAACTACAGCAATAAAATTCCATCTTATAATGCAGACTCTATCCTGGCTGCCAATAAAGAATTGAAGGAGATATTTTCCGATCAGAGTATCCTGATATTGAATGCACTGGATAACTTAGATGAGGTCCATCAGATTATTGATCTTAAAAAAGACTCATCCCTTGCTTCGCAGGTCAAAGTTTTACAGTTAAAAACAAAAATAAACAGTAAAATCACGATTGCCCTGACAGAACTGGATGCGGTAGCCGCAGAATTTGACTGTGAAGGAGAAAGAGTAGCCCAGATCGGAAATTACGTGGATAACCTGAACACATCAAAAAACAATAAGCTCATTCTTTATTCCATTATTACCGGAGCAGCAGCTTCTATAGCCGGAGGTATTGTTCATGATCAGGGTTGGAGCAATGCAATTGATATTGGAGGAGGGGTTTTAGGAGCGGGCTTTGGTTTAGCGACTCTTAATCCCAAAGGAAAAAAAGTAGAGTTTATCCATCAGAGAAATCTTTTGAGAGATATCTGGAGGGAAAAGCTGGAATCCCCCAACTTTCCGCCTTTTATCTGGTATATGTATACAGAAAAAAAATTTTCCAACAGGGAAGAACATTCCATCATCGGGAATATGAAGATGAGATGGCTTCACTACCAGTTTGACGACAATAAAGAAGCGGCAGACAAATCTGTCATTTTCAGTGATGGCGGGTATTACAGGGCAGATGATCTTCATAACCGTGCAGCCATGCTCAATCAGATGCAGTCGGCAACACGTACCATTAATCAGAACATCAATTATCTGCTGCTTGATCTGGACAAATTAATCCTTTAAGAAAAATTTAACTGTAATAAATTTTGTTACATTTAAAAAATGTGTATCTTTGCCCTGTAATTACAATGAACAATACAAGATTTGCTACGGCAGTACATATAATGACATTATTGGCAAAGAGTCCTCAGGAGTGGCTTACTTCAGATTGGATGGCCGGTAGTATCAATGTGAATCCGGTGATCGTCCGAAAGGAGATCAGCGTATTGAGAGAAGCAGGTCTGATTATCAGCAGACAGGGAAAAGAAGGAGGAAGTCAGCTTGCAAAAAATGCAGATATGATCACAATTTCTGAGATCTATAAAGCAGTTAAAAATACGGAAGTATTAGGAAAGAAAAATCAGAATCCCAATCCCGCATGCAGTGTCGGGAAGGAAATAAATATTCATTTAAATACCTTATTTGAGGAAACAGATCATTTGGTTATCAATTTTTTAGGAGACAAATCATTACAGGAATTTACCGATCAGTTCGAATAAAATTTTTTTACCCTTAAATGTAACAAAATTTATTACAATTTAATTTAAAAAATAAAACATTATGAAAAAAGTAGCAGTAATTGGTGCAACAGGATTTGTAGGATCACATGTAGTAACAGAATTGGCAGAAAGAGGATATGCTGTAGAAGCATTGGTAAGAGATGCATCGAAGGTAAAAACACAGGAAAATGTAACCGCTAAAAGTGTTGACGTAAACAATGTAGATGCATTAGCTGAAGTACTGAAGGGGAATGATGCTGTAATCAGTACATTTAATGCAGGATGGACAAATCCTAATCTTTACAACGACTTCTTAAACGGTTCTCAGAACATTGAGAAAGCAGTAGAACAGTCAGGCGTAAAAAGACTGATTGTAGTAGGTGGAGCGGGAAGCCTTTACACACCGGATAACGTTCAGATTGTAGATACTCCGGACTTCCCTGAAGCTTACAAGCCCGGTGCAACAGCAGCAAGAGATTATTTAAATAAAATCAAAGAAAATAACACGTTGGATTGGACATTCTTCAGTCCTGCAATTGAAATGAATCAGGCTAATGTAGGAGAAAGAACAGGGAAATACAGAACTTCACTGGAAACTCCGGTATTTGATGAAAACGGAAGAAGCCGTCTGTCTGTAGAAGATGTAGCAGTAGCTCTGGTAGATGAATTAGAACAGAACAACCACATCCGTGAACGTTTCACAGCAGCTTACTAATATATAAAAGAACAGAAATGATACAAAAAAAATTATGGTCGTTACTTGCAATACTGGGCTTTATCAGCATATTTGCAGGAAATCTCAAAGTAAAAGTATATAATCCGGGAACCAAAGCTATTTTCCCGATTACTTCTACCATTATTTACGGAGATAAAGACGCTATACTGGTAGATGCCCAGTTTCAGAAACAATATGCTGAACAGTTGGTGAAAGAAATAAAGGCAACAGGAAAGAACCTGAAAACCGTTTTTATTTCGCACAGTGATCCCGATTTTTATTTTGGATTGGATGTCATTAAAAAAGCCTTTCCTAACGCTAAAATTATCTCAACGGCGCAGACAGCTTACCTGATATCAGCTTCAAAAGATGATAAAATGGGAGTATGGAAACCGCAACTGAAAGCGGATGCTCCGTCAGAAATTATAGTTCCTGAAGCAGCTGCTTCAATCCCTGATCTTGAAGGAAACAAAATTGAGATCAGACAGAATCCGGAAGATCCTGCGCACAGCTTTCTTTGGATCCCTTCCATTAAAACCATTGCCGGTGGCATTTCAGTTTCTGTAGACTCACATCTATGGATGGCAGACACTCAGAATGTAAAAGCAATTGACCAGTGGATAGGGCAGATTGATGCCATGAAAGCATTAAATCCGGAGCAGGTCATTCCTTCCCATTTTGCAAAACCGTCTACATCTCCACAATCTCTGGATTTTGTGAAGGGTTACTTGGAAAATTATAAAAAGGCAGTGACAGAGAACAAAACTTCATCTTCCATTGTTGATTTTATGGTTAAAAAATATCCTGATCTTCCGGGAAAAGAAGAACTGGAGATGGGAGTAAAGGTTTTCCTTAAAGAAATGGAATGGGATTTAAAATCACCATATCCGGCCATCGGCCATAAAGTGGAAGTAGATTTTGGAGGGGTAAAATTCGTTCTCGATTTTAAAGATAATAAAACCATGACATTTACAGGAACAGCAGGAAGTTCAAAAAACAGTACCGATACGGTAGAATATACTGCTGTAGAAGTAGCGAAGAATGTTTTTATGGTCTATTGGCATGAGCCTCATCTTGGCTTTAATGTTACCCATATTCAGGATTACAATAAAAATATTGTGTATTCAAATATTGCAGGTTCCGATGGTACATTCACCCATCCGAAAGGAACGCTTAGGATTTTAAAATAAAAAACAGCTGCCAATGCAGCTGTTTTTTTATATCATAATAGTTAAAAAATATCAACAGAGCTTATCAAATCAGCTTGCTGATTCCAACTTTGCCTCCTTAGAATCAAAAGAAAGCAAATTAAAAACTTTGCGTTAAAATAACCTCTCACAGATTTCACGATCTAGCAGCATGAGAATTATTCGTGATACTTGTGCATTTATTTGTGCTCTTTTGTGTTTAAAAAAATTATGAACTTCATCTTTTAAAGCTAAAAAAACTGCCTCATGAGAGACAGTTTTCTTTTTATAGATTCATAAACAATTTCGGGTTTACCGGAGTGTTGTTTTTGTGTACTTCATAATGAAGATGAGGTCCTGTGGAACGTCCGGTATTTCCGGATTTAGCAATGACCTGACCTACTTTTACTTTATCATTCACTTTTGAGATAAGTTCAGATAAATGTCCGTATAATGTAGCCAATCCGTTACTATGGGAAACAATCACACAGTTTCCGTAACCGCCTTTCTGTCCCGAGAAAATAACAGTTCCGGCAGCGGCAGCTCTTACATCAGAACCATAAGCCACAGCAATATCGAGCCCTTTGTGGAATTGCATCTGATCGGCTTCAGCAGGTGGATTGTTTTTTTCAGCAACAGTTGTTTGTGTTGTGGTATTGCCCGTAGCAGCTTTGGAAGTTACCGGTGCTGATGTTGAAGCTACAGGAGCAGCTTTTGGAGTAACCATCACTTTTACTTCTCTTTTATTTCCGTAGCTGTCTGTAAGTTCTATGACCTTTTCAACAGGCTCAGCTTTTACTTCAGGTTTTGGAGTCGCAGCAACTGCCGATTTAGCTTCTGCTGGCGCGCCTGATCTTACTGAAGCAAAAACCGTTTTGAACGGAATCGGATTTTTTCTTACGCCAAAATTAGAAGAAATATAGCCATCTGTAGGCATTCCTAATGGAACCTGCATCAGTTTTTTCTGAAGATCCATCAGATACTGGCTGTATCGGTTAGCCTGCTTGGAAAGATAAATAGAATTTGAAATACTGTCCTGATTAAGCATCATCAGTTTTTCGTTGGTAATGTCTTTGGATTTCAGGAAGGAGTTGAGCTGTGCAACAGTCTGATCTACAAGAGTAAGATCAGTTTTCATTTTCAGGTAATCTACACTGTCTTTTTCAGTGTTTATCTTTACAAGATTCACTTCATAGGTTTTATCATCTCTTTCAGAAAAGAGCTTTGCTATGAAGACACCTTGTGCAAAAACTACTAATAAAAGTCCTCCCAGGAGAATGTTTACGTTCTTCTTGCTGTTTAGAAATTTTTTCATATTTCTTCTCTTAGTAAATTTAAAACGGTTTTGAAGCTGCAAATTTAATTAAAAATAAGTTTTGTGAGTTATTTTTAATTAAAATTCAGTTTTTTCTGTATTTAACGGTTAATTAGCTGTTTAATTGTGTTGAAGTGTTAATTTTTTCAGAAAATGGCTTTTATCATGGTTTCAAAGCCTGCGTTCCGTCTTTGTTTTAATATCTTTGCAGTTCACATTCCAATTATGGCTAAAAAGAAAATTATTTCAGAATCTTCGAATCCAAAAAAGAATAAAAAGGATATTTCTGTAGGAGTTGTAGGTAGCGGAAGTTTTGCAACCGCTATTGTAAAAATGCTTGTTGAAAACTGCAAAGTAGTACACTGGTGCGTAAGAAATGAATTTGTAAAAGGAGCTATTGAGCTTCGCGGACATAACCCGACTTATCTTACGGCTGCCCATTTTAATCTTAAAAGTTTAAAGCTGACAACGGATATTAATGAACTGGTTTCTGCCTGTGACGTCATCGTTCTGGCAACTCCGTCGATCTATCTGTCTGATACACTGGATAAGATGACTTGTGATTATTCTGATAAGATCTTTGTCTCTGCAATTAAAGGGATTATCCCAAAAGTAAATGATGTGGTAGCTCATTATCTGCGGGATGAATTTAAAATCGGTTTCAGAAATCAGGCGGTTATCGCGGGACCTTGTCATGCTGAAGAGGTTGCCATGGAAAGACTTTCTTATCTTACGATTGCAGCAGCAGAAGATGAAACGGCTGAAAAGCTTGAAGGAATTTTCAGCTCAGACTTTATTAAAGTTCATACAAGCAAAGATATTTTAGGAAACGAATACAGTGCTATTCTTAAAAATATTTTTGCAATCGGAGCGGGTATTGCAAGCGGATTAGGATATGGAGATAACTTTACAGCGGTCTTTGTTTCCAATGCGATCCGTGAAATGGAAACCTTCCTTGAAGCCATTTATGAAGCACCAAGAGATGTGAATGAAAGTGCTTATCTGGGTGACCTTCTGGTAACGGCATATTCACTTTTCTCAAGAAACAGAAACCTTGGAAACCTGATTGGAAAAGGTTATACGGTAAAATCTGCCATTCAGTCTATGAACATGGTTGCGGAAGGATATTATGCTGCAGACTCCATTTATAAAACGGCAAAACAGAAAAATCTTAAGCTGCCGATTATTGATACGGTATATGCCATCCTTTATGAAGGTAAAAATGCTGAGAAGCAGTTTAAAAAACTGACGGCAAAACTGAATTAAACGGGGTTTATTACTAAATCTTGTTTGTAAAATAATTAAAACTTAAGCATCCGGTGCTTAAGTTTTTTTATTCATTTTTATATAAGAATGATCAATGATTTCAATAGTACTTTATTGAAATTTTCGATGGCTTTTTGTTGTGTACTAAAGAAGTGTTTCTGACTCAAAAAATAAGGTGTTAAAATCGTTAAACGCGTTCCGGTTTTTAAAACTTTTCCCGAAATTTGAAGTAAAATTTAAAATTATGTCACAATCGCTTACAAGCAGAACACCGAAACCTAAATACGACGTTGTACTGATAGGCGGCGGAATCATGAGCGCCACTTTGGCAACGCTGCTGCATGAATTTGATCCAAATCTTGAAATTGCAATCTTCGAAAGGCTAGGAAGGTTTGCCAAAGAAAGTACAGCAGCATGGAACAACGCCGGAACAGGGCACTCCGCTTTTTGTGAGCTAAATTATACTCCGGAAAAGCCGGACGGATCTATTGATATCACTAAGGCAGAAAGCATTGCAGAACAGTTTGAAATTTCAAAGCAATTCTGGGCTTATCTGATTACCAAGGGATATATTCATCAGCCGAAAGAATTCATCAATTCATGTCCGCATATGAGTCTTGTATTCGGAGAAAAAGATGCTGAATATTTAAAAAAGCGTCACGATAAAATGACAGAATCTGTTCTGTTCTCAGGAATGGAATTTTCTACAGATCACGATAAACTGAGAGAATGGATTCCATTGGTGATGAGCAAAAGAAACCAGTCTGAGGTAATGGCTGCTACAAAAATGGATATGGGAACGGATGTAAATTTCGGAACACTGACAAGAAAGATGGGAAGACATCTCCTGGAAGATTCCAACGTAGAGGTTTTCCTGTACCATGAAGTAAAAGATATTGATGCCAGAGAGAATGGTCAATGGGAAATGAAGGTAAAAGACAGGATCAATAATCACAAACAGGAAGTGGTTGCCGACTTTGTATTCATTGGTGCCGGAGGATATGCGCTTCCGTTACTGGACAGTTCGGATATTAAAGAAAGTGAAGGATACGGAGGTTTTCCGGTTTCCGGGCAGTGGCTGGTAAGTCATAATCAGGAACTGGTAGAAAAACATCAGGCTAAAGTATATACACAGGCAACGGTAGATGCACCGCCAATGTCTGTTCCACACCTTGACCTTAGAATTATTGATGGTAAGAAAGCTCTTCTTTTCGGACCATTTGCAGGATTCTCCACCAAATTCCTTAAAGAAGGGAGTTACCTTGATCTGCCTGAAAGTGTTAACACAAAAAATCTGAGATCACTCTTCGGAGCATGGTGGCACAATATTCCTCTGACGAAATATCTTATCCAGCAGGTTGCCATGACAAAATCTCAGAGAATGCAGCATTTGCGTGAATTCATCAAAGATGCCAAAGAAGAAGACTGGGAACTAAAGGTAGCAGGACAGAGAGTTCAGATCATTAAGAAAGATGAAAAAGAAGGAGGTAAACTTGAGTTCGGAACTGAAGTAGTTGTGAACAAAAACGGAACAATCGCTTCTCTTCTGGGAGCATCTCCGGGTGCTTCTACGGCAGTTTATGCCATGCTGAATGTGCTTGAAAAATGCTTCCCGAAAAAACTTCATGGAGAATGGAAAGCAAAACTTCTGGAAATGGTTCCATCCTATGGGCAGAAACTGGCAGAAAATCCTGAGCTTACCCATGAAGTAAGAAATTATACAAAAGAAAAATTAGAATTAGAATATTAACATCAATAATGAGCAATAAGTAATCCCGATTACTTGTTGCTCATTACCTATTACTTATAAAAAGGTGGAAGAAGTAATTGTAAAACCGGTCATTGCAAAGGAAATCCTGGAATCTCTTCAGGCGAAAACAGAAGAAGAGAAGCAGGTGATTGTGCACTGTTGTTTCCCGGCATCTCCGTTTTTGGGAAATCTGATCAGGATCTGGCATTCGACTTATCTTTTTGATAATCAGTCTGACCATAGAAGTAAGCTGATCCACGCAGAAAATATTTCAATTTCACCGTACTGGACACCGGTTCCTTTTATGAAAGATTTTTGGTTTACCCTAATTTTTTCTGGTCTTCCCAAAGATTGCAAAAGCTTTGATCTGAAAGAAGTGATTCCTGAAGAAGGCGGCTTTTTTGTAGAATCAATCAAAAGGAATTCTTCTGACGTGTATCGTGTAAAAATATCAGAGTCTTATTGAAAAACCGGAGAATTACAATCAAAACCTTAACCCAGGTTAAATTCATTTTGCCGGATCAGGTTTTCAATACAATATTCTGCAATGGCAGTAATGGTGACGAAAGGGTTCACACCGATGGTTCCTGGAATCAATGATCCATCCAGCACATATAAATTTTCATGATCTCTTAGCTTCCCATATTCGTTGGTAGCTTCGCCTAATACACATCCTCCAAGCGGATGATAACAGATCTCAGCTCCGAAACCATTATTAAAAAGTAAGTGGCTTCTGGTTCCTCCATTCGCTTTATTCATCTTACGAATAAAGTATTGGGCATTTTCTTTCATTTTAGCGGTATTGCTTTCATCCCAGTTCAATGTCAGGGATTGGCTGGCTTTATTATAAGTAACTTCTCCCTTTTTATCAACCCTGTTGATCAGCAGATATAAAGCTGTTGCAACATCCATTCCCATAGGCAGAGGAGCTATCTCCGTGAAAAACTGATGTTCGGGATCATCCCAGTTATCAATTCCTCCCACAGGAATCGTGGATTGTTTTGCACCTGTACCGCCTGATAAAGGTTTTACCCAGTTTCTTCCGGTCATAAAGTTTCCATTGTTTCCCCAGTTTTTCCCGATTTTTTCATGAATAGGAAATCCGTTCTCTGCATTTGATTGTAACAGAATTTGTAAAGTTCCCATAGTACCTGCGGAAAGAATCAGTTTTTTACAATTGAAAACTTTATCAGCAATCACAGATCCTGAAGTGTCAATCTGCCGGACATGTAATGTGTAACTTTTATCATCATTAAGTTTGACGGTTTGGACACGGTGAAGATCAAGAATTTCCAGATTTCCGGTTTCAAGAGCTTTTCTCAGGTAAGTTTTATCCAGACTGTTTTTTCCGTAATTGTTACCATAGATTACTTCCGTATTAAGAGCTGAACGGGGAACTTCATTCCGGAATTCTTTTTCCATATACTTAAAATCATACACGTTCGGAACTCTAATCGTTTTAAAACCAGCTTTATGAGCCTCTTTTTCGCCTACTCTTGTGAATTGGTAATAAGGACAGTCTTTCAGAAACTGTTCATCAATAACATTTACCTTGAGTTCTTCCCGCACCAGTGGAAAGTAATGGCTGTAAAATCTTTCAGCATCAAGATCCGGAAAAACTTCTCTGAAATAGCTTTCTTTAGGAGTCACAGCCATTCCGCCGTTGACAAGAGAACCGCCGCCAACACCTCTTCCTACCCAGATATTGATGTGTTTAAAATCCAGACGGTCCAATGTTCCGGTAAAAGGAGTCAAAGAAAAAATATTCATAAAAGGGGCAATACTTTTCTTTTTCAGCCAAGCAGAACTTTTTCCAGGCTTCAGCAGATTGGAAAAAGGTATTCCTGCTTTTTCCCAGTTAAGACCCATTTCCAGCATCACTACTTTTTTACCGGCCTCACAAAGACGCAGGGCAGAAACAGCTCCTCCATATCCGCTTCCAATGATTACAATTGGAGCATCTGAATTTTCTTTTTCCAGACTGTTTTTTCTGTTTGTTGCGTGCAACAATCCGGATTGAAGAAAATAAAAGCCTGAAATGGCTAAAGCACTTGTCCTGATGAATTTTTTTCTGTCCATGAGCTTTGTTTTTCAAAAAGCATGCTAGATCAGCGGAAGCTTGTTGTATTTACAACAGATTATACTTTTTATCAGAATTTTAACTTTTTGTTGTTTATGAAAATTCATAGCTTTACTTATAATTTATACTTATGAAAAAATATATAGTACTCTTTTTACTTCTTCCGTTATGGGCTTTTTCTCAGAAAACGATTTCAAAGGAAGAGAAAGAGGTACAGAAATTTCAGAAGGAACTTAATGATGAATATTTTAATCCAAAAGAGACCCCTCTAAGAGGTGATAATTTTAAAAATTTCAAAGGACATCCATTTTTTCCCTTTAATACCAAATACAGGATAACTGCAAAATTTGTTAAGTCAAAAGATACAAAACCCTTTGAGCTTCCTACTTCCTCGGGGAAAACAAAGACTTATCAGGAGTATGGTAAAGCAACATTTACCTTGGATGGTAAATCTTACACAGTTACGTTATACCAAAGTCTTGCTTTGATTAAACAGGAAAAATACAAAGACCATCTCTTCCTTCCTTTCCGCGACGCTACCAATGAAAAAGAGACTTACGGAGGAGGGAAATATATGGATCTGAAAATTCCGAAAGGAGACACGATTGTTCTTGATTTTAATAAATCTTATCATCCTTTCTGTGCTTATAATGCTTACGATTACAATTGTCCTGTTGTCCCGGAGGAAAATAAACTTCCTGTGGAAATCCGTGCAGGCGTAATGTATGAAGATATTTACCATCACTAATATGATACAATTAGAATTCTTTAAACCAGAGGATCTTTCTGCGTTGAGTTATGCTTTGGATGAAAATCAGATGCGTTTTACAGCGACTGTTCAGCAAGCCTTACAAAGCATCAGTGAGCGGGATGATAACAAAGCATTTCCCGTGACTATATTTTACAACGATCAGCCTGCAGGTTTCTTTGTGCTTGATTTTGGAAAAGATAAATTTGAGCTTACTGATAATGAAAACTCAGCTTTATTACGCTCCTTATCCATTAATCCCCAAATGCAGGGAAAAGGAATCGGGAAAGCAGCCATGATGAAAGCCGACGATTTTGCAAAAGATCGTTTTAAGAACTGTGATGAAATTGTACTGGCCGTCAACCAGAAAAACGATTCAGCTTATCATATTTATCTTAAGGCAGGATACATTTACGATGGCAAAACAAGAATTGGCAGAAGCGGACCTCAATATCTCATGTATAAGAAACTTTAATAAAATTTTAAAATCATAATTTTTCATCTGCTGATATCTTTCCATAACTTTGAGTAACATCAAATTACAAAACATGGAAATATCACTTCGAAATCAGGTGGCTTTGGTTACAGGAGCTTCCAGCGGAATTGGTTCCGGAATAGCAAAATCATTAGCTTCGGCAGGAGCAACGGTCATTGTCAACCATTCTTCAGAAAGATCTGCAGAGGAAGCCAAAGCTGTTTTGAAAGAAATAACAGATGCCGGTGGAAAAGGCATGACTTATCAATGTGATGTTTCAAAGGAAGATCAGGTAGTGAAAATGTTCCAGGATATAGTCGCTGAATATCAAACCGTAGATATCCTGATCAATAATGCCGGAATCCAAAAGGATGCAAAATTTACCGAAATGACGATGGATCAGTGGAACGCTGTCATAGGTGTAAACCTGACAGGCCAGTTTCTATGTGCAAGAGAAGCCATTAAAGAATTTCTAAGACGCGGAATAGATACATCCCGTTCTATCGCTTGCGGAAAGATTATCCACATCAGTTCAGTACATGAAATCATTCCATGGGCCGGACATGCCAATTACGCATCCAGTAAAGGTGCTGTAAGAATGTTGATGCAGACTCTTGCCCAGGAATATGGTGCAGATAAAATCCGTGTTAATTCTATTTGTCCCGGGGCCATTCAGACTCCGATTAACAAGAATGCCTGGGATACTCCGGAAGCGCTTAATTCACTTCTTACCCTTATTCCTTATAACCGGATCGGACAGCCGCAGGATATCGGAAATTTAGCTGCCTTCCTTGCCAGTGATCTTGCCGATTATATCACGGGAACAAGCATTTTTGTAGATGGAGGAATGACTACGTTTGAAAGTTTTTCTACAGGAGGATAGTGCAGTTCAAGGTTTAACAGTTCAAAGTTTAATGTTTTGAGGTTGCTCTCATTGCTTTAAACAATACTAAATATTACTTATTGCTTATTACTCATTAATCATAACTACACATATGTCAGAACAGCAGAGAATCTCAGATATTTCTTGGAAAAAATGGGGACCTTATGTAAGTAACCGGGAATGGGGCCTTGTCCGTGAAGATTACAGTGAAAACGGAGACGCCTGGAATTATACCAATCATGAAACAGCAGAAGCCAAAACATATCGTTGGGGCGAAGAAGGGATATGTGGCATCTGTGATGATCTTCTGAAGCTGGTATTTTCTGTGGGATTCTGGAATAAAAAGGATAAAATGGTCAAAGAACGGTTCTTTGGGCTGACCAACGGGCAGGGAAATCACGGTGAAGATGTAAAAGAATATTTCTACTACTTGGATTCCACACCTACACATTCTTACATGAAGATGCTGTATAAGTATCCTCAGAATGCTTTTCCTTATGAAGATCTGGTAAAAGCCAATGCGGAGAGGGGAAAAGACGATCCGGAATATGAATTGATTGATACAGGAATTTTTGATACTAATGAATATTTTGACATCTTTATTGAATATGCAAAGGAAAGCCAGCAAGATATTCTGGTAAGATTAACGGTTGTCAATAAATCTGAGAAAGAAGCTTCTCTTGTGATTTTACCGACAGTCTGGTTCAGAAATACCTGGAAATGGGGGTATGATGACTATAAGCCTCAACTGTCTGCTGAAGATGCTGACCATATTACAGTAAATCATCAAGATATTGATATTAAAAATGTGTATGCAAAACAGTCTTTAAAAACTCTGTTCTGTAACAATGAAACCAACAATGAAAGGCTTTATCAAAGTTCTAATGAATCAAAATATTGCAAAGACGGAATCAATAATTTTGTGATGACGGGAAATTCCCAGTCGGTAAATCCACAAAATACAGGTACCAAGGCTTCTTTTTTTATTGATGAAGATTTTAAAGCCAGAGAAACTAAAATATTTGAATTCAGACTGTCCGACAAAAATTTACGGGATCCATTTAAAGATTTTGATATACTTTTTCAGCAAAGGCAGAATGAAGCAGATGAATTTTACGCGGAAATTCAGAAGGGAATTTCTTCAGATGATGAAAAATTGGTACAAAGACAGGCCTTTGCGGGAATGTTGTGGAATAAAATGTTTTACCATTACAACGTGGAAAAATGGCTGAAAGGTGACCCTGCCGAAATGCCGCCACCAAAGTCCCGGGAAACAATAAGAAACTTCGGCTGGAAGCATCTTAACAACGAGCATATTATTTCCATGCCGGATAAATGGGAATATCCTTGGTATGCAACATGGGATCTTGCATTTCATACCATCAGCTTTTCACTGATAGATCCGGATTTTGCCAAACATCAGCTTAAGCTTTTCCTGTTTGAATGGTATATGCATCCCAACGGGCAGCTTCCTGCTTACGAATGGGACTTGAGTGATGTGAATCCTCCTGTACACGCCTGGGCGGTCTTCAGGGTATTTAAAATTGATGAATATTTAAAAGATAAGCCCGACCTGGAATTTCTGGAAAGTGCTTTCCAGAAACTGTTGATGAATTTTACCTGGTGGGTTAACAAAAAAGACCTTAATGGGAATAATATTTTTGAAGGCGGATTTCTGGGACTTGATAATATTGGTGTTTTCGACAGAAATTCTGTTTTGCCCAATGGAGAACAGCTGGAGCAATCGGATGGAACAAGCTGGATGGCTATGTTTGCTCTGAATATGATGAGAATTGCCCTTGAACTTGCTCTTTACAATAAAGTATACGAGGAAATGGCAATGAAATTCTTTGAACATTTCCTGTCGATTGCCCACTCATTGGATAATATGGGGGATGAGAATTTCAGTCTTTGGGATGAGCAGGATGAATTTTTCTATGATGCAATTACTTCCAGTGACGGAACTCATATGTATCTGAAATTAAGAACTATCGTCGGGCTGATCCCGATGTTTGCCGTTGAGGTCATCGATGATGAAATGATTGAAAACCTTCCCAATTTCAAGAAAAGAATGAAATGGGTACTGGATAATAAGCCTGAACTGGCAGCACTGGTCTCAAGATGGGAGGTCAAAGGGCAGGATTCCAAACACCTTTTATCATTACTTCGTGGCCACCGTCTGAAAAGACTTTTAAACCGGATGCTGAACCCGAATGAATTTTTGAGTGATTATGGAGTAAGAGCTTTATCAAAAGAATATGAAAATAATCCTTATACCTTAACTCTGAATGAAACGGATTATACCGTAAAATATACTCCTGCAGAAAGTGATAGCGGGCTGTTTGGTGGAAACAGCAACTGGCGGGGCCCTGTATGGTTTCCAATTAATTTCCTGATTATCGATAGCCTTCAGCGTTTTTTCTTCTATTATAGTCCTGATTTTTTAGTCGAATATCCTACCGGAAGCGGTAATTATTCAAACCTTGATCAGATTGCAGATGCACTAAACAAGAGGCTTGCTAAGATATTTTTAAAAGATGAAAACGGGAAAAGGCCGGTTCACGGTCAGTATGAAAGATTTCAGACCGATCCTGATTTTAAAGATTATATCCTTTTCTATGAATATTTTCATGGAGATAACGGCCGTGGAGTAGGAGCTTCCCATCAGACAGGATGGACGGGGCTTATTGTCAAGATTCTGCAGCCGAGATTTTCCAAAAAGGTAATTGCAGAATCGGAAACTGAAATGCCTGAGGATACTGAAAAAACAAAAGAAAGCAAACAGTAGATCTATTTATAAACTACTCAAATATCTGCTGGATAATTTCCAGTGAGGCAGGAGTTTTGAAATCGGTGATATGATAGTGATAATACACTAAAAGACTGTCCAGAAAATCTTTCCTTAATGAAGAATGGATTTTTGTGGTATAAAAATCTTCTGCACAAAGCGCTTCTTTCCATAGCGTAGAAATTTCCTCATTGAACAGCTGATGGCATATTCCCGTAGAAAAAGTTCCCGTTTCAGGATCTAAAAATTTTCCCTCACTTAATAATGGGGCAACACCTTGTATTTTTAAAATAGCCAGTAAAAAAAGCAGGTGTGCCTGATAATTTTTGTTGGTCAGTTCACTTACAAAATCATCTATACCGGAATAGATCGGAATATTTTTATTCTCATATTTAAGAATATGACTCAGAAAATCCGAAATAAAGAAAATGACAGTATTGACCTTTATATCTGTATAAATGTCATTGTTCTTTACCAGTTCAAACTTTGAAACAGACGGGATTCCGTTACCCCGTGATGGATTGACAGAAAAATTGAGCTGGCTCAGCGGCTGAAGCAGAGCCTTTTTCTTATTCCTTTTAGCATAAATTCCTTTGAGGAAATAGCTTTGAAAACCCTCTTCTTCTGTAAAACAATGCAGTACAGCATCGTTTTCTCCGTATTTTATAAATGAAAGTAAAAATCCGTTTTGTGAATTCATTAATTAACTACTCCTATTTTGGCGGTAGCTTTGTCAGATCCGTCTTCATTGGTCATCAGGACAAAATAAATCCCTGAAGCTACTCTTGTTCCTTTCTGATTATTAAGATCCCATTCATAATAACCTCCTCGTGCTACGGCAGAATGTACTACGTTTCCTGCTGCATCTACGATTCTTATATTGGTTTTTTCTGCAAGACCTTTAATGGTAACTTTCCCTTTGAAATTGGAATACACAACAGGATTAGGATATACCACAACATCACCAAAATTAGAAGTGACATCTGCTACATCTCCCTGATAGGTTACAATACCGTTATACGTTACAAAATATACCTTTCCTGTTTTTTTATCAACTTTTATATCCGTAACACTGTTTGTAGGAAGAGGTGAATTTTCCTTTGTAAAATGCTTTATGGTTCTTTGGCCGTCCGAAGACAGGTAGTAAACGCCACCACCATCAACTGATACCCATTTATAATCACCTGCATCCACTGCAATCTGAAGAATTGCCGATTCTCTGAAAAGCTCTTCACCCAAACCATTTTGCTCTATCACTATAGGTTCTACTTTAGGTTGGGCACTTTTTATTTCTGATGCAGCGTTTGGCATAATCCTTAGACCTCCGTCTGTACCAATCCAGGCATCACCGGACTTATCAAATGCTACTGATAATATTCCTCCCGAACTATTAAACCCATTAGAACTGTCCAGGATATAGTCCGTATCATCGGAAAGGTTCAATGCATTTTTATAATCATATACCCAGAAATTATTGGATCTTGGTAGAGGAGTCCACAGCATATTTTCATAATAAACAGTCTTTTGAATTCCATCACTCGCAAGGATTATTTTCTTGATAAGGAAGTCATCGCTCGCTTTATCATAAATTCCCATAGACGGGTTTCCATCATTAAATCCGAAGGATACAAACAGGTTATTCTGCGGGTCAACAGCAAAACCTACAGGGCGTCTGTAATAAGGCTGGGCCCCCAGATTATAATATTTTACCAGTTCAAAATCTTTGCTTGTAGCATTATATTTCATTCTGTAGACACCATTATCATACATTGTGTAATTGGTGAACAGTACCTCATTATTGTTGTAAGGGCTTATAATAGCATCCAGGACATTGACATTGCTTGGAGGATTTTTAAGAAAGAAAGAGGGGTAGATCCATTCTGTGCCATTAAAGTAATAAAAACCGGGACTTGGCTTTTGCGCCGGAATAGATGGGTGATTATAATTATTTGCTCTGGCGCCGGAAGAAACCAGAAGCTGATTATTATCGAAAAGATTAATGTTATAGGCATAGTTAAAATAAGGGCCGGAAGGTTTAAAAGTATTGTTACTTTCATCCTTTATCCCTGATAATACTGTTCCGCCTAAGATTTTTCCACCGGCTGTTATGGCAGTATTGCATTCTTCACCAAGGCTTATTGCATTTTGTGCCACTCCGTTGAGCCCATAAGTATAAACCCTGTTATCTGTAACCACAACATTATTGGAGTTTATCACAACATCACGTATATTCTCGAAAGTTGTCGGGAGCTGTATCGGGGCACCATTGTTGTAAACATATGCCGCTGTTGCAGTTGAATAAGCCAGCTCTGATTCTGAATCTATATGTTTAAAAGCTCCGGGTATTTCGGTTGTCCAGGTAGAGTATACCGGGAAAGTAGTGTTCATTTGATGGCTTTTCAATCCTGTATCAGTTACAGAATATACTTTATTCCCGAATATCGTAGCTTCATTACTGGCCTGATAAACCCCACCGGTTAGGAAAAATGCAGAATCGCCAAATTCCTTATTTTGCAGGTTAAATATAGAAACTCCGTATCCAACAGAAATGACAGCCTGATCTCCGGTTATAGAAATGTGGTTGATCTTTTTATTTCCGTTATAACCCGTAGCAATAGGAATATCAACAATATATTTGATTTCCTGTGGGGTAATAACATCCATAGACCCGTTTTCATAACCGATAAGACCTGTTTTAGTCTGTGGATTATAATCAAAAGCTGTAATCCCGATATTGTGCAGACCATTGGCTTTGGACAACTTCGTAATTTCTCCCGTTGACATTGTATAATAGAATATTCCGTTTTCTGTGGCTGCAATGATTTTTCCATTGTCTTCTTTCATTGCAAGAATCTTGTTGTAGGAAAACAGATCTGCCCACTTTTTGGATGAAATAACCTGAGCTTTTGTCAGCTGCAGGGATGCTAAAATACCAAGAGAAATTATAGAGAGTTTTTTCATATTATGCGGTTATGCTGCTATCTATTACCTGATTGTTCCAGGAAATATGCTGTACGTTTTTGTTTGTATCAAAATAAAAATCTATTCTTCCCAAAAGGAGACCTGCCCATCCCACCTGATTGACAAGGACATTTTTGCCCTGTCTGTTGGTAAAGGATTGAGGTTCCGGTAAGAATGTATGCGTATGGCCTCCGAGGATAATATCAATATTTTCTGTGTTAGCCGCTAAAATTTTATCACTTATTTTATCCGGTTCGTCCCTGTAATCGTAGCCGATGTGTGAAAGACAAATTACCAGATCACATTTCTGCTCTTTTTTCAGGAAATTTGAATAATGCTGGGCTACATCAATAGGATTGGAGTAAACGGTTTCTCCATATTGTTTTTTACCTACCAGTCCATCCAGCTGAATTCCTACTCCGAAAATTCCAACTTTGATTCCGTTCTTGTTGAATATCTGATAAGGGGAAGTTTTCCCATCAAGAACCGTATTCTTAAAATCATAATTGGAACAGATAAAAGGAAACTTTGCATTTGGAAGGACTTTTAAAAATCCGTCCAGACCATTGTCGAAATCATGATTTCCCATAGTAGAGGCATCATATTTCATCATGGACATTAATTTGAACTCCAGCTCTCCTCCGAAGAAATTAAAATAAGGAGTTCCCTGGAAAATATCTCCTGAATCCAGAAGAAGCACATTGCTTTCCTGATTTCTGATTTGCTGAATTAAGCTCGCCCTTCTGGCAAAGCCTCCCTGATTAGGGTTTTTGGTATAGCTCGAGTCAAAAGGTTCGATTCTGCTATGCTGGTCATTGGTGTGAAGAATAGTCAGTTTATTTGCGGATTTTACATCAAGAATTTTTAATTCTTCCGCCATCATCATATTGGGAGCTAAAGCCATTGCTAAAGATCCACCTCCTATTGCTTTTAAAAAACTTTTTCTATCCATTATTTCTTCCCGATAAAATTTAAACGAACATCTGAATTGGCTACAACTTCAGGAGACTTTTTAAAATAATCAATAAATAAATCTCTCATTTTAATTCCTGTTGCAATGGATTCTCCTTTGGCAAAGAATTTCATATTGTCTCCTCCCAGCGCAAGATAATCTGAAGTGGCAATATAATAATCTTTAGCCGGATCTGCTGCTTTTCCGTTGATTAACGATTTGATAACCTGTCCGTTCTTTGTTTCAATATATAAGTGAGAAACGGGATTGTTGACCTGCGTTTTTGCGTAATACTCAAAAAGGCCCTGTAAATCTGCACCTTTCATTTTTACAATCACAACCTCATTTTCAAAAGGCATTACTTCAAATACATTTTTCAGTAAAATATCTCCCTTTCCGATTGTGGTACGGATTCCTCCGATATTAATCAATGCAGCGTCTACGTTTTGCTTGAGATGAGTTTTAAGCCATTCATTACCTCCTTCAAACGTATAGTCTGCTAAAAGATTTCCCAGATTGCTGTTATCACCCTGCTTGGTAAGATCTACATTGGTGTGGGAGATCTTCTGGTTCATTTCTTTATCCAGTTTCTGCTTGTAGGGCTCAATAAATTTTACAAACTCCTCATCATTTTTTAGCTCATTATTAATAGAAATATTTTTCTGGGTCTTTACATTCACAAGCTGCGGCGCAGAGGCCGTTTTGCATGCAGTAAGGGACGCCAGGGCAATTCCTAGTAACAAGAATTTATTTTTCATAATCTTTTAGTATATGCAAATATAACTATATGTATAATAAAACATTATTATTTATTACAAATTCTTACTGTAAATGATTAAATTTGGCAAAAATAATTCTAACAGATGAGCATTTTAAAAGGAGTAGGTGTTGCATTGGTAACACCCTTTAATGAAGATTTATCCGTTGACTTCGACAGTTTAACAAAACTGGTTGATTACAATGTCGAAAACGGAACCAATTATTTAGTAGTATTGGGAACTACGGCAGAAGCCGCAACGCTTTCTGCAGAGGAGAAGAAACAGGTAATTGAGCATATCATTAAGGTGAATAATAAACGTCTTCCTTTGGTTTTAGGAATTGGCGGCAACAATACTCTTGAGGTCAAGAAACAGATTGAAGAAGCAGATCTTTCTGCATTTGAAGCAGTACTTTCAGTATCTCCATATTATAATAAACCCAATCAGGAAGGGCTTTATCAGCATTATAAAGCTTTAGCATCAACGGGAAAAAATATTATCATTTATAATGTTCCTTCAAGAACAGGACAGAATATAGAAGCAGATACAACAATTCGCCTTGCAAAAGAATTCCCTAATTTATTTTTGATTAAGGAAGCGGCACCGAATATTTTACAGTATTTTGATATTCTCAGAAAAAAACCTGAAGGATTTTCTTTAGTATCCGGAGACGATGAGTATACCTTGCCTGTAACATTAGCAGGTGGAGATGGAGTGATTTCTGTAATCGCACAGGCGTATCCTAAAGAATTCTCAACGATGGTACAGCTGGCTTTTGAAGGTAAAGTAAAAGAGGCTTATGAAATCCACAATAAGCTTGTAGATATTACCCGTTTGATTTTTGCTGAAGGAAACCCTTGCGGTATTAAGGTCATACTGGCTGAAAAAGGAATCATTAAAAATTATCTGAGACTTCCTTTGGTAAAAGCATCAGAAGGGCTTCATGCAAAAATTAAGGCTGAAATGGCTAACATTTAATGATGAAAATGAATTTTGAGCATTTATTAAAACTCATCAGTCATCATTGAACAACATATAAAGGGTGAAAAGTTTAGGCTTTTCACTTTTTTTAATCATCATAATATATCCAATCATGAAATTAATACAGGCAACAGCATCAGATATCCCTTTAATTCAGGATCTTGCCCGAAGGTCATGGGAAAATGCATATGCAGACATTCTTTCGAAAGAACAAATGGAGTTTATGCTCTCCGAAATGTACTCTGAATCTGAGATTCTGAGTCATCTTCAAAACCCGGATTATCATTATTATCTTATTCGGGATGAACATAATGACAGCTATGAAGGTTTTATCGGATATGAGCACAATTATGAGGAAAATACAACCAAACTGCACCGTATTTATCTGGTTCCCGAAAGTAAGGGGAAAGGATTTGGAAAAGAAGCGCTTCAGTTTCTGAATGAGAAAGTTTCTGAGAATGGAAACAACAGAATAATCCTGAATGTCAATAAATACAATTCTGCCAGAAACTTCTACGAGTCTCAGGGCTACAAGGTTTACGACGAGGGAGTTTTTGATATCGGGAATGGTTTTGTAATGGATGATTATCTGATGGAATTTCTAATTCACAATTGATTGACTTAAAATTTTGTAACTTTATCCTGTAATTCTATAACAGGTGAGTTCTTTTTTTGATTCATCTTTGTTTCAGAACCAAATCACTTTTAACAATACATTCATATGCTTGGTTTTGAGCTGATTCAGCTTTTTATCAGTATATTTTTTTCATCCTTAGTGTTTAAATTCCTGTATTCAATAATACAGGAGTTTTTTCGTATATAAAGCAAAATGTAAAAATATACACCTATTTCACTTTTAAATGAAATAATTTGTTATATTTACTAAATAAAATTGGCTTTATATATACTAGGATGAAAATGTATGTTAAATTTGATTTCAATGCCCTCTGCAAAAAGGTATTGGACGAAAAACTTAAAGAACACGGGCTGAAGTACAGGTTGCTGAACTTCGGCGAGGTGGAATTCTATGAGCCCCTAACCCAGGAACAGCACAATCTTTTTAAGAAAAACCTTGAGGATTATGGGATTGAAATCATAGAAAGCCAGAAAACCGCTCTTGTACAGAAAATAAAAGATGCTATTGTGGAACTTGTTTTCTCTGATGAAATTATTCCCGTAAAGGCATCAATCTATATTTCTGAGAAACTGAACCATAGCTACGGATATCTTTCCAACCTGTTTTCAGAAGTTGCCTATACCTCTATCGAGAATTTTATTATTCTGCAAAAGATAGAGCACGCAAAAGCGCTAATCATAAGAAACAAGCAAAGCCTTACAGAAATTGCCCATAAACTGAATTATTCCAGTGTGGCGCATTTAAGTACCCAGTTTAAAAATACAACAGGCATCACTCCATCACAGTTTCAAAAGATTATTGGCAGACGAAGAAGAATACAAAGCACGGTAATAAACCCTAAAATGCAGTATGAATAAAGAATTTCTGAACGTAATAGTGGCAGATAGCGATGAAAACACCTTGATTTTTTTTAAAGATATTTTGAAAGAGCTGAAAATCTCTATAAAAGTTCAATGTTTCAATAACGGTAAAAACCTGATGGAGTATCTGAATAATGATGATGCGGTAGTTCCTGAACTTGTTTTCATTAACTATATGATTCCCGGAAAAGAAAGCATGGTATGTCTGGAAGAAATTGATTCAAATCCAAAATTCAGCAATATGGTGACAGCGATTTTTTCTGAACCGATTCCTGAAAATGAAATTGAAGATATTTTTGTAAAAGGTGCCAATATTTTTATGAAAAAACCGGAGTCTTTTGAGAAGTTGAAAAAGGTGCTTACAGAAGTTATAACGATCAATTGGCAGTATCACACTTCAGGATTAAATAAAGATAATTTTATTCTGAAAGTATGATGGATAAAGGATTTGTTAATTTATTGTGAACTGATTAAAAATCATATTTAATGCATACTATTCACAAATAGGTGAAAATTTTATAACTAATCATTAAAATAATATAAAAAGGATCTGAATTAATATACTGACATTTGTAAAAGTAAACTCAGACACAAATTTCATTATAAAGTGGAAGATACAGATGAATGAAAAGTAATTGTTTCTATAACAAAATTATATAAATCACGATGTTAGTAACAAAATGAATTATATTAATTTTCCAATTTTAAAGCACAGAAGATCTTTAAACAAAACGGTACAATCATGAAAACTCAATAAGTAGTTGGAGATATTTTTATTCGTTTCATTCCCTCATCTCCATCGAAACACAGTTAGTTTTTATAATAAGCAAGTTGGAAAAAATAATTCATTTTGTTTTTTATAATTTATTTTAATAGTTGTGGCTTTGACTACATCATATTATTATATAAATATTTTCACACCAAATCACAAAATATTAAGTCTAAACTATTAAAATAAATTTTTACAGAGACCAAAAAGTAATTTCTTCTAAATAACAGTTTTATAAGGGGGCCGCAGGAAATCTTTTTCTGCGGTTTTTTTATGATATTTTACTCCACTTATTTTTTCCTTTGTAATACCTGATGTAATAATTTTTGATGATCTGATTATCAGGTCTGGACAACATAGGATCCGCTTCCAGTATTTTTTCTACCGTATTTTTTGTTGTTTTAATAATTGCTGAATCATTGATAAGGTCTAATCTTTTAAAATCCACTACACCACTTTGCTGCGTACCCAGGATATCTCCTGGACCACGAAGCTGCATATCTACCTCAGAAATTTTAAAACCATCATTGGTTTCAGTCATTGTCCTGATACGGGTTCTGCTTTCCTTAGATAATTTATCAGATGTCATTAGAATACAGTAACTCTGTTCGGCGCCTCTTCCCACGCGTCCTCTCAGCTGATGAAGCTGTGACAGCCCGAATCTTTCAGAGCTTTCAATTACCATCACAGAAGCATTGGGAACATTTACCCCTACTTCAATTACCGTTGTTGCAACCATAATTTCGGCTTTTCCTGATGCAAAGTAAGCCATTGCAGCATCCTTTTCATCCGGTTTCATTTTTCCGTGAAGCATAGTCACATTATATTCTGAGAAATAATCCATAACGTGTTCCAGACCTTCCATCAGGTTTTTATAATCCAATGTCTCAGATTCTTCAATAAGTGGATATACAAAATAAACCTGGCGCCCCTTTTTAATTTCATCTTTACAGAAATTATAGACATACAACCTGTCTTTTTCCCGGCGATGAGCGGTAATAATAGGTTTTCTTCCCACAGGCATTTCATCAATCACGGAAACATCAAGATCAGAATAAAAACTCATGGCCAGAGTTCTGGGGATAGGAGTGGCAGTCATTATCAGAATATGCGGAGGAATTTTATTTTTAGCCCATAACTTGGCGCGTTGAGCAACTCCAAATCTATGCTGTTCATCAATAATGGCCAATCCCAGATTTTTAAATTTAACCTTATCTTCTAAAACAGCATGCGTTCCAACCAAAATAGAAAGCGTTCCGTTTTCCAGTTCTTCATGGATTACTCTTCTTTCTGATGCTTTGGTTGAACCTGTCAGAAGACGGATATTAATTCCTGTTTTTTCCAACAGTTCCTTAATACCGTTATAGTGCTGCTGGGCAAGAATTTCCGTTGGAGCCATCAGGCAGCTCTGAAAACCGTTGTCCATCGCTATAAGCATGGTAAGAAGTGCCACCATTGTTTTTCCTGATCCAACATCTCCCTGTAAAAGCCTGTTCATTTGAATTGACCTTTTCATGTCCATACGGATTTCCTTTAAAACTCTTTTCTGGGCATTGGTAAGGTCAAAGGGAAGGTGATTTTCATAAAAGTCATTAAAATGATCTCCAATTATTGGAAAAGGATTACCATGAGACTGGGTTTTATGATGAAGCTTCTTTAAGCCATATCCTAGCTGAAAGAAAAATGATTCTTCAAATTTCAACCGGTAATCAGCCTTATTAAAATGCTCCATATCCTTTGGAAAATGAACATTCAGAAAAGCATGCTGTCTTGACATGAACTTAAAGGTTTTCATCAGGTAATCCGGAAAATTCTCTTCGATAAGCCCTGGAATTTCTTTACAGATGTTTCTTAGAGCATTCTGAAAAAATCTTTGATTTAATCCTCTTTTTGTCAGTTTTTCAGAACTCGGATATATCGGTTTCAAACGGGTATCGCCTTCTTTTTTTTCTTCAGCCTCTATTTCCGGATGCGGCATAGAAAACTGGCGGTTGAAAACATTGATCTTTCCGAAAATATAAACCTCTTTATTGACAGGCAGCTGCTCTTTCAGCCATTTTGAATACTGAAACCACACAAGATCCATACTGCCGGTATCATCATTGAATTTAGCAGATAATCTCTTGGTTTTGCCCGTCTGGATTTCCTGCACCTGTGTGATTTTTCCTTTCAGTTGTATTTCCTGACTGCTTTCTTCCTGAAGCTGGGATATTTTATAAATTTTACTCTTATCCAGATAGCGGATCGGATAGAAGTTCAGCATATCTTCTACAGTAGACAGGCCCAACACGTTTTTAATGAGTTTGGCTCTTTCCGGACCTATTCCTTTTACATATTCTATGGAAGTTTCTAAAGTCATTTCTTATCTGGGATTCGGGAACCGAATATGGTATAAAAAACAAAGTTTCGAATTTCGGTAAAATAAAAAAGACTTCCAAAAAAAATTGAAAGTCTTAGTTTATATAAAGCAATTTAAACCTGAAAATGTAATTACTCTTTGATTTTGGATTTGAACTTTTTCTGGTAGTCCTCCCATTGTTCCCTGGTCTTAATCTTTTTGAATAAATCTTTTGAGATCAGTTCCAGGTAAGGTTCCAGTTCTTTGGCAGACAATTCCCCCTGAAGAATGGTAATAGGATCACCATGTTCGTCCAGAAATACGGTGCTTGGAACAGCGCCGACATTCATATACTGTGTAAACTCATGCAGAGAATTTCTTCCTTTCTTATGTTCAGTATTTGGGTTGGAAAATGTTCTTCCAAAAATCTCAATACTCTTTTTTTCTTCTGCATTGAACTTTACGGGATAATAATTCTCATTCAGATTCTGTGCAATTACTGAATGCCCATATGTTTTTTTATCCATAATCTTGCAGGGACCACACCAGTCTGCATAAAAATCAATAAGTATCTTTTTAGGATTTTCCTTTTGAGCTTTTAAAGCTTCCTCAATGGTCATCCACTTTACCTGGGCAAAGTGAAAATTTAATAGAAGTAAGAGAACTATGCTTAAAATTTTCTTCATATTGTGATATTTAGGTAAAAATAAGCATAATTACTTATTTTCTATTTTACATCCTGCATTAATTTTTTCACGTACGGAGATATCAAAATTAGTACCACTCCGGCAATTACCGCATATAATCCCAATTGTTTATATCCATCAGTATAAGTGATCAAAGCATCATAGTTGCTGGAACCTCCTTTTGATGTCGCAAGGCTGGCTCCGATAATCCCTGCAACATACTGTCCATACGCTGAAGCAAGGAACCACATTCCCATCATCATTCCCTGAAGATTCTTTGTAGAAAGCTTTGTCATGATAGATAACCCGATAGGAGAGAGGCATAATTCTCCAAGGGTAATGATTAATAATGCCAGAGTGAAGAAGTTCAATGAAGTAATCCCTTGAAGATCTGCGAATAGTCTGGTGGCAAATAAAACATAATATCCTAATCCCAGGAAAATAAATCCTAATCCGAATTTGATAATCGTATTGGGTTCAATTTTTCTTTTGTTCAGCCAGATCCAGAGAAGTCCTACAAGTGGAGCAAGGAAAATAATAAAGAAGGCTCCCCCTGAGTTATTAACACCATTAGGATCTAATCCGAAAAGATCTTTGTTCAGGTTTTTAGCCGCAAAAATACTTAAAGAACCTCCACTTTGTTCGTAAATACCCCAGAATATAATGGAGAAAATAATGAAAACCAAAGCGGCCCAAAGCTTTTTACGTTCTGAAGCAGTTACTTTTGACATTTCATAGAATAAATAGATTAAAGTTAATGGCCCAATTGTCCACATAAAATAATCCGTATATTCTGTTTTCGCTACCATGGTCATAATGATAGGGACAAAAATCAATGATAAAACGTATACTCCATATTCTTTCCATTTTGGGATCGGAGCTGTTTTTACTTCTGCTAAAGGGTGTCCCGGCTGTAATCCTATACTACCTAATGTTCTTTGTGTGAATACAAAATTTATTAAACTTACTACCATTACGATTGAAGCCAGTCCAAAAGCAATATGCCATCTCATTTCTTCCGCAATAACATTACTTAAGAATTCTCCTTTACCAATGGCAATACATAAATAACCACCTAGTAAAGCTCCAAGGTTAATTCCTGCATAAAAAAGTGAGAATCCCGCATCTGCTCTTGAGTCATTCGGTTTGTAAAGCTGTCCAACCATAGATGAAATGTTTGGTTTGAAGAAACCTGTCCCAACTACGGTGAATGCTATTCCTAAGAAAAAGAATTTATGGGGATCTGTAGCAAGGATTAAACTTCCCACGATCATCAGGAGACCTCCCCAAAACAAGGATTTTCGGAATCCTAAAATTTTATCGGCAAAAAGGCCGCCTACAAAAGTAAAGGCATATACGAATGCCTGTGTGGCACCATATTGAAGGTTGGCTTCTTTTTCATGGAAATTAAGCTGAGAGATCATAAAGAAGACCAGCATTCCACGCATTCCGTAGAAACAGAATCGTTCCCACATTTCAGAGAAAAAAAGGCTCCAGATCTGTCTGGGATATTTTCCTTTGAAATTTTGTATTTCATCTAAAGTTAAGCTCATAATGATATATGATTAAGTTCTAATTAGGGTTTTTATCTTTCTGATCCAGTTCAAAACGGATTCCGTCCTGGTCAATAATTTGTTTTAATTCTTCTTCTTTTGGGAGGTACAGCAGGTATTTGCTGGTAAATAAATTGTTTTTATCATTTTGAGTAGGAAAAATCTGTAATGGGACCCGCTCAATTCGTGACGCAATGCGTCACATATTGGAAAGGCATGAAAAAAAGAGCGCATGTTTCTTAAGTTACTTTCACCAAATCCTTTTCCAAATTCTAAGGTAAGCTTCTGAGAAAGTTTTTTCAGCGTATATTTTCCGTATTCTGCCCGTTCTTTTCCCTGTTGTTCATTTTCAACAATCAATTTTCCAATTTGCCAGTAAGTGAGCAGTAGCGTAGAATTCGCTATACGAAACACTTTTTCGCGCGATTGTCTAATGATTTCCTTTACGGATTGGAATAAAGAATCTTCGGAAATTTCCATCATACGAAAATAAAAAAAACCTCTGACTTGGCAGAGGTTTTATAATATTTTGTTGACACAATTAGTTTACACCGTGCATCATTTTCTTTAAGATAGGTGAAATCAAACCTAAGATTACAGCAGCAATACCACAAAGTACTACGAATACCATAAAGAATTCAAATAAGTTATGGATTTCAAATCCTACAAAAGTAGGGTTGTGCAATGGAAGCTGAGCTTTATCGAAAGCAGCTGCCTGATCTGCCGTAAGGGTTACTTTTTTATCTAAAACATCCTGTAGGTTAATACCCATTTCTTCAGCTTTCTTGAATTTATCACCTGTAGCAGGGATAAGTGCTCCTAAGGAACCTGCCAATGCATAACCAGCAGCGTTGGAAATAAAGAAAACACCGTACAGTAATGAAGCAAATCTTTTCGGAGCCAGTTTACCAACCAATGATAAACCAATCGGAGAAAGACAAAGTTCACCACATGTCTGGATGAAATATAGCAACATTAACCATTTGATGGCCAATAAACCTGAGTTTCCAAGGTCTTTTACGTTATGTGCAATGATGAAATAAGAAAGCGCGATCAATGCCAATCCCATCGCTTGTTTGAATGGAGATACCGGTTCTTTGCCTTTGGCTCTTAATTTATCCCAGATTAAACTGAAAGGAACTGCCAGAATAACAACGAAGATTCCGTTGAAGATCTGAACCATTGAAGGTGGCATATTCCATCCGAAAATGTTTCTGTCAGTTTGGTTATCCGCGATAAATGTTAATGAAGATCCTGCCTGTTCGAACGCAGCCAGAAGAAAATAATAAAGAATGATACGATATAGATTACCCAGATTCTCTGTCTTTCAACCTTATTTTCAGCAGAAGACATAATTAAGAAGGCAAGAGAAATACCAGCTGAATAGATGAATGGATAAATGATTCCTTTAATCAGTTGCCCCATTTCTACAGAATTGAATCCAAACTCACCTACAAGAAGGTATCTGAATACAAAGAATAAAATAACGAATATTCCTCCAGTGATTCCTAAAGCCTGACCAGAGAATTTGGCAGTCTGTGTTTCTCCTTCTTCAAAGTCAGCACTTGTATTATTTTTTGGCAATCCCCCGATAGGTCTTCCCTCCGGAGTTACCACATATTTATTTTTAAGGATAAAGAATGTTACCGTTCCGATAACCATCGCAATAGAAGCTGCCAGGAATCCCCATTTGAAAGCAAAGATATCTCTTACACCTGTTGCAGCATCTTTTACGTCTCCTACGTACGGACAGATGAACTGACCCAGGAACGCTCCGATGTTAATCCCCATGTAGAAAATAGTAAAGGCAGAATCCAGTTTAGATTTTTCCTGCTTCGGATAAAGGCTTCCTACCATTGAGGAAATATTCGGTTTGAAGAATCCGTTACCAAAAATGATCACGAATAACGCCAGCCACATGATAAGCTTAGCACTGCCGATATTTGCGGAGAATGTAGAGGCACTGATGAATAAAAGAAACTGGCCGATAGCCATTAATGATCCACCAATGATAATAGCGTATCTGTTTCCGATATATTTATCAGCAATAAATCCTCCCAAAAGAGGTGTTAAATAACATAAAGCTAGAAATCCACCATAGATGATCGCTGCATCAGCTTCTTTTATTAATAAGGAATTTACCATGAAGAGCGTCAAAAGTGCTCTCATCCCATAAAAGTTGAAACGCTCCCACATTTCTGTTCCGAAAAGAACCCATAATCCTTTAGGATGCCTGGAACTCTTATTCTCTACAAATTCATCCGGTTTCGGACTCAATGCTTCAATATTATCCATTTCTATTGTTAATTTTTGTTAAGACTGACAAATATAGTTTATTTTGGGTTTTTGGCAAGGTTTTAATTTTATTTTTAAATAAAAAAGCTGCGGAACTATTCCGCAGCTTGCTAATCTGTATAATATCAAGGATTAATGTCCTTTTTCCTTCATAATTTTGTTCAGTCTTTTCAGCATGGAAAGACCTAAAAGTGTAGCAAATATTAACAAAGCGAAGTTCACAAGGAAATAATTTGTCTTGTTTTCATAATTGTACCATGTGCTTGCCAGAATTCCTGAAAGCTTGTTTCCAACAGAGTTAGCAAGGAAGAAACCTCCCATCATCAGGGCCGTAATTCTCGCAGGAGAAAGCTTGGAAACAAAAGAAAGTCCCATTGGAGAAAGACAGAGCTCACCAACGGTGATTACTCCATAGCTGGCAACCAGCCATAACGGAGATACCTTTACAGCACCATTGTCTCCTGCCATTACTGCTAAAACCATCACCAGACAGGAAAGTCCTGAAATAAACAGCCCTAAAACAATTTTAGTAGGGGTTAAAGGTTCTTTTCCTTTTCTTCTCAGCAATGCCCAGAATCCTACAACAACCGGTGTCAAAGCAATGACCCAGAACGGATTGATGGACTGGAACAATTCCGTATTATATAAATAAACTTTATTTTCAGGGTTTTTCTCAAGAGCAGCACGCTGTTCAGGAGATATGTTTTTAAAATAAACATCTTTTCCCATTTCCTTTTTAGTCTCTCCGTTATCATCTTTCTGGGAACGGAACTGATTATCATAAACAGGAGTTTCCTTGTCTTCATAGCTCTTCCCATCTACCATATAAATACCTTCCAATGGCTTTTCAAGGGAAGCAGGAACACTTCTGTCCGTATAATAATTGGCCCATCTTGTTAACGCTGTACCGTTTTGTTTGAAAACCGCCCAGAAGAACATACTGATCAGAAATACGGAAAGTAATGCGCCGATAGAGGCTTTTTCATCAGGTTTAGCTTTAAAGTAAAGAGAAGCATAGAAATAAATAACAGGGATACATGCAAAAATAAAGGCATCCGTACTGTCGCTTCCAAAAATATTGTCAGGAATAAACCAGCCTATTGCTCCGGCAATGATCGCAGGAACAAATACTTTGATCAGAATTTCTGAAAGCTTGGTGTCACCTTCCTGTACAGGCTTCATCTGTGCTGCGTGGATATAATGCTTTCTTCCAACTGTAAATATAACCATCCCGATAAGCATTCCTACTCCGGCAGTGATAAAAGCTTCACCCCAACCGAATTTATTACGCATGAAAGCCGCAATAATATTACAGATAAACGCCCCGATATTGATTCCCATGTAGAAAATATTATACCCGGAATCTTTGTTGGCTTTATAAGGTTCTTCAGAATAAAGATTTCCTAATAACGTTGAAATAGTAGGCTTAAAGAAACCGTTTCCGATAATAATTAAAGCGAGAGAGGTATAAAACAAAGGTAAATCCTTAAAAACACCCATTCCTATATATCCTGCAGCCATTAAAAAGCCACCGAGATAAATAGATTTAATATACCCTAAAACCCTGTCTGCCAGGAATCCTCCGATAAATGGAGTCAGATAAGTTAAGGCAATATAAGTTCCGAAAATGTCATCAGCAGTTTTATCCGGAAGTCCAAGTCCGCCTTTCATACCCGTAGGCTCAATAACATACAGAACAAAGATTCCAAGAATCAGGTAGTACCCGAAACGCTCCCACATTTCTGTAAAAAACAGATAAGGCAGCCCTTTAGGATGTTTAGTCTTCATATAATCAATTTTCAAATTTCCCAAAAATAGGTTTTTAATTTTAATTGATAAAATAAATAATACTTGCTTAAGTGATTAATGAAATAAATATAAAATTTTAATTGTAAAGAGTGATTTAAGTTACTGAATTTAATTTGTACAGATTATGTACATGTTGTGAATCATTGTTATACAACAGATATACAAGTTTATTTTGCTTCTATATGGTATTTGTTTTTTAGTTTCGGGATGTCGCAAGACATATAATTAAAAACATTTATTATGAAAAAATTAAAAAAGATTTCGAGAGAAAAGTTAAAAAGTGTCCAAGGAGGTCTAAAAGATTTTTGTCAGCCGGGAGCTGGTGATGTATGTGCACAATGGGGTCTGGAATGTGGTTTTCATTATACGGTCCAAAACGGACAAGTAGTTGAATCACTAACTCATAATGCTTGTATGTAAACTTAAAAAGTTATTTTATATGAGATGCAATAATGCATCTCATATTGTTCCTGTGCTTTAATATTTTCATTGAGTTTGTTGAACAAGGACCTAATATTTACTATGAAAAAATTATTATTTATTTTACTTTTTCTTTCAAATAGTTTATCTGCACAACTTATTTCGTTTGTTTACGAAATTAAGCATAAGCCAAATCCGGATAAAGAAATTTTTGAAACCAGCAACTATTATCTTGATATAATCGGAGGACAGTCTGCTTTCCGGTCAAAAAAAGAAAGGGATGCTGATTCATTAATGTTAAAAAACGGATATTGGGAAAGCGGACCAAAAACTTCACTTAATCAGCTTTATATTATTAAGAATTTAATAAATAAAAGTATCATCAAATGTATAACAACTCTATCAATGCATGATTTGTATAACATCACTATAAATGATAAACTAAGTTGGGAGATTCTGCCCGAAAGAATGAAAATTGGAGATATGGAATGTCAGAAAGCCACAGTAAAGTATGGTGAAAGAAATTGGATAGCATGGTTCAGTCATAATATACCCCTACCGGAAGGGCCTTATATATTTCATGGATTGCCAGGATTGATCATAAAGATTTCTGATGATAAAAATGATTATGATTTTAGTTTGATAAAGACTATAAATATTGATAAAAATAAAACGTTTTATTTGAGAAAGGGAAAAGAAATAACCTGGGAAACCTATGAAAAGATACAACGGGATTATTATTCGGATCCGTTTGCAGAAATCAAGGCAAGAAATATAAAGTATAAAGTAACTGATGAAAAAGGAAATCCGGTGGAAATAAGTTTAAAACAGATGACGGAAAGTATTCAAAAACGAATAAGGGAAAACAATAATCCAATTGAACTCAACCATAAAGTCAATTATAATTAAACAGGCTTTAAATGCTTTAAAACTACCTGAATATAAAAAATGCACTCAGCTGAGTGCACTTTTATTCCATTACTTGATTATATAACCCTTTTTTCTAAAATTTTAAAAAAGGTATTTATAGTATTTTATTATAAGTTATTCAAAATGAAATCCGTCATTTTCTGATACAGCTGTGGTCTTGTCTGTCCACCATAAATTCCGTGGTTTTTATCAGGATAAGCCATAAAATCAAATTGTTTTTTATTTTGAATTAATGCTTCAGAGAATTCCATAGAGTTCTGGAAGTGAACGTTATCATCAGCAGTTCCGTGGATTAAAAGGAATTTTCCTTTCAACAGATTGGCATATTCTGTAGGAGAGTTTTTATCATATCCATCAGGATTTTCCTGAGGCGTTCTCATAAATCTTTCTGTGTAGACTGAGTCATAATATCTCCAGTTGGTTACCGGTGCTACTGCAATTCCCATCTTGAAAACATCTGCTCCTTTCGTCATGGCCAGACTGGTCATATACCCACCAAAGCTCCATCCGAACATTCCGATTCTGTTTTTGTCAATATAAGATTGGTTTCCGAACCACTTCGCTGCAGTAATCTGATCTTCAATCTCATATTTTCCTAAGTTCATATAGGTTACTTTCTTATATTTTGCTCCTTTATAACCCGTTCCACGACCATCTACACAAGCAACAATATATCCTTTTTGCACAAGATGATTGAACCACATTGCATTGCCATTATCCCATGAGTTTGCCACCTGCTGAGATCCCGGTCCGGAATACTGGAACATAAATAAAGGATACTTTTTATTCGGATCAAAGTTTTTAGGCTTCATGATCCAGGCATTCATCTGATCACCAACAGTATTGGGAATGGTGATGAATTCTTTTTCAACAAAATTATCAGCCTTTAACTTCTGTAACTGTTCGTTGTTGTTCTGGAGTTCTTTTACTGTTTTTCCGTTACCATCCTTTAAAACATAAGTATATGGTCTTGCAGCGGTAGAAGAAGTTTCAATGAAATAATTGTAGTTCTTGCTGAAATTAGCAGAATTGTTTCCTTCCGCATTGGAGATCAGCTGGGTTTTTCCGTTTTCGATATTTACTTTAGAAATAACCTTATTGATACTTCCTTTCTCAGTCGTCTGAACGTAAATTTCTTTCGATTTTGGATTGAATCCATAATAATCGGTTACTTCCCAGTTTCCTTTTGTGATCTGCTTTTTAAGCTTGCCATCTTTGTCATACCAGTAAAGGTGGCGGTTTCCGTCTCTTTCAGAAGCCCAGAGGAATGAATCGTCTTCAAGAAATTCCAGAGTAGGGCTGTCTGTATCAATCCATTTATCATCCGTTTCAGTAAACAACTTCTGAACAGCTCCTGTTTTGGTATTTACTTTTAAAATGTCGGAAGCATTCTGGATTCTTTCGGAAGTAATTAAAACAATTTCATCCGGTTTTGCGGTCTGGAAGACATTCGGAATATAGTAGTTTTTGAAAGAACCTAAGTTCAGCTGCATTGTTTTTCCATTGTCAAGACGGTACAGCTGTGCTGAAACTACAGAGTTTTTCTCGCCTGCTTTCGGATATTTATAACGCATTTCAGTAGGGTAAAGGGTTTTCCCGTAGATTGGAATATAGATCTCCGGAACCTGGCTTTCATCAGATTTTACAAATACGATCGCATCAGAATTCTTAGTCCATTCGTATTGTCTTGCGTGCCCGAATTCTTCTTCATATACCCAGTCTGCCAGACCATTCAATATAGAATTCTTTTTACCATCAGTAGTAATCTGTGTGATTTTTCCTGAACCAAGATCCTGGTAGAACAGATTATTGTCAGAAATAAAGGCTACTTTCGTTGCATCAGGCGAGAATGTTGGTTCCTGAACCGGCTTTCCTTCATTCAAGCTGATTACTTTTCCGGATTTTAAATCTTTAACATCAAATTTTCCAAGGAAAGAATGTCTGTAAATAGGCTGGCTTCCCAGCTGTAGAAGGATTTTAGATTCATCATCAGAAAAAATATAGCTTTCAAACTTTCCGTCTACAAGATTTCCTTCTTTTTGTGAAGTTTTGTAAGAATATTTGGCAATTCCAGATGGTTCAATAACAAGATAGTTCTCCCCGTTTTTCATGGAAGAGATTCCTGCAATGCCCTTTCCACGGTAATATCCTGAATAAATTTTATCTAAAGTGATTTCCTGCGCTGATACATTTTGAAATACTGCCGCCACAGTAAGAGTTAAAAGTAGTTTTTTCATTTCTAGCATTAATGGATTTCAAAGATAATAATTTTATTAAATGTGTAAAAAAGCTTTTCAATTACGCTTTTTGGCAAAAAAATTGAATATCATTAACTATAATCAAATCAAATAATAATTATGGAAACGAATGCATACAACCAGAAACTGAACCGTTATGTAATGAATGATCGAATCGTTTATACAGGTTTTTCCAGTTTTAAAGACGCAGAAGAATGCGCCCGTAAAAAAGGAGGAACATTGGTGGAAGTAGTATTCAGAGACGGGAATGATAATCCCGAAATTAATGATGAAGCGGGTTTGATAGAGAAAAAACTTCATTACTATGTGTATGCAGGCGATGAATATAAATTTATCCATTCCTCAGACCCGGGATTCAGAAAATACGCGGATGAACTGCAGAAAATTAAAGCAAAACAACAGCAGTCTCCACCGGATGAAAGGTATTTAGCTAATTTTGAAATTGAAAATGCGGAAGACCCGATTATTGTGATTAAGAATGATCATTTTGAGTCGGTAACATCAAGAGAGCGTTCAAAATATTTGAAACATGCCTGTGTTTATGAATTAGGGGTATCCCTGCCAAAATCTTAAAAAAATCTTATCATGAGCAAGACTAAATATTCAGAAAAAGCTCAGGACAAAGTAGGAAAAGTTATGCACGAATTCAAGGAAGGAAAACTGAAATCTTCTTCCGGAAAGAAAGTGACAAGCAGAAAACAAGCCGTAGCCATCGGCATTTCTGAAGCGAGAGAAAAAGGCCTTAAAGTGCCTTCCAAGAAAAAAAGTAAATAAACTCAATAAAAAAACCGGAATATTTTTCCGGTTTTTTTATTGACAAGCAAAATAACAAATGGGTTATTCGTTTTTAATCGCCTTGTCTTAAGCTATTTGCCTTTTTGCTATATCACTAGTTCGTTGTATTATAAAGTATTTTGTAATATTCATCTGCCATCCTGTCGCTGTTGAAATGATCTTTCACATCATTCATTGCATTATGCTGGATTTTTCTCCATTCGTCAGGTCTGTCATAATAGGTTGGAAGTATTTCGTTTTCAAGGATTTCATATAATTTGTTTAAATCGTAATTGTCCTGTTCATAAATACTCATATTCAGATAATCTGCTTTGGGAACTACAAAAGAGTTTTCTCCATGTTTTGCAAATTCCGGGATCCAGCCGTCATCTGTGGATAAATTAACGGAACCGTTCATTGCAGCCGTCATCCCTGAAGTTCCTGAAGCTTCCCTTGGAACTCTTGGATTATTAAGCCACACATCAGAACCTTGTTTCAGAGATTTGCTTAAAGAAAGTTCATAGCCCGTAAGGACAGCCATGTTTTTATGATTTTTACTTTCTTCAACCAGCGTATTGAAAGTAGAAATAGCAGAATAATCCATTGGATAAGGCTTTCCTGCCCAGATGATCTGTACCGGATATTTTGGGTTATTCAGAAGTTTGTAGAATCTTTCTTTATCATGTAAAAGAAGTTCTGCACGCTTGTAACCTGCAAATCTTCTGGCCCATACAATGGTAAAGACATTAGGATTGAATAAATTCCCTGTCTGATCTGCGACAATGCTGAAAAGTTTTTTCTTTAAATATTTTTTGCGGAAGTCGAAAACAGTGGCATCATTTTCATCCTTTGCGTTATATAAAGGCTTATCTGCCCAATATTTAAATTCCTGTGCATTGGTAATAGAAGTTATTTCACAAATACCCGGATACTTGCTCCACATAGCTCGGGAAACTACACCATGCAACTGGGAAACCCCATTGGCCATTCTTGCCATTCTTAATGCACAGAGAGAATGGTTGAAACGATCATCATCAGACCCTTCAATCTTTTTTACTTCTTCCATGCTGTATCCTGAAAAATAGGACATGTCATAACATAACCTGAAGCTATGCTTTTCGTTACCTGCTTCTTCCGGAGTATGGGTGGTGAAAACGAGTTTTTCTTTAACCTTATTAAGATCTCCGTTATATTTTCTTAAAAGATAGAAAGCTGCTGGCAGTCCGTGAGCTTCATTAAGGTGATAAACCTCTCTTTCTATATTCATTTCATCCAGTAACTTGGCACCTCCTTTTCCTAATAAAATATATTGGGCAAGCTTTGTGGATTCATTGGCATCATATAATTTGTGACAGATTGTTTTGGAAACATGATCATTTTCCGGAACGTCTGTAGAAAGGAAAAACATAGGTGCCGTATTGAAAATTTCAGGGTCAAGATACCATACCTTTACCCAAACCGGAGCACTGTGGATTTCAATCTGGAACTTGATTCCGGTGTCTTCAAGGAAGCTGTACATCTTTCTTGTCCACACGGGCTGTAAGGTCTGATCGTGATTTCTTGCCTGGTCATAATAACCGAACTTCCATAAGATACCGATTCCGATAAGATCCTGCTTAAGGTTGTAAGCACTTCTCATATGAGATCCTGCCAGAAAGCCAAGTCCTCCCGAATATATCTTCAGTACCTGCTCAAGAGCAAACTCCATTGAGAAATAAACAGTTTTTTTGGAATATTGAGGATTGATATTGTAGGGTATTCTGAAATTCCTAAAATCCATAAATGTAGGTTTGTGTTTAAAAAAGCAAAGGTATAAATAATGAAAATAAACTTTACATTAATTAATAGATAAATTAATTTAAAAACTACGCATTGAATTGTTTTTTTACTTACCTTTAAGAATGTAAATTTTTGATTATCAAAAACTTTTAATGATGAAAGCCATTGGCTGCATGTGTTCTTTAATTAAATAAAAAAATCACACATGAAAAAGACATTCTCTGATGAAGATCTGATCAAGAATCTGAGTTTATATTACCTGAACAGGCATTTGAAAAAAAAGCCTATAGAGAAGTATCATCGTACCATAGACGAATCTCCGCTGCATGACCGTGAAAAATACAGAAAGAAATCTGAGATCCTTCTTCTCAATTCTTTTATGCACCACTTCCCCGAAGTGAAATTTGAAAACCTTACCTGCGAGAGCCCGGACTTTATCGCAAAATTAAACGACAAAAAAATCGGAATAGAACTTACTGAAGTGATCAACCATCTGGAAATGAAGAAAGTGGAGAGCACTTTAAATAAAATGTTCCGCCAGGCAGAAATATTATTAGAACAGGAAGACACTACGAAATATCGTGGTGTTTATTTTTTAGAATTCCATCCTGCAACTAAATTTGATAACCTGGAAGTACAGCAGGAAAACATTATCAGTATTTACAAAAGCATTAAAAAAAATAAACCGGTTGGCTGTGTAAAAAGTCTGAGAAAATCTTTTCATCGCAGGAATGTTTTTATCACTCATGAATACAGCATGAACCTGTTTGATGAACTTTGTTCGGAAAAGATTCTGGAACTCATTGAAAAAAAGAACGAAAAATTTCCATATTATGATACCTCTGTGGATGAATGCTGGCTGGTTATTGTTTCAGATATGAATTCCATTGCTTCACGATATACTTTCATTCAGGATAAGGAACATCTGAAGGAAGTGAAAAGCCCTTTCCATAAAATATTCCACCTTGAGAATCTTTGCGGAAATATTACAAGTATCAAGTAAATTGAGTGTTTTTATATGTTTAGATATTTTGTGTTTTAATTGAAAATAATATAAATAATATTAAATTATTTCGTTTTTTAATTTGTAATAGTTTAAAATTGTTATGGTTTTATTGTTTTTAATTAAAATATAGGTATATTTGGTGTTCATTGACTATCAATGTGATGTATAACTAATATAACCATAAACATATAATCTATGAGAAAAATTTTACTTTTCATACTTCTATACCTCTCTCATACTTTCTATGCCCAAGCTGATTGTGCCACTGCACTATCCGTTTGCGGAAACTCAAATATCACTTACAGTCCAACAGGATATGGTAATATAAAAGAACTGGTCAACTCGGGAAGCTGTATAGACTTTACCGGAGAGCACAACTCAATATGGTATAAAATCACCATTGCTACAGGAGGAACACTCACTTTCGACCTCGTTCCGAACAATCCGGATGCCGATTATGACTGGGCAATTTTTGGTCCTAATGTAACGTGTGGAAGTTTAGGTTCGCCAATACGTTGTAATGCTGCAACGGTTATCGGGCCTGGTCCTGCTACTGGGTTGAACATGACAAGCACACTTTTAAGTGCTGCAGGAGGTTCGCTAACCCCTTATTGCAAGTATCTTGATGTTTTGCCGGGACAGACTTATTATTTATTTATTGATAACTGGGTAAGCAGCACCAGTTCTACTACGGCTCCGTTTTCTCTGACATGGGGCGGAACTGCAACACTGGCTTCACCGTTCACGGATCCAAGTATCCAGACTCAGCCATTTAATCCTCCCGGAATTCCGGCAGCCAATCCTGCTGATCCGAGAGAAGTGGTAATATGTTCTCCTACAGCTTTATTTGATTTTTCTACATTATCCACAGGAATTCTTAACGGGAATCAAAACTTTGGGGTAAGTTATCATGTAAGTCAGAATGATGCCTTAACAGGGAATAACCCGATTACAACCCCAATCACTGTCAATACGACCACTGTTTATTATTACAGTATCAGTTATACCGATCCTACAAATGCATCTAATCCGCTTAATAAATGTAAGCAGGTAGGAGCATTTAAATTCAAGAATGGTGCTATCACAGTTAAAAATGTAACATTGACCGAGTGTAACAATAATAATGCAGGAACAGCTTTATTTGACCTGACTACAGCAGACGTTATCGCAAACCCGAATGTCACCAAAAAATATTATCACACGATGGCGGATCTCAATGCCGGCACTAATGAAATTACCAATCCAATGGCATTTGTTTCTGCAGAAGGCGTTATCTACGTGAAGGTAATATCCGAATTCGGTTGTACCGCTGTAGCACAGATTACCCTGAAGTTTTATCCGGTGGTGGTAGTGAATGAAGCAACCTTAAGATCATGCTTCATCGAATCCAGCCCATCCACAGCCTCTTTCAACCTTGTCAATGCTTCAGTAACCGGGCAGACCAATCCGACAAAAAAATATTATCCTTCATTGACTGATGCTCTTAATCAAACTAATGAGATACTGAATGCCAATAATTATATTGCACCTAATGGATTTGTATATGTAAGGGTTTCGAATGCCCAGGGATGTTACACAATTGCCAGAATTACTTTAGTCGTTATTCCGCCAGTATATTCTGATAAACTTAAAGATGTCACGATTTGTGCCGAGGACCAGACAACTCTGGATGCAGGACCTGGATTCAAAAGCTATGAATGGAGTACAGGAGCTACGACTCAAACCATCAAAGCAGGGATAGGAGTATACTGGGTGAAACTTAAAACAGGAGAATGTATCACGACACAGACTGTAAAAGTGCTCCCTTCAGAACAGCCGGTTGTTTCCGGTATTGATATTTCGAATAATACCATCACAGTATCTGTAATTGGAGGAACTCCGGCTTATAAATATTCAATAGATAATATCATCTGGCAGGATTCCAATGTTTTCAATAACCTTTCAAGAGGGGATCATAAAGTGTATGTAAAAGATGCTTATGACTGTGATCCGATAGAAATCGGAATTGTTGTACCTAATCTGATCAACGTCATCACCCCTAATGCAGACGGAATAAATGATGTGATCGATTATTCTGCACTGGCCAACAAACAAAACCTGATCATGAATGTTTTTGACCGCTATGGAAATAAGATCTTCCAGGCAGACAGATCAAATGGCTATAAATGGGATGGTACCCAGGGAGGAAGAAGAGTACCTACAGGAACTTACTGGTATTCTATCACATGGAATGAAAATGATAAAAAGAATACAGCCATTAAATATACAGGCTGGGTTCTAGTGAAAAACAGAGAATAATAATAAAACAGATAGAAAAAACCACTTCATATTGAAGTGGTTTTATTTTTAAAAGTTTTTAAATTAGGTAGCAAAATAGAAAGCATGAAAGACCTGTTCATAAAACGTTTTGAATACTATAAATCACTTGGGGATAAAACCTTTGATCAGCTCACAGACGAGCAGATGTTCTGGCAGTATAATGAAGAAAGTAATTCTATTGCTGTAATAGTGAAACATATTGCCGGAAATATGCTTTCAAGATGGACCAATTTCCTTACTGAAGACGGGGAAAAGTCTTATCGTAACCGTGATGATGAGTTTGTCAACTCTTTTACAACTAAAGAAGAAGTCCTTGAATATTGGGAAAAAGGGTGGGCCTGTTTTTTTAATGCTCTTAACAAAATAAATGATGAGAATCTTTATTCAACAATATATATCAGAGGCGAAGGGCATTCTGTGATGGACGCAGTTTTTCGTCAGCTGGCTCATTATCCATATCATATCGGACAGATTGTTTATATCGCCAAAATGATAAAAAATGAAGACTGGAATACACTTTCTATTGCCAGAAACCGTTCCCAACAGTTTAATACAGAAATGAAAACCAGATTTTCAAGCACAGATCAGCAAAACAATTCATCACCTGTCTGCTTTCAAAACAGTCCTGAAGTGAGGGACGAATATAAACAATAGATTGAATCAATCTTGCATTCTTATTAAAATTACTATCTTTGCACCCATAAAATTCAGGAGTAACAAATGTCTACTTTTCACAGAACTGCCGCGTTTCATACACTTGGCTGCAAACTAAACTTTGCAGAAACATCTACTATTGCCCGTCAATTAACAGATGCAGGTTATGAGAAGGTAAGTTTTGATGAAAAAGCGAATGTGTATGTTATCAATACATGTTCTGTGACAGAAAATGCTGACCGCGAATGTAAACTTCACGTAAAAAGAGCAATGAAAGCCAATCCGGAAGGTCTGGTGGTTATCGTGGGTTGTTATGCACAGCTGAAACCTGAAGAAATTTCACAGATTGAAGGCGTTGATCTTGTTTTGGGAGCTAAAGAAAAATTCAATATTCTAAGCTACCTTGATGATTTGGAGAAATCTGAAAACGAAGGAATAGTTCATTCATGTGAAATTGAAGAAACCGACTTCTTTATCGGAAGTTATTCTATTGGTGACAGGACCAGAGCTTTCCTGAAAGTACAGGATGGCTGTGATTACAAATGTACTTACTGTACCATTCCGTTAGCAAGAGGAATTTCACGTTCTGATACCATCGAAAATGTTCTCCGAAATGCCACGGAAATCGCTGCAAAAGACATCAAAGAAATTGTTCTTACAGGTGTGAATATCGGTGACTACGGTAAAGGGGAGTTCGGAAATAAAAGACACGAGCACACTTTTCTTGATCTTATTTCAGAGCTGGATAAAGTAGAAGGGATAGAAAGAATCCGTATATCTTCTATTGAACCTAACCTTTTAAAAGATGAAAGTATTGAACTGGTTTCTAAAAGCAGAAGCTTTGTTCCGCATTTTCATATCCCGTTACAATCCGGAAGCGATGATCTTTTGAAAAAGATGAAACGTCGTTACCTGACCAAACTTTACAACGACAGAGTGAACAAGATCCGCGAGGTGATGCCTGATGCGGCTATCGGTGTAGATGTTATTGTAGGATTCCCGGGAGAAACAGAGGAAAGATTTATGGAAACCTATAATTTCCTGAATGAGCTTCCTATTACCTATCTTCACGTATTTACCTATTCTGAAAGAGAAAATACGGAAGCTGCATCAATGGACGAAGTAGTTCCAGTAACGGAAAGAAAAAAACGTAATAAAATGCTGAGAATACTTTCTGAAAAGAAGAAGATGGCATTTTATCAGACACAACTTGGAAAAACGCTTCCTGTTCTTTGGGAGCATGAAAATAAAGACGGAAAAATGTTTGGCTTCACAGAAAACTATGTGAGAGTCCAGAAAGACTTTGATCCTGCATCCGTAAACCAAATTGAATTTCTGAATTTAGAAAAAATCCTGTCAGATGGCACGGTTTCTGTGCAATCTTCCTACGAAAATTTTTTAGCAAAAGCATAGGCTCTTTGCAAAAATTCTACTAAATTTATTTTTAAACTTTAAATACTACATTCATGAGAGATAAGTTTTTATCTTGGGGAATTGTATTAGTAGTTGCTACATGGATTATAGCAATACTGATCAGAGCGCATTACTGGATACCGACGCTGTTATCCGCAATTTATGCATTGGGTGTTTACAATGCTTACCAATCGAAACATGCTATTTTAAGGAACTTTCCTGTATTGGGATATTTCAGGTATTTTTTCGAAAGTATTTCACCTGAAATGCAGCAATACTTTATTGAAAGGGAAACAGACGGGAAACCGTTTCCAAGAAACCAGCGTTCTGCAGTATACAGACGTGCAAAAAATTTAAGTGATACGGTAGCTTTCGGGACACAGCTGGAAGTGAACCACAGAAAATACGAAGGAATCAAGCATTCTATTTATGCAAAGTCACCATCAGAAGAACTTCCCAGAGTATGGGTTGGCGGTGAGCAGTGTACACAACCTTACCACGCTTCCTTATTCAATATCTCAGCAATGAGTTTCGGGGCATTGAGTGACAGAGCGCAGATTTCATTGAACAGAGGTGCTAAAAAAGGGAACTTTTATCATAATACAGGAGAAGGAGGAATCTCGCCTTATCATCTGGAGGGAGGAGATTTGTGCTGGCAGATAGGAACTGGGTATTTTGGTTGCCGTGATGATGAAGGAAAATTCAACCCTGAGTTGTTTACCAAATATTCAACCCTTCCTAATGTGAAAATGATTGAGATCAAATTATCACAAGGAGCAAAACCAGGCCATGGAGGAGTGCTTCCGGGAGTGAAAAATACTCCGGAAATTGCAGCAATTCGTCACGTAACACCGGGAATGACCGTTATTTCTCCACCGTCACATACCGCTTTCTCTGATGCTACAGGACTGTTGAGGTTTGTACAGCAGCTGAGAGATCTTTCAGGAGGGAAGCCGGTCGGTTTTAAACTTTGTATCGGTGATACCAAAGAATTTGAAGATATCTGTGTACAGATGAATGTTCTTAAAATTTATCCGGACTTTATCACCATAGATGGAGCGGAAGGAGGAACAGGTGCAGCACCACCGGAATTTTCTGACGGAGTAGGAATGCCGTTAGAGCCGGCTTTAATATTTGTAAACAGGACACTTAACAACTATAATGTAAGAAGTAAATTAAGAGTAATTGCCAGCGGTAAAGTTCTTACCAGTCTTGATATTCTGAGAGCCATTGCAATGGGAGCAGATATGTGTAATAATGCCAGAGGATTTATGTTCTCTTTAGGATGTATACAGGCGTTGAGGTGTAACTCAAACAACTGTCCTACAGGAGTTGCAACACAGGATAAAATGCTTATTAAAGGACTTGATGTGACGGATAAGGCAGAAAGAGTATATCACTTCCATAAAAATACCCTTCACACCTGCAACGAACTTATTGCTGCTGCGGGAAGAAGTTCTTATGAAGAAGTAGATGCTACCATGTTTATGAGAGGAGATGAGTTTGACCATCTTGCAGACCTTTATTTCCCGGATATTTTAGGAAATGTAAAACAGAAGGCAAGATCGTAATTCACTTTGATACAAAATAAAAATAGCCCCCAAAATGATCATTTTAGGGGCTATTTTTATTTTGTATTATTCTATTGTTACTTTTGTTTTTCTCCATCAGGTCTGTCAGCTCTTCCATAAATCTGAAAGTTGAATACAAAAGACCTGTTTCTGTAAGACATGTTTAAATACGGATAATGAGGGTTTCTTGCAAAAGCAGCTCTGGAAGGAACAATAATGACTCCCTGTAGGTTATAAGGAGTTTCATTCAAAAGATCATTGAATGCTTTAAATTTCTGTAAAGCTTCTCTGAAACCTGATATTTGATAATAACCAGGCTGTTTTGCCGCATCAGTTGTACCAGCTTCCAGTATTGATTGCTTTACATAATAATACGTAGGATCAATAACTGGAACGCCTGTTCCATCAATGGTATTTAAAAATGCAGTTTTTGAAGTAAATGAAGTGTTTCCGTCAGAATTAACTGCAAGGTAAGAATATGCTCTTCCCATGATTTTGATAATATCATCATCCTTAATGGTTTTTGCAGAATCAGCTGGCGTTGGCTGAGCTCCGCTTCTGACAATATAGATTGTTCCTGAAGGTAGTGTTACAGGACTCAGTTCAGACAGCTTCTTTTCAGTGTCATCCGCAGTATCTGTAGAACTGAAAGCTTTTATATTACCTTGCGCATCCAGATAATTCTCATCCATGAATTTCTTAATAGCCTGATCATCGTATGTGTTTTGTGTAGCAACATCTTCCGGCTCTACATAGGTATCAATCGAATCATCTTTCTTACAAGCAGAAAAACACAAAGATCCTGCAAGGATATATAAAAATATTTTTTTCATTTCAAAAAACTTTAATTACTTTACAAATAATATAACGGCAAAAGTATAAAAAAATATGAGAATAGATAAATTTTTATGGAGCATTCGTTTTTATAAGACGAGAAGTATTGCAGCAGAGGAGATTAAAAAGAACAGAGTTTCTATAGGAACGTCTGCCGTAAAGTCATCTAAAGAGGTAAAGGAAGGGGATACAATTAAAATCCGTAAGAATCAGATTGATTATAAAATAAAGGTAATTCAAATTCCAAAGAGCAGGATAGGAGCCAAGCTGGTACCCCTTCACATACAGGATGTGACCGATAAAGAACAATACGAATTGCTGAAACTTCGCAAGATGTCACAGGATTATTACAGAAATAAAGGGGAGGGAAGACCTACCAAAAAAGACAGAAGAGAAATGGATGAATATGTAGGAAACGATATCGACTCAGATTTCACAGACTGGGATGATTTTTTTGGAGAGACAGACAGTGAAGAGGAGAACGAAGATTAATATAAAAGTAAAAGCTCTAGAGATAGAGCTTTTCTATTATTTCGTTAACAATGTCTTCTGGTTCCCTGGAATCTGTTCCTACAGTAAATTGTGCTTTGCTGTAAAACTGATTTCTTTCAAATAAATGTTTGGCAATGAATTCCGGCAGGTCTTCATCTGATATGTTGGCAATGAGTGGTCTTTTCTCTTTCTGTTTTGAAAGCCTTTCCACTAATGTTCCTACTCCTGTTCTTAAAAAGACACTCTTGGAATTATGGTTGATGATCTCCATATTATTATAGTACACAGGAGTTCCTCCGCCAAGGCTTAAAACCACATTTTCTTCAGAAGCCAATATCTCTTCCAATGCCTCCCTTTCCAGCTTTCTAAAGTAAATCTCTCCCTTTTTTTCAAAAATCTCAGGGATGGTTAATTTATTTCGTCTGGAAATCTCTTTATCGAGATCAATCAGTTTAAAACCGATTTTTTCGCTTAATATTTTGGAAATGTGTGATTTGCCACTTCCCATGTATCCGATCAATGAAATTACCATGAATTTTTTTTAAACAAATTTGCGAAAAAGTTTTGAGATAAAGAAAAAAGTCATATCTTTGCACCACTTAAAACAAGGGACATTACTTAAATGAAAACTTGTTATAATAAGTGGCCGACTCGGTAGCTCAGCTGGTAGAGCAATACACTTTTAATGTATGGGTCCTGGGTTCGAATCCCAGCCGGGTCACTAGCAATAAAGATTACTGTTTTGTGATTTTATTGCCTGCGTGGTGAAATTGGTAGACACGCCATCTTGAGGGGGTGGTTTCCTAAGGATGTGCTGGTTCGAGTCCAGTCGCAGGCACTGCAAAGAAAAATTTATAATTAATATTGAAATTTATTTCATTTTAATTGTGGCCGACTCGGTAGCTCAGCTGGTAGAGCAATACACTTTTAATGTATGGGTCCTGGGTTCGAATCCCAGCCGGGTCACAAGTTTACTGAAAAGTAAATTTTTTTCATATTAATATTTTGTGATTTGGTGTTTCAAAGGCTTCCTTCAGGAGGCCTTTGATTTTTGTATGAATCAGGTTTGTTATCTTTCTTTTTTTCAATAAAAAATCCCCAACTAAAAGTCAGGGATATATTATTTAAATTCTGAATGATTAGTCCAGATGCATATTGTCAATTAATCGTACTCCATCTACCACTACTACAATAAAGGCTCTGAAATTTCTGTCTTTATAGAAAAAATCAGTTTCCTGTAATGTGTTTTCATCGGCAATCAGGAAATATTCCAGTTTCATTCCCGGCTGGTCATCAAAAATGTCAGTTACTCTTTCTTTGATTTCCGGAATAGAAACCGTCCTGAACCAATCGTTTACTTTTTTTAAAGTCTCATAGATCACTTTTGAAGCTTCTTTGCGGTCTTCATGAAGTCTTTGGTTTCTGGAGCTTAGTGCCAATCCGTTTTCTGCTCTGTAAATAGGAACTCCGGTTATTTTAACAGGAAGGTGTTTCTTCTCTACCATTTTTTTTATGATGGCGAGCTGCTGGAAATCCTTTTCACCAAAATAAGCATTGTCTGGCTGTACCTGTCTGAAAAGCTCTTCTACAACAGTTCCCACCCCGTCAAAATGTCCGGGTCTTGATTTTCCTTCCATCTCACTTTCCAATCCATCAAAATCATAGTGCTTACTTTCTGCCTTTTCAGGATAAATATCTGCTACCTCTGGGATATAAACAGCATCTACAAGGCCAGAATTCTGAAGAATGAGTATATCTCGGTTAATATCTCTAGGATACTTTTCCAGATCTTCAGGATTATTGAACTGGGTTGGATTTACAAAAATTGAAGAAATAACAAGGTCATTTTCTTTTTTTGCCTCTTCATACAGAGAAAGATGCCCTTTGTGTAAGGCTCCCATAGTAGGGGCAAAGCCGATTCTCTTTCCCATTTCTTTCTGTCTCTCAATGAAATCCTGAAGAACTTTCCTGTTTTTTATAACTTCCATAGTTTATTTTAATACTATTTCAAAAATAGTAAAAATATCGCATAATAATATGTGCTTTTATTAATTTGAAAAAGGGAATTATCGTAAAAAAATGTTAATTAAAATAATGTTGGATGTTTTTTTGTAATTTTGCACATTAAAGCATTTTTACAAAAATTAGATAGAAAGTTTATGCCGAATCAAAAAATACTGTACATTACTACAGAGATGTATCCATATCAGGAAGATACAAATATGGCTGCAGTGGTAAACAAAATGGCACTTAAGATGCACCAAGAAGGCAATGATGTAAGAGTTTTTATGCCAAGATTTGGACAAATAAGTGAGAGAAAGTTCCAGCTTCATGAGGTAATCCGCCTTTCAGGAATGAACATTATTATCAATGACCTGGACCAGCCTCTGATCATTAAAGTAGCGTCTCTTCCGGGGGAAAGACTTCAGGTTTACTTTATTGACAATGAAGAATACTTCAAAAGAAAACAATATTATTTCGACGATGAAGGAAATCCTTTCGATGACAATGACGAAAGAGCTATTTTCTTTGCCAGAGGAGTTATTGAAACCATTAAGAAGCTAAACTGGGTGCCGGATGTGATCCATTTAAATGGATGGATGTCCTCTTTTGTTCCAATTTATCTTAAAACTTACTACGAATCAGATACTTATTTCAAAGACGCTAAAATTGTACTTTCTCTTTACAATGAGAAAGATGCTGATCTGGATAAAAAGATCAGTGAAAAACTGCAATTTGATAATATTTCAGGATTAAAAGCGTTAGATAACCCAACGATTAAAAGTTTTGTTATTGAAAGTATGAACTATGTGGACGCCGTTGTGAAGGGTGACGAGTTTCTGGATGAAGACCTGGATAAGGCCTTCAACGAAGCAACAACCCAAAAGTCGGAATATCTTGACATAGATTCTATAAATCAACTTTATTAAAAACACATTTTAATGACTCATAATCTTAAAAGGACATTCGCCATACTTTTGATGGCGTTTTTCGGAAGTACATTCCTTTATAACTGTGAACCTGATCCGGATTCTCTTGGTGAGCAGCTGTTTAATGGTGATGCAGTACAAGGCAATGAAATTTCATATCCTGTTATAGCATACAATTATGATAATAAAGATTCCATCAAAAGTGATGCGTCAAGGCTGATCAGTGGATTGAACGAATCAGGTGCTGCTACTTATGTTGGTGTTCTTGGAGCTTTTACTGAAAACCAGTTCGGGATGCAGAGAGCTTCTTATGTTACTCAGCTGAGAATGCCGGTAGATAATTATGACTTTAACGGAGCCAATCCAAAAGTAGATTCCGTGGTGCTTGTAGTAAGACCACCAGCAAATACAACTGCGAATACTTATTTCTTTGAAAGTGATTCATTGAAAACAAATACATTCGATAAAAGTGATTTCCCGGTAGATGGTGTAGCTACAGCGGTTTCCATTGAAAAGAAAACTTATCCGGTTCGTAAATATGGTAAAGTGGCTTCAAAAACAATGAAAATCAATGTACATGAAGTGACTACGTTCTTAGATGCAAATAATGATGCCTTAAAACGTTCCAACGCATCAATAAGTACTGGTGAACTGTTAGGTTCAGGAGTATTTGATGGTAAAATCAGTTCCGTTTCCATTACAAAAAAATCTGACAACTCAGTCGTATTTACAGGAAACCTTGGATTCAGAATGAAGTTAAGTAATACAGACTTTTTCCAGACTCACATTCTTGATAAAAAAGGTAAGCCTGAGCTTCAGGATGCTGCTAACTTTATCAGATATTTTAAAGGAATAAAAATTTCTATAGATGAAACTGATAAATATCTCTACCAGTTCTCTCCTAATGATCTGCAGCTTATCATGTATTATAAATATGATAAAACAGACAACGGAACAACTACAAGACCGCAGACAACCCTTAATTTTAACTTAGGAAGTGCTAATGCGCATCTGGGACTGTATGAATACAGCAGATCTGGTTCCCCTGTTGCATCTGCATTGGCTGCAAGTAATCCTAATGATGGTGATGCCAGACTTTTTGTTCAGGGAATGGGTGGTCCTTCTGTGATCGTAAAAATTAAGGATGAAACAATTGCAGAGCTTAAGGATGTTTATAATAAAAATAAAGCAGGTATTGTAAGTGCTAAGATCAGAGTGTACCTGGATCCTGATACATGGAAAAATACAGGCTCTACTGAAGACCGCAGGTTTACTCTTTTAACCAATACATTAAATAATGGGGCTATTGATTATTCCACATCAGCACTGAAATTCACATCAGACCTGACAAGCGGACTTGGATTATATTATTATAAAGAAAATCCTGGTTATTATGATTTTGTCGTAACCAAAACAATTAAGGATCTTGTTGAAGGAAAAACAGAAACAGTAGGAAATGATACAAAACCAATTGTTAATAAACCATTAGTAATTACTGCCGGATCATTTGCTGCCAATGCTACAGGAACCCTTTTAGGAGTTCGTAATACGACAAGAGCATTTGACATGAACAGAATTATTCTTACAGGAGTAGATAAAACGAATACCAATCCAAAAAGAATCCAGTTACTGGTGACTTATGGTACGAAAAAATAGAAGACAATAAACAACAAACAACACTAGACAAAATAAAATATGTGCGGAATAGTAGGATATACAGGATTTCAAGACGCTTATGAAATTGTAATTAATGGTCTTAGAAGATTGGAATATAGAGGGTATGACAGTGCCGGAATTGTTTTGGAAAGTCCAGATAACAAGCTGGAAGTAGAAAAAACAAAAGGTAAAGTGGAAGATTTGGTAAATATTTCCAAAGAACTAAAAGGAAAGTCTAAAATTGGAATGGGGCACACCCGTTGGGCAACCCATGGAGTTCCTAGTGACAGAAATTCCCACCCGCATTTGTCCAACAATGGAAAAATAGCAATTGTACATAATGGTATCATCGAAAACTATGATACCATTAAAACAATGCTTACGGAAAAAGGATTTACCTTCAAATCAGAAACAGATACAGAAGTATTGGTAAATCTTATCCAGTATTTTATGGATCTTAATCCTGATATTGATTTCCCGACAGCAGTAAGATATGCATTGAATGAAGTATACGGAGCTTATGCAATTACTGTACTTCACGAAGATTACCCGGGAGTATTGGTGGTAGGAAGATTAGGTTCTCCTTTAGCAATCGGAATCGGGGATAAAGAATACTTTATTGCATCTGATGCTTCTCCTTTCGTAGAATTTACAAAAGAAGCCATTTATCTTGAAGAAGGTCATATGGCAACAATCTCTCTGGAAAACGGGGTAGATATCAGAACAATCAATGAAAACTCTAAAATTGAGCCGGAAATTCAGGAGCTTAAGCTGAGTCTTGAGCAGATAGAAAAAGGAGGTTACGAGCACTTCATGCTTAAAGAGATCTTTGAACAGCCTAAATCTGTACACGACACAATGAGAGGTAGACTTCTTGTTGATGAAGGAATTATCAAAATGGCCGGAATCTGGGATCATGTGGAGAGATTCAAAAATGCAAACAGAATTATTATTATCGCGTGTGGTACTTCTTGGCATGCAGGTCTTATCGGAGAATATCTGATTGAAGAATATGCAAGAATTCCAGTGGAAGTAGAGTATGCATCAGAATTCAGATACAGAAATCCGATCATTACAGATAAAGATGTCGTGATTGCCATTTCCCAGTCCGGAGAAACTGCTGATACGATGGCTGCTTTAAAACTGGCAAAAGAAAAAGGAGCATTTATATATGGTATATGTAATGTGGTAGATTCTTCCATTGCAAGAATTACAGATGCCGGGTCATATACACACGCCGGTCCTGAGATTGGAGTTGCTTCTACAAAAGCATTTACAGCGCAGCTTACCATTCTTACTTTAATTGCATTTAAATTAGGAAAACACAACGGAAATTTAGGAAATGCTGAGTTCATGAGCTTAATTGCTGAGCTTGATGCTATGCCTAAGAAAATTGAAGAAGTGTTAAATACTACTCATGAGCTTACACAGAATATTGCGAAAGATTTTGTGAAAGCTACCAATTTCCTTTATTTAGGAAGAGGATATAACTATCCTGCAGCCTTAGAAGGAGCCTTAAAATTAAAAGAAATTTCTTATATCCATGCAGAAGGATACCCGGCTGCAGAAATGAAGCACGGTCCGATTGCCCTGATCGATGAAAACATGCCGATAGTTATTATAGCACCAAGAAAAGGTCACTATGATAAAATTGTAAGTAATGTTCAGGAAATTAAAGCGAGAAAAGGAAAAATTATCGCTGTAGTTAATAAAGGAGACCGTCAGGTGAGCGAAATGGCAGATTATGTTATCGAAATCCCTGAAACTTCAGAATGTTTCTCTCCAATCGTTGCTTCCGTACCTCTGCAACTGCTTGCTTATTATATTGCAGTTTATAGAGGAGCCAACGTAGATCAACCGAGAAACCTTGCAAAATCTGTTACCGTGGAATAAAAAGTTGTTGTAAATAAAATAAATTTAGATTTCTTCCGTTATTTCAAAAAAAATCTTAAAAGTTTCTTAAAAAAATTATATATTTACGGCTTAATTATAAAAATTAACATGAAAAGGATATTTCTTTTATTATTGTCTGCGTCGGTAGCATCGGTATCTTGTTCAGGTGGTGGCAGCTCTTCTGTAGGGAAGCCAGGAACAAAAGGAGAATTGATACCAAGAGAAAAAACTAAATCATTTGTTGCGGAAAGACCATACGGAATGGTTGCAATTCCTGCAGGTTCGTTTGTTGCTGGTTTAGCAGACCAGGATCCGACAAATACACCTGAAAAAGCAGCATTGAAGACAGTTACTGTTTCTTCTTTCTTCATGGATGAAGCAGAAACTACTAATGCAGAATACAGAGTATTTATCAATTATGTAAGAGACTCTATCGCAAGAACTTTACTTGCTGAAGCTGCCGGAGAAGGTGGTGATGAAGGCGGACGTAAAGGGGCAAGCATAGGAGATTATGCATACCTTGCTAAAAAAGAAGAAAATTTAACACCTTATCAAGAATATATGGAAGGCCAGGGTGGCCGGGAAGACGGAGGCTATGATGCAAGCAAAAGATTAGATTGGAAAATTCCTTTACACTGGAGCACATCAAAATATCCGGATGTAGAATACGCAGAAGTTTTAGAATCTATGTATCTGCCTACTTCCTCAAGAATCGGAAACGAAAGAATTTTAGATGTAAGCAAGCTTAAATATACTTACCGTTGGGGAGATATGGATGCTGCAGTTGCTGATAACGAAAGAGGAGCTAATTACCTGAAAAGCGAAAGTATTGCGATCTATCCTGATACGACAGTTTGGGTAAAAGATTTCCACTTTGCTTACAATGAGCCATTGTTTGAACAGTATTTCTGGCACAAGGCTTATAAAGACTATCCTGTTGTTGGGGTTACCTGGGATCAGGCAAGGGCTTATTGTAACTTCAGATCTAAATTGAAAACAGATTACAACGAAAGTTTAAAAAGAAAAAAACAAAGACCATTAGAGTTCCGTCTTCCGACAGAAACTGAATGGGAATACGCTGCAAAAGGCGGAATGCAAAATGCTACTTACCCTTGGGGTGGTCCATATTTAATGGATGACAGAGGTTGCTACCTTGCCAACTTCAAACCTAAGAGAGGTAACTACATGGAAGACGAGAAAAAAGGTACTTATACATATACAGCTCCAGTTAAGAAATTTAAGAAAAATGGATTTGGGTTATTTGATATGGCTGGAAACGTTTCTGAGTGGACATCATCTTCATACAACAACTCTTCAGCTGGATTTACTTCTACATTAAATCCTTCTACTAAAGATAAATTAGATACGAAGAAATCTGTAAGAGGTGGATCTTGGAAAGATATAGGTTATGCGCTAATGACTGGTGCAAGAGATTGGGAAAGAAAAGATTCCGCAAGAAGCTATATCGGATTCAGAACTGTACAGGATATTCCTGAAGCAGCTGTTAAGCCAAGAAGAATTAACAGAAACTAATCAGACAATTTTTCAATAACAATTTTATTTAATATTAAAAAAACTAACTCAATATGTTTAAGACTAAAGATGCTTGGATGAATTTCTTTTATTCATTCGGTGCTGCAATTGTAATTCTTGGAGCTTGGCTTAAAATTACTCACATTACACTGGGACCAATTAACGGAAATATGGCTCTTACAGTAGGGCTTATTACTGAAGCGATTATCTTTATCATTTTCGCATTTGACCCACCTAAAACTGAGGAGTCTTATGCCTGGGAAAATGTTTATCCTGAATTATTGGATAAGCATGCCAACCCAAACCCTTTACATTCTAATGTAACAACTAAAAATACAAGTGCTCAGTTTGCTGAATTAGAAAACTCTCTTTCCAGCAAATTGGATAAAATGCTTGAAGACGCAAGATTAGACGTTCAGTTATTTGAAAGATTAAGAACAGGAATTGATAAATTCTCAAGCTCTGTCGATCAAATCAACCAAACTGTTGACGTATCTGCTTCTACCCATAAATATAATGAGCAATTAAACAAAGCTGCCCAGCACATGGAAAGCATGAATGCTCTTTATGCAATGCAGCTTGAAAGCGGTAAGAGACAATCTGAATTTGCTAACAAGTATGTTGCGGATATGCAGAAATCTGCAGAGCAGTCTGAGAAATTCAATCAAGAGCTACAGGGTTTAACAACTAATCTTAATAACTTAAATAGAGTTTATGGTGGTATGCTAACTGCTATGAAGTCTTAATTCCTAACCATTTCTAAATTTAACTACTTAATTAAAAACAAAGAAAAGAGAATGGCACAAGGAAAACAGACCCCTCGTCAGAAGATGATCAACCTGATGTATTTGGTTTTCATCGCGATGATGGCCCTAAATATTGATGCAGAAATCATCAGATCATACTATGACTCTACCAGAGCATTGAATGAAACCAGAACTTTAACAGAAAGAAAAAACGAGAAGATCTTTGAAAGAACTTTGGAAGCTAAGGCTCAGCAGGTTCCGGATACCTACGCACAGCCTTGGGCTCAGTACAAAGTATTGAAAACCAAAATTGATGCGTTAGTAAAATCTGCTCAGGATGTTAAAGATTTGTTGAAGAAACAATCTGAGTTTCATGACAAAGATCCTAAAACAGGAAAAGATATTGATGTAAGTGAGAACTTTGCTGCATTGAACAACAATGAAGCAACAACTGAATACTTCTTTAAAGAAGGAGATGAAAATACCCCTTCGAAGAATGCATTAGATCTGAAAGCTAAAATTGATGACGTAAGAAACTACATCAATACTACTTTTGGAAGCAATTCTCAGTTACAGGATTTAGTAGCCAGAGCTAATAAGTCTCTTATTGCGGAGTATCCTAAAGGAACATCTCCAAATGAAAAGACATGGTTCCAGAATAAATTTTACCATCAGCCGTTAATCGCTGCAATATCTAATCTGGAAATTATCCAAAATGATGCCAGAAACGTTCAGTCGGATGCATTGGCACTATTACTTCAGGAAAAAGTAGATGCGAATATCAAATTCTCAAGCTATGAGCCTATTGTTTCAGGTCCGGTAGATATCCAGGCAGGAAAACAGGCTGAAGTAAAAGTAATGTTGGGAACTTATTCTAACAGTAACAAGATCAGCATTTCTGGAGTAAGCAAAGTTGAAAACGGTAAAGGTATCATGCAGATTTCAGGTTCCGGAATCGGTGAACATAAACTAGGAGGAACTATTACATTAACAGATGCTTCAGGGAAACCACAGTCTTTCCCTTGGACACATACTTATAATGTAATTGCAGGACCAAGAGAAGTAAAACTTGAAAAAGGATTATTGCTTTCTGCTGATAAGATGAATGTAATGTATAGAGGACTTGAGAACCCTGTTTCAGGATCAATCTTAGGTGCTGACAATTCTAAACTTTCATTATCTGCAGCAGGAGCTACTGTGAAGAGCACAGGTCAGGGTAAATGGAATGTTACTCCTACTACAGGAAATGTAGTGAAGTTGACATTATCAGGAACAGATCCATATGGTAAAACAGTTTCTCAGGTATTTGAATATAGAATTAAGAATATCCCAAGACCACAAGGTCAGATCAGAGGTAAAGCTGTAAACTTTATGCCGGCAGGTTCTATACCTAACCAGATTGTTACTGCTACTTTACCAGACTTTGATTTCCCTGTTTCATTCACTGTTAACAGCTTTATTATTAAGCTTCCAGGAAAAGCAGGTACTCTGATTCAGGGTAGCTCATTATCAGGAGCAGAAGGTATGCTTAGAAACCTTAGACCTGGTGATGTAGTTCAGATCTATGATATTCAGGCGACAGCTACAGGACTTGGAATCCAAAGGCTTAAGGAAATTTCACCTGTAATTATTAATGTTCAATAAGGTTAATTTGTAAAATCATATTATGAAAAAATATATTAGCACCCTTTTCGTTTTAGTTTCGGGATTCGCATTTTCCCAAACTATTCTGAATGCTGCTTCTCCTGAGGAATTCAGACAGATGAGAGCTGAATCAATGAGAAAAGCAGGGGATACTGTTATCAGCAATAAAGTAAAGCCTCTTGAATATGGTTTCGTTGATGACAAGGATATTTACAAAAGTATGTTTGTTTGGGAAATCATTGATATGAATGATAAGATCAACCAGCCGTTCTATTATGATAATCCGGATGGTCTTCTTTCAAGTTCTACAAGATCTTTATATCAGTTATTACTTGATGGAGCTCTTAAAGGAGACATCAAAGAAGTTTATGATGATGAAAACTTTGTTACAAGACTTTCACCTGAAGCCATTCAGAAAAGACTGGAAAGTGTAAGACTTGACGAAGAAGCTATCGATATCCTGAACTCTGGAAGAACACTTACAGAAGACGAGAAGAAAAGACTTACAGATATCATCAGAACTACTACTGATAAAGTAAAAGTTCTTAAAATAATGGGTATGTGGTTTATCGATAAAAGGGATGGTCAGATGAAGTACAGACCACTTGGTATCGCTGCTATGGGTCCGGATCCTACATCTGTCGGAAGAATTGGTCCTGACGGCCAGCCTCTGGCCGGAGCTGATGAATTGATCGATTTATTCTGGATTTATTACCCAAGTGCTCGTGATATTTTAGCAAACAATTATGTTTTCAACAGAAAAAATTCGTCTGCTGATCTATCTTTCGATGATGTTATTAATGCAAGAAGATTTTCTTCTATTATCTATAAATCTTCAAGCGGTTTAGGAGATGGTGTTATCAAAGACTATATTCCTAAAAATGCAGATGAGCAGCTGGAAGAAAGTGACAGAATCAAAGCACAGATTCTTGAAATGGAAAATGATATGTGGAATTACTAGATTTCACTTGATATTTATAGAAAACCTGAGTATTTTTACTCAGGTTTTTTTATTATGAAATCGCCCTTTGTTTATTACCGATCAACAATCAATGAAATAGGCGATTACATATGACCTTTAAATAAATGAAATTTCTCATATGAAAAATGTAGATTATATTATTGTTGGAGACGGATATGCGGGACTTTTTCTGGCTCATCAGCTAATTAAAAATAACAAATCTTTTGTGATCTTTTCCGAAGGAAGAAAAAGTGCTTCTCAGGTTTCGGCAGGAATTATCAATCCGGTAGTTTTAAAAAAGTTTACTACATTCTGGAAAGCACAGGAACAAATAGATTTTCTGAAAGATAGTCTTCAGGAAATAGAATCCTATACCGGAGAAAATTACCTGATCAATGCTCCAATCCACAGAATTTTTCATGATGAGAACGAACAGAATCTCTGGCTTAAAAAATCGGAAAATGAAGAATTATCAGATTTCCTTGACAAAAATTTTGATCGCTTAAACGTAGTAAAAAACGATTTTCTCTCCGGAAAGGTGAATCAGTCTGCCAGACTTAATGTCAATGGTTTTTTCAGTGGTCTATTCAGTTATTTTGAAAAAAATGGTCATTTGATCAAAGAAAAATTTGATTATACGAAATTGAACCCTTCTGAATCGGTCTATAAGGATTTTAGCTTCAAAAATATAATCTTCTGCGAAGGCATGGGAGTAAAAGATAATCCATATTTTTCTGAAATTACAGTAAATCCGAACAAAGGACACCATATAAAAGTGAAACTTTCTCAACCGATTCCCGAAAATATCACTATTAAGAAAAAACACTTTTTGTTTCCAACCGGAAATGGGTTATATTTTTACGGAGGAACATACGATCGGGAGCAGCTTCACCACCATATTGATGAATCTGCGGTGGCACAGTTAGTCAATGGGCTCTCTGAATTTTATCCGTATGATTTTGAAGTGGAAGAAGTACATTTCGGATTCCGTCCGACAGTAAAAGACAGAAGACCAATTATCGGCAGGCATCAGACATTCAGCAATCTGTATGTTTTTAACGGACTGGGAGCTCGTGGTATCCTGAATGGCTGCTATTTTTCGAGGGATTTATTCCGTTTTATTGAAGAAAATGTTCCATTGCATGAAGAAGTATCATTGAACAGATTTCAATAATGTATCTTAGTACAGATATCAAAGTTTACAATTATGAATGAAAATGTATTAGGTATAGTGGCCGGGATTCTTACTTCTGTCTCCATGATTCCCCAGTTGGTAAAAGTGATCAGAGAAAAGAATGTGGAAGATATCTCGTTGCTCATGCTTTTAGTCCTTATTTCAGGGCTGTCACTATGGGTATGGTATGGATTTAAAAAAGATGAGCTTCCTATTATTCTATCAAATTCATTTGCTGTTTTGGTGAATATAAGTCTTTTAGTTTGTTATATCCTGTACAATAAGAAAAGGAAATAATAAAAAAGACGCCCCATACATTGAGGCGTCTTTATATTTTATGTAATAATATAAAATTACTGAAGAACAAATTTAGCTAAAGGAGCCATTCTGGCTTTGTTTAAAGTAAGAGTATTTCCATTTACAGAATAATTATCAGCAGCAAGAATTGCTTTGGTAAACTGGTTTTCAATATCCAGATCTTCACAAGCCATCATCGTAGACATTCCCTGATTGAACTTAATTCTCATCACTTCAGGTTTGATTTCAAACGTACCTCCCAAACCGTTGCATCCTGCATTTCCTTCATATCTCATTCCATTCATTTCAAGCTTGAAATAAGGATTGTTTTTAGGATTTTTCAGCTCTATTGGTTTGCCGTTCAACTCAGTAAGTTTCCAGGTTTTTCCTGTAATATCATTAGTTGGTTTTTGTGCGTTTTGTGTAGTACAGGAAACAACCAAAAATGTTGCGATAACAAGTGCCGATAAATAATAATATAAACTTTTCATAATGCTTATTTTTTAATATGAATGCTTTTCCCTATGCTAATACGATGCCATTTTTGCAGGTCCGGACTCTTTTTTTGACTGTTTAACATGAAACAGGACCATATCTGCAGTTTTTTTCAGGAAAGTTATATTGCCCTTAATATCAGAGTATTGATACTCTTCATTGGAGGCTGTATATTCAGGTAATGCATCACTCTTTTTGAGGTCAAAAGTTTTGCCGTTTAAATGTATTGTGGCTGTATTTTTAGTGTTGTTGATCGTTACTTCTATTTTTTCTCCATAGTTGTCAACATACACATTTTTTGTGATCTCATCTGTGTTTTCCGGGGTAGCAACAGTAATGGTTTCAGCTTCCTTTCCGGGATGTTTACATGCTGTTAGGGAAACAATGGTCAATCCAAAAAGGACCGGGAATAATAATTTTTTCATAGTGATAAGTGATTTTAAAGTGTTTCATGAATTGTGGTGTTAATGCTATATAAATTTACAAATATTTTTAATAAAAATGTGTTAATTTTACATAAAGTAACGTAAAATTTAAATCCATATTAATTTAACTCACCGATTTTTGAACATTATTCACGAAACAGGAAGTAATAATTTATTAGTGAATATTGAGTATAGCTATTGTTAATTCAGGATTTTTAACGGACTTGTTTCCAGTAGAATAGTGTATTTTTTTTCTTCATTTCTCATTGGTGTGTCAATTTTCGGCAAAAATAATTCAAAAAGAAGAGAAGAACAATAAGTTAATGTTAATAATCTAAAATTATGATAAAGTTTAGGTTTTAATATTTTTGATTTTAATTTCAAAAAAATATTTTCAAACCAGAGCTTAACAGATTTCTGAATGTTCAAAAAAGCAACAACTTTAAAATTAAAATTTCCTTAAATTAAAAATGTGGCTTAATATTTGAAAATTCGAAGATGCACAGGTGATATTCAGAATTGCCCGGATTATGCCTGAATAAAGGAAATGTTTACTATTTTTCAAACTTTTTTATTCAGCTAATTTAAAGGAGAGTTAAATTTTGTTAATCTGCTATGATAATATCATAAACTGGGTGTACATTTGCAACTTCAAAATGAGAAACTTTATAGTATACTTTTTAACCGGTCTTTTTCTGCTGTTTGTAGTGGAAAGCAGGCTCAACGTTAAAACTCTCCGAAATGACTACACCGGTCATGTTTCTCATCATATGCCCAAAAGAGCCAACCGCCTGAACCAGACTTTTGAAAAGCTTTCCGTTCAGCAGATGGCCGACAATGTAGACAATTCCACTTTAGAACTTACCGAAAATGATTTCCAGCTTTCTGATGTATGGCAGGCTATTGTTGTTTTTGCCGGAGTTTTCAGCCTGGTCTATATTTTTGGATTAAAAAGTTACAAACGGTTCAGACCCGATATTGATGGCTTTATTCCTGGTTTTGCCACCAAAAGATTTATTCTGATTCGTTCCATCAGAATTTAAAATTCAAACAATTTATTCTTTTTCTGCCTGATTTACAGGTAGAGATACTTTACGTTGTGTATTGTTGGTAATCAGCACACCGTACCCCTTTTATTACCGTTTATTTCTATTCAAAACATTAACGATTTATATAAACTCTAGAATTATGATAAAAAGAGTTGCTTCGGGAATTGCGCTGAGTGCCCTTCTGCTGGCGGTTGGCTGCAATAAGAAAAAAGAAGAAAAAGAAGAAGTTACCGTATATCCGGTGACATCCCCTGTAGTCATGGATACTGTAATCAACAAAGAATACGTAGCCCAGATTCAATCTGTAAAGAACATTGAAGTAAGAGCCCAGGAAAAAGGTTTCCTGGAAAAAATCTTTGTCGATGAAGGTCAATACGTGCATGCGGGACAGACACTATTCCGGATTATGCCTAAATTGTATCAGGCAGAATTATTAAAAGCAAAAGCAGAAGTAGAACAGGCTTCTATTGAGCTGAAAAACGCAAGTACATTAGCGGGAAACAACATCGTTTCTAAAAACGAAAGAGCAATGGCAAAAGCCAAGCTGGATGCTGCAAACGCAGAAATGAAGCTGGCTCAGATCCACCTTTCCTTTACCGATATTAAAGCACCGTTTTCGGGGGTTATCAACAGAATTCCTCTGAAACTGGGAAGTTTAGTGGATGAAGGTGATCTGTTGACTTCCTTATCAGATAACACAAGCATTTATACTTATTTCAATGTTTCCGAACCGGAATACTTAAGTTATCAGACTCATGCAGCAGACAGAGGCAGCAACCAGGTATCTCTGATTACTGCAAACGGAGAAACCTACACACAGAAAGGAGAAATCCAGACTATCGAAGGAGAATTTGATAACGAAACAGGAAATATTGCGTTCCGTGCTAAATTCCCTAATCCAGACAAACTTTTAAGAAACGGGGAAACAGGTAAAATACAGATGTCAATGCCTGTTCATAACGCACTGATCATTCCACAGAAAGCAACTTATGAAATTCAGGATCAGAAATACGTATTTGTTGTTGACAAAAACGGAGTGGCAAAATCCAGAAATATCAAAGTAGCTTATGAACTTCCGGATCTTTATGTGGTAGGCTCAGGAATCTCAAAAGGAGATCAGATCCTGCTTGAAGGAGTTCAGAAAGTAAAGGATGATCAAAAGTTGAAAACAAAGTTCCAGGATCCTAAGAAAGTTCTTCAATCATTGAAATTAAAAGCAGAGTAGTGGTCTCTAAAATGAAGCAGTATGTTTAAAAAATTCATTCGCAGACCAGTTCTGTCCATAGTAATCTCATTGATTATTGTATTTATGGGGATATTGTCATTGGTAAAACTTCCGGTGACACAGTTTCCATCCATTTCTCCACCCAAAGTAAATATTACCGCAGAATATCCCGGAGCAAACAACGAATTGTTGATTAAATCCGTTGTTATCCCTTTGGAAAGAGGGCTAAACGGGGTTCCCGGTATGAAATATATGACATCAGATGCCGGAAATGACGGAGAAGCGTCTATCCAGGTAGTATTTGACCTGGGGACGGACCCCAATGTAGCGGCAGTAAACGTTCAGAACCGTGTATCTTCTGTTGTTAATAAACTTCCTCCTCTGGTAGTACGTGAAGGGGTGAAAATTACCCGTGAGGAGCCTAACATGTTGATGTACATTAACCTGTATAGTGATGATCCGAAAGCCGATCAGAAATTTCTTTTCAACTATGCAGATATTAATATAATGTCTGAGTTGAGAAGGGTAAGTGGTGTTGGTTTTGCTGATATCCTCGGAACCCGTGAATACGCAATGCGTATCTGGCTTAAACCGGACAGATTAACAGCTTATAATATTTCAGCTGATGAAGTAATGGAATCTCTGAATGAGCAGAGTTTGGAGGCTTCTCCTGGTAAAACGGGAGAAAGTTCGGGAAAACGTTCTCAGTCCTTTGAATATGTATTAAAATATCCGGGACGTTATAATAATGAGAAAGATTACGGAAACATCATTCTGAAAGCAAAACCGAACGGGGAGTCTGTAAGGCTGAAAGATGTGGCTGATATAGAGTTCGGAAGTTCCATGTATGATATTTATTCTACACTGAACGGAAAACCTTCTGCAGCGATTACGGTAAAACAGTCATACGGATCGAACGCAAGCGACGTTATTAAAAATGTAAAAGCATTGATGAAGGATCTTGAGAAAAATAACTTTCCTAAGGGGATGCATTACGAGATCAGTTATGACGTTTCCAGATTCCTGGATGCCTCTATGGAAAAAGTAATTCATACCTTATTTGAGGCCTTCGTTCTGGTTGCTATCGTAGTATTCCTGTTCCTGGGTGACTGGCGTTCTACATTGATTCCTGCACTGGCAGTTCCGGTTTCATTGGTAGGAACATTTGCGGTAATGTCTGCCTTCGGAATTACCCTGAATATGATTTCACTCTTTGCCCTGGTAATGGCGATCGGGGTTGTAGTAGATGATGCGATCGTAGTAATTGAGGCCGTTCACGCCAAGATGGAAGAAAAGCATCTTTCCCCGTTAAAGGCAACGGAAGAAGCAATGCATGAGATCAGTGGAGCAATTATCGCTATTACACTGGTAATGGCATCCGTATTCATTCCGATTGCATTTATGTCCGGTCCGGTTGGGGTATTTTACCGCCAGTTCTCCATTACAATGGCTTCGTCCATTATCCTTTCAGGGGTTGTGGCCCTTACTTTGACACCGGCATTGTGTGCTTTGATCCTTAAAAATAATCACGGAAAAGCTAAAAAGAAAACTCCGGTTACACTTTTCCTTGATAAATTCAATAACCTGTTTACAAAAGGAGCAGGGAGATATGAAAAACTGTTGAACAAAACAGTTACGAAAAAGACAATAACGTTACCATTACTATTAGCATTCTGTGCATGCACATTCTTCCTCAGCAACTCTTTACCATCCGGATTTATTCCGGCTGAAGATCAGGGGATGATCTATGCTATTATTCAGACACCTCCGGGATCTACATTGGAAAGAACCAATCAGATTGCCAGAGAGCTTTTGAGAGAATCAGAAGATATTGATGGAGTACAGTCCGTTTCCTCTCTTGCTGGGTACGAGATTCTGACCGAAGGTACCGGATCCAACTCAGGAACCTGTCTGATCAACCTTAAAAGTTGGGAGGAGCGTAAAGAATCTGCTGCCGAAATCATTGAAAAACTCGAAGAAAAGGCCAAGAATATTCCGGGAGCCAATATTGAATTCTTCCAGCCGCCTTCCGTTCCCGGATATGGAGCTGCAGGAGGTTTTGAGCTTCGTTTGTTAGATAAAGCAGGAAGTGGAGACTATCACAAAATGGAGCAGGTAAGTAACGACTTTGTGAAAGAACTTAAAAAGCGTCCGGAGCTTGGATCGGCATTTACTTTCTATTCTGCAAGTTTCCCGCAGTATATGCTTAGGATAGACAATGATCTTGCGGAGCAAAAAGGAGTAACGATTGAAAAAGCGATGGATAACCTATCTACATTGATCGGATCTAACTATGAGACGAGTTTCATCCGTTTCGACAGACCATATAAAGTGATTGTTCAGGCCGGACCACAATACCGGGCTTTACCGACAGATCTGTTGAAACTGTATGTTAAAAATGATAAAGACCAGATGGTTCCTTATTCAGACTTCATGAGACTTGAAAAAGTGTATGGACTGTCTGAAATGACAAGACATAATATGTATAATTCTGCACAGGTAAGTGGAACACCTGCTCCTGGATACAGTAGTGGTCAGGCGATCCAGGCGATTCAGGAAGTTGCGGATAAAACACTTCCGAGAGGTTTTGGTATCGACTGGGCAGGGATTTCCAAAGATGAAGTAAGCCGTGGAAATGAAGCGGTATTTATTTTCCTGGTGTGTTTAGGATTTGTTTACCTGATCCTTTCTGCCCAGTATGAAAGCTTTATTCTTCCGTTACCGGTTATTTTATCGCTTCCGGTAGGTATTTTCGGAGCCTTTTTATGTTTAAAACTTTTAGGTTTGGAAAACAATATCTATGCACAGGTGGCAATGGTGATGCTGATTGGACTTCTGGGTAAAAACGCGGTATTAATTGTTGAATTTGCCGTACAGAAGAAGGCAGAGGAAGGAATTCCTGTAGCACAGGCAGCTATTGAAGGAGCTGCCATACGTTTCCGTCCGATCTTAATGACCTCATTTGCGTTCATTGCCGGATTGATTCCGTTGGTAATTGCAACGGGGCCGGGAGCAGTTGGTAACAGAACGATTGGTACAGCAGCAGCGGGAGGTATGTTAATCGGAACTGTTTTCGGGCTGATGATTATCCCTGGATTGTATTATATCTTCGGAACCATTGCTGATAAGTCACGATTGGCGAGATATGAAGAAGAGAATCCTTTAACAGAACAAACTGAACCTTATGAACATGATGGAAAATTCGAAGACTAAAAATATAATCACAGCCATTGCCTTATCGCTTGTACTTGCAAGCTGTAAGGCGCCGATGGCGACTGTTATAAAAGACGAGGTAAAAGAAAATATTCCTCAGAACTTTAATCAGGAAGAGCAGCAGGATGCTAACAATAACAGCGGAACAACACCGTGGAGACAGTTTTTTACGGATCCTAACCTTGTAACCCTGATTGAAACGGCTTTAAAAAATAATCAGGAGCTGTTGATCACTCTTCAGGAGATTGAGATTGCTAAAAGTGGTGTTTTAGCTAAAAAGGGAAGATTGAGCCCAACCGTTTCTGCAGGAGTAGGAGCCGGGCTGAAAAAATCCGGTCGCTATACCAGCGAAGGAGCCGGAGATGCTACCACAGAAATAGAGCCGGGTAAGGAAATGCCGGATCCGCTTGGAAATTTTGAAGCAGGCTTAAATGCGAGCTGGGAGATTGATATCTGGAAAAAACTCAGAACCGAAAAAGAATCTGCCGTAGCTCATTACCTTTCTACAGTAGAAGGAAAAAACTTTGTCCTGTCTAATCTTATTGAAGAAGTTGCGGATAATTATTATGAATTGCTGGCACTTGATAACCAGTTGGATATTATACAGCAGTATATCAAGCTTCAGCAAAGGGCATTGGAAATTTCCAAAATTCAGAAAGAAGCTGCTGCTGCAACAGAACTTGCTGTGAAGAAATTTGAAGCAGAACTGGCAAAATCCAAAGCGGCAGAATATACCATCCGTCAGCAGATCACGGAGAAGGAAAATGAAATTAATGCTTTGCTGGGAAGATATCCACAGCCTATCGTAAGAACGAAAGAAAACTTTATGTCTACTATTCCCCAGACAGTATATACAGGGATTCCGTCACAGCTGTTGGCTAACCGTCCGGATATCAAGCAGGCAGAACTGGAATTAAAGGCTTCAAAACTGGATGTGGAAGCAGCAAGAAAAGAATTTTATCCTTCCCTGGAAATTTCGGCTACATTAGGTTTAGAGGCTTTCAAACCTTCATACCTTGTTAAAATGCCGGAATCAATTGCTTACAATCTGGCTGGTGAACTGGCAGGACCGCTGATCAACAAAAGTGCGATAAAAGCTAATTTCCAGACAGCAGATGCAAAACAAATCCAGGCTTTGTATGAATATGACAAAACTATTCTGAATGCTTATCTGGACGTTGCGAATCTGATGTCGAAGGTTAAAAATATAGACCAGTATTATCAACTGAAGTCTCAGGAAACGAAAGCCCTGGATCAGTCTATTGATATTGCCAATCAGTTGTTTCGTAATTCCAGAGCAGATTATCTTGAAGTTCTTTTGAACCAAAGAGATGCACTGGATGCTAAAATGGAACTTATTGAGGCAAAACAGAAACAGCTCAGCACAGTAGTTGACATCTATAAAAGTTTAGGTGGCGGCTGGAAATAAAACATCATAATTCTATCAATAAACAGTTAATGTTTTTTGGAAGGGTCAATTCTTTTGAGTTGGCCCTTTTTTATTTTTAATGCGACAGGTTCTGTCGCTGTAAAGAAATATTTTTGTATTAAATTAAATTTATGGTCAGACAGGTTTGTTAAAAAATGTTAAATTTGCAAAGTTTTATAACCCAGTCAAATTATGGCTAAAAAACAATAACTATGAAATTTTTATTCAATTATATTCATTCGGAGAATATTCTTAATTTACTTTTAAAGTCTTCAAAATCAATTTAATGTGTACACATTTTCATACATATGAAATACAATATTTCTTTACTCTAAAAGAATATAATTTTCAATAGTTTTGAAAAATTATCAATATATAATGGAGTCTGATCCTAGGAATATACCATTAAAAAACCGGATCTATCTATCATAATAACAATGTTAACTAAAAAAAACACGGGAATGAAAAAAATCTCTCTCAGTGCATTTATCCTATGTACGGCCTTGGGTATCCATGCCCAGGAAGTGGTATGGCAGAAAGACATCCAATCCTCTACCCAGGATTTTCTAAGCCAGGTTACCACAACCATCGATCAGCAGTATCTTATCACAGGAAGTTCTATACAGTCTAAAAGCCAATCGCCAGCAGCCAGCAGCCAAAAGCAAAACTACGGTTACGATTTTCATCTTATCAAACTGAACCAGCAGGGAGAAGAGGTCTGGGAAAAATATTTCTCAGGACAAAACCATGATTATCTTTCCGCCACTGTTACTACACAAGATGGTGGATTTCTTTTAGCAGGAACTTCATATTCCGGAAAAGGTTTAGATAAAAAAGAGGATTCCAAAGGCGGTTCCGATATCTGGCTGATCAGAATCAATGAATTTGGGGATGAATTATGGCAGAAAACGTTGGGAAGTTCTTCTGATGAAGAAGCCAGAGCGGTTATCCAGACTACTGATTTAGGATTTTTTGTTGCCGGAAACGTACAGAATTCAGTAAAAGGCTATGGCTCTAAAGATGTCTGGATTATCAGACTCGATAAAAACGGAAAAGAACTCTCCCAATTAATTTTAGGCGGAAAAGGTTTAGACGAAGTAGAGAAGATGATTCCAACGAGAGATGGTGGAGCATTACTGGGGATTTATTCAAGAAGTTCCGAGGTTCGTGTTTCTGGTTCTGAACAAGGTTCCGGGATGCGAGATGCGGGTTCTGCATCAAACGTTCAAAACCCAAATTCCGTATCCCGCAACTCGAAACAAACTGAAAACTTTGGTGAGGGTGATTATTGGATTGTGAAATTGGACAAAAACGGGAAAGTAGAATGGGAAAAGAATTTCGGAGGAAAAGGGGATGATCATTTGAGAAACCTGGCTTTAACGTCAACTGGCTTTATAATTGGTGGAGAATCCAGGTCAGAAAGATCAGGTAATAAAACGGTAGGCATTGAAGAAGGGACAGACCTTTGGCTGATTGCTTTAAATGAGAGAGGAGATGAGCAGTGGCAGAAATCTTACAATTTTGGAAACCGTGACATCCTGATGGGAATGAGTGTAATAAGCGGGAAGCAGGAAGATGGAGGCGGGAAGTCTAAAGGCATTCTGCTGGGAGGCTATACCCAGGCAGAAGGAAGAATAGAAACAGATGATGAAACCTTCTGGATGTTATACCTTGACCAGAATGGAAACGAGCAGTGGAGAAAACATGTAAAAGGAGAATCCAGAAAGAAGGAAGAAAGGCTTTCCGATTTAAAGCTGAACAGAGATGGTTCTATTGTTCTGGCTGGAACGAGTGCAGAAGAATTGGGTAAAGAAAACTGGAAGATTGTAAAGCTGGGAGACAAACAAGTAGACCAGTTAATTGAAAAGTATGATATTAAAATCTATCCTAATCCAGTATCAGATTATGCTTATGTAGAAATTGGTCTTGACTTTAAAGATGCAGATATTCTGTTGTATGATATGAGCGGAAGACAGCTTCAAAGTGTAAAAACCAAGAATAAAGTGACTAAGATTAATACCCAGGCTTTGGTTCAGGGGGCTTATCTTATTACTATAAAAACGGATACCAATAAAACGGCGAATGCTAAACTGATTAAGAAATAATGCAAATAATGAAGAAAATATTTTTACTTGTAATATGCATATTAAGCTTTAATATATATTACAGCCAATCACAAAGCCACAATGTGGGAGTTACCCAGCCAGTTCCTTCTGTATCGTCATTAACTACCTACAAAAATGTTCCAGTCTCTTTACAAACAGGAGTTCCCAATATATTATATCCTTTAATTAATCTGCCAACAAATAATAAATTTGTCAACATCAATCTGGGACTGAGTTATCATGTAGGAAACATTTCCAAAGACAGCTGGGTAAGTGAAGTAGGAAAAGGATGGTCAATTTTGGGATCAGGGGTTGTTTCCAGAGAGATTTTATATGACTTTGATGAGGTATTTGATGATGCAACCTTCCATCATTATATAAAAAATGAATTTGATGATATTTATAATTTTAATATCCCGGGAGAATCCGGGAAGTTCAGAATTGTAAGAAACGTTGCCGGGAATACGTTTGGGATAATAGCATTAAGTCCCTATACTTCCAAGATCGAATATACTAGAACAGATAATAGCGCTACATTAATCCTGGACTCTTTCACGATAACCAGCGATGAGGGAATTAAATATAAGTTTCAGGACTATAATATTTCGATGATGAATGTCTGGAGTTGGGATCATCCGAATTTGGGCAGCTATTATGTTGATAAAACATATAGAAGTGCATTTTACTTAACCTCTATATTAGATGAAAATGATCAGGAGCTGGTAAAATATACGTATCTGAAAGATATAAAATATATTACAGGAACCCAGACTGCAGAATCCCAAACCAATAAACTGAGCCGTATAGATGTAAAAGACCGCGGAATTGTAGAAATTAATTATACCAAAAATAAATTCGTCAATAAAAAGAATGACATCTTCAGCATTGATAATATTATTCTGAAGAATACCAGGAATGCATTTATTAAAAAATATAAATTTAATTATTCATATAATTCCGATCGTACTTTAGATTCTTTTACTCAAGTAGATAGCTATGAAAATGATATTGAAAAAACAAGTTTTGACTATCAGGGTTATAGCTTACCTTCAGGCGGAAGTCAGAGTTATTTCAATAAATTAAGAATAAAGCTGCCTACAGGTGGGGTTTCTGAATATAATTTTGAAGAAATCCCTTATGCATTTAAAGATTCGCTCACAACGGTTATGCCTCCGCAGGTTGACATTGCCAATATATCCTTTAATCAGTTTAATGCCAATACAAAAAAATATTTCTTTACAATTCCCCAGGATAAAGCATTAAATATAGAAATCTACGCAAATCAGATTTCAGGCTACCCTTGGTCATTAACTTTTTTTAAAAAAGTCGGAGATAATTATAATATAATGCCCTATACAGTAGGACCTGTAGTTGATGCAGACCCAAATTACCCAACAGTACAATCCAGAACACTTACCGCAGGTGAATATTATATTACGTTATCATCTGCAGTTCCCAATGCAACGTTTAGTGGTTCTGTAAATTTCAGGGCATTCTACTATGATGGGACTCCTTCTGAGGTTACCATCAAGGTTCCTACTGCATCCGCATTAAGAATTAAAAATATTAAATCCTTTGATCTGGATTACAATAATGTAAACGATGCTTCAGTTCCGTCAGGAATTGAAGAATATGAGTACAATACATTTGATGATCCTGATGTTTCAAGTGGCTATTTTGTAGATGGAGGCAGTGTATTAGGAAAGTCAGAAAGTGGTGTAGTTCCTGCTAATCCTGTAACAATTTATAAAAATGTAAAAGTTTCTCACGGAAATAATACAGGATATACCAAATATTATTTTAAAACAGTAGATGCTTACCCGACACAGCCTACTGAGGAACCTAATCGACCATTATGGCCTAATTATAATATTATGAGGGAAGGTCTTCTGGATAAAAAAGAAGTATATAATGCTACCAATCAAAAACAGACAGAAGATAATTTCGATTATACTTTTGAGGAATTCCCTGGTCCCAGATACCTGGTAACACCCATAAATTTAGGGGCCAACTTTTTTCTGAAAACGGCTTGGATCAAAAATCAAAAAGTAACATCAAAAAGCATATTCAATTCGGGGAGTATTCAAACTACGACTGAAACAGTAAAAAATACAAGCAATTATAAAACAAGTCTGGAAAGGAATACTTCTTTCGACGGCAGTATTCAGGAAACCACGTATAAGTATGCCTTAGACAAAAACAATCAAAAGCTCATTGATGCCAATATGGTAGGTCTTCCGTTAGACATCACCACTATAGTAAAGAAAAATGCTTCGGATACAGGAAAATTGCTGTCAAGAACAGAAACCAAGTATGACAATCCGGGAAACAAATATCCCTCTTCAGCTGTTTCTTACGATTCTCAGAATTCTGTGGCTTCCGAAGTAATTTTCAGCCGCTATGATGCAAAGGGAAACCTGGAAGAGTATACCACTAAAGACGGAATAACGGTTTCCGTGGTCTGGGGCTACAACAAAACACAGCCAATTGCGAAAATAGAAGGAGCCGCATACAGCCAGATTGCTCCTTATGTTTCCGATATCATCAGTAAATCCGATATGGCAATCGTTTCCGAACAGGATCTCCAGAATTCCCTTGATGCTTTCAGGAATAATACAAACCTTAGCAATTACCAGGTCACTACCTATCTGTTTGATTCCTTAAACAGAATGAAAACCATGACCCCTCCTACGGGAGTTCGTGCCGTTTACCAGTATGATGCAGCAGGAAGATTGCAAAAAATAGAAGATGAAACAGGAAAAGCACTGAAGAAATATGAATATAACTACGGACATTGATCATGAAAAATGAGCATTTAAAAACAAGAATTCTGCATCCTGACTTCTTATTTCTAACCCCTTGTATTTCTATTAAGATGAAAAAAATACTCTTACTATCCGGTCTTTTTTCTGCTGTCTTTTTACAGGCTCAGAAAACAACCACGGAAAACTATATATCCTCGACAGACTGTCTGAATGAAGACTGCAGCAAAAAAACAGAAACAGTACAATACTTTGATTTTCTGGGAAGACCCAGACAGGTTGTGAGTGTGAAAGCAACGCCTTTAGGAAAAGACATCGTAACCCCTGTTGTATATGATGATCTGGGGAGGCAGACCAGAACCTATCTTGCGGTTCCTCAAAGTTCCACTTCCAATGGAGCTGTTTATCCCCAGACTCCGGGAATGGTTCCTTTTCCTGTGGCTGATGCTACTGGTATCTATTCGGGTGAAAAAACCTATACAGAAAAAAATCTTGAAAATTCCCCGTTAGAGAGGGTCTTACAACAGAAACCAATTGGAAACGACTGGAATGGCAAAGCGGTAGTATTGGGTTATGATCTCAACACGGCTGCCGATCATGTCAAAAATTATCAGGTAACAGTCAGCTGGGATCCGACGGAAAAATTATACAAAAACGAATTACAGTACACACCCGCAGAATATGCAGCCGGTAAGCTCGTTAAAAATACGGTTACCGATGAAGATGGTCACAAAGTGGTTGAGTTTAAAGATGCCACCGGCCAGACCGTACTTTCCAGAAAAGTAATAGATGCCGTAAAAAATGCCGATACTTATTACGTATACAACGATTACAAACAACTGGCCTATGTGATCCCGCCACTCGCATCAGCTGCAGCTTTGAATTCTTCAGCAGTTGACAATACATGTTATCAGTATAAGTATGACAGTAAAAACAGGCTGGTAGAAAAAAAACTTCCCGGTAAAGGATGGGAATACATGGTGTATGACAGGCAGAACAGGCTGGTAGCTTCACAGGATGCTGTCCTGGGAAGTACCCAGAATAATTTTGCGGCCAAAGGCTGGATGTTCTCCAAATACGATGAGTTCGGAAGAGTGGTGTATACCGGTTTCTTTGCGAGTACAGCTTCCAGAATTGATATACAGACCACGATCAACACTATGTCTGTGAATCCGGGAAATAATGAAAAAAGAAATAATACAACCCCGATTATCCAGAATGGTGAAAGCATTTATTACACAAAAAATGCTTTTCCGACGGAAGGTATGACTATTTTAAGTGTTAATTATTATGATACCTATCCGCCTCTTCCCTCCGGAATCACGACCCCCGTTTCCATTATGGGTAAACCGGTCTTGAAACAACCCGGACAAGGCACGGCTTCTGTAACGACGAAAAGTCTTTTACTGGCCTCTTATATCAGAAATGTGGAAGACAATGCCTGGACAAAAACCTATAATTATTATGATGAAAAAGGAAGAACCATAGGATCATACGCTCAAAATCACCTTGGAGGATATACCAGAACAGAACTGGATATTGATTTTGCCGGAGTCACCAGACAGAGCAAAGCGTATCACAAAAGGCTGGCCTCTGATCCTGAAAAAGTAATCACCCAGACTTTCACCTATGACCACCAAAACAGGTTATTGGTGCATAAACACCAGGTGGATACCAATCCTGAAGAAATTCTGGTACAGAACGAGTATAATGAACTGTCACAGCTGAAAAACAAAAAACTGGGCGGAACAACTCTTTCACAACCTCTTCAGAATATTAATTATACCTACAATATCAGAGGCTGGCTGACCAAAATCAATGATCCTTCCCATCTTAATGGGAAGCTGTTTGGATATGAAATGAGATATTTCAATCCTGTGAACCCGAATATTGCCCCGGGAAGATTTACAGGAAATGTTACGGAGATCGACTGGAAAAATGCTTCCGAAGATGTACTGAAACGGTATAACTATGCGTATGACGGACTGGGCAGGCTTCAGGATGCCGTATATTCCGAGCCCAATGCCACTGTACCTTTTAATAATAATTATAATGAACACCTGACCTATGATCTGAACGGAAACATTAAAACATTAAAAAGAAATGCTTTCCCTGCAAGCGGTAGTACAACATCTGCTCAGGTAGATGACCTGATCTACAATTATACCGGAAACCGTTTAACCAAAGTGACAGAAAATGCATTGAACGACACTGGATATGAAGGCGGAAACAATACCATTTCCTATGATCTGAACGGTAATATGAAAGATATGCTGGATAAAGGAATCCAGTCGATTCAATACAACCATCTGAACCTTTCCAACAGCTATAGCATGCAGCAGACCAACGGATTGGGGCAGCTGCTGAACAGTACAGTGAGCTATCTTTACCGTGCAGATGGAACCAAGCTCCGTAAAACTTATTCCAGTGCTCCGCCAAGGGGATCTACCACCACCCGTATCACAGATTATCTGGACGGCTTCCAGTACAGCTACACGGAAGGAGGTGGAATATGCCTGGAATGCAGAACAGAAAGTGCCTATGAACAGCAGGCCTATAAAAGTGCATCCCTCGTATTTCCCGGAACTCTAACCCCGGAGTGGAAACTGGATTTTGTAGCCACCGCAGAAGGCTTTTACAGTTTCACGGAAAACCGCTATATTTACCAGTACAGAGACCACCTTGGAAATGCCAGGGTAACCTTTGCCAAAAGCAGTACAGGCGCTCCTGAAATTATTGATACCAACAACTATTATCCTTTTGGGCTGAACCATATTTCAGGGGCGTTCAGTACTTCAGGTTTTGGAAGCTTTTACAGCTACAAATACAACGGCAAAGAACTTCAGGAAACCGGGATGTATGATTACGGCGCCAGGATGCTGATGCCCGATTTGGGAAGATGGGGTGCCATGGATGCCATGTCTGAGAAATACAGCGCATGGAGTCCCTATAACTATGCCGTCAACAATCCTGTGATGGTGATTGATCCGGATGGGAATGATATCTCTTATTCAGGAGAAGCTGCACAACAGGCTTTCCGAGCGTATGTTGCAACAATGTCTACAAGTTCTGAAACTTCGGGAGGAAGCTCCTTTACAGGATTTGGTCGTGCTTTTGGAGAAGATCCAAAACCTGGTTTCTGGGGAAGAGTAAGCAATTGGTGGGATCGTTTGTTTGGCAGAAATAAAGGGGCTGATATTTTAACGCTTACAAGAGGAGCTGAGGTCTCCAGGGTAGTTGAAGTTGGAGAGCCAATACGAATTGCAGAATTTTTTTCAGCTCTAGAAGCAACTTCGGTAGCGGTTGGAGCTGTAACTTTAGGAGCTGTGTTAACACCTGTCATGATGAAAGATCCAGAATATAACTGGACAAGGGATTTACCTTTAACTGTACCTGTTACAACAACGGCTGATGAATCAGAGCCAGGAGAAATGATTACATTGTATCGAGGAGTTTCGTCGAAAGCTAAAGGCTCTATGTATTTTGAAGCATCACAAGGTATTGCTATACCAAATGGTTACAGACAAGTTGCTGCAACTTGGGGACCTCACAGTGACATGGAAGCACACGCCGGAGGAGATAATTTAAGTATCTGGACAAGTTGGAGTACAAGTAAAGAATCTGCTAGAGATTTTGCTACAGGCGTAGCAATGTATGAAAATGGAATTCCAGGAATTATCATTTCTAAACAATTTAAAGTTGGTACAGTACTCCCTAATCCGTATAATCCACAAGAAGCGGAATGGTTGGTTCCAGGCGTAGTATATGGAGCGAAAGTTGAGTATGTTTTACCCAGATAAAAATAAAACCTCAAAATATGTTAACTGAAGAAAAAATTTTTAATTTAATTAAAGAGAAAAGGAAATTTTTAGAAACTTTTGAAAACTATAAAGTTAAGATTAGTAATAGTAATAATTTTGAAAGAGAAAATCTGATTGGAGTATATAAAATTAGACAGTATACTGCTACTCGAACAGGAAATAATAAGTTGTCTGATGAAATGGGTACTCTGATCTTAAACCTGGAAAATTATACTGGAAATAAATTAAGATTAGTGAGCTTATTAGGAAAAACATATTATGGAATATATTATTTGAGTGAAAATTTTGATAAAGTTATTGGATATTTAGATAGAGAAATTGATGATAACGAATTTAATTTAATGAAATAATAATAGTTACTCCAAGCTGATTTTTGTACAGCTTATCTCCAAATTAATTAAAACCACTGTTTTTCAGTGGTTTTATAATCTGAAAATTATAAAGTAACGGCAATATGAACAAAAAATGTTGATCCCTGGAATAGTAATAGGAGAAACACCAATAGTCGTAAAATAAATGGAAACAAGCAATTTTCAAAAAATATTAAATTTATTTAAAAAGCAAAGTGATAATTATTTATGTGCAACCATATATAATTATTTAAATTCCATAGATAAACTTGAATATATTCTTATTGATAAAAATAAGGCAAATTCTATATATACAGTAAGAAATGAAATCAATAATACTGTAAATGAAAGTCTAAAAATTCAAGGCTATGATGACTTATTAAATAATCTTAATCAATTTGATAATAAAAAAGTAATTATTAGCAATTTTGATTATAACAAAAAGGATTTTACCATATTTATCAATGACAAAGAGACTCAAATATTAGGAATATTATGGCGGGATATCAATCAATAAAAAATAATATCCTTTGTTAAGGAAGAGCATATTACTTGCGTCTTTAAGTATAATGTGCTATCCTATAGTTAGACAACAAAATAAATTGTTAGTAGAGAAATGAAAGAATTAATTTATTCTAAAATAAAAGAATATGATCCTGAATTAGAAGATTTTGAAATCTCATACTCAAATCACCCTTTATTGTTGGATGATATGATTATGTCCTATAAAGGAAGAAATAAATTAGCTAAAAGCGAAAGTATAAAAGAATTAACATCTAATATTTTAAATAACTTACTTTTAATTAAAAATGAATCTATTGAATATGTAAAATTTGTTGTTGTAAGATATGATGTTACGAGTAGGCTATTTGTTTTTGCAGAAGATTATTCGAAGGTTTTTTTTGATTTTACATTTCCAACTGAAAACAATTCCAATTAGAAATTAAAGAAATATGGATATTTGGGTAATGTTCCAAACGTGTATTTAATAAATTAGAGTATTGATTTTCAATGCTCTAATTTTAAAAACATTATGGAGACAGTGGCTTTTCTGCAAATTCTAAACCGATTACGAGTGCTATTGATATTCCTATTACAACTACGGCTGATGAATCAGAGCCAGAATTTGAATATTTTTATAGAGCAATGTCATATAATGAGTACAGTAAAGCAGGTGGATATTTAACACAACGATTAAATGATTCAGGAATAGAGATGGGAGAAGGACCATACGTAATACGAAGGTTAGAATATGCACAAAAAGCAAGTTTTAGCTTTGGATATTCTGATCAATATGATATTATTGTTCAATATACTGTCCCAAGAGGTACTTATGAAATATTTAAAAATATTTCTCTTCCTGCCAGAGGAACAACAATGAGGCAAAGTGAACAATTAGGATTACCTATTAAAAAGAGAGAAGATGGTGATTATAACTTTTCCTTTTATGGTCGAAACACAGCAATTTTTAATTCAATCATTATAGGATTACCACAAATTATTTCAATAAAAAAATAAACATGCAAAATTTTAATTCATTTATTTCAATAATTGATAATGATAATGATGATCAAATTGAAGATTATAAAAAAATATTATTAAATAATCCTAATAATTTTTTTACTGAATTATCACATTTCGTTGTTGATAATTCAAAAGAATATGATAGGCTACAATATATTGTAGATTTATATAACATATTTGATAGTTCTCAGAAAGAGTTAGATATTGTGAAAAAAGTTGGAAACCTTATATTGTCATTGTATTTAGAAATAATTGATGATCTTATTAAAAATAAGGAAGAATATTCTATATACAGTTATATAGACTTTCTATACACTAATAATTTTTTTTTAAAAAAACACGAACAACTTTTCTTTGAAAAAAGTTTTAATGTTCTAAGCTCAAACTTAAATAAAGAAGAATCAAGTTGGTTTATTATTTCCTGCTACAGATTAGTTGATTTATATTTTCAATTTGATAAGGATAACTTTTATATTGAAAAATATTTAGACGTTGGTGATAACGAATTAATAAAAAAATATATACGGCTTAAGATCCACTAGCTAAATATTTTAATTTTTGATACATTAAAAAATTATTATTAAAGTTTTTAATTAAAAAGATAAGTATGATAACCACTGAAGAAGTTTTTAGTCTGATTAAACAAGAAAGAAAATTTTTGGGAGATATTAAAAAATATAAAATTAAGATTAGTAATAGTAATAATTTTGAAAGAGAAAATCTGATTGGAGTATATAGTATTAGAGAAGGAATAGCTATCAATCAAAAAAACTATAAGCTTGCAGAACAAATACATCAATTACTTATTGGATTAAAAAATGATTCTGGAATTGTATTAAAGGGTGTAACTATTCAAGGTAAAAATTATTCTGGAATGTATTATCTAAGTGGTAACTATGAAAAAGTAATTGGGTATTTAGAAAGTGAATTTGATGAAAATGGTAACTTAATATATTGAATCGATTATTGGTAATAATCTACCCTAAACTGGCGCGATCGTCTCGCTCGTATCTTAAATGAATTAAAACCATTGCTTTTGCAGTGGTTTTAATACTAAAGTTTACTTATAGGTAAAAATAATAAGGCCGTCCAAAAGTTGATTAAAACACAAATTTATTTAGATGCTGCAACAGATTTTGCAGAAACATCAATGAATGAAAAAACCTCTTATGAAGCTTCTTTTGGACTGTGGGGTCTTTTAAGAGAAAATTTTAATATACAAGGACAGTTTATGGGGAAAACTAACTTTAGTTTTTATTCACTTGGAAATAAAGTAGTAATTATGGCGTTTGATTCCAAGTCGGTTTCATCATACTCCCTTAATCCTTTTAATAAGGGAAGAAAGAAATATACCAAGGAGTAAAGGTATAGCCATTCCCCAAAGTACAACTCATCAAACATATATCTGGTGGACAACAAAAAGCAATTTATTTAAATGAAAAAGATAATATTTTTAGCACTCTCATTATTTTTTTATTCATGTTCTAGTAATACAGACGAGATTTTAGGAAAATATGAGTATAAGGGGAAACAAACTCTTGATTCTATTATTATTGAGAAAAATGTATATATACATAAAATCTACAATAAGCAAGGAAAACTAATGTACCAGGGGAATTCAACTTGGGAATTAAATGATAACAGAATAATTTTTTATAACTTTTATAATAACGAGGATTATAATTTGACTGATTTTTTAACAGAGGAGCAAGCAAAAAAGTTTTTAATCAGATTTTCTTGCCCGATCTACAATGAAAACAAACAAACTGTAATTCAAGCAAACTCAGACCAAAATATCCTCTATTATAAAAATTGATCTGTTTTCACCACCACAGCTGAGCAAAGTCACTTGACTTTGAGCCAATAATAAAAGTAATTCCTATACAATATGCTCCAAAGTCGGGAGACTTCGGAGAGCAGGGGGTACGATGTCAAATAAATTTTTTAATTCCATTTGGAATGGAAAAGCGGATGGTTTAAGTGCATATAAAGTTTTAAGTAAAACAGAAGATGTTGTTAATAATGGATATTTAAGATCAAATGGAACACCTATTAACGGCAAGATTAATCAAATTATTCTTAAAAAAATAAGATAAATATGTTTGAAAGTTTAATACACAGTAAAAATATAGATGAGATTCATACCTCAGATGCATATTTTGGTAAAGTTTTATTAAATGGTAAAAATTTATTGATTCCCTATATAAATTTGGGGATTTCGAATCATGAATTAAACGAAAGTAATAATCTTAAATTCATAGATTACTGTTATTTCGTTGCCATAGATTTTTCTTTTCTTAAAATTAATGATAATGTTATTCTTGATAATTTAAAAAATAAATATAATCCTTTAGAGTCTAGTTATCTAGGAGGATATGATATGCTTGGAAATCAAAATGTATTTGATATTGAGGTACAAGCCAACAAAAGATTTATACAATTAGTTAAGGATTACAAAATTAATGAACAAATATGGATACCTTTAAAAGAACTTTCATTTCCAATAAATTTAGACATAGATACATTAAATAATTTTGTCAATAACAAAAATTTGCCTGAAAATTTAATGATATTGTTTAAATAGAAAAATGAGTTTGACAATAGGAGTATTGCACGATATTATAGCAAATGCCGGCTAATAATTTTACATTTCACATTATTGATGATTAGGAGGGGAATGTTTTCCTTCTTGTTTCGTGTCTTATAAATAATTAAAATCATTGCTTTTGCAGTGGTTTTATACCCTTCTTATTTAAAAACAGCACAGGCGCTCCTGAAATTATCGATACCAACAATTATTATGCTTTTGGGCTGAACCATATCTCCGGACCGTTCAGTACTTCAGGTTTTGGAAGCTTTTACAGCTACAAATACAACGGCAAAGAACTACAGGAAACCGGGATGTATGATTACGGCGCCAGGATGCTGATGCCTGATCTGGGAAGATGGGGTTCCATGGATGCCATGTCTGAGAAATACAGTGCATGGAGTCCTTATAACTATGCCATCAACAATCCTGTGATGGTGATTGATCCGGATGGGAATGATATACAAACCTATACAGGGGATGCAGCAGTAGCATTTGGAAGAGCTTTGCAAATGAATATGTCTACAAGTTCTGAAACTTCGAGAGGAAATATTTTTACGGGGTTTGATCTTAAAGGTTTTAAAAAATAAATAATATGAATATGAAAAAAGATATCATTAAATATATACCATCATTATTGTTGTTAATAAATATTTTTATTTATTTAATGTTTCATTTTCTATTTAAATATGATTTTAATAGAAAATTATATTATGAGTTTCATGCAACTGTAATTCCTATTTTAATAATTGTTAATATTTTTATTTCAGTATTAGTTTTTATAATTCTTTATAAGAAAAGATATTATGATATAATATATTATCCCCTATTTCCTATTCTTTTTTATATTGTATTTTTATTATTTCATTATTCTTGATCTTTAAATAATTCTTTAACTGACTGGATTATATTGATTGTTTGATAATACTGGTTTATACTTTTTTAAGATCCTATATATGGTAATTTAAAATACAGAAATCTGTATTTGAAATGACATATGAAATGAAGCAGAAGAAAGAGAAGCGCCTATTGGTGAAAGATATTTGAAACCAATTGAATATTATAGAAATGCAACAGTACCATTAAAATAAATTTAATATCTAGTTATGAAGTTAATAATAAGAATAACAAAAATAGTAGTAGGATTTTTCTCTTATCTGTTTTTAAGTATTTTATATCAAAAATCTTTTGGCCAAGAACCTTTTAATAATGCTTTTTCAATAGGCCTACCAAGATTTTACTTTGAGTTTTATTCAAGTGATTGTCAAAAGCTTAATGGAAGTAGTATTGGACAATTCATAATTAATGTAGCTATTTATACAAGTATAGTTCTATTATATTATAAATTTATTTTTAAAAAGAAAGTCAGATAAATGTACTGGTCATAAATTAGAGTATTGAACTCAATACTCTAATTTTAATGATACTGTGGACAGTTGGTATTGTGTGTCACAAAACAGGTGCGAGCGTCTCGAGCATGTCTTCTGCTAAGAATAATTGCAAGACAAAGGTTTTATTCTACCATCATATAGACTTACATCCAGCTACGCAAAGTCTCCTGACTTTGAGCCAATAATAAAAATAATTCCTATGCAATATGCTTCAAAGTCAGGAGACTTCGGAGAGCAGGGCAAATAAGGGATCTAAAACAGTCTCTTTGATGATTGGCAATGGAAAAGCTCATCCATATTATAATGATAAAAACAATATGATTTCTGCATTAAGTCATGAGGGCGGAAAAATAGGTCACTTAACAGTAAATCCTGATGATATTAATATATCTAAACTAGATTTAGCAAAAGAACATATTAAAATTTATGAATATCAAATGGCTTCTCCTCTTTTTAAGTAAACGACACCTGAATTTCAAAAATTAATGAAAAAAAATTATAACGATGATAAATGGTATTATAACACGTACAGGGCAAAGTAAATTTAAAATTTATGTATTTCTATTGATTATCTTATTTATATCATGTAAGAAACCTATGTTAAAGAATGATGATGTTGTTTGTTCTTTCCAAAATTTAGTATGTGATTATTCAAAAGATAGTATAAGGATAAAAAATGTAGAAACTTTTTTACTTTTTGGGAATCCAACAAATGATACCCTTAAAATTTCTCTTAAAGATTTTCAAACAAACTATCGACATATTTATGAAAAAGATACATTTAAGATAAATTTTGAAGCATTAACTCCAATTTCTATTCCACCACATGATTCCCTAGGGTTACCTTGTGTGTCAACAATTGACAGGAATTTTGATAAAAAAAATACAATCTTTGAAAAAGGTTTTTCAGTTATTAATGTTAGATCCCAAAAAGGAGTTTCTCATGCGCCGGGCTATAGATTAAAACAGGTACATGAGTTTCAATTATATCAAAAATGGGGAAAAAGAAATGATAATATAAGTTTATGAAATAGTAAATCTTTGGATTAATGCTACCATCATCAACCAATCTCTGAAAGCAGCAAAAGAGATGAAGGGATATGAATTATTTTATAATAATTTCACTGTCGTTACCGGAGTATTTTATTATTTGGATTATAATAATTGTAAAGAACTTCAGGAAACCGGGATGTATGATTACGGCGCCAGGATGCTGATGCCGGATCTGGGAAGATGGGGTTCCATGGATGCCATGTCTGAGAAATACAGTGCATGGAGTCCTTATAACTATGCCATCAACAATCCTGTGATGGTGATTGATCCGGATGGGAATGATATTTCTTATTCAGGAGAAGCGGCACAACAGGCTTTTAAAGCCTATGTTGCAATAATGTCTACAAGTACTGAAACTTCGGGAGGTAATATATTTACTGGTTTTGATTTTAATTCTTTTTTAGATGATATTACTGTAGATTATCGTGGTAAGATAATAAAAATTGATGCTAATAATAAACCTAATCGTTTTTTGATGAAAAAGGATAGACTGAAAGCAACTCCGAAATTCAAAAAAAAGTAATTAACCCAACCTCAAAGAACGTTTTTAAACAAGCTATAACACCACCATCTATACTAACAAGACCTAGATTTTAAATCGAACAACTTAAATTAATAAATATGAAGAAAAGTATAAGTTTAATTTTATTACCTTTTTTATTTTCGTGCCAAAATATTAGTAATGAAGATATATATGGAAAATATTCACCCATATCATACAAAAATACATATGACACTTTAACGATTAACAAGGATGGGGTTTATAACAGAGTAATTTACAATATAAAAGGGAAGAAAGTGTTGAATTACAATTCGAAATACAAATTAGAAGGTAACACAATAAAGTTTAATGATTTTTATTTAAATTTTGATAAAGATTTAATTGCCTTTCCAGAAGATGTGAATGATACTGATATGACCTATACTACTTTTTTTGAGAAAAAAGATAAGAATATTATACTTTGCTTTGGCTACCATGATGGGGAGAATTGTTATAAAAAGATTATAGAATAAAAAAAACACTGAACAAAGCCCCAACTGGCAAAGTCTCCTGACTTTGAGCCAATAACAAAAGTAATTCCAATACAATATGCCCCAAAGTAGGATAATAAAACAAAACCACTGCATTGCAGTGGTTTTTATCATTTTATTGGAAGTTTTATCTCAAAAAGCCTTACTTATCAAGCAGCTTCTCCAGTCTGCTCATCATTTCATCCTTTTCCTTCAGCATTCTTTCGTAAAGCGCGATTTTTTCTTCGTGAAGTTGAACAATTTTATCAATAGGATTAATATTTTGAACTTCGATTCTATTATTAAACATTGCATTATCTGAAAATGTACAGGAAATTAGGTTCACCGCCTGTTCCTCATCAAAATTCTGAAAAGCTTCTACGGGGATTTTCAGTACTTCGGATATTTTTTCCAGCAGTTGGTTTTCAATGGTTTCTCTTTGTTCAAGTAAAGAGATCTTTTTTTGGTTCCAGTCGTCGCCCAGATCAAGTGCCAATGCTTCCTGCTTGATGCCCAGCATTTCTCTGAAACGTTTTACATTTCTTCCCTGATGTATTTTGTGATCCATTCTTTAATCAATTTGTGAAGACTCAAAGATACTACATTCTGTAAAGTAAAGGTGAAAAAATGTCCGGTAAAATATTCGCATTGCGGTTACTCTTTTCTTAAAGCATCACGAGCCACTCCATAACCGCTCTCTGCTACTTTATGGAAACAGGCTATCTCAGAACGTTTTAATTTCCTAACTTTGTAGTTCTCAACAATAATCAAACAAATATGTCAATCACCAGCGAAGATCAGATGCTCGGAATGCAAAAAGTAAGTGAAGCCGTTGCCTTTACTTTGAAAAAGATGACAGAATATGCTGAACCCGGTATGACCACAAAAGATCTTGATGAATACGGAGCCAAAATACTGGAAAGTTTCGGGGCAAAATCAGCGCCTTACCTGACCTATGGATTCCCGGGCTGGACATGCATCAGCGTAGATAATGAATTCTGCCATGGTATTCCCACAGATCAAAGAGTGTTGAAAGAAGGTGACCTGATCAATATTGATGTTTCTGCTGAGCTGGATGGATATTGGGCAGATAACGGCGGATCTTTTGTCATTGGAAAAGATATTCACGGACATCAGAAACTGGTGGAGGCATCCAAAGACATTCTGAGAAAGGCGATCAGTAATATAAAAGGCGGTGTAAGAATAGCAGACATAGGACATTTAATGGAAACCGAAGCGAAGAAAAGAGGTCTTAAAGTCATTAAGAATCTTGCAGGCCACGGAGTAGGAAGAAGCTTACATGAGCAGCCTGATGAATTGCTTAACTACAGAAACCGTTTTGATTCCAGACGTTTTAAGAAAAACGCTGTGGTGGCCATTGAAACATTTATCTCCACAGATTCCACAATTGCTGTGGAATTAAAAGACGGATGGACCATGGTAGGCAATAAAGGCGGTTACATGGCCCAGCACGAACATACCATTGTAATTACCGACGGAAAACCCATCATTTTAACCGAAATGAATGAAATCCTGAATTAATTAAAGGATGTTTATTCATAGTTGATAAACCGCAAAGACGACAAAGTTTTGTTGATGAAATTTTCACATTATTTCCCTGCTGAAAATCTTCGATTTTCTTGCGCCTTAAAAACGTATCATAATTAAAGTCCCTTGCGCCCTTGCGTTAAAACAAAATAATAAACACTATTGAAATCATAAAGCTTCATCCAATCAACTTGTTGATTCCATCTTTGCTCCCTTATATTCAGCATTAAGAATAGAAAACTTTGCGTTTCCAGTAAAACTTGCTAAGAAATGTCATTGACAAGATTAAAATCTTTCAGCACACGCTCATAATCCGCTGTAAGTCTTCTTCAATATGATAGATTTCCATCATCATTTCCCTGCTGAAAATCTTGAATTTTCTTGCGCCTTAAAAAAAACATATTATCGTTTAAAGTCCTTTGCGCCCTTGCGTTAAAACAAAATAATAAACACCATTGAAATCATAAAGCTTCATCCAATCAACTTGTTGATTCCATCTTTGCTCCCTTATATTCAGCATTAAGAATAGAAAACTTTGCGTTTACAATAACATCCGCTTTTAAAGCATTTCATTGACGGAATTAAAATCTTTCAAAATACTTTCATAATCCGCTGTAAAACCGTTTTCCATAGTTCCCTCAATGCGGTAAGTTTCTACGTCCGTAATTCCTGCATAACTTCTGAAAACATCCGCAAGATAAGCTGAAATATAATCCGGTGAACCTTCAGCACTTCTGCCACCGGAAGCAACAGCAAGATATACTTTTTTCCCTTTAAGCTGGCCCACGCGATTCCATTGTTCATCAAAAACATAAGTAATTCCTACGCGGATCAGCTGGTCAAGCCAGGCTTTCAGAGGTGTGGAAATTCCAAGGTTGAAAACCGGTGTTCCAATGACAATAATATCCGCTTCACGCACTTCATCCACAATCAGATTGGCATACGAAAGAAGCTGCCCGCTTTGTTCATCGTATAATTCAGGGTGTTTATAAAACTCATGAATGGACACTTCATCTGCATATGGAGGGGCATCTTTAACTAAGTTTCGTAGAGTAATCTTGTTGATGTTACCTTTTTGTAACAGTTTTTCCAGAATGGCTGAGCTTAGCTGGTTACTATAAGACTTTTCTCCTCTTGCGCTGGAGATAATGTGCAGAATATTCTTCATACTTTTTTATACTGATGACGATCTTGCTTTCATTAAGGGGACCTATCTGTTTATTTTTATCTCATTAATTGATATAGGTTGTTTGAAAAAGCATGGTTTTTAAATTGCCAGACACCCGATACTTTACTATATTTATTGAATAAAATCACTTCACAAACTATCTACTATGAAAAAATTTCTTTTAATCCTTCTGGGAATCATTGTCGTTCTGGCTGCTGTTGTATTGATTAAAACCTATACTTATCCGTTTAAGAAAAATAATATCGGAGCAGGAGAAGGTTGGAAACCTGTAAAAAATGACTCTGCGGTAATGAGGCTGTCAGGAGGAATAAAGGTTCCCACAGTTTCTACAGGTAGTCTGGGTGAATTCGACTATGCGCCGTTTGATCAGTTCAAAGCTTATTTAAAAACATCTTATCCGTTAGTTTATCAGAATACAGAAAATGTTGAGGTGAATCAGTATGGATTGGTGTTCAGGCTTAAAGGAAGCAATCCTGCTCTGGAACCCATTTTATTCCTTTCCCATATGGACGTTGTTCCTCCCGGAGATGCAGATGTCAAAAATAATGAAGAAAATGTATTCCGGCCGGATGACAAACCGCTTGATCCTGTTTCAAAAGTAGCGGAAGACTGGGATTTTGCCCCTTTTTCAGGAGCGGTAGCCAATGGAAGAATCTACGGAAGAGGAGCAATAGATATGAAAGGAATGCTTTTCTCCTTGATGGAATCTATGAATTCTATGATTAAAAACAAACAGATTCCTCAGCGTGATATTTATCTGGCTTTCGGTTTTGATGAAGAAGTGGGCGGGCAAAAAGGAGCCGTTCAGATTGCAGATTATTTTAAAAAGAAAGGATTGAAATTCGATGCTGTTTATGACGAAGGAGGATTGATCATGAGGAAAGGAAATGTAGCAGGAATTGATACTGATGTTGCCGTAGTAGGGTGTGCTGAAAAAGGCTTCCTGTCAGCAAAGATAAAAGTAAAAGGTCTAGGCGGACATTCTTCTATGCCTCCTATGGAAAGTGCTATCGGGAAAGCAGCTGTCATCATGCAGCGTTTGGAGGATGATCAGATGAAACCAGTTATTACCCCGTTAATCAAAGAATTCTTTAATAATATTGGCGGTGAAATGCCTTTTACTACAAGAATGGCGCTGGCCAATCAATGGCTTTTAAAACCGGTATTGATCTCACAGCTCACCAAAAACAATACCACCAATGCATTGGTAAGAACCACCACAGCATTAACGATGATGAAAGGAAGTGACGGGACCAACGTACTTTCTCCTGAAGTGGAATTTGTGGTTAATTTCAGACTGCTTCCCGGAAATTCAGTGAAAGATGTAAAAGATCATATTGCGAAAGCTACTGAAGGTTTTGATGTGGAAGTAGAAGAAATTGATAATACCAGAGAAGCTTCCGCTATTTCTCCAACCAATACAAAAGCTTTTAAAATAATAGAAGCAGGCGTTAAGGAAATTCATCCCGGAGCGATTGTTACGCCATACCTTACCATGGCAGGAACGGATGCAGGTAAATATGAAATCGTAAGTAAAAACGTTTACCGTTTCATGCCGATCAAGATCAACAGTGCCGAACAGCAAAGCATTCACAGCACCAATGAATATCTCAGCATTGAAAACTATCTGAAAATGATCCACTACTTTGAGTATGTGATGAAGAATTATGATAAATAAATGTCAATGGTGAACGGTCGGTTCGCTGTGTTTGTGAATTTAGTATAATTTCGCATCTTATTAAACGCAGCGTTCGCAAAGTTTTTTATGATGTTTATTTTTTTTCGATCGCAGAGGTGTTTCACTCAGCAATGGATAAACTAATGTCCTGGCTGAACGAAGTGTGTTTGCGAACAAATAAATTCTGCATAGTAATAAACCTTGCAAACCTTGCGTTAATACCCATTCACAATTGACTTTGCGAAGCAAAAATTGACCTTTGGCCAAAAAATCTTTCACAAAAAATATATTGCGTCAAGTTTTGTCGCATTACGGATATAGCTTTGTCATATCAAAATTACAGAGCTATGGAATTGCCATTTTACTTAAACTTTAACGACTTCGAAAGTAATTATTATGACAACCTTGAAAAATGGTTTGAAGAATATCATAATACCAGCGAAACAGACTATCTGAATGCGCTTGCTGAACTTTACAGTCCGTATGTCTATTACAATTTTACAGATGACAGGTTAAAGCCGGATGCCTCCATTGAAGTGAAAGACTGCTTTTTTCCTTACCATGAAAAAATAGGGATTTCTTTCTGTATTGATTGCGAAAACGAAACCTCACCCGCCAACAGGATGAATCAGGTTTTTGAATTTAAAAATATCTCCATGATGGAGTACGCCCAGCACATTCTTGATAAGATCAATAAGTTTTGTTCAAAAAATCCTCAGGCTCTGGACGGTAACAAAAATATTCATGATTATCTTAATAACTATGCTATTGTTACCTCTGTAGAAGGGGTAGGATATTGCATCAGCTATAACCGCCATCAGAAAGCAATACCCTTTTTAAAAGCATACCTTCCGTATTATGGGCAGACGGTCAATATGGCGGTATACAGGGATTTCCTGTTCTCTGTAGTGCAGATTGCAGAATTTATTGACCAGAAACTGAAAACGGTACATGCTTTTAAACATACGATTTACGCCCGTTCCAAAGCGGAAGCCAAATTTAATGTACAGATGAGCCGCGAATTCCTGAAGCTTTGCAACTAAACGATACACCAAACATTCATACTTAATTATATTGCAGGGAAACTTATGTTTCAACAAAAATCCCGGTCAGTGATGATCGGGATTTTGTTTGTACAAAGGTGGTTTTTTGTTATTTCTTTCTGTAAGGAATATTCCATATCAGATCGGCTGCCAGATAATGAACCCCTCCATGATGAATACTTCTGCTGTCTCTGATCAGATCATCCATATATCCTACATCTACTGTAAAAGGAGAGTTTGGGATTGTAAACATATAATAAGCGGCAATACGCATTTCACGATATCCAAAGGCACTCCATTCAGCATCCGGCTCGTTGAGATGACTTATGGAAAACAATGCTTCTGCACTTAAAGCCAGCTTCTGATTATTTTTAGGAGATAAATTATAGGTGAGCTGACTTTTGATCCGTGTTCTCAACTGAAAATCCTCTTCCACCTTATGAAAGTCTGCATCAAAAAATTTCCTGAATTCCTGCCGGACCGTATTTTTCAGCTTCCACTTTTTTCCCAGATCAAAAGTGTATGCATATCTTCCGTAGATCCTGAATTCCTGTTCGGTATTTTCTTTTTCATAAGGAGCGTTATTCTCATAGTGGGGTTGTCTGCGGTAACTCAGTGCATAGCTGTATTGCTGATGCGGGGCAAAAGAGTGGTATACCTCATGATTCAAAACAATGATAGCCTGCTTTGAAAATAAATTATGGTTATCCGGGCTGCTTTTTCTCCCGATGGCAACATAGCTCAAAGCCTGCTTTTTTCCTAAAGAATCCAGCTGCTGTTTAACTCCAAAGGCACCCCAGAATGCATTGTTGGCGTCTCCCAGCCCCGGCGGACTGATCTGTGCCTTGATAGTGGTTCCTATACATCCCAATAAGAATATACCTGCAAAAATTTTCTTCATGCCCAATATGACGGATAGCCGTTTTACTGTTAATTTTAAATGACTGCGAAACCATAAGATAGAAGAGAATACCGCAGTTACATAGTGAGAATACTTTATCACAGCAAAATTATAAGTCTGGTTCATAGAATGTTTATTCAAAATCTTTCAATACTGTTTAAAAACGAGACAAAATAAGAACTTGATTTAGGATAGAATTAGGAATAGGGTTTTAAACGGATTGTGGATAAAATGTGGATAACATGTTAGCAGTTTGTGGAAAAGTTAATTTCATCAATTTTTAAAAAAGTAAATAATCTCCTAAACATTTATTGGAGTCTATAAAAATTTACTTAAGGTCGAAGCTATGTTTTATATTTATTTAGAATAATTCAAATTAATATTGTAGGAGAGTTTTCAATTCCGTTATTTTGCACCTTTATTTATAATCACTTTAAATAAGGCTGAAAAAATGATACAACCTAATGAATGTATGTTTCCCGGGAAGCATATGCCTCATTCCGTAGAGACAAGACAGAATGATATTTCAACCAAGAATCAGCAATGCGTAAAGCCGTTTCTTATTTTATTATTCTTACTAACCGGTTTAACAGCAATACAAGCACAGAATCTGCAGGGCGGAATCTCGGGAAAAGTAAATATGGTGGACGGACAGCCATTAAGGGCAATATCTGTCTCCTTGCCGGAAGCGAATCGGCAAACCCTTACGGATGACGAAGGAAATTATCATTTTGTAAACCTGAACGCAGGTTCTTATACTGTGAAGTTACAGATTCTGGGAACTAAAGAAGTTCGTCTCCCGGTGGAGGTAAAAGCTGGTGAAACAACAACACTGGATTATCAGCTTACCCAGGAAAATATACAGGCTATACAGGAAGTGGTCATAATGAAAAATACAAACCGTTTTTCGAAAAAAGAAAGCAGTTTTGTAGCCAGATTGCCTTTGAAAAATTTAGAAAATCCTCAGGTATACAATACGGTTACCAAAGAATTATTCCAGGAACAGGTTGCTGTAGATTTGGGAAGTATTTCCAAAAACGTACCGGGTGCCGGAGTTCCTATGATTGCCAACCAGGGAAGAGTGACATTCCGCTCAAGGGGATTTGAAACAGAACCCAATGCCCGAAATGGAGTCGCAGGAGCTGCATTTTCAGTGATTGATCCTGTAAACCTTGAACGTATAGAAGCTATTAAGGGACCTTCAGCTACCTTATTTGGGAAAAGTGTGGCCAGCAGTTACGGAGGAGTATACAACAGGGTAACGAAAAAACCTTACAATAATTTTGGCGGTGAAGTAGGGTATGTAGGAGGAAGCTGGAATTATAACCGGCTGACTGTGGATGTCAATACACCGGTAAATAAGGACAGAACAGCTCTTTTCCGCCTTAATGCGGCAGGAACTACAGAAAAGAGCTTCCAGGATATCGGATTTACCAACTCACTGGCTATTGCTCCCAGTTTTTCTTATCAGATCAATGACCGTATGTCGCTCCTGCTGGATGTAGAGTTCAATCAGGCAAAAGGAACATCGGTTGTACGATTCAATCCTTATACCGGAAGTAACAAAATCCAGTCTATTGCAGATATGAAGTTTCCGTATTATAAAAACTTCCTGAGTGATGACCTGGCTTACGAAACAGAGATGCTGAACATCTTCGCCCAGCTGAATTATAAAGTTTCAGAAAACTGGACTTCTCAAACAATACTTTCCCGCGCAAGATCTACCATTAACGGATATATTTCTGCCATCAACGGAAAAACAGATTCCACAGCAAGCGCTCAGGTCATGGTGGGAACCACTTCATTTATTGCCACCAATATTCAACAGAACTTCATCGGGGATTTCCGTATCGGACGTTTCAGAAACAGAATGGTTGTCGGATTGGATTTTTATAATAACTCCAATCATTTTGACCGTTACCATACCAATACCAAGGTATTTAATTTTGTTCATCCTTCGGCTGACTTCAGAGTGAATAGCAATACGATCGATGCGCTTACCGCTACTTCAGCCTTCAGAAGGGAAAATAACAGTGATAATACCTATGCTGCTTATGTTTCTGATGTTTTTAATATTACGGATCAGCTTATGGTAATGGCGAGTTTAAGGGTGGACCGGTTTCAGTTCAAAGGAGTGTATGATATAACAACAGGAGAAATCAAAGGTGGCTTAAGTAGCAGTGGGGCACAATCGGGACCTTATGAACAGACCGCTTTTTCACCCAAAATGGGAATTGTTTATGAAATATTGAAAAATAAACTTTCCCTGTTTGGAAACTATATGAACGGCTTTAATAACGTAAGCGGAACGGATATCAACGGGAATACCTTCAAACCTGAATATGCCAATCAGTTAGAGTTTGGAGTAAAAGCAGATATTTTTAACCACAGACTTGTAGGTACGTTAAGTTATTACAATATCCGTGTAGATAATATTTTAAGAACAAATCCTGATGATATCAACTATTCCATACAGGATGGAACACAGGTAAGTAAAGGTTTCGAAGCTGAGCTGACTGCCAATCCTTTTGATGGATTCAATGTTGTTGCAGGATATGCTTATAATGACAGTAAATTTACCAATGCCAATCCTTCGGTAAATGGCTTAAGGCCTGCATTGTCCGGACCTGCGAATATGTTCAACTTCTGGGTCAGCTACCGTATTCCTGAAGGAAAATTAAAAGGCTTAGGAATAGGCGGTGGTGGAAATATGGGATCCTCTTCCTATCAAACCAATACACAAACAGCTAAAGTGATTATTCCATCTTACAAAATGTTTGATTTAGGAATTTTCTATGATCAGCCAAAATACAGAGTAGGCCTGAAATTCGATAATATTACCAACGAAAAAGCATGGTCTGTACGTTTAACGCCACAGGCTCCGTCGCGTTTTCTTGGAAGTGTTTCTTTAAAGTTTTAAATAAAGATAATTATAAGGGCCGGATTAAAAGTCCGGTCTTTCTTTTGTAAATATTCATCCGTCAAATTGAAGGTAAATTGCCACAATATTCTACATATTGTGGCAATTTGTTTTATGGGCTGTTTATTATCAGTTTTGTCTTACTCCGCACATCGCATCCCATGTTGTCCAGAAATGGGCATTGATGGCTCCGATAGGAGGATTGGTGCTGTCTGCAACAATGCCTACCATAGAGGCACAGTTGGAATTACAGCCTATTTCATTGTGACTTCCTGTTTGAGGAGGGATCTGACGCCATGTACCGGTAGATCCGCTTAGTAATTCTACTCTGATATCAAAAATCCCTGAAAGATTAGGGGTTTGGATTTGTTTGGTTGGATTCTCACTTGAAATAAAGTCACTCCAGTCTCCTTGCGAGAAGGTAACACGCCATGTAGAGATCATTTTAGAGGTATCATTTTGCGGTGAAAGATACACCCAGAATTGTGCTCCGTTTCCAAGTACTAACTGACCTGAAGAATTTGCATTTACACTTGTTGATGTCATAATTAAGTCGGTTTTTGGTGATTAGATTATACTTCAAAGTAACGAACAACAAAGGAAATAGCGTAGCGTATAAATTACCAATTATCTGGATGAGTAGAAATACTTATAAAATAATCCTAACTCATCGAAATTAATTAATAGTGTAATTAGTATTGTTTGTATTTGGTGAAATTATTATTATGAAATGTATATTAAAATTAGTTATTTTTTTTAACATAATAAAATATTTATATTTTTTATTGTGAATAATAAAAATATTTGATAAAATTGATGCAGATTGCAATCTGAAATATTTATTTAATAATTAAATTTTTAACGATGAAAAAAATATTCTTTATTGCTGCTCTTGGTGTAGCAGGATTTATGAGTGCTAAAGGTAGTGCTGATAACAAAGTAATCAGAAAAGCAAAAACTACTGATAATAAATCTGTTAATAGTAATACTTCTAATAAAGCAAAAGCTGCTTTTTATAATTGGATAGGAGTTTCTACTTGGTGTGGAAAAGTATTTTATCTGGATGCAAGTGATTATTCTAGTTTTGAGGAGCTAGATGCGGCGGCTACTCAGTTTACTAATCAACAATGTGCTGGAGCATCTACATTTACTGGTCAGTATACGTAATATTAAAAAATTATTTTAACCATGAATCAGTAACTGTTAAGTTGCTGATTCTTTATTTATATGAAATTATGAAATTCTATCTATTTATATTTTCTTTTATTATTGTATTCATTAGTGGGCAGGGCATTATTTCGCCGAATTTTTCAATTAAAACTTCTCCTTATGAAGTGACTAATTATGGAACAAGTTCGTATAATATATACTATAAAGTAAATTTTTTAGATAATGCCCTCTTTCCTAGTAGCAAAAAAGAGGTGATGTGTATTCTTGAGTTGGGAGATCATGTTTCTAAATTCTTAGATTATAATCAGTTGAAAAAGGATTCACTATCTGAAAAATATAGTAAACAGGACATGATTGGCTCTAAAGAAATGGGTGAGTTTATGAAAATAAGAGTTTTATGGAATAATATAATCTTCAAAAATAATAATATAATGACAGTTCAGGAGAGGTTCAAATCTATATATCAATATGAGGAAGACCAACCAAAACTTAACTGGAACTTAGAGAAAGGAGAAAAAATATTACTAGGGCATGAGTGTAATAAGGCAACAGTTAGCTATAGAGGAAGAAATTACATTGCATGGTACACCACTGGCATACCTATTAATAATGGACCTTATATTTTTGGAGGATTACCTGGTTTAATTTTAGAAGTTGAAGATACTGATAAGAAATATACTTTTGAAGCAGTGGGAATTACAAAAACCCCCAAGCTTATTTATCTAAGAAATGAGAAAAGTATATTAAGGACTACAAGAGAAAAGTTTAGAAATGTACAACGAACTTATAAAGAGAATCCTAATGCTTTTTATACTGGTAAGGCTTATAATGAAGATGGGACACCAATAGTATTAAAACAACAAAATATTCAATATGAACCAATGGAGATTGAGTAGTGCATTGTAAAATTTGTTGCTATGGCAAAAAAATGACTTGTTATTGGTCTAAAGTGTTGTAAAAAGTGAGTTTTAGCTTTTAAAGACACTAAGTGGTAACCTTTAAATTAAAGCATAAAATATAAAAGTCTTAAGTATATACTTAAGACTTTTCTTGCAGAAAGGAAGGGATTCCATGATGCAAAATATTGTAATTGATTATCAATAAGTTACATTTTCGAAATACGTAAAAAATAGGCGTTATTTACTCATTTCTTACTCATTTTACTCAAATGTTCAGGTCGCAAATATAAAAATAAATCCACAAAAAAAGGCCCCGGTTGGGGCTTTATTTAATTAAGTGCGATATAATTTAATTTTGCAATGTCATGCAAATATGCTAACATAATTCCATGATCATGTTTAAAGTACTCTTCATAAGCTAAAGCTGTAAATACTGAGCATTTTTCTGAAATAGGATAAAAAGTATTTTTATCACATGTCAATATCACATCGACATTAGCAAATTTGCCATTCTGAATAATCATCATATCTTTTGAAATCCACTCTCTCGCCATCATGAAATCACCACTTTTAAAACCCATTTCGGCAGCGAAATTATTTAGTTTTTTTCTGCTAAGATATTCCCGGAAATCATTATTTAATAAAAAAGCTGAGCCCAAGTCAAAATCAATAAATTCTACATTTTGACTATCTAATATTCTAACAATTTTTGCTATTTTTTCTCTATCATCTTCTTTTGACAGCAATTCTGATACTGTAATAGATGTTATGAAAAAACGTCTATCTTTTGAGTTTCCAGTTTTTGTATTAGATAAATAGTGCATTAGCTTTTTAACGAATAAAAACTGTTCGTCAACAGAACCCTCGTCTACTGCTTTAAATAAAGCACATAGAATACTTGTATCAACTAAGATATTTTCCCACTCACTAATTCTCTTTTCGGTAACCATAAATAGAATTTAAAAGATCATCCATAGTATTAATACCCTTTAAGAAGTTAAATTCTTCAGGACCTTCTGCATTTAAATTCTCCAGCAATGTATTTTTACCAATTACCCTGAAGCTGATAATTTCGGCGCTAAATTCCATTCCAGTTTTAATCGAAACTTTAGTACGAATTTTAATTGCCAGTTTATCTGTCCGGTAATGTTTTTTTAATTGAAGATCAAGTTCGTTATTAATTTTTATTTTTTTTCCATATCCGTCAACAATTATATGTTTTACATCAGAATCAACAGCTTTTCCACCTTGTTCTGATATTATCCCATATATTGTTTTCTGTCTATAATAATAATATGGTGTAGAATCTGCATTAATTTTATTTAACTTTGCTATTCTTTCACCCTCACTATACGCATTGATGTAGAACCCTTGTTTAAAAATAACATTTAAAACAGTGGCATATTTTTGCTCATAACTATTCAGTTCATGGGTTGAAAATTCTTCAATTTTTTTATGAAGAGATATAAATTGTTCTTTTTGATTAATATTTTCTGTGCTGAAATCAAGTGCATAACAATTACCTCGAATAGAACTAAGCGTGCATTTAGCCTTTGTTCCGTCATCAATAGCATTATATAAAGTTTTCAATAGGTCTGAAACAGTATCAATAGAAATTCCGTCCTCAGCATTTAAACTGTGATTATGATCATCTATTTTTAATGAAAACTTAAACATATTATTATATAATAACTATTGCAATATACAAATAAATAATTATCTAAAATTACGGAATCCCGTAAGAAATAGCGTATTCATTAATAATTATTCATGTTCTCGCTCTTTTTTAAAGCTCCTGTTTTGTCAATTTTTAAAAGGTTTGAAATTACTTAGATGTAGTTATAATAACCTGTCATATATCTACGTTAAATATATATTATATAGTAACGATCATAGACTCAATATTGGGGTATCAAAGTCGTTAGTTTTTGCTACTAATTTACGCTCAAATACCTTGTTAGTCGGTGTTGTAATAGTGCTATCAACTTATACAAAATAACTTTATTTTTACCAGTTGTTATTTGTTTCGTGTTTTTTGTTCATAGCTTCATTTAATGATGAAATCAATCTTTCAGCAGTTGCATTTGCTAAATCTTTAACTTCTCTCCATCCTTTATTAGGTTGTTTTGGATGCTCTTTATCTTGTGTTAAAAGGCCATATGAAACTAACCCACCGCCTCCGGGACATCTTGTTCCTTCATGGATAAATGAATGGAAGTTGTATTTATATCTTCCATCCTTTACATATATATTTATTTTATAAGATATATATCCTGTTGCACATAAGGCTCCAAAATAGAAACCTCTAGGCTCATATCTGATAGCTCCATTCCCGGAAATCTCTCCCAAAATTTTATCGTCAATACTCATTACATCCTTTTCACTATGAAATGTGTCTGCGTACCAGCTTCTAGCCCTATTGTATAGTTCATCTTTAGTCGTAAGTGAGTCTACTTTTACAACATCTTCGAATTTTAGTTCCTGTGCATATATTAAACAATTAATTAAAAATAGTAGTATAGATAGTGACTTTTTCATGATTAATTTTTACCACAAAGATATAAATTAAAAAGTATTGGAAAATTACGGAAACCCGTAATAAAATCCGTATAAATACGGCATTATAAATTAAAATAATTGTATATATTAGCAGGACTGATAAAGTTTACAAGAACTTATGTAACACTTTAATTATTAGTATTTTTACATAGAATTTAAAACCTTTATTTTATGAAAACAAAACTAATAATCTTGACTGCAGTTGCAGCTGTTGTACTTTATGCGTGTTCAGATCGTGATGAAGAAACAAGAAAGGAAGCAATCGAGTCAGTGAAAAAGAGTAACCAAGAAAAAATTAAGTTAAACAAATCTGGAATTCAAAGCCGTGAAGCGGAACCGCAAGCAATAAGTGACACAATTGTCATTAAAAGTGGTAATGGTTTATTAAGTGATGGTCCAGATACAAATCTAGATCCAATAGATGGAGGAGATCCAAAAGACGTTCCTATCCCGCCTAGGAGGTAAACATAGACTAACGTATTTAAAATTAACAGGCTCGATAATAGTGATAATATCGGGCCTTGTTCCTTTTGCAGATAATCTTATTTCATGGATTTATCCGGAATTTGATAAAATGGTAGATGGTCGAGGGGTTTTACTTAGGTCTGATATATGGATTGAAAGCATATATTTATCAATAGTATTATGTAGTATTGGGCGTATAATGAGAGCATATAATTTATGCTATTACTTTCCTATATATGCTGCCTGCTATTCTTTAGCAATGTACGAATTGATGAGATATGGATATGAAATAAATCCTGATTGGTCTCATAGGATAGGCTTCTTAATAATGCTAATTCCAGGATTCTATATTATTTTCCGACTTAATAGATACATAAGAAAATTAAAGTTTAGAGACATTGTAATAGTTGATTCAATCGAGGAGTATACAAACGAAAATTCAAGCCAATATTAAGTATGATTCAAAAAAAAAGAAGATACATTAAAACACTTGGAGTCTTTGTATGCTCATAACAGGCATTTATACAAGGATAAAAAGTTAATATCCAAAAAGGAATATTTGTCGAATAGTGTAAAAATAATAAATAGAATGTCTACTTTAATATGTAAAGAGGAAGATATTTCTTTAATGATTGAAGCTATCAAACATAGCAATGATGTTTCTAAACTACGAAGCGCAATATTCGCATTAACTATTGTTCCGAATTAAGCTCGCTTCTTACTTGGTTTTCTATTGCTTCAGTGTCTAACGTTTCCATATCGAAATTTTCGAACAATAATTCAAACGCTTTCGTAGATATTGAGCTCAATACTCTCAATCTAAATTTAATAGAGTCTATTTCTTCTGTATATTTTTTAACAAAATTATACATCTCATCTATTTTTTCAGAATCACTTAATTCAATATCATTTTCATCTTTATCAAATATAACCTCGTTGGTTATATTCAGATATTCAAGTTCTGAAAGTAAAATTTTAGCTGGATCGAATCCGTAAAGTTTATGCAGTTCTACCGCTACTTCCTTTCCTACACTTTTTTTTCCAGACATTAGTGCAGAAACATACGGCTGTGTTTTATTTAAATCCTCTATTACATCTTTCTGCGATTTGCCAAGTTTTTTAAATTCTTTAGCTAAATATCTATTAACGATCTCTTTCGACATAAAAATTTTGTGTTTGAAAATCAAATAGTTACATAAAATATAACTAAAATGATTATAATTTATTGTTTTATAACTAAAATGGTTATATATTTGTCTCAACAAAACAACAACACAAAGTTAGTCTTTTTGTTCAATGTGAAAAAACAGGGATAAAACTATTTTTTAATTAAAATAAATAAAGTATGGAAAAATTGAAATACGGTCAACCTATTAGTTTAAGACTTTCGAATTATTTGAGAGACTTTACAACTAAGGAAGATGTAGCAAATGTAAGCACTGAAACAGGTGTAAGTATTTCTACTCTCAATTACGTAAAAAGAAGAGCGAACAATGTTTCTGAAGGAAATGAGAAAGGGATAATCTGTTTGGCAAAGAAAGCTTTAGAAAATGCAGAAGCAAAAAGGAAGGAGGCTTTAAGATGTAAAAAGGAACTTAGTTTAATTCTTCAATCATGAACACTGACTACATAATAGCAAAAGAATATCTGAATAGGCTTCCTGAGGCAGAGAGAGTAAAATTATGCAAAAGAACACTTGAGGGAGTGTCGGAGAAGAAAAAATCAAAAAAGGAACTCGGGAAGTTTTATTCGGATTATTTAGATGCTCAATTCGCTAAAGGTAAAATATAAAATGAGCCACCTGGGCAAAGGTGACTCGGCAAAAACGAAGTAATTAAAAAATTACCACATCATGGAAGCAAAAGTACAAAAAACAATTTTAGGAAAGAAGATCAGAAGCTTTGATTTTTACAAGCAAACTGATTATAGGACTAACAAAGAAATGATTCATGGGTTTGTGTGGTTGGAAGATGGAGAAAGGATTCATGTAATAAGAGGGCAGTATCATATTTTGAATAACCTCGGGCAGGTTTCCGGAATAGTTTTAAAATCGAATCCTGGATATAAGCAAATTAAAAGAATGATTGCTCGCTGGTTTCAGACTTACAGAAAAGGCGGTAAATCATTTTTCAGAGAAAGAGTCTCAACGTTGAGGGAAGCGTGCCAGCAGGCTCAGTACAGTTTGAACATCAAAATGATCGAGAGAGGTCAAATTTCATTTAACCATTATTTTACAGCATCATGAGAACCTTACTATTAACAATGCGTTGGTTCGGCCAACAGTACAATTACTTCGTAGAATACTTAATAAAATATCACTAAAAATCATGAATCTACCAATTAACTTACATGACTGGACTAGAAGTTTAGATTTTAAAATAACCAGAGTGCCAGGAGGATATATATACTGTAGAGAAGAAGGTAAAGTAAATATCGCAAATCCGGTATTTGTCCCTTTGAATGCCGAAAGTAAAGCTGATAAAATGCTTGAAATGCTTAAGAAAGTTGTAGAACAGCAACACTTATTAGGATGTATTACATCTGAAACTCAAAAAGAAATTATTCAGTTAATCAAAGAAGCTACAGAGATATGAACCTAACAGACTACCTTCAAAAGCCAATTGCCGAAAGAAAACAAATTGTAACTGAACCGGTAGGGATTAAAGATCAGTTTTGGCTTGAGAGACTTAAGATAGCTTTTAAATTATCTAATCCATTTGCGGTAATGTTCGATCAAAGTTTAATAAACGAATACTGGGCACTTAAAAAAGCATAATCATGAAATCTAAAAAAGTAACTAGATACTATTCTGATTGCGGTAGGGGATTTTGGAAAAAACAAAAGGCTTTAAATCATGAGCAAAATTGTACTTGCTGGAAGAATCCAAAATTTAGATCATGTCTGTCTTGCATCCACAAATGTATTTTAATTGACCACAATGATATGGAAGAGCCTTATCGTCAAACATGGCAAACTAATCTATGCAAGTTTTCTGATTCAGGAATTCCCGTGCATCCGGATTTTGACTTTATAAGAAAAAATTGTAAACATTATTTACCTAAAACATCATGACACATTCAGCAATTATTAAAATAGAAAATCATTCCGGCATCTGGTATGTGAATCACAAAAGACTAGGGCACGATAAACTTTCAGACCTTGAAATATCAGCCTTAAACGAGTTCATCAAAGAGTTTAAACAATCAAATCAATAATCATGAAAATAAAAATCCAAATCAAATCAGTGTTAGGAAAATTACTCTTTGAACTAGAAAAAGAAGATAATACCATAAAAGAAACATTACAACAGGCTGTTAAAGACGGAGCAAACCTTGACGGAGCAAACCTTGTCAGAGCAAACCTTGTCAGAGCAAACCTTGACGGAGCAAACCTTGTCAGAGCAAACCTTTACGGAGCAAACCTTGACGGAGCAAACCTTGACGGAGCAAACCTTGACGGAGCAAACCTTTACGGAGCAAACCTTGTCAGAGCAAACCTTGACGGAGCAAACCTTGACGGAGCAAACCTTGTCAGAGCAAACCTTGACGGAGCAAACCTTTTCAGAGCAAACCTTGACGGAGCAAACCTTGACGGAGCAAACCTTTACGGAGCAAACCTTGACGGAGCAAACCTTGACGGAGCAAACCTTGACGGAGCAAACCTTGACGGAGCAAACCTTTACGGAGCAAACCTTGTCAGAACAAACCTTGACGGAGCAAACCTTTTCAGAGCAAACCTTGACGGAGCAAACCTTTTCAGAGCAAACCTTTACGGAGCAAACCTTTACGGAGCAAAAGAGTTAGATAAAGCCTACTTGCCAATTTACATGAAGTGGGGAATAGCAATAAAAGGAGATTTACTTCGAATTGGTTGTAAAGAAAAAACATTTGAAGAATGGGAAAAGTGGTTTTCCGGAACAGAAGAGTATAGTACAGAAAGGAATACTGAAGATTTTAAGCGTATTCAAGCTTCTTTCTTAGCATATAAAGCATATTACGAATTCATGAAATAGAAGATTATGGAGCCAATTGACTACAGCCGGGGGAGGAACAACGCAAATTCCAAACTGGCATTCCAACAAGTAAAGGAGACTATTCCAAAGATGTGGGAGAAAGTATTAAATGAAGTAGACGGGAAAAGATCAACAATAGAGATCGCGACTATACTGAGAGTTCCGATACACACAATTTCCGGACGCTTCTCAGAGCTAAAAGCAAAACATAAAATCTATCAAACCTCATCAAAAAAGATCGGCAGTAAGTCTTACGCGGTCTATTCAAAAACAATTAATTAATCATGTCAGCAACAAATCAAAAATCAGCATTAACACTTTTCAACCAAACTAATGTTCAGGAAAAGTTTGAAAAGCTACTAGGAAAAAAAGCACAAGGATTTATTTCTTCTGTCCTTCAAATCGTAAACGGAAATAAGTTACTTCAGAATGCAGACCCTATGACGGTTTATAATGCCGCAGCAACAGCCGCTGTTTTAGACCTTCCAATTAATCCGAATTTGGGTTTTGCTTGGATTGTTCCTTATAAAGGTTCAGCGCAGTTTCAAATGGGATGGAAGGGTTTTGTTCAACTAGCCCTAAGGACTAATCAGTATCAAAACATAAATACAACAGAAGTTTATGAAAATCAATTCAAATCATTCAACAGGTTAACCGAAGAATTAGAAGCCGACTTTGATGTGCAGGGTGAAGGAGAAATAGTGGGATATGCTGGATACATGAAATTAAAATCCGGATTTTCAAAAACAACATATTGGAGTAAAGAAGAAGTCATTACCCATGCTAAAAAGTATTCTCAGGCTTATGGCAAAGGTTCAATGTCTCCGTGGAATGATAAGGAACAATTTCATGCAATGGCAAAAAAAACAGTACTCAAAAATCTTATTTCTAAATGGGGTATAATGAGTGTAGAAATGCAAAATGCTCACCTTGCCGATCAAAGTGTTCAAAAAGAAATGGGAAGTTATGATTATGTGGATAGCTCAAACACTATCGACATTGAGGCTGAAAATGTAAATGAAGAAGAGAAACGTATTAAGCTATTCATTGATAAAGCCGATACACTTGAAGCTTTAGAACAGCTTAAAGAAAGTGTTCCCGAACAACTGATGTTCTACTACGAGGCCAGAGAAGATGAACTTCAATCCGCATAATTATGAAAGTAGTTGATTTTAATGAGCATTTATTCAGATGTTCACAATTAGGAAAGTTAATGGTAGGAGTTTCTCCTGCTTTAACGGCAAATCAAGAAAAGGAACTTTCGGAACTCAGATCAAAAATATTGGCTGGAAAAATTACCGACAAACAGATTATTAAGATGGGTGATCTGATCCGTAAGAAAGAAGAAAAACCGGAACTATCAAAAGGCGTCGTAACTCATCTGACAGATATTCACAAAGGATTTTTCATGAAGCGTGACCGCCAGATCTCAAATAAGTTTACAGAAAAAGGAATCGTAGTTGAAGAAAAGTCGATCACACTTTACTCTGAAGTTAAAAATACTCTGTTTCTGAAGAATCAAAAGTATTACAAAAACAAATTCATTCACGGGACACCGGATAATGTTCAGAAGAAAGTTCGCGATATGAAAAATAGCTGGTCATTAGATTCCTTCCCAATGTATGAAACGGTTATAGTAAATAAGGATTATGAGTGGCAATTACAAGGTTATATGGAATTAACCGGAATCAAAGAAGCTGAGCTGGTTTATGCTCTGGTAGATACTCCAAATAAAATCATTATTGATGAATTAAGGCGGTTAGATTGGAAGCAAGGAATTTACGACATCAACGGAAATGTGAAAGAAGACAGAATTCCTCTAGTTGTCGAAACCGTATCTAATATGATTTACACAGAACAGGGATTAGATGAATTCTGCCAGGAATCAATGTTAATAGAAAAAAAGTGGTTTACAGATTTCTTTGAAATTCCGAAAGAACTGAGAATAAAAGTCTTTGAGCTTGAATATTCTAAAGAAGCAATTCAGGCTTTGTATGAGCAAATTAGACTTTGCAGAGAAAGACTTAACAGTTTGACCGTAGAAATGGCCTCACAACTTTTTAAAGTGGCATAATGAAAGAAAAAGACGGATACTGGTCAGGCCGTGATTCAAACGGCCTCTTCAAATGGAACGAAAAACGCTTAATAAGAATCGAAAACGACAAAAAGAAAACCAATGAAAAACCCAAAACCAATCCCAGAAATAGAGGTAATTAAAGCAAGCCTATGTAAAGAATTTGGCTATTTGCCAGGAGACAAAATTCCCAATAGTAAAGTCTCAATTGAATTAGGAAAAATTGACGCAACTGCTACACTCATATACGCTAAAACTCTAAATCGCAAGGCCAGATTTGCTAAACCTGGAGAATGCCAGTACACTATTGAGCTGGAAAAAGAGAGATCAAAAAATCCAAAACCTGAAAAGATAGGCGTTGGACTGTTGAATGTCAAAGAAGCTGCCAAAGAACTCAGAATTACAACGAAAAATCTTCAGCATATCAAACGAAGAGGCGAAATTGAATATAAGAAAATAGGCAGCAGGTTTTTCTTCAAACCAGAAGAAGTTGAAAGAGTGAGAATACAAAGAGCTATTGACAAGCTTTAAAAAAAACTACCATGCATTAGTGATGTTTTAGCATGGGTAAAACCAAATTGAATTACCAAAAGTTAAAAAAAAGATATGGCAAAAGATCCTGCAGTTCTTGTCTATTTTGACAAGTGGATTTCGTCAACAAATGGAATGAAGGCACATTTGAGGGCGTGGTATATGGACTTGCTATTCTACCAATATGATAACCCTGATGGCATTCCGGATGATACTGATGTTATAGCAGGAATATGTAGAATACTACCAAGTGAATATCAAATGCTTGAGCAAATGCTTGAGCAAGTGCTTAAGCTAAAGTTTAAGCTATGCGAAGGAAAATGGAAAAATAACTTCGCCGAGGAAATAATTTCAAAACGCCAGGACTTTAAGTCAAAACGAGCTAAAAGTGGCAATATTGGAGTAATAATTAAGCTCGCAAAAACTATTAAAGGCTTTAATAATAAGTATTTAGCGAGATTGAAAGATTCATTATATCAAATGAATGACGAAGAAATAGAACAAGCAAAAAACAAGCAAATGCTTGAGCAAATGCTTAAGCTATATATAAATGAAGATGTAGATGTAAATATAAATAAAGATAAAAGTATAAATAAAGATATTCCATCAAAAGAAGATTTTTCAAATTATGCTCTTGAGTACATCGAAGAAAATAAAATCGGAAAAAAAGAACAGTATCAATCTCAGATAGAATCAAAATACGATACATGGGTTGCTTCAGGTTGGAAAGATGGATATGGCAAAAAGATTGAAAACTGGAAATTAAAAATTCAAAATACAATACCTCACATAAAACCAATTTATGGAAAATCAAATAACAACAACCAGCAAAACGGATTTGGTAATCAAAATGGAAATACCGCCAGAGGTAATCCGACATCCGGGAAAGTATCCGCTTCTTCCATACTTGCCAGACAAGCTCGTGAACAGTCTACCGGAAACAGTGAAAGCGGAGATGTCACAATCGAAGCTGAAGTGGTCGAGTGAAGAAGTTTTGGAAAGACTGGCTAACCGAGTAATACTTTTCATCGATCCTAAATTTGTTGATAATGGAGAGAATCCAGAAAAAGATCCATTTTCAGATTACAATATTGCCAAGGCAAAAGTAAAAGACTTTGGAAGGCGATGTGATTTAACCGAGGACGAGTTCATATTGGCACTAAATTTCGCTTCAAAAGGAATTCTAATGGTAGATGATCAGAATGTAAAAATATACCGAGAAATAAACCAAATAAACCTTTCTGAAATAGAGCGTGGGTATTCAGAATTTAAATCAAGAGATCAAAAGCATCAAAACGGGAAAAAGGAAATTAGCAATTTGCTTAACCCTCCACCTCCTAAAATGACAAAAGAAGAGTATGAAGCTTTGACATTTGATAATATTCAGAAGGATTATCACAGATTTAAATCCGATGGAAGAGTGATTGCAACACCGGTTTTCTATGATCTAATTAAAAGCGAAAGAGGTGATAAGGTGAAGCTACAATTTGTTGAGAATTTTCTTAAGAATTATGTCCCTGAAACGGCAGAAGGTAAATTGTCAAGTGACGGATCTGCATTGCCTAAAGTAATAAAAAAAGATGTTTACGTAGAATTTCAGAATGAAATGATCACAAATTATGTGCTATATATGAAATTGAACGAGTCATCTGAAGAAGTTTGGTTACAGCATTGGAAAAGACTATATCAAAAATCAAAAGGCCATGAAAACAAAAGTTAACCGAACGCCAACGGATATGCTTGATGATCTTTCGATATTCATTTACAACTTACGAAATGCCGGATATACGCTGATGAATATTGCTAGAATCGTAAAAAAAGATCACTCAACAGTAATGTATCACTTACGAAAGTATGAAGGGCTATCACAGTTCAATCAGGAATTTAAAAACAGAATAAAAAACTTTAACGAAGAAAATTTTTTAAAGAAAATGAATTACTCAAAACTTTTAAAAAACAGAACAAACGTGCCGGTGTCAGTTTCTTTCATCAACTCCGCACAAGTACAACAAAAACCACTTATAAAGCCTTTAACTGGTCCGCAAAACTACAATGATAAAGACAGGGATGCGGTAGAAAAATGGTTAAGCTTCTGCGCTATCGGAACAACGATCATCGACACTGGAACCAAGATGTTAAAAAACAAAGGTTTGATTCATTCCCGGGATGGAGTATTTGATCTTATAACAGCCTTTAAACAGTTAAACAAGCACTTCACCGGAAATGAAAATTTCGACCAAAAAGAAATTGGAATAGAAGATTTTGTATTTACATTTTTAACATCGACTGAAGAACAACAACAGCGCGTTATAAAGTTCCAGGAGTCACTTTTGAGGAAAGGTTAGTTTTTCTTTAAAACCCCTCTCCACTCTCCATTTTCGTTGTAAGAGTGTTCTGCGTACTGATCTGAAGCGAAGTCAAATCAAAGTAACAACAATTAAAAAATTATGGCAAAATTAACTGCACAATCAAAAACGTCTTTTAGCTCATCAGATAAGAGCAGAAAGACTCCAGTAATCATCGAATTTAAAAGATTAGGACCAAAAGGAGGGAAAAATCAAAGACAATTTTAAGTGCAAAAAAAGTTCGCAAAAAACAGCGAACGCACACTCTTTACGTCAAATTTTAAAAATAACAACAATGGAAAATACTAAAACAGGCATTGAGTTAATCGCCGACGAAAGAAAAAGACAAATTGAGTCTGAAGGATGGACATCTGAACATGATAAGCATCATTCAAACGGGGAACTTGCAGATGCGGCAGCACTATATGCTATGACCGAAGACACAAGAAGCTATGTTGATCATCAGTGGGGCAATGATATGTGGTTACATTTCTGGCCTTTTGAGCTTAAATGGCTAAAGTTTACACCGAATGACCGAGTGAAACAGCTTTGTAAGGCGGGCGCAATGATCGCTGCAGAAATTGACAGACTGAATAATTTAAAAAACTAGCCATGAGTCACCAAGAGGCTGAACAGCAGAAGAGAATAGCGGAGAAGGCTTGTATCGAACCAAAAGGCATGATGACAAGAGTAGATAAATCATCAATCATTAATCCCGAAAATATAATCAGATGAAAAAGACATGTGACAAATGTAAAGCACTTGAAGATGGGGGAAAATTCGCTGTAGTTTATAGATGTGAACTTGGTGCTCAACAAGATGGGGTCCCAAAGGAAGAATGCCCAAAGCCATTAACCACAAAAAAGTTCGTTGAAATGATGCTCCAAAAAGAGAAAAAAAATATTAACAAATCATGAAAGAACTAGAAGAACTAACCCGGGAGATCCGGGAGAAGCTGCCGAGACTGAAGCCATTAAAAGATTTATAATTTGACCCAATGCTTCATGATGTGCTTGATTGGCTGTTTATATTATATCCAGAATCTGAATATTACGTAAATACAGCTGGTGAGTTTTGTGAAAATAATCACACTAGAGATTATCAAGAGCATTTAACGATATGGAATTTCTCTAAACCTTATCTCAAAGACCAATCCCCTGAACTTATAAAATTCCTTCACTCACTTATAAAAACAAAACAATGAATAAAGACGAACTATTAAAAATTTACTCAGCTTATCTTCCGTATGAACTTAATGTAGGACTATCAGATGAAGGAAAGTATAATTTAGATAGCGAATATCCAAACGAGCACGCTAATAAAACAGGGGTAATAACTGAATTCACTATATCAAATGGAGAGTTTGGATACGGAGAATTTAAAGTGTCTGATAAGTATTATTTCTCTTTCAATGAATTATCAGAGATTAAACCACTTCTCTACGATCTATCCTATTTAACCAAGGAGATAGAGCACAACTGCTTAATTATAAAACCAATTGAATATATATCAACTTCAATAGCAGATAGGAATAAAACATTAAAAATGGTTGAAAACAAAGATCCCTTAGACGTATTACCACAATGGAAATTTGAAAAATTATTGAAATTCCATTTCAACGTCTTCAACCTTCCAGAATCCGAATACATCAACAAAGCAACTTTAACTCAAAAACAATAATACAATGGAAAACGAAAAAATTAAATGTTACAGTATTTCAATGGGAAACTCAAAATTTGTTGACACAGACATTGATGGAATACTAGAAAACTTAAAGGTGGAGATTATGGAAAATTGCCAGGATAATGAAACATTAGAGTTTCAATTTGGCATTGAGTATCACACTCAGGAAGAAATTGATAAAATGCCTGAATTTGATGGATTTTAACCCCGTGCCATCTTAGGGTAGCACTTTAAAACAAGAATTATGGAACTATTTATAAAATTTCCAGATCAATCACAAAGCTTTACTGCAGGTGTTGAATACGGTAGGCTGTTTGGCAGAATAGAAAAAGGTGATCCTGTTGTAACAAATGACGGGTTCCCTGTTAGAATAGAAAATAAAGAACTACTACAGAATACATGTACTAAGTATGGATATACTTACAATTTTGGAGTTGAATATTATGGTGAATGGATAGAGTTCACAGCTATAAAAATAACCAATTCAGAAAATTAAAGAATCATGAAACAGTTAGAGATAACCACAAATAAAAGACTCCTTATTGTGGAGTTCCCAGAAATGCCTGAAGTATATAAATATCATAAAGAATTCATATTCTTTAAGTTTAAAAAAGAGAATGAATACAATGATGGAGCTATCAGGGTGGGATTTGAAAAAATAAAAGAAATCTGCAAAGGCTCTGATCTTACGGAGGATATTGCTTATGAAATAGTAGATGGTTTTGACTTAGGTTATTTTGTCGATTACAATCATCATAATCCAAGAGCGTACAAACTTACCGCTTTAGAATCCTTCATTTCTGCCATACAATCGAAAAACTACCATTGGGGAGATAATCCGGAACCTTCACATTATGATTATAGTAACGATGATTGCGAAACTGACTTTGCTCAGTATTATTTAGATCATGAAAAATGGAAGAAATCAGAATCACGAACCTTCAACCCATCAAAATGTATAATCTTTGAAATACTGTAAAGATGACAAGAAAGCAAATTGAAAATAAGATTAAGAAAAACGAACAAAAAATAAAACATCTTAATCAGGAGAACCGAAATTTATATTTAGAATCTTTACTTATATCAGATAAAGATCACATGGAAAGAAGATTATATTGATGAAGATACGGGAGATGTGGTTGAGATTGAACGATCTCAATTTGTTAGAAGAAATGGAATATGGCTTGTCTAATTACGGAAACACACAATACAAAACCAAATAACAAAACTAAATTAGTAAAATGAAAGAATTTATTAACGAATGCTTGTTGTTCAGGAATAAGGACACAGAATTGAGAATAATCGGTGCGATTGCGTGGTTTTGGATTGCATGCGTGGTGTACTTACTTTTCTATCTGTTTTAGTATCTTTACTCCATGGAAAATAATATAGGGAAATCCGCAAATTGCGCAGCAAATGCTTTTATGGATTTTCATAAAGCACTGTATCAATGCTGTAGTTTAGAATATAACGAATTGAAAAAAGTTTGTGATCCAGACGACTTGCAAAATAATGAAGAACTATTTTTTTTGATTCCTGATGAATATAACCAAGAATTCATAAATTTAGTAACAGTAGGATGTTCAATTAAACAAGCGTATGAACTGCTTAAAGAAGCATATGAATTCTAATGGAAAACATGGAAGAAATAGAGAAGCAAATAATTGAAATCGTTACCGAACAGTTTAAAAAAGATGGAGGTTCAAACGGCGTCACTATGGGAGCATTTGATCACATTTTAAAATTGCCATTGCAAGAAAGAAACGAGTTTTTATATCGGATGGCAAAGCAGAAGAAAATACATATTTTTCAAAGCTTGAATAATATTAGAGTTACGTTACCAAAATAAAGCCCCTGAATTAACAGGGGTATTTTTTTGTCCAAAATTTCATTGTTAGAATAGTAAATAAAAATTGTTAGTAAAAACTATAAAAAAAGTTAGATTGAGTGTTGTTTTGTAATTTTCGTTTTCGTAACTTTACTGTAAAGCAGTTGGAAATGAAGGATATAAAGCCTAAGGAGTGCGTAGTATGTGGGGAGGATTTTATGCCGTTTAAGACAACTGAAAGAGTTTGTTCTTTGACCTGCGCACTTGCTTATGCTAAATCAGATGTAGACAAGAAAAACGCTAAAGCTTGGAGAAAAGAGAAGAAGATCAGGAAGGAGAAATTAAAGACTCAAAGCGACTGGTTGCAGGACCTGCAAAAAGACTTCAATACATTTATTCGTTTAAGAGATAGAGATAAGCCTTGTATAAGCTGTGGAACTACGAGAACAGATATTAAGTACGACGCGGGGCATTTTTGGACTACAGGTGGATTTCCTAACGTGAGATTTGATGAAGATAATGTCCATAAGCAATGTAGCAATAATTGCAACCTAAAAAAGTCCGGAAACATTAACGAATATCGTCCGAGGCTTATTGAAAAAATTGGAATTGAAAGATTCGAGGCTTTAGAGTTCAAAGCTAGAAATGGAGTTTTAAAGTTGTCCATACCCGAGATAAAAGAAAAGATTGAGTATTACCGCTTAAAGATTAGGGAAATGAAAAAGGATCTTATAACTATTTAATTGTTGTTGAATTACCAAGCACAGATGATGAGTGCGGTCGGGGTTGTGAGTTGGTTAGATGAAGGAGGGTGCTTGGTGTTTTTAAAGAGAAAATAAAAAATAATAAAATGACAAAGTGGGCTAAATTTTTAAGAGTTGTTTTATACTCAGGATCTGTTTTTTTATTCGTAGGTTCAACGTATCTGTTATTTGTAAAAGAGTATACTTTTTACGAATTTATTTCTGCAGTTATGTCTGGCTTTATAGCCTTTATTTTTGGTAAGGACGGTAAAATTGTATTGTTTGAGAAAAAGTAATAAAACGTGATGCTAGCATATAGGTAATGCGCTAAATAGAAATGAATATGAAAGTGACTAATAATTCTAAAAAAAGAGCTGAATTTTCTAATACAAACATTGGAATTCCGCATAAAGAATTGCTCAAAAAAGCAGGTGTAAAAACTTTTACTGAATATGAAATAGAGGATTTGGGTAATGGTAGGATTAAAGTTATACCAAAATATTAAAACGTGTTGCCAGTATATGAGATATACGACCTTAACAATAGATAAGTGTTACTGAGCGAAACAGGGAGCATCAGCAAAGCATAGTATATGTTTTAAATTAAGTTATGACAGCCCGGAAAGACGGGCAACCAAAGAACAGTGGCGGGTAAGACCGCAGTAATGAGATAGTAGCGTTTAGCACGTGAGGTGCGAGTGGATTACTCTGAAAACACTTGGAGGTGTTGCTGGGAGGAGGCTCTTAAAAGTATGCTGAAAACCCCATTGTTCTTTTTTTTAAAAAAATGAAGTATGACAAGTGAGGAGTTAAGAAAACAAATTGAAGCTATTCCAAAAGAAGAGCTAATTGAAAAAGTAGATCAGATTTTATCCGACTTATGTCAAGGAGGAAAGAAGTTCAGAATGACAGTGCCTCCAAATAGGTATGATTCTGATTTGCTTATAGCGGAACTAATAAGGCGATACAAAGAGTCTTAATAATGTGGATTGATTTAATGCAGTAGGAACTATTTTTTTCATATTAATATTTTGTGATTTGGTGTCCCGCTGCTGTAATAGGTAGCGGGTATTTTTTATGGAGAGGATTAAATTATTTAATGAAGACAACCTGGAATTAATGAAAAGACTTCCAGATGAAAGTATTGACGTGATCTGTATAGATCCGCCGTATTTGTACTTGAAAAATCAAAAGCTTGAAAGACCGTTTGATGAGCATAAGTTTTTCTCAGAATGCAGAAGGCTTTTAACAAAAAATGGTTTTATCGTGATGTTTGGCCGTGGTGAAAGTTTCTATCGTTGGAATACGATTCTTTCAGAGCTAAAATTTAGCTTCAAAGAGGAAATTATATGGAACAAATCTTACACAACTTCCTCAATGCACGCAATTAGCAGGTGTCATGAAACCGTTGTGATATTTGGGAAAGATGCGGGAATAAATAATGTACGGGTACCTTATCTTGAGGTTAAGCAAGAAAATATATCTAGCATAATTCAAGATATTAAAAGAATCAAATCAGCACTTAATAACACAAAGGAACTGGAAGCTTTAGAGTTATTTATGACCAAAAGAATGATAGAGTTTGGTGAAGATAAAAAACGAGGGTTTAATACTACAATACAAGGTGTGAGTAAAGAACAATGTCGATCGGTTAAAACTATGCAGTCGGTAGTGTATGGAATGAAAGAAAAGAGTATTATAAATGTAAAAAGAAATCATTATGGTACAATTCATCCTACCGAAAAACCAGTCCGTCTTTTAGAACGGCTTTTAGCACTTGTTATTCCAGAATCAAAACCTCGTGAGGAAATTATAGTAGCTGACTTCTTCGGAGGTTCAATGTCTTGTATGGAAGCTGTACACAATATGGGAATGAAAGGAATAGCCTGTGAGATAGATCAGGAGTATTTTGAAAAGGGAAAAGAAAGGATAGAAAAACTACAACCGTTGCAGCCTGAATTATTTAGGTAGCGGGGTTTTTAATTATTGAAATGATTATGAAAAAATACAGATTTATAGTAAGGACAAAAACACATAGCTTTTCATTTATTCTTGAAGCTAATAACGAAAAGGAAGCAATTCAAAAAGGTTATGATTTGCATGGCGATTTAGTAACAACAGCAACTGTTGTTGAATTATAGTTGTGGGTTTTTAATTTAGGGAGTATGGAGAGAAAAGAGTACGAATATAATTTTCAAAAGCTATTATCTGAAAAAGCAGAATTAACGAAAGCTTTAATTAGTAAAGATAATGAGTTAGCTGAGTTTAGGAGATTAGAAGATAAGATCAAGGAAGAGCATTCTTTGATACCTAAAAGCTATAAGACAATTGAAGAGTGGTTGGAAGGGCATCCGTTTCCTGATTCAGTTAATTGCATGAGGTTTGAGAGTTATGCAATAGCAAGAGAAGTTCAGATAAGTTCTAATACTTACTATTTTGACTATCACATTGTAAAAACCAAGTAGAAAAAATCTAAAATTATAAACTAATTTTCTATGACAAAGTATCAATATTTAAAAGGTAAAGATATTTATGATAGAATGCATGGGTTGGAAATACAAATCAAAGATTTAACTGAAGCATTCGATAAGATTGACGAAGGATCTACTAAGAGATTAAGATTAAAGGTTGAAGTAAATGATAGAAGCGAATACGGAGATCATTATCCATCAAAAGAGTTTTCCAGAAAGTTCTTAAAAGATCTTATCCAAGAGTACAACAACGAGTTAAAAAATCTTGAAGAACAGCTAAGCAAAATTTAAAGTAATAATTTCTATGGCAGAGGGAGTGACAGGGAGTGCGGTGAATGAATAAATGAAAAGAAATGGCAAAGAAGAAGAGTGAAGAGAATGAAGGAAGAAAGCCGGAGTATGTGAAATTCCACGAGATGCCATTTGAGGGCAAGACAAAACGCTTTATGGTTGAGTCTTTGAATGGTGGTTTTAATTTGGGAAATATTATATTTTATCCGCAATGGAGAACTTACACTTTCCAGCCTAACCCAAATACAATATTCGATTCTAAATGTTTAAATGAGATTATTAATTTCCTCAAGTCTCTAAATGAAGATAGAAAACAAAACTTAAAAATGAAGTAATGGCAGGAGCACCAACAAAATATGATGAAGTATTCAATGAGCAGGTTTACAAGCTTTGTCTGCTTGGCGCCATTGATAAAGAAATTGCTGAATTCTTTAATGTTTGTGAGGCAACTATCAACAATTGGAAAATAGAATATCCGGAATTTTTGGAGTCCATAAAAAAAGGAAAACAAATTGCTGACGCAAATGTTGCCGATCGGCTTTATCAAAGGGCTTTAGGATTCGAGCATGACTCCGAAGAAATTAAAGTTATTGAAGGCGATATTGAGAGAGTGCCTGTGAGAAAGGTTTATCCTCCAGATCCTACAAGCGCAATTTTCTGGCTTAAGAATCGCCAGCCTGCTAAATGGAGAGACAAACAAGAATTGGAGGTTGAGCAGAAAAATAAAATCGACTATAGTAAAATATCTGATGAAGCTTTGCAAGAATTTATACAAGCGGGATTAAATGCAGAATGATGATGTACTTGGTGCTTTAGTAGAGTCCTTCAAGCGAAGGATTTTTGACTTTATAACTGTTCGTGAAGGTAAAAGGCACGAAAAGCAGGATGAGGCATTGCGTATTTTGACAGATGATATTACCACAGAATTTTTGTATGGTGGCGCAGCGGGAGGTGCAAAATCTTGGACGGGCGCTGCTTGGCTCATGCTTTCGGCTTTAGCTTATCCAGATACAAAATGGTTTATTGGCAGGGAATCATTGAAGAGGTTACGAGAATCAACATTGATAACATTTTTTAAAGTTGCAAAAGCATATAAAATTCCCAAGAATATTTTTAAGTACAATGGGCAGGATCATTATATCCAATTTACAAACGGCAGCCGGATAGATCTATTAGATTTACGCTACTTGCCATCTGATCAGCTTTATGAGCGTTATGGCTCTCTGGAATATACGGGAGGCTGGATAGAAGAAGGCGGAGAAATTAATTTCGGAGCATATGATACGCTTAAAACTAGGATAGGGCGACATATGAATGAAGAGTATGGTTTAAAGCCAAAGATTTTTGTTACATGTAATCCAAAGAAGAATTGGATGTACTCGTATTTTTATAAGCCAATGAAGGAAGGTTTATTAAAATTAAAGCAAAAATTTATTCAGGCATTTGTTCAGGAAAACCCTTTTATTACTACCGATTATATTGAACAGCTAGAAAGCACCACAGATAAAGCAAAGAGGGAAAGATTATTAAAGGGTAATTGGGAGTACGACGACAATCCTTATAAACTTACAATCTATGATCGAATACTAGATCTATGGAAAAATGATCATATTGAAAAAAAAGGACGGAAATATATAACTGCCGATGTTGCTCGTTTCGGTTCCGATTTGGCTACGGTTGGTGTTTGGGAGGACTGGGATTTAATTGAAGTTCATGAATTTGAAATCAGTAAAACAACAGAGATACAAGCTTGCATTCAAGCAATGCGGATTAAACATAAAATTCCGAAGCATAATTGTATCGCTGACGCCGATGGTGTTGGAGGGGGCGTAGTTGATAATCTTGACATAATTGGTTTTGTAAATAACGCAAAACCATTTGAGGAAAATACTGGACAAAGTAAAAACGCACCCAAATATAAAAACATGCAGACGCAGTTATTGGTTTATTTGGCTGAAAAAATAATTAATCAAAATAAGATGAATATTTCTGCTGATATATCAGAAAAGCAAAAGGAATATATAAAAGAAGAATTAGACACTATAGAAAGAATTCCTGATGTTGATATTGTTACTTTAGTGGATAAAACACAGATAAAACAAAATATTGGCAGGTCTCCAGATTATAGAGATATGATACTGATGAGGTGTTATTTTGACTTTAAAAACCCTGATCGTGTAGACCTTAAAACTTTAGGCAGAATGTTAGGATAATAAAAATTACTATATATGGATTTAAAAGGATTAGATGCAGAGGAAATAGTAAAGAAGCTGGATAAATTAAGACCGAACACAGACTATTTATCGAAAGCTGTTCTGCAGTACAATGTGGAAACCCACGAGATTTTCACCAATAAAACGAAATACCCGGATAAACTTGTTGAAACTGAAGAGGGGACTGCATCACAGCCTATTAATAGAATTGGTTTTGCGTTTCAACAGTTAATAGTTGATAAAATTGTGGCGTTTGGTTTTGGAAAACCTGTTACATACATTCCGACTAATGACAGTTTCTCATTGGTTCAGGATGTTTTAAAACAAAATAAGATCATTTCTTTAACGCGTGATGCAGCAAGGGAAGTTTACGGAACCACAAAAGTAGCAGAGGTTTGGTATTTGACGCCCGAAGCTGATAGATTGCGCGTTAAATTATTGCGACCAACAGAAGGTGACGTTTTCTACCCTGTTTTTGAGAATGGAGATATGACTGCCTTTGTTCGTGAAATTATTTTAAAGGACGATAGTGATAAAGAAGTTGAATATCGTGAGATATACACGGCTGAAGAAAAGATCGTTCTTAAGAAGGAATCACAATGGATTGAGGAAGGTAGAGAGCGTAATTTGATCGGCAAAATTCCTGTTGTATATGGTTCACAAAAGAAAACTGAATGGGATATTGTGCAGGTTTTAATTGAAAGAATGGAAGAGTTAGCTTCTGGACATGCTGAAACTAATGACTATCATGCAGATCCAAAAGTTAAGGCAAAAGGTGAGTTAACTGGTTTTGCTAGAAAGGGTCAGAAAGGGGCTATTTTCCAAATGGAAAAAGATTCGGAGTTAGACTATCTTACATGGGATAATAATACAGAATCTCAAAAATTGGAATTTGATAATCTCAAAGAATTTGTATACAAACTCACCCAGACCCCAGATATTTCATTTGAAAAACTTAAATCAATGGGTGCTATCTCAGGAGTTGCTGCACAGTATTACTTCATGGATATTCATTTGAAAGTTGAAATGAAGCGTGAAATATGGGATGATTACTTGACAAGGCGTATCAATATCATCAAGGCATTCCTGGCTAATGTACTCAGCACCAAAGACGCTAAAAAGCTAGAAGAACTCGAAGTTGATATTGTTTACAATCCGTACATGATCAACGATATGAAGGAAAAGATAAGTTATTTGATGGATGCAACTGGGGGTCAAGCTATAATGTCTGTGGAAACTGCTATGAGGAATCTTGGCATTGATGATCCGGTGGAAGAAATGCAAAGGATTAGAGATGAAAACGAATATTCGGCGGAAACAGAGAATGCTAAAACGTTTGGATTATGAAAAAGAAAGTAGTTAAAATACCTATCTATTTTGGAGATTTCATTATCATTTTAGATCCGGAAGAATGGAAGAACGTAAACGGCATTTATCAGCATCGTTTACAATGGGATAGACCGGCCGACGAAAGAGATGATGCGTTTGTTTTTGATGATTGTCAGAATGGATATTCAAAATACGTGGTGTGCTTTAAAGACCGGCCTAAAAACAGTGTAATTACTCATGAATGCGTTCATCTTGTAAACAAGCTATTCAAAGACCGTGGTCAAAAGTTAGATATAGAAAACGACGAGGCTCAGGCTTACATGACAGGGTGGTTTTTTGATCAAATAGAAAAATTCTTTAACAATATTGAAAATGGAAAATAATAAATCAGGTATTGAATCGAAAAACGTTTGGATTGCTCGCAGGAAAAAAGACTTAAGGTCCGTAATTATTGATCTATTAAATCAATACTCAGAAGTTCCAGTAGAACTATTTGAAGAACATAATGAGCATTGTAAGGCTGAACCAGATGAAAATATTTACATTAAAACAATGTGCGGTAAAACAATTACTATAGGACGTAACAAGCAATACGAATGGACTTCGACAGGCAACATAGAAAAAGAGTAGAGCAGTACTTAAGACGAGTTGAAAAGCTTTTCAACGATCTAGTTGAAAGTATTGTTTTTTCATCCCTTCCAGCAACTTTAAAGGAGGGGCTTTTCCAGTTCCGGAAATATCCAAAGATTACCAAGTATATCGAAAATGTTTTCAATCAATTCAACTCGGATTTACGAGAATTGATAACGGTTTCTACGGCTTACTCATGGAATGTTGGAGATTTGAAGAATGATGCTTTAAAACTAGCGACGCTGAATAGTATTTCCGGGAAAATTCCGGCTGACATACTAAATAAACTCAAAGAAGCGCCTATGCCTCGTAATGCTGAAGCTTTAAAAGCGTTTCAAGAACGAAAAACAGGCAAATTTACTATTTCAGACCGTGTATGGTCAATTACTCAGAATACGAAGAAAGAATTAGAATTTGCGCTTGATTTAGGATTGTCTGAAGGTAAAAGCGCTCAGCAGTTAGCCAGGGAAATTAAAAAGTATCTGCGAGAACCGGACAGGCTATACAGAAGAGTACGAGATAAACACGGAAATTTGACTTTGAGTAAGAATGCTAAAGCCTATAAACCGGGACAAGGTGTGTATCGTAGCAGTATGGCTAATGCTGTGCGTTTGACCAAAGAGGAAAACAATTTGGCTTACCGGGAATCGGACCAGCTTCGCATCATGCAGAACAATGACATTGTTGGCTATAGAATTGAACTGAGTAACCGTCATAAGATTGTTGATATTTGCGATGATTTAAGGGGTCTTTACCCTAAAAACTTTATTTGGAGAGGCTGGCATATCGGATGCATGTGTCAACGCTTTACAGTCCGCAAAACAGACAAGGAAATCATTGATGAAATAAACAAAGGGCTTAATTTACCGCCGGAAAGATCTGAGAATTATATTTCTGATGTTCCAGAACAGTTTAAAACATATATGGACGAAAACAAGGCAAAAATGGAAGGTTGGAAAACTCAACCGTCTTTTATGATGGATAATAAAGGTTATATCAAATAGAATTCTTAAATTTGTATTGAAGTGAGGGCGGGCATTGGTAGACGCTAAAAATTCATTAAATAGGATGCCACTAAATTGAGTATAAATAACATTTGAAATAAGCCTTGTGGAGGGCGTGCAGGTTTAAGTCCTGCTCACTTCAGTAAAAAATGAATTAAGTGATTGCATTAAGTTGTGATCACTTTTTTTTAATTGATTTACGTACCTTTACTGGATGATCTCGTGCCAAGAACAAAAACTATATGATGAATTAACGGAAGGATGCAATTTTATGCCCCTTCCGGACAAGCTTTTACTAATGGTTGAAAACTGCAACCTTACCGGAGAAATTCACCCGGAATTCCCGTTTATCTGCTATCATTTTCATTCGTATTCGTACACGAAACGACAATACGAGAGTCTTTGTGAGTTCCATGTGAAATTATTGGATAAAGTTCAGCAGCATAAGATGCTATCGGATAACGTAGCGAACACACTTATTGTTCTTAGAGAGCCTTTAGCACATTCAGGACAGCCGGAATACGAAGCTAAAAACATTGCGTACTGGAAGGAGATCGTGGAAAACACTCCCGAAATAAGATTCAGGAGTGAGTTTAGAAAGTACTTGGTTTGACTTACAAATAATTGTTCATAATGTCTTTGTAAGCCTTATCTAAGTCTTCAATCTCTTTTTTAGTTATTCTACCAGCGTTAATGTTGTTAATAGTAAACTTATTTGCCATTTGAATTTTCTTCAATAAGCTTTCTGGATTAATTACTCGATTTGATTTCTTTGTTAGATTGTTTTGCTTAATAAACTGATCTAAATTGGTTTTGATCTGCTTTTTCATTTTGATAAAATTTAAATATTTATTCAAAATTACAGACATCCTATTGTGGTGTTTATGAGGATACTTTATTTTCTAACATTTTTCCACTTTTTTCTAACATATTTTTTAGTAAAAATTTCCATAAGCCAAACGAATTCATTATATTAGAGATAATGGTATTTTTGCCAGATTTTAAAAATATTAAAATATGAAGTTGGAATTCGAAACGGCCACCTTAGGTGTGGATTTTGAAAAGTTACTCAGTACAGGAATCGAAATGAGTAAGATCGGGGAGGAATTAAGCAGTAGCTTAAAAAATTTGGATATGCCGATTGCGGAAATTAAGGATAAGTTTACAATTACGGCGGTAACGGGCATTGACCCATCATGGGCTAAACTAACGCCTTATCAAGAAAAAAAATGGGATTTTCCTGAATGGCATTTTGAAGTACCGCCTAAGGTGTATACCTTAAAGATCGATTGGGATTAATGAATCATTAGTAATCTTAAAAGCCTTCTTTTTGAGAGGGCTTTTTGTTATATTTACGGAAAACAAGTACTTATGGATGGATACGAAAAATTTATTGAGCTTTGTGAGACTTTTAATCTGGGAAAAGTTTTATATAGTCCTAAACATGGAGGCTATGGATACAATTTCTCACTAAATGACATAATAACGATGAAAGCTAATAATATGATCATGGATGCGAATGATGGTGGATTAGTTTTAGGGCCTCTACATGCTAACGGAGGTATTCAAGTATTGCAAATGAACGAAGATGGATCTTTCAATCATTGCACAGAAATGGAGGGTTGGGAATACATAACAAGTAGCTTAATTACTGAAAATGAACGCGAAGAGTTGCTTGCTATAAATGAAATTTACAAAAATTATGATAAAAATTTAAATACTGAATTTTTAATTCCTGCAAGTTGTAAAATAATTGATGTGTCGCATCTTAGTATGCCCGTTCTTCTTATTGACGATTATGGCAGAGTTATAATAAACCGTTTATCAACAAAAGAGTACATTAACAGAATCATAGAGATAGATAATAAAACAGCCCCTTAATGGGGCTTTATTTTTATTTTGATTCTGTATTCTTAACCAAGTCTGCTAAATTATCATTTATCGAGATGCTTGAAGGAGAGGTATAACCAAGCGCAATTGCAATTGCTTCTAAAGCCGACGGTTTAGAATCATCTGTTGAAACATTTAGACCGTTCTCTATAAGTTGATTCCTTTGTATTTGAACCGCTATGGAAAGCCTTTCATAATCAGTTAGATCTGGATAGTCTAGTTTCAAATCTTCTTCGATTCTGTGATAAGTTTGGATTTCTGTTCTCATTTATTAAAATTTTATTTCAAAGTTAACTCTTTTCCTTTAAGTGCGAAGAAAAGGTTTTGGAGTTGGAGGGCGTACTCTATTTTTTTGCTGGATATATGTTTTTTCCAACAACGATTTTAGGTAGATGATGATCTATAAAATCATCTAAAAATATCTCGCTCTTTATTTCTGTAACATGATCGTCCTCATCTATCGTAATCGAAAACATTTTGTCGAGGAATTCAATGGGAATTTCGTCTATAATTTCCTTTACCAACCTCTTTTTGTAAATTTCCATTTCTTTTGCTCTCATTTCAGTCTCTAATGGACTAAGGCTAATAGAGCGTATTCTTAATTTCTTTGATCTATGTATCATCATGCTGTTTTATTTCAAAATTACTTCAATTTTTGGATTATAAGCTGATACGGCATTACCATCTCTAAATCCGAACGTTTCTTTCTCAAGTTCAATATTCAGATCTAACCCCGGATTTTAGAAATTCGTCGATGTTTCTTTTGAGAGCTGTTTTCAAGTCCTCAATTTCTTTTTTTATTTCTGCTGTAGTTTTGTTGCTAATGTATGTTTCCATCTTAATTTCTTTGCACTCGTTTCAATGCTATTCTATTTGAAAGGTATTTGGTTTTGTAATCAAGAGTGTTTATTTCGTGCGAAGACATAAACCCAATTTTTTCGCTAAAATCAAATACTGCCTTTTCGAAGTTTTCAATTTTTCCCGGAAAACCTAATTGTTTTAAACGCATTACGTCATCAGGCCCGAGTCCGTTTTTCTTAATCTGCTCTTTAACTTGAACCAGCTCAAGGAATTCACAGCCCAAAGCAAGTGAAATTTCCATAAGCCTTCCGTTAAGTTCGTATTCATTCATTTTAAATAACATCAAGTTCAACAATTTTAAGCCATTTTTGAGGAGAATCATTCACTAATAACCAGTCATTTTTTAATTTAAGCTGAACGGGATCAAGCAAAACTTCTTCCTCTAAATCAATTCTTATTTTTTCAATCAAGGCTGATTTATCAGATGATACCCAATTGTTATAGATAGTATATTCTCTTTCAAATGGCAAATTATATGATTTTACAATAAATAATTTGCTATGTTCTTCTTTAGTTTGTTGACTCATAATCAATTCAAATTTATAACATAATACTGGATAGTTAATTTGTCCAGGAGTTTTGTATTCTGGACTATAAAATAGTTTCCACATTTAATCGGCTGCATGTCTTTTATTGTCGCTTTTACTTATTTGGAGTATTCGAGTTCATTGTTTCCAAACGACATAAAGAAATAAAGATTTTGTAATTGATGCACGTATTTCAGTGATTCAATTTGAATAGCATAATGGTCAATAGCCTCGTATTGTGTTATCCAAGTATGGTTTTCTCGATCAATCATTATGTACAGCGAGTCTGTAAGCCTAAGAGATTTGTACCAACTATTTGAGCATTTTTCAAACCCAAATTTATCTAACCAAACACTTGTTAATTCTACAGGCTTATAATACTCAATAGCCTCTTCAAGCTCTTCAACAGTTATTAAATCATCCTCAATCGTTTTGACAGTGTATTCATATCCATTGTACTTGATGAGGTTTCCAATTCTAAGTTCTTTTTTATCCATAAGTTAATTCTTTAAGTTGTTAAAATAGCTCTATTCACCTTCTCATCCATTCCAAAACCTTTTGAGTATCAAACAATAGTTTCTTTTTTCTTCTCCTTCCTTCATAGCCTCCTATGATCAGCTCGTCAGGATAATACTGACAGCGTAGAAGCGCATATACTTCTTTCTGTCCTTTTCCTGTTACTTCGCAAAACTCCGATAAATCCATTGTGATTTTTTGAACCATTGACAGTCTGTTAAATGCTACCAAAAGTTCGTTAAGTGTCATATCCGACGTTCTCATACTTCCTAAATCTCCCCTCATAAAAATAATACCGTGGTTATAATAGTAAAATTACGAAAATGAAAGTGTAAAACCAACAAATGCTATTGAAAATAAACGTTTTACGGGCGAAATTTACGGTAATTAATAATAAACCTTTTAATATGACAAGAGAAACTATAATTGAAAAGCTGAGAAACAAGTATGCAAACTTGGGTCTTGGTGACGAAATTTTAGGGTCGCAAGCAGATTTAATTTTAACCGGAAGCCCAACAGATGAAACTATTGATGGAGTAGTCGAAGGTGTAGGGGGATTATTAAAATCTATTCAATCAAGCTTGGATAAGGCAAGACAAAAGCCGGATCCCGAAAAGCCAAAGCCAACTACACAGCCAAATCCGAATCCGGAACCTAAACCAGGCACTCAGGATCAAACATTGGCAGAACAGGTTAAAGCGCTTACGCAATCAGTTCAGGCACTAGTAACCAAAACAGCTACGGACGATAAAAAAGGAAATCTTGTAAAAGCACTTGCTGCGAAAAACATTCCGGAAAAGTACTACAACAAGTTTCTTTCGACTGTGGATTATGGAGAAGGATATTCTGAAGAAGACATAGTAAAGTCCATGGAGGCTGAATTTGAAGATTTCAAACAGGCTTTTGCAACTGAAGGGGCGCAGGGTGGAAAACCGCCTATTGGAACCGGAGGAACCGACCAAAACAACCAAGTATTGAAAGACATTGAAAGGTTAGGATAAAATCGAAAACAAAAATGAGCAAATTAGGATTAAAGAAGACGGTAGTTGCGGGAGATAAGATAATTTTCGCTCACGTTCTTGAAACTGCTTTAGGCGGTTTCGTATTAGATACAACAGGGCTTACTGTTGGAGATAAGTTACTTGCAGGTACTGCATTTTCGTATGATGAAGCAACGAGAATGGCAAAGCCTGATCAAACTAATCCAAAGGGATTACTGTATGAAGATGTAGTTATTGACTCTGCAACTTCTGTTGATATTGTTCTTAGAGGAACTGTTTACGCAAACAGAATTCCAGCGTTGACCGATGCTTTAAAAGCTAAGATGCCACAAATCATTTTCTCACTTTCTAAATAATTAAAACTATGAGTGAAATTGTAACATCAATATTCGGACAATACGGAACAAGTGGCGCTCTTCAAGCGATTATCGACAAAAGGATGGATAGATTCAAAACCAGAGAATTTACCAAATATCTTTCTTGGGACACCCCTCAGGTTGATCTTTCATTTGCAGATGTCATTGGTAGAAGCAGAATTGAAGCTATCGCATCAGTAATTGGTGAAGATGCCGTATCTCCTGTAAGAAGCAGACAAGGACTTGAGAAGTTAGAGGGTAAAATTCCTACTATTTCTCATAAGTACCTGATGAAAGCTTCTGATTACAGAAACTACATTACTTTACAAAATCAGAATAACGTTTCTGATGATACAAAGAAAAAGCAAATCATTGATCTTATTTTCAATGATGTAAAAAATGCTGCAGACGGTTGTACCGCCAGAGTAGACGTTATGTTTTTACAGGCACTATCAACTGGTAAAATTGATCTTAGTGTTGCAGGCAATCCTGACGGTGTGGCTTATGGTCCAATCGACATGATGCTTCCTGCGGACAATATCCTTACGGCTGATAAAATCTGGACTGATCCAACGGCAAAGCCAACAAATGATTTTGAAAAGGTAATTGCTGCAGCACAGGCAAAAGGCAATGGAGATTTTGCAAAAATTCTCATGACCAGACCAACTTTCAACAAACTGAAAGACTCTGCTGAGATCCAGGCAATTTTCAAAAATTCGAATAAAGATAATTATGCGCTGGTAACACTTGCCAGAGTAAATGATTTCTTTACTTCCAATGGTTTACCGGCAATTGAACTTCAAGATTCATTATTTGGACTTGAGCAGGACGGAAATATTACCACATTCAAAGCATTTGCTGATGATGTGATAGTATTTGTTCCTCAAGGGCAGTTAGGGACTGTAAAGAATGGTCTTGTGGTTGAAGGAGACTTAATGCAAGTATCTGGACATTCTTATGCAAACGTTGACAAAGTTAAGATCGCTAAGTGGTCTAAAACTGAACCAATGAATGAGTTCACAAGAGGACAGTTGCATGCTATTCCGGCATTAACTGCGATCGATGCTGTTTATCATTTAAAACTAAAACTAGCATAATAAATGAAAGTTAGGGATTATTTGTCAGCAAATCTTGAGTTATGGTCGGTTGAAGTATCCGATTCGCTTATTGATGCAGAATTGATTAATGTAGGATTGAATGGCGACTCTGAATACGAACCCGAATTAGAAGTAAAAACTAATACGCTGTTTTACAATTTAATCCCTAAGCTTTTATTATCTCCGAAAAGAGTTTCAGAAGGGCAGTTTACAATAGAATATGATAAAAATGCCATGCTTGCTTACTACAGTATGATTGCTGACCAGTTAGGACTTCCAAACAATTTGGAAAGAAACAAAATTCGTGATCGTTCAAATCTTTGGTAAATGGCAATTAAATATCCATATAAACTAGAAGTATTTGTGAAAACAGATGCTGTTAAAGATGAAAACGGAAACTGGATTCCCGGATCTGAAGAATGGCAGGACTTCGGTAAATGTCGTGATGAAGACAGTCTTTCAAGTACCAAGACGATTTCTAATGATCAGATTAAGTATGAATATACCTGGCTTATTCAATGCCCTAAAAAGCTTAAACCTATTGATGTCGGTTCGAGTATAAGGGTCATAGGATTAAAAGGAGAAACAAGACTTACAGGAGAGGTTTTGAGAGTAAAATACGATCAATTTCACAGCAGAATATGGGTGTAAGAGCAAACTTCAACATGCCGGGCTTAAACCAGTTTATCAATGATGTTTTGGATGCTAAGATTCAGAATATCATTCGAATTATGCGGGTGGTTGGCGAAGATGCTGTGAACGAGGCAAGGTCTTACGCTAAGCAGAATGACTGGCAAGATGTAACCGGAAATCTTAGATCATCTATAGGATATGTTATCACTCTGAATGGTAGTATAGTTGGAGAGGACTTTGAAAAAATTCAGGGCCCTCAACAAACTACGAAGGACGGTAAGAAAATAGGCTATGACTTGGCAATTGATATTGCTAAGGCACTTCCGGAAATAGCATTGGTTATTGTTGCTGGTATGAACTACGCATCAACTGTTGAAAGTAGAGGACGTAATGTACTAACCAGTGCAGAACTCAAAGCCAAATTAAAACTTAATCAATTTCTAAATAGCATACGGTGAGAAATTCAGTAATAGAAGCCAAACAGTGGATTTATAATGAGTTGAAAAATGGAGGTGTTAGTTCTGTTATCACTGGTGATTTATATAAAGACTTTAGACCTGCAGGAAGCACAAAAGAGGATATTGTCGTAAATGCGATCACTCTCAACAGTACTTTCTTTCAGACCGGTGCATTTAACGTGAATTGCTATGTGCCTTACCTAAAAGTAAAGATAAACGCGATAGATCAAAACGTTCCAAACGAAATTCGTTTAAAAGCTGTTTCCGACAAAGTAAAACCAATTCTGGAAAGAAAATTCACTAACAAATACAATGTTGATATAGAGTTTGAGCAAACCATTATGGATGGTAACGATTGCTATATCAACTTCAGACTAAAATTAAACGCATTTAATAATAATTAAAATTCAATAAAATGGCAGGACAGATTAACAATGGTGTAGCGAAAATTGAATTAGCACCAGTTGCTGCAGACGGGGGAATGGGGACCGTCTTTAAAAAATTAGGGGAAACCATGCTAGGAACATTAAAAATCAACATGGAAGACGGTACGACTACTGATTTCAATGTTGAAGAATATGATGAGCCAATTTTCACCAGAACAACAAAAGGAGCAATGTCTTTTGACTTTGATGTTGCCAATCCGGACGCTGATACTCTGGTTGAGGTTGGAGCCGGGACAAAAGATGCCGACGGAAATTACATTCCACCTATTGGAAATGTTACTATCGAAAGGTCTTTAAAAATCACACCTGAAATCGGTTTTGGGTTCAATGTAGTAAGAACTCTTATTACTTACAAATTCACTTCTGATATGGGTAAAGACAACTTACTGGGAGTGTCTGTAAATGCAAAGGTACTCAGACCAACCAAAGAAAATACACCTTCGTTTGAATTGGTGAAATATCCGATTCCAACACCTTAATATTTTTCTTTTCAGCGCACTTGCTTAGGTGGGTGCGCTTTTTTTTAACTACAAAATTTACAATTATGGAAGAAGAAAGAATATTAAGTGAAGAGGAAAAATTAATTGCAGAAGAAAAGGAGCTAAAGGTTTTAAACAGCGTTGGATTTACTGTTAAAACTAAGTTCTGGGGCAAAGAGCTGATTTGGAAGGTGAATAAAATCCCATTGAAAGTAATGTTTGCTCAGAGTTACCGGTTTTTTAAACTTAAAATTAGCCAGGAGAAACAGGAAAGTGATGATTTCCAAGAAATATTAAACTCTCAGTTTAATTCGGTTGCTGACAATGCAAAACTGTGTGCTGAAATAATTGCCATTACAATTCTTGGAACTAAATGGAATAACTGGATTTTCCGAAAGCTATTAACAGAGCACATATTCAGCAATATCAATTCAAGAGAACTACTTGAATTTACACAGAACGTTCTTGCAATGAACGATTACCAGTGTTTTACAATCTCTACCACATTACTAAGCGCAGTAAGAGTGACGAATCCGATGAAGGTAGAGAAAACGGCCTAAAAACTATTTATGGTCTATGTGGTCAGCTTTGCCACCACTTTGGATGGACACTCGATTATTTACTTGAAGAGGTGGACTACGCATTTTTACAAAGAATGCTTATTGATGCGCCTTCATATGATTACGACAAAGATGAAGATGTGAAAAAAGACTCCAAAAAAGGGAAATCATTCAATTACTCTGAATTATCTCAGGAAAGTTTTTTATCACAATTGGAGCAATATAAATAATGAAGAATGAATAATGTAGGAGGAGCTTTAAATTTCAATGCAACGTTGAATTTAGACGAATGGAGGAGGAATGTTACCCAGATCCGCAGGGATATTCTCGGGTTAAATCAACAAACACAGCAACAGACCTCGCAAATGGACACCGCTTTCCGGAATCTTTCTGTTGGTGTTGCAAGTTACTTTTCGGTGCATGTTGTACGTGATTTTATCAACGAACTAATTACAGTACGCGGGGAATTCCAGCAGATGGAAAACGCTATTGAGACAATTACCGGTTCTACTTCCCAGATGAATAAATTAATGGATGAATGGAAAGAACTTACTTTAAGATCTCCATTTCGTTTATCTGAAATTGGACAAGCAGGAAAGCAGTTACTTGCATATGGTATAGATGTAAATAAGGTAACCCATGATATTGAAATGCTTGCCAATGTGGCTTCTGGGGTATCTGCCCCAATTGGAGATATTGCTTACGTGTATGGTACTTTAAAAACACAGGGAAGAGCATATACAAGGGATATTCTTCAGTTTACAATGCGTGGTATTCCATTAATGGATGAATTAGCCAAAGTGATGAATGTAAATGTTTCAGAGCTTAAAGGGTTAATTGAGGCTGGAAAAGTTGGATTCCCAGAAGTTGAAAAAGCAATGAATAGGCTTACATCTGAAGGGGGTAAATTCAATAACCTTATTGCTAAACAAGCAACAACATTGACCGGCTCTGTAAATAGACTTAAGCACGAATTTGAATTGATGCTTAATGAAATAGGAACTAACAACGAAAACATCCTTAAAGGTGGAATAGATGCAGTCACCCATTTAATTGAAAACTATCAGGAGGTTGGAAGAGTTCTATTAACGCTTATTGAAATATATGGTATTTACCGAACTGCTTTATTGGTAACAACAGCGATTCAGAAAGCTTCAATTGCCGTGGAAGCAATTAAGACATGGATTTCATTGGCTAGAAGTATTAGAACTGCTGCAGATGCGCAGGCATTATTTAATCTTACCGCAAAAGCTAATCCTTACACGCTTATAATTACTGTTATAGGCGCACTAATCGCTATTACATATAATTACCGCCAAGAACTGGGAGAGTTAACAGGGCTAATAGAAGAGCAAACAAATTCTCAAAAAGCTCAGGAAGAGGTAATGTCTGAGTATCACAGAAATTTTGCAAAAGGAGTAAATGAAACTAAAGCTAATATCTCCGAGTTAATAAGCATTATAAATAATGAGTCTTCTACTCTTGAAATGCGTAAAGCTGCTTATGAAAAGCTAATCAAAATTGATCAGACTTTCATTGGTGTTCTAGATGGTCAGTATAAAGCAACAAACAGACTTGGCCAAGCATTAGAATTTGTTACATCTAAGATTGATGCATTTGCAATGGCTCAGGCAAAGGCTGCAGCTTCACGGAAAATACTTGAACAATCATTTGAGGAGCAATTTAAACGTGATGCATTAAAAGTCCAGGCTGATGCTGCTCAGAAAGAAGCTGATAAGTGGAAGAAAATGGATGAGGATGCAAGGAAGGCTGGAAAAGCGAGCCTCGAGTACATGAAAAATGCTTATGATGCTGAGAAGAGAAGGGATAAGCTTCTTGAACAACTTGAAAAGCAGAGAAAGGTAGCTAATGAGAAAACCGGTATTTCTAACACAATCATCAGAAGTAACCAGCAGGAAATTAATCAAAAAACAAAAGTTCTAAGACAGTTAGAGCAAGAAGTAAAGCTTGGGAAGCTTAGTGGTGAACAATTAGAACTTAAAAAGAAACAAATTGAAAAACTTACATATGAGCTAAGTGGATTTAAACCTCAGATTATTCAAACACCTGAAGAAATTAAAAAGTCTGAAGGATGGGCTGAAAGGATTAAAGCTCAGATTGAAGAATTGGAAGCACAGGCGCAAAAAGCACCTACTCAAGCAGCATATCAAGCAATTCGGAACAGAATAGACAAGTTAAATGAATTATTAAATCCAAAAAAAAATAAGCAGGAAAATCAACTTGCAGAAATATTACCCGAAGGTTCTATAAAAGAACTTGAAAGAAGAGCTCAGTTGCTAAATGATGCAATTGATACATCGGTTAATGGTATAGTTAAACTTCGAAAGTTAGATAAATTCGGGCATGATAAAGACAAAAAAGGAAATCCGTTTTTAACTGGCGAAACTGTTTCAACTGAAGAAGCTTATAGAAGACTACAGCAATTACAGGATGAAATAGATTCGAAAAGGTATAAGTCTAACAAAGATAGACTGGATGAAACTAAAACCCAGTTTGAAAACTATTATTCTATTGCTTCCTATTACGGAAAAGAAATAGCTGATAAACAATATGCTCCTTTAGTTAGTAAATCTAGAAATTATCTTCAATATGTAGAGGGAGAAGTTAATGCTATTGAAAAACGAATCGAAGCCGGTGAAAAACTTTCCAAATCTGATCAGGAGTATTTAGTTATGCTCAGAAAGGAAATGGATTCTTTGAACGGTTTTGAAGAACCGATTGAAGCGTTTAAGCGTGAGTTCGAAAATACTTTGAAGCTAATGCCATCGTATGTGGATCAGATCGATGCTATCGATAAAGCAATAGATGATGCATTCCAGAAAGAGGGTGGGAATAGTAAGCAATTCCTTGATCAAAAAAAATACCTGGAAGAACTCAGAAGAAATGCTGTACAATCTCAAAAAGAACAGTATGCTCAATTTATAAATGATCATCAAACATTTGAACAGCGCAAGGCAGAAATTACGAAGAAGTACGATGACATCCGTCTTAAGATTCAGAAAGCAAATGTTTCTGATTTAGAAAAGACAAGACAAACTGATGAAGCTAATAAAGCGCAGGCTAAGGATATTTCTTCAATGTCAGTTGAGCTTTTCCAGAAAACAGATTTATGGGTAAAGGCTTTTGGCGATCTTGAAAGGGTCGGTCCAAGGACACTTCGTAAGATGCGTGATGAATTTAAAAATTATCTAGATTCAGATGCTGCTAAGGCATTAAGACCTGATGATCTGAAAACAGTTCAGGATGTCTATACAAAACTTGATGAAACTGTAAAATCTAGAAATCCTTTCCAAGCAATTGGAGTTGCAATAGATAGATATAAACAAAAAAAGAAAGAACTAAATGAAATTGAGAAAACCTCAGGAAAAACTGGAGATAAATACAATGAAAAACTAGACGAAACAAATGGAGCGCTTAAGGAAATATTTGAAGTTTCTTCTGCAGCAGTTTCAGGAGTAGCTGGATTTGCTTCAGGACTTGGATCAGCTTTAGGCATGCTATCAGAAGAATCACAACAAGCTTTAAAGGATGTTGAAAAGTTGGTAGAAGGAGTTAGTAATGCTGTAGCGGGGTATTTCAGTGGCAACTATGGTCAGATGGCTGGCGGAATTGTTCAAATGGTCATGTCTATTTCAAGTTTGATCAGCGGTGATAATGCAAGAGAAAAAAATATTCGAGAATGGCAAAGGGCAATCGATGGATTGAAAAATGCATATGAAGACCTTCAAAGAACAATCGAGAAGACGGCAGGGGAAGCATCAATAACACAACAAAGAGCTTTAATTGCTAATCTTAAACAACAGCAGCAGACATTAAACCAGATGAGAGATTCTGAGTTTAATAAAAAACGTAGAGATGATGACAAGATAGCTTCTTTTACACAGCAAATAGACGATATAAATAGAAAGATAGAGGACTTAGTAGAAAATTTCAAACAGTCTGTTACAACTGTAGAATTCAAAGACCTTTCAAAGCAACTCGCTCAGTCTCTTATTGACGCCTTTTCTCAGGGAGAAGATGCTGCGAAATCTTTCGACAATGTAGTTAATGATGTAATGCGAAATGCAGTATCGAATGCTCTTAGGATTAAAATTCTTGAGCCAGCTGTTCAGTCTATGGTCGATAAACTTTATGCTTCAATGGGATATGGGAATGGCGATACATCTCAGATTACGAATGAAATTAAGCAACTTGAAAAAGAAATTGAAGATACGCAGTTAATTATAGATACCTCAGGAAATTTCCAGGAAGTTAAAGGAGCGAAGGGTTATCTAATGCAATTACAACAAAAAGTCAATGAATTAAAAGAAAGACTAGCCCAATCAGATGTGGGTGGAAGTTTCGATGGATTAACAAAAGAGGAAAGAGATAAAATAAAAGCAATGGGCGAGGAGGCCATGAAAAAATACTTGGAGGCCTTGAAACAATACCAGGATCTTTTCGGGCAGTCCGCTGAAAATGCCCAAGGTCTGAAAGGAGACATTAAAGGAATTACTGAGAAGACGGCCGGAGCATTGGAAGGGCAGTTTAATGCCATGCGAATAAATGTTGCTGAAGCATTGAAGATACACCGAGAAAATCAGAATGTATTTAAGAATCAGTTAATGCAATTAACTCAAATTGAAAGCAATACAAGGAATCTTGTCCAAATGAGAAAAGATCTATCGGAACTTAATTCAAAAGTTAAAAACAGCTTAGCCGGAATCTAATGAATACAGAATATATTTTAAAAGAAATCAAAGCTTTCAGCCCTTGTAAAGAGGGCTTTGAAAAAGCTTACAAAGACAATTCAATAAAGAGCCTTTGCGAACTGTTTTTTGCCAATTCGGATTGGGCTTTGAGGCAAAATTTCCCGTCAAAAGAAGTACTTGAAAAATACCGTGGTTATTATGAAAAATACGGTGTTTACTACAGGCAAAGTACTATAAACAAGGCTGTTAATTTGGCTATCTTTGATAGTGAATGTGAAATAGAATTCACGGGATTTGATGTTTCAGAGATTTTTATTCGTGGAAAGTCTAAAATTACAATAAAAGCATCCGGATATTCTAAAATATTTGTGACGATTTTAGACGATTCGGAATTGAATCTTGAAAGGAGTGAAAATGCTGAGGTATTTGTTTACCAATATGGAGGAGTGGTTAATGGAGATTGTGTGGTAAAACAAAAAACATGGGATTAAAGTGGTCAATTAATGGAAGGGATTTTGCGGAGTTTGGAATTAATGTTTCAGAGTCTAAGGGGGTTCTTGATAAATTAAAGCCACGAGATAGAAATTCTTACACTTGGGCTGAATATCACGGAAAACAAATAGATCTATCTAAACCATATTTTGAAGCGCGAGAAATGGAACTTCAATGCTGGTTAAGAGCATCTGATTCTAATAGGCTGACGGAAAATTTCAATTCCTTTTTAAGTTTATTCGACACAAAATCAACAAAACGATTCTTAATAGAACCTTTTGGTAATAAGGAATTAGCATATGAAGTATTGCTGAATGGATCGGCAGACCTTACAAAAGAGTTTAGAGACGGCCATATGTTTGGTTCCTTTACTTTGAAATTAATTGAGCCAAATCCGATCAAAAAGGTTCTTAAAACTGAACTGGACACTTTTAAACTTTCGTATGAAATAGATTCTGAAACAGAGATTTTCTTTGGTGACGGAACCAAGCAAACCGGCCGGGGAAATGTAAGCCTTACAAAAGACTACTCAGCACCTTCTTATGAGAATTCAGGGTTGTCAATTGTAAGTGCAAGTGGTGTAAATGATCAATATTTTGAAGTGTATTCAGTTCCGGAAAAATCAACAGCCTATCAATTATCTGTTGAAGTAGCTCTACAGACTCCGAAAAATATAAAACTTTACGTTATCGGGCGAAAGCTAAATAATATATATGAGGCAGTTGCTGTAAGTTCTGTTTTCGAAGGGTTAACGGGCAAAAACACCGTTTCAGTAATTCAAGAAGTAAACATGTCGGACTACGGAAAATTCATTTATAAAGTTTTGGATTCTGAAGGGAATGGGATTCCGGGAATAGTTTACAGTAATCCACGCATTGAAACCGCTGAGGTTGTTGGAGAATGGCAAAACATGTTAGGTAAAGAAAAAATAATAATGATCGCTGGAAACATCGAAGACTTGAAAAACCTTCAAACACCGGCGGAAACAATTTGGGAAAAAATATAAAACTATGGATGAACAGGTTAATGTAGTGGTTACAGATTTTATACCTCCTGAAAACGTTGCTACTATTGATAAAAACAGTTTAGTAGGTAATGCTATTTCAAAGGAGCAATTTACACAAGGGCAGAAAGATCAAGATGAAGCTTTTGACAAAAAATTAGCTGAGATAAAACAGAAGGTCGATTCGGATTTCAAGGGAGTTATATCGCCAACTGACCCGACTCCGACAGAAGACGGAAGCTACAAACCAGCAATTTCTTCAGCTGACCCTGGAACAAATTATCCCAATGCTGGAAACCTTAAAGCCATAAAGGGATTTTCAACGATGTTCTACAAAAAAGGAACTGTTTGGACTAAATCAGAAGAGGAAATGCCTCAGGCCTCACAGAATATTACAGCGTTTGAAGCCTTACAATTTCCTGCAGTTGCTGGCACCCAAACGGTTTATAACAATAGCATGTGGGCCGTTAAGTCTGGACAGCAAGCAACAGCAACGGATATACCTTCAATAAATTCAACTATTTGGCAGCCAATTGTAGGAAGTTATATTGTTGAGACAACCTATGATGAAAAGTACAGTTCATCTACAGCTCTTGTAGGGTATTATAATGCATCAGGAGTATTTACATCACATGTAGACTTTAGATGCACGCCAAAGATGTCAGTAACAGGCGGTGAGATTTGGAGATACCGTGGGAAGTCATACTCTTCATTAAATATTAGGGGAGTCTATGGATTCAGGGCAAACGGAACTGTTGTTATTTTAGTTGACGTTGTGAATGCAACAAACTTCATGGAGTTTACGATTCCTTCGGATGTCGTTCAAATAGCTGCAAACTTCTATAACGTGAATGCTGTCAATATGAATATCCAAAAGAAGACAGTTACATATACCGCCGCTTCCATCATAAAGGATGCATTAGGGAACGTTTCGTCTATCAACAATGGCGATCTGACGAAGATCTTTACAAATTTAAAAATAGCTTCGGTTGGAGACAGTATTACAGCTAATGGAGTAGGAGGATCGCTTAAGGGGTATCAGCTTTACATACAGGATAAAATTACGTTCTCAACGTACACGACATACGGGTATCCTGGAAGGCCTCTTTCTACATTCCTAACGCCCGACGGAACAAGCATCATCGAACAGTTTATAAACAATGCTGTTTCTCATGATATATTCACGCTACTAGCTGGGACGAACGACTTTAAGTTGAATATGAGAAATGGTGATGTTGGAACGCTTAATGACTACAAAAACCTAACGTCATATGGGAGTGTTGGAGCTGTTGTTTCATTAAACTTTTATCAAGCCTTGAAAGCTTATGTTCTCCGTTGTTATGAGTTGAATCCGAAGGCGAAAATAATATTCATGACACCATTGCAAAGAGATAATGGAGGATATACATCTTGGTCAACCAACCCAGTAGGTAAAACACTTTCTGATTTTGTAAATGCTATTCGTGAAGTAGCAGCATATGAAAGTATCCCAGTGATAGATTATTTCAAAGAGGGTATTATCAACATGCGGAATATAATGCAATATACTTCAGACGGGTTGCACCCTATTAACGAAGGTTATCAAGGTATGGCTTCGCAAGCAGTTCCAGTGATAAAAAGATTCATATAAATGAATAACATAATATTATACAGAAACGGATCACCCTTGTTCAATTTAATTGAGCGAGGGAAACGTTCTGTTGAGTCTGCAACACTTAACCGGGTAATGCTTTCAGATGATTCAGTTTCGATCAAGCTGAATTCCCGGGAAAAGCTGGATATTCTGATTAACGATTATTTCGTGATTTTTGATTCTGTGTATCGTATCAATACATTGCCGGCATTGGTTAAAAATAGCAATACGTCGTACGAATACAATATTACTGCTCAGGGATTAATGTTTGATATGCAGCGTTGCAAATATTTTAATGCTGACGCAACCGGTTTCGGTCCGGATCTGGAATTTCCTTTGATCGGAACTATTGAGGTTTTCTTGCTTGCAATTAAAAACAACATGAAGCGTTTTGCTGCTAATTGGGAGCTGGGGAATTTTACTAACGGTGAAACTAAAACAATCACTTTCGGGGATGATACTTGCCTATCAGCAATGCAGAAGATTTGCAATGAATTTAAAACTGATTTCTGGATTAAGTATGAAAACGGTAAATATGTTATTCATACCGGAGATTACGGGAAGAAAGTTCCGATCAAGTTTGAATATGGAAAAGGCAAAGGGCTTTATTCACTTTCTCGGAATAATGTTGACGATAACGATATTGTAAACCGGCTTTATGTTTTTGGCGGAACGAACAATATACCAAATGAGTACAGAAATTTCAGTAAGCGTTTAAAATTGCCAGTGGCAGATTATTTAGAAGATCAGAGTTCAATTGCTGGTTTTGGATTAAAAGAGGGATCTATAACATTTGATGAAATTTACCCTCACAGAACCGGAAAGATCACTTCATTAGGAGATACTAAATTCAAGTTCTCGGATTCCAGTATGGACTTTGACCTTAATGAGAAAGAAGCCGACGGGGTAACAACAAAATATTTAATTGCAGGAACTTCTGCTAAAGTGCATTTTAATACCGGTAATCTAGCAGGATATGAATTCGAAATTAAAAAAGGAGGTTACAATCACTCTACAAAAAGTTTTGAAATAATTCCTTTCAAAAATGACCAGGGGCAAAGTTTCCCCGATGAAACGTCAACTGCTTTTCAATTTGCCGTCGGTGATGAATACGTGCTATTGGATATTGTAATGCCAAAAACATATATAGACAACGCCGAAAATGAACTTCTTCAGAAAGGTCTGGAACAATTTGATCTAAACAAGAATGCTAAAGTTTCCTACGACCTCAATGTCGATCCGGCTTATATGGAAAAAATTGGAGTAGGCAAGTTTGATATTGGAGATTACATTCGGGTTTATGATCCTGTTTTGGGAATTGACAAAGTTTTAAGAGTGAACCAGATTACGAATAGCTTTATTGAGTCCTATGATTACAATCCTTTTAGACTAAAAATTGTAATTGCAGACTCATATGAAATCGCATACAGTTCTAAGGTTGAACTTCAAATTAAGGAGATTAAAAATGTTTTATCGATTACCAATTTAGGCCAGATAAACTATTCAAAGCTCGGTTTAAAAACTACCGAAGAGCTTAAGAATCTTGTTTTTGACACCGATGATTATTTTAATCCTGAAAACATTCGACCGAATAGTATTGAAACTAATATGATTTCGGTAGGAGCGAGGTCACAGCAAATCAGCTGCAGTGTTGTCTTCTATGTAATGTTTGAAAACAATAAAAATAAAATAAAAGTCAATCCCGGTATCATCTATTCTCAAACTTTTGACAAAGAATGGAATATTCCGGAGAATGTAGAAACAATTACTGACGATCAGTTCAGATATGTTTACGGAAAATGTTCCAAAACCGATCAAACCGGCTCGATAGTATTCACGCAGGAACAGATCAAATTTGATGCAGACGCGAATGATTACTATTTCTTAATAGGGATTCTTCACTCGGTAGTTGAAAATGTCCGTGTTCTTTCTATTACCGTAGGAACAACAACCATCAACGGGGGATTGATCAGAACCGGAATTATTTCCTCGCTTGATGGACAAATGACAATTAACCTAGACACACAGGAAATAAAAGGTAAAATAAAGTTTACGGATGGTTCAGACGGTTTCACCTCAATTGACAATGGCCTTTTGATGTCCCAGGTTATAGAAGTCGGAAATAATACTGAAAGAAACGCTTTTATATCTTCTGTAACAGATGCAGGTCCAGAAAGTATAAGATTCGGAGCCGGTGCAGATTATGCCCATAAAAATGATGCTGTATTCAAAGTGCTGCATAATGGGCAGTTAATTGCTTCAGATGCAGATATTACAGGGAATATTACTGCTACATCAGGAACATTTACCGGAACAGTCTATGCACAAGCTGGAAAGTTTGGAGACACTTCAGGAACAACATATTTCTCCATTTCGTCAAAAGGACTGGAATCAATTGATGGCTGGATTGCAGTAGGTGACTTTTCCGGCTCAGGTAATGATAAAAAATACGCACAGTTGGTAGCTGATAGTTCAGGCTCTGCGATTTTGTCAATTGTTAATGCAAAATCTGATGGGGTTTTCCACACTGGAATTTCGGTTGATGTAAGAAATGGAACCGGAGGAAATGTAGCACTTGATATTGCAAATGGGGATATTAGGGTGCTTGGAAATACAGGCATCACTACAGGAGTGGTTTTTAAAGATGGACTTGGCAATAACAAACAAATGGTATTTATAAACGGAATATTAACCGCCGTTGGTTAAAATAAAACATAAAATAACGTGTAAAAATGAATGGAAAATCTAAACTACAATATCAGCGAGATAATCGCATTAATCATGTCGGTACTGATAGGATCGGGGGCTTACATTTCGTTTGTTTACATCAAAAACAAGCAGAAAATAAGCGTAGCATACGTGATGGCGGTTTTACTGATCAATCTATGCCTTACCTACGTAGCCTCCGAGCTTTTAAAGGCTTTCAATTGGAGCGAATGGAGAAATCCTTCACTACCAATGGTAGCGTTTGCAGGTCAATACTTGACGGACTGGATGGACAAGAGATATTTAAAAATATTCGACACTGCAGCAAAGCGGGCCGGAATTAAAATAGATGATAAAGATGATGAATCTAACGATAAAACCACGGAAAATGAAAATCAATAAAGACAAATTATACGCTTTTCTGATAGTATTGTTGATCTCGGTTTTTGCCTTTGTAGTAGGTAACATATTCAAAGAAAGTAACGAAAAAGAACTTACTGAATTAAGGAAGATTCAGGAAGAGCAAAAGAATGCACGATACCAATCAGAATTACGAGAACAGGCCGCCAATAGTAAAAGCGACTCTTTTAGAAGCGTCTTAGAAAAACAGAATATTGGGATAGGTATTCTGAACGACAATTTTAAGAATATGAACAATAATATTCTTAACATGAAAACGATGTATGATAAAAATTTCACGGACCTTAAAAATATACAAAATGAAAGCGATCACATTAATTCTGCTTCTATTAATGAGCAATTTGATTTTATCTCAAAATACAAATACAAGGAGTATAGCGGAGGGACAAATCCCTGAAGTATATAAGGGGCTCAAACAAAACGAATACCTAAAGACAAGACTTCAGAAAACCGAATCGGCACTTTCCAGTGCAAACCAGCTTATCAATGAACAAGACAAAGCATTAACTGTCAGTAAAAATTTATTGACCGCAAAAGATGAAGCTATGGGAACCGTCCTGGAAATTTCAAAGCAAGATAAAATTGCAGCGGAAGAACGAGAAAAGCAGTTAAATATTGATATTTCTTATTTACAGACACAGATGGAGGTGGTAAAGAAAGAGGCGGATATTAAACAGCGGAAAAGGTTTTGGAATGGCGTCAAAATTGGCGGTGTTTCAGTCGCTGTGCTTGGGGTTGCTGGACTTATTTTGATGAATAATAATTAGGAAACAATGACAGCATTAGAACTATCAAATAAATACAAAACGCTTTTGAGTAAAAACGGAATTAATACTCCGTTGAGAAAAGCGCATTTTTTTGCACAGGCAGACCATGAGAGTGGCTTAAAAGCAAAGACTGAAAATTTGAACTATGCCGCAGATAGTCTGCAGGGTGTTTTCGGAAGTGATAGAATTTCTTTACAAGATGCCAGGCGTTACGGGAGAACATCAATTCAGGTTGCTAACCAAACAGCAATTGCGAATATAGTTTACGGAGGTGAATGGGGTAAGAAGAACCTTGGAAATACGCAACCTGGTGACGGGTGGAAGTTCAGAGGCAGAGGCATTTATCAGATCACCGGAAGATCAAATTATCAGCAATTGACAGACTGGGCAAAAAGTAGAGGATTCCAAGTTGATTATGTTGCAAATCCGGATCTGCTTTTAAATGAATCAGATTCCATTATCGCAGCAATTTGGTATTGGAATACTAGAGGCTTGAATAATTTTGCTGATCAGGATGATATTTATTCAGTTTCAAAAATCATCAATATGGGAAGCCTTAAAAGGAAAGGAACTCCGAAAGGCCTAGAAGGCCGGAACAATAAGCTGAAGTACTACAAGACCGTTTTTAAATAAGTTCATCTTTCGTTCGAAAGAAGGAAATCGGAAATCGTTTTGCGTTTTCTGCAATAAAAATTCCCCACTTTTAGGTGGGGATTGTTTTAATTTTGTGGAAGTTTATACAATTCAGTGTATTTGCAGTTATCACAAATATAAACTTCAAAAGCTTGCACTTGATCATGGTTAACTGCTATCATTCCGTTTTGGTCAACATACCCTCTTGGCATTACTGTATTTCCCTCCACCTTTAATATGGGATGATTCTGTGTTCCATTAATGGTTTTTCCTTCATTGATACAGACTACTTGTCCTTGTACGTTTTTAGGCATGATTTATTGTTTTTAATTGTTAAGCGACCAATATACAAACAATTCAAACTCAAGCCTTACGGTTTCCCGTAGAGTTATTACTACAGCATGTCCGTATATTTACGGAGTTTTTTTTAAGAGACAAGAACAAGTCAAGTTTTTTTCAGCCTCCTACGGGAGGTTTTTTATTTGGTGTTGTTTGGTTTTAAACCGACACCATGGTATTGATTGTCTGTGTCATAAAGATGCGTAAAGCCTTGTTCAGGTTCAATAAGTTCAATAACCGAGCAGTCTAACGCATCAGCTATTTTCTGAATTAAACCCACCTTAGGATTTCCCTTCATTTGTTTATTGTAGTTAGGATATGTCATGTCCATTTTTTGACACAATTCTTCTAATGTCATTCCTTTTTTCGCAGCAACAGCTTTGATCCTAAATTTCATTCCCAAATATAACATATACCAGTTAGTTTACAAAATATTTACAAATATACACTAAATAGTTGATATTTAATTTGCATATCTTTACTAAATGGTATATATTTGCTACAGAAACATAAACAAAATGGTCATGAACAACCCAAAATTGATAATACACCTTTGTGCAGATATTGGAAGCGACAGTTTGTTTTATCGAATGTCAGATGAATATGAAGTCGTAATGGTGGGCAAAGAAATAGGGGTTGAAAACTATGAGCCTCCAGCTAATGTTTATGGTATTATAGCAAATCCAGTTTGCACTGAATTCTCAACAGCCGGAGGATTTGATAAAGTTAATGATCTTGAAAAAGGTATGATCCTGGTTAATCATTGCTTAAGAATAATAGAAAAGGCAAAGCCGGTATTCTGGGTTCTTGAAAATCCTTTTAATGGAAGATTAAAAGAAATAATAGGCCCGCCAAAAGCAACCTATCAACCGTGGCAATATGGCAGTCCCTGGACAAAGAAAACAGCACTTTGGGGTGAATTTAATATGCCGGCTCCATTGTTTAAAGAATGGGAAGATGTACCAAAGAATGAAAATCTTTACGTACGGCCAGGCAGGAAAAAACCTGGGCTAGTTTATTTTCATAAATCAGCTGTAGAACTTATTCCTGAATTTCAATGGGCAAAAGACAAAATAAAATGTGATGCTGACATCAGATCAATGTGTAGTCGTGGTTTTGCTGAACATTTCTTTTTAAATAATAAATAATTAAACAGAAAATATTGCATCATGAATTTACTAAATATGACAGATTTTGTTTTACAACAAAGAGAAGAACACTATAGCAGAAACACAGATAAAATAGAAGTGATAGAGAGCTATGCTCACTTTCTAAAACAGCCATTGGCGTTGGGAATGTTTGTTCCTGTTGATTTTGTTGGAAACGTTCTTAATGAACCTAAGATAGAAGAGTATGATATTTTAAAAGACATACTCATTAAATTTAATTTCGAGAACGATCTAAAGCGATATAACGAAATCAATAAGAAGGTTTTGTTTGAAGGCTGGACTCATGAAGATAGATATGGCTGGGTTCAACATCACGAACTTGGATTGGAAATAAATACAGAAACAGGTACTTTGGCTATTTTCCACGAAAACGGGATTGGTTATGGATATGTGAAAAAGGTTGAAGATTTAGTAAGTTACGCATTAACATTAACCCCTTCCGCTTTAGAGGCTATAGGAATAAAATAAAAATAATGAAAATAATTGATTTGATCAAAAAAGCTGAGTCAGCGCAAGAAAAATGCGACACATACTGCAGTAAGATAGTTTGCCAAATATTGAAGGGGTATAAAAGAACTCGAGAGGATTATCTTGAAGATGATTTTGTAAATAGTTTAGCATGTTTTATTCAAGCAGGCGATGGTATGGTTTTAACTGATGCGGATGGATCTAATGTGCCTCCGACAATAATTGAAGATATTATTATTAATCAAGGTTTTTTCACATACAAGGATTTCAGAGAATCAAGAATTTAACCCCACGGAGTAATCTCCTCTAAGTGTAAGAATATGGAAAATGAAAAAAAAGAACTATTAAGAATTTTAATAAAGGTTGTTGAATCGTTAGAATTAATTGGTAAAGCAACTGGTGAGGAGATGCCATTAACGGTTGCAGATGCTAAAAAAGTAATAAAAAAGTATAGTTAACCCCACGGAGTAGTCTCCACAAAATATAAGAATATGGAAGAATATCAAGAATTATTCAATTATATGAGTAATGAACATAATGTTACTTTGCTTCAACAGGATATGGATGAAATTATCCGCATAGTTAAAAAAATACAATTAGATAAAGGCGGAAATACAATAATTGATACAAAGACGTATTTGGAAATGAAAAATAGTAACGAATCAATACCTGAATTTAAAGAGGTAATACAACAGTATATTTATGAATTTGATCAATTCGATTTATCGTACAGTAATGTTAAATTAGCAAAAGATTTGCTTAAAAAGTACAATACAACTCATTAATTTGAGTTTTCATGGTTATTAGTTTTATCCTCGGAGAGATCCGGGGATTTTTGTTTTCGTAACTTAGTTTTAAAATTAACCATGGAAATTGAAGGAACTATTTTAAAGGTAAAGAAACGTTATACTAGAATTGAACTCGATGATGGTACTAAGTTAGACCTAATGTACAGGAAAAGCGATAACTACATTGTTTCCGGATTAAAAAAAGGAGATTGGCTGGAAGCAACTGTAACAGTTAAAAAGTATAGACTTTGGCGAATGCGCATTGTTGGGTATTATTTAAGTAAAGTGAAAGTATGATGATTCCTTAAAAATTTAAATTTGTTACAATTTGTATCATTTTATACTTTGATATTGATTCAATTTGTATCAATTTTGTTGCATGAAATTACGAGGAACTGTCAGGGAAGAAACCCAGCCTTCTAAAAATACAATGGTAGTTGAGTTTGAAGGTGACAAGAAAAAACAGCATTTTGAAGTTAAATGCTCCTTTAATCCGCACGAGCATAAATTCAGAAAATGGGACGTGATTGATATGTGGATTAAATGGGAGAGTGAAGTTTTTGAAGATCCGAAAACGGGAGAGAAGTCATATTTTACCCATTTAATTTGTGATAAAGCAGTTGAATTCGTTTCAAAGTACGGCGATAAATAATTTGCATAATATTTGTATTTTAGGTTTAAAATAATGATTTTTAGCTTGTTATTATTCATTTGTATTCGTAAATTTAGGTATGAATTATAAAGCAATACCGGGTTTCGACTCGTACTTGATTGATCAAGATGGAAATGTTAAGAGTAAACTTACTGGAAAGATTTTAAAACCCGGATTTATGACTAGCGGATACAAGTTTCTTGTTTTACGTAAGAATGGGCAGTCATTTAATAGGTCTATACATAGATTGGTTGCATTAACTTTTTTAGAAAACCCATTTAATAAACCGCAAGTCAATCATATAAATGGGATTAAAACAGATAATAGGGTAGAAAATCTTGAATGGTCTACAAGATCTGAAAACATTAAGCACATGTATGATACTGGTTTGAAGAAATATAAACCATTACATTATAAAGGCAAATCAGGTGCTAATCATAATAGGAGTTTGAAAGTAATATGCAAAAATAATGGGTGTGTATATGGTTCTTTTGCTGAAGCTGAACGTATTTTAAATCTGTCGTATGGGTCTGTATCGCGTAGCATCAAGAATAATAAGCCCATCAACGGGCTATTATTTGAAAAGCAATAATAATTGAAATTTTGGAACTAAAAGAAAAAGGCGTATCGTTTTAGACACGCCTTAATAATTTTAATATTTTTCTAACTTTATTTTACTTGCTTCCTCGAAACGAATTGAATTAATATGGTTGGCGTAAAGTTCTGTTATCTTTTCATCTGAATGCCCGAATATTTCCGATATTGTTTTAAGGTCCATACCCGCTTTTAATTTGTCGTTAGCGCCTTTATGTTTGAAAGAATAGCATTTTACATTAATTCCCAATCCGTCTATTATGTATTCCTTCCACTTTCTTGTAGCTGTATCTCTCTTTATTGGGTATGGATTAGGACAAAAGTATTCGTGTTTGAAAAATCTACATCCGTAAGGCTTCGGTCTTCCAATGAGATAGTAGTCTTTATTGCGAAGGTCCATTTTTTTAAGCATAGATAGTACAGGCTCAAAAATAGGTACATATCTGTAAGAATTATCCTTTGAGTCTTCAGATGCAATTCTAATTACTTTATGTTCAATGTTTATATCGCCACATTTAAGCAATAGTATTTCCTTTGGTCTTATTCCCAAATAATACTCAATGCTATAGAAAACATAATAATTGTAATCTATGTTATACAAGTGTTTGGAAATTATTTTATGTTGTTTATCAGTAGCCAGTATATATCCTTCTGTTTTTTCCTCTTTTTTCGGCCGAATATCCCGCACAACATTGAATTTTATATATTCCCATTCAACCAGCTCTGAAAACAATGATTTAATATATCCCAGGTTCTTATTATATTCTTTCCCGGTCCAGTTTCTTTCTTGCTGAATATCGTCCATTATCGACTTTACGTGATACCTTTCTACATCAGAAATATTAACATTTGTAAATTTTAATTTGACCGCAGAATATTTGAAAAAGTTAACAGCACAGTTGTAATTTCCGTGAGAGTCTTTTGAAAGATCAGGTTTCTTTTTTTTCAGAGCGAAATCTAAAGCATCACATATCTTGATTACGTCAGCTTTCTTTTTTAGTGCCGGATTTAATTCGATTCCGGATTTTAATTTTAATTCAAGCGTTGATTTTAGAATTTCAGCAGCAAACATACGTTCGCTATAATCATTTGATGAATTAAGGCCTTTTGAAATTTTCTTGATGATTTTTTGTGTCTCTGTATTGTAAACATAGACATACCAACGGTACTTCATATCCGTTGATGAAGAGATTCGGACTTCTAAATTTTTCATTTCACAAATATTTTGATTTGTGAACACTTGAGGGAGTATGAGAAAAATTTACTTATTTTTACTAAAAGTGTTATCTATAGCTTGTAAAACACTGATAAATAACACTTTATGAAAATTGCAGAAAGGAAGGGATTCGAACCCTCGATACAGTTACCCGTATACTACCTTTCCAGGGTAGCTCCTTCAACCACTCGGACACCTTTCTTTTTGAGATTGCAAAAATAGTGTATTTTCTTTAATATCCAAATTATTCTTACAAATTAATCCGTAATTTCTCCACAAAGGCTTTTGGTGAAATTATCTGCGAAGCTTCCGGAGTAGCTTGGATTGTCAATAAGGTGCATTGCTTTAGTAATCGCAGTTTCGGCAGTCATATCTCTTCCGCTGATGGCTCCGATTCTTGAGAAAATATTACTGTTTTCATACTTTCCGAATGAAATACCTCCTGAAATACACTGACTTACCACCACAATTTCAGTTCCGTTGTTTCTGATTTCCTGAAGGGTTTCCTGTGTTTTCTCACTGCTGAAAATCGTTCCTGAACCAAAAACCTGAAGGATCAGAACCTTCATTTTGGGGATTTCTTTGAAGTGGCTCAAATGCATACCCGGGAAAATTCTCCAGAATAAAATATCTTCAGAAATATACTCATCCACATGAAATTCCACCTCCGGATCACAACGGAACAGGTTATCTTTAATAATATTCAAATGAACTCCGGATTGCCCAAGAATCGGGTAATTAGGGCTTGCATAGGCATCAAAATACTCTGCAGAATATTTCAATGTTCTGTTTCCTCTTAATAATTTGTACTCAAAGTAAATGGCTACCTCCTGAATAACCGCTTCATCGTTTTCATACAGGCTGGCATAGTAAAGGCTGGTCAGAAGATTTTCCTTGGCATCCGTTCTCAGATCACCAATCGGAAGCTGAGAACCAGTCATAATCACAGGTTTTCTTAATCCTTTCAACATAAAGCTCAGTGCTGAAGCGGTGTAGGACATCGTGTCTGTTCCGTGAAGAATAAGAAAGCCGTCATAGTCATTATAGTTTTTGTGGATATAATTGGCGATCACTCTCCATTCTTCAGGTCCCATATCCGAAGAGTCCAGCGGTTTGGCAAAAGGATGAACAAAAACTTCACATTCCATAAGCCTCATTTCAGGCATCTTTTCGAATATATTTCCAAAATCAAAGGCGCGGAGACTTCCGGTTTCGTAATCTTTTTCCATTCCGATGGTTCCACCGGTATAGATGAGCAGGACTTTTCGCTTCATGTACTAATTTTAATTAAGAATTGGAGCCCGATTAGGGTTCATAGGTCAAAATTACGTTAATTTGCAAAGATTTGAAAATGAATGAAACGCTTATCTTGAAATTTTATAAAAATAAAATGAAAATTGTAGCGGTTTCATAGGGCTATTGAAAAAAATAACTAAATGCAGATGAATGATTTATCGCAAACTTATGAATATTTAAAACAGTTTTTAACGGAAGAAAGACTGACGAAAATCGAACATTTTTCCAAGGAAAGTTCAGATTTTGTACTTCCGGTAGTAGAAGACGTTTATCAGTTCAGAAATGCAGCTGCAATCGTACGTTCTGTGGAGGCTTGTGGTTTCCATAAAGTAGTGGCTTTGCAGGAAGAATACAGTTTTGAACCCAATCTTCGGGTCACAAAAGGAGCAGACACATGGGTTGAAGTAGAAAAGCTTCCCCGGAATATGGAATCTTTTCAGAATATTAAAGACAGAAGATATAAAATAGTGGCTGTTTCACTGGAAAAGAATGCTAAAATGCTGCCAGAATATGAAGTAACTGAACCTATTGCTCTGGTTTTTGGAACTGAAATGGAGGGTGTTTCTCAGGAAATTTTAGATTTTGCTGACGAGACATTGGCTATTCCGATGTATGGCTTTACAAGGAGCTTCAATGTTTCTGTGGCAGCTTCAATCTGTATGTATGAATTGAAGCAGAAGCTGATAAAATCTGATATTGATTATAAATTGAATGAAGAAAAGCTTTTAAGAATGAAAATCCTATGGGCTGTCAATTCAATCAGAAGCGGACAGCAGATCTTTGAAAAATATCTGAGAGAAAATAATATTGACTGGAAATAGTCAATCTGAAATAAAAAAGAGAAGGTTGAGCAACCTTCTCTTCATGTTTATATCATATTATAATAATTCCATGCTGCTACGAAAACGCCTGCTGTTTCCGTTCTCAGTCTTTGATTCCCAAGTGATACAGCTCTTACCTTATTTTCTGCTAAAAATGCAATCTCCTTTTCAGAAAAATCACCTTCCGGACCTATTAAAAATGTAAGCTTTTCCATCTTAGGAATATTTTTCAGAGCAATTCTTTCTAAGTTCTCATGACAGTGCGCAACAAATGTATGTTCCGGATCAATACTTTTCAGAAAATCCTGAATTTTAATTAAATCATTGATAACCGGAAAATGAAATCTCAAACTTTGCTTTGATGCCGCAACAGCCTGTTTCCTGATCTTATCAATATTGACGTTTTTACGTTCTGTTTTCTCAGTCTGCAGGATCGTAATCTCAGAAATGCCCATTTCCACAGCTTTTTCCACAAAGAATTCGATCCTGTCAATATTTTTGGTAGGAGCAATGGCAATATGAAGCATGGGGCTGAATTCAGGCATGTTTTCTTTGATCTCAGAAATTTCAATACCAGCTTTCTTCCCTTCTATAATGAGTTTTCCGGAAGCCAGTTTTCCTTTGCCATCTGTCACATGAATATCTTCTCCATCTTTCATCCGAAGAACTTTCACAATATGCTGCTGCTCTTCATCGTTGATTATTACGTTATTTCCGTTGATTTCTCCGTAGAATAGTTTCATAATATTGGTAAAATGGTAAAAAGGCAAAATCGCAAAACAGGATAATGTAATTAAACCTTCTTAATATTTAAAGTTTTATATAAAGCGTTAAGTTGATTTGAAATGCTTTCAGTTTTAATTCTTAGCTGTTCATAATTTTTATTATCTAGAAATTCTAAATCATTAGATATAATAAGAAAATTAATCACTTCAATACAACTGCCAAAAGATATAGAGATAAATCTGGACTTTTCCTTTTCCGTTGATCTGCACATTCCTTCAGCAATATTAGCTGTAATACTTGTAGTGGCTCTGCGAATTTGATTAGTAATTCCAAATTTTTCATTCTCTGAAAATAAAGAAGTTATTTGATAAATATCTTTCACTAAACTTCTCGCATTATTCCAAACTTCCAGTTTTTCAAAATAAAATTTATACATATTTTCATTATTTGGTTTACATGCAAATTAATTAATTCACCATTAAAAACAAATAATAAATGAGGTAAAGGGGGCATTATTTCGCTGTTTATCGATTTTGCCTTTTTGCCCTCCTATAAATCATATTTTGCCGTTGCTGTAGTTCTGAGATCTGTAAACTCTCCTCTCTCAAATTTCAGCTTTGCTACCATAGCAATCATGGCAGCGTTATCTGTAGTATATTCAAACTTTGGAATGTAGATATTCCAGCCCAGTCTTTCTCTGTTTTCCTCCATAGCTTTTCTCAATGCAGAATTGGCAGAAACACCTCCCGCGATGGCAACTTCATTCACATTGAGGTCTTTGGCTGCTTTCTCAAGTTTATTCATCAGAATCTCAATAATGGATTTCTGTACAGATGCACAAAGATCATTAAGATTTTCTTTGATAAAATCAGGATTTTTTCTGACTTCTTTCTGAATGAAATATAGCACTGAAGTTTTAATTCCGCTGAAGGAATAATCATAGTTCTCCAGTTTGGGTTTGTTGAATTGAAAAGCATCAGGGTTTCCTTCTTTGGCCAGTCTGTCAATGATAGGTCCGGCAGGGTAATCAAGGTCAAAGATTTTTCCTATTTTATCGAAAGCTTCTCCTGCGGCATCATCGATGGTCTTTCCAATGATTTCCATATCGAAATAGTCTTTTACGAGAACAATCATAGTATGCCCGCCACTTACTGTAAGACATAAAAAAGGAAAGTTGGGCGGCACAGGATTTGCATCTTCGATGAAATGGGCCAGAATGTGGGCTTGAAGGTGATTTACTTCAATTAACGGAACGTTAAGGCTCATAGCCAAAGACTTAGCAAATGATGTTCCTACAAGAAGAGATCCTAAAAGTCCGGGTCCGCGTGTAAATCCTATAGCTGAGATAGCATTTTGTTGTATATTTGCTTTGGAAAAAGATTTTTCAACAACGGGGATAATATTTTGCTGATGGGCCCGTGAAGCCAATTCAGGCACAACACCACCATATTCTTTGTGGATGGCCTGGTTCGCGGCAATGTTTGAAAGAATAGAATTTCCCTTGATGATAGCTGCTGAGGTGTCGTCGCAGGACGATTCAATACCTAAAATTATAGAGTCGCTCATAATAATGGCAAAGTTAGAGAATAATAACGAGAATGAGAATAAAAAATCAGTAGCTGAAAACCTAGGTAATCAGGTACAGAAAACTGTCGAAAATGTAGAGGAAAAAGTTCGGGAGACAGTGAAAGAAGCATCTGAACTGGCTTCAGATGCCATACATCATCCTGTGGAAACAGCTGAAGAGTTTGGGAAGCAGGCTGTGAAAGATGTTACCAGCTATACCTGGTGGGCAAAACTTCTCCTGATTCTCTTTTGGCTTGGAATTGTGCTTGTTGGAGGAGTACTTATTGCCATTAATCTTCCGGTGACAAAGCAATGGGCAGCTGATCAGGCACTGAAGCTTGTTAATAATGATTTCAAATCTGATTTTACTACAGAAAGTGTAGATGTAAATTATTTCGGTGACGTAACGATAAAAGGCTTAAAAGTAAAAGATTATAAAGGTTTTGATTTTATTACAGCCCGTGAATTTCGGGCAGACTCAGACTGGATGTCTCTTGCCATAAATGCCATTTCTGGAAACAGTAATTCTTTAAGTTTCAATTCTCTGACACTTGTCAATTCCGATATAAAAGTAATTACCTATAAAGGAGACAGTATTTCTAATTTTGTGAGGTTTGTAGAACTTTTTGACAACGGAAAGAAAAGAGATCCGAAAAAACCTCCTTTTCAGCTGAATTCCAGAATACAGATTATGGACTCCAAAGTTTCCATTGTCAATCAAAATTCTCCCGGCGAACAGGGAAAATGGCTTACAGCAACACAATTCAACTTAAAAGCTCCCAATGTAAAAGTCAATGGCCCGAACGTTTCGGCGCTGATTAATAATATGTCGTTTGTAACTTCAAGATGGGGAAAAGCCCATCTTGTAGATACGTTTTCAACAGAACTTTCGTTAACGAAGCAGTTTCTATCACTGAAAGACCTTACGCTGAATACAGATCATACCTTGCTTCAGGGAGATATCAAATTCAATCTTCATGACGGCTCATGGGCAGATTTTGCCGATAAGGTACGATGGGATATGAATATCAAGCAGGGAAGCCAGTTAAGCGGTTATGATATCAGCTATTTTGTAACAAACTGGGATAATATCAAACCATTCAATCTTTCAGGAACAATGACTGGTCCTCTGAACAAGTTTCATCTGGAAAACTTCCTGATCAGAAATCCTGATGTGAATATTGCCACGAAAACAATGAAGGTTGACAATCTGCTGAAAGGACATTTTGCTATCGAAACGAAAGATCTTTCCACAGATTTTACCTACAAAGATCTGAAAGCAATGATGCCTTCATTTATCTCCAAAAAGATGAAGAATTTTGCTGATGATTTCGGGAAGCTAAAGTACAACGGAACAGCAAAAGTGAACCCGGACCAGATTTATGTGGATAACGGAAATCTGATGACAGGAATTGGGCAGGCAAAAATCTCCAAGCTTACTCTGACGGGTTACAGTACAGCTATGCCAAAATATTCAGGCTATCTTGATGTAAAAGATCTTAACACCTCTGTGATCACCAAGAATAAAACAGTGGGTTTAATTTCCGGTAAATTTGATCTTAACGGACAAAGCTTTGATGTTAATACCATGCGTCTGACTACAAAATCTCAGATTGCAAGTGTTGAAATTATGGATAAAACGATCAACAACCTTTATCTGGACGGATTGTTGGATCATAAAAAATATAACGGACTTATAACCGTTAATGATGAACAGGCAAAAGCTACGGTCAAAGGATTGATAGACTTCAGTACTTCAAGAGTAGCAATGGATGTCAATGCTGATGTTTCATACCTGAATATGAACTATTTTACCAATAAACCTGGTACTCAGGTGGTAAGTGGACAGGTTGAAGGAAAAATGGCTATGTCTTCCATTAATGACCTTACTTTGGATGTGAATGCCAATAATCTTCACTTTGCTACTGCTACTCAAAAATATAATATTCCGAATGCTAAGTTAAAAACATTTATAGAAGCAGGATCCCGCGTAATAGATGTAGATGCTCCGGGAGCTGCCACAGGTAAAATTTCAGGGAGATACAGCCTGGCAGATCTTGGCGGAATGGTAGAAAACGGATTAGGAAAAATATTGGTTGGTCCACCGCCAAGGAAATTATATCGTGGACAGAATTTCGCACTTAAGTTTGATGTTCAGCAAGGTTTAGTCAATTATTTCTTGCCGGATCTCAGATTGCCTCAGGGAGCGGTTGTAGAAGGAGAATATGATGGAAATTCCAATAATCTTATCCTGAATCTTGATGCGGCTTCTTTAAAGTATATCATGACAAAAGAGGAAGAAATTACAGATGCTGATAAGGCGCTGGCAGCTTCCAATCCTGATTATAAAGTCAATGACAGGAAAAATATCAGCAGAGACAGTGCTTTGGTGGATAGTGTTAAAGTGAGAATTAACACGGCAGATCTTAATCAGCAATTGTACGCCAAGATCAATAGAGTAGTGTATAATAAAAATGTGATCAAAGATTTTGAACTTAAAGGGAATAATGAAAACGGAAATACACTTCATTTAGCAACCGTATTCAAACATGGAAGTCCGGATGATGAGCTGAATGAAAAGCTTAAAGAATATGCCATTAACGTGGATCAGTCTACAGATGCAGCGGGTGATTATGTATTCAGGTTTGAACCTACTGAAGTAAAATTCAATGAAGTTACATGGGCAATAGATACAAGTCCCGAACTGAATCATTCTATTACTTACAGAAGGAAAACCGGTGATTTTGATATCAGAAACCTGAGGGTATATTCCGATAAAAGTGCTTTGTTTATTAAAGAAGCACAGTTTAAATCAGCTAAAGATTTTTATGTAGATGCTGATATCAATGATTTTGCTGTAGAAAAACTGCTGGAAATGCAGTCAGGAGGAAATACGATGGATATAAAAGGTCTTGCCAACGGAAGTGTGAAGATCAAAATGGATAAAAGTACCCTTCAGCCGCTGGTAGATCTTAATATCGATAATATTAAGATGAATGGCAATGATATGGGTGATATCTCTATTTCTGCAACCAATGGCTTCTCATTGAATGTTTATGATATTGATGTAAAAGTTCACTCTGCAGGAGTCCTTGGAAATAACAGTCTTAATCTGACAGGAACTGTTAATAATAATACATCTTCTCCGATCATTGATCTTAATGCAGAAATGCGTGATTTTGATCTTTCATTTACGCAGCAGTTTGTACAGACCGTTTTTGGAAACCTTCGTGGAAAAGCTACAGGGGATCTTAAAATCAATGGAAAACTTAACGATCTTGATTATAGCGGTGATATTGCTTTAAAAGATTTTGGTTTAAAACTTTTGTTTACAGGAGTAGATTATTCATTTGATGATACGGTAATCCAGCTGTCCAGAGGACTTGCTATTCTCAACAATATTGAAGTGCACGATGGAAGAACCAATTCCAAAGGAAATGTTTCGGGGGCGATTCAGTTTGAAACCCTTTCTTCCATGGGGGTGTCACTCGTAATGAGGGCAGACAACCTTTTGATGCTGAATACGACACAAAAAGATTTTGACCTGTTCTGGGGAAGAGTTTACGGGCAGGGAGACCTTTATGTGGACGGACCTGTTTCAGGATTGAGTATAACCACTCCTAATATGAAGGCACTTAACGGAAGTACCTTTACCTTTAATTCCAGTTCTACTTCCAATGTAGAAGAATTCAAAATGCTGAGGTTCCTGAAAGAAGGAAAAGACGGCCTGATTACCCTGGAAGAAAAGAAGAAAACAGGAGCCAATATGAATATCGATTTTAATCTGGCTGTAGATAAGGGAACCACTGTAAATGTACTGGTTGGTGACGATGTAGGAAATATTACCGTAAAAGGATCTGCAGATCCGCTGAGGTTCCATATGAACAGACAGGGAAATATTGCCATGAGCGGTACCTATAAAGTAGATAACGGTACATTCGTTTCCAAGGCTATCCTTAATAAGACATTCCAGATCGAAAGAAACAGCAGCATCAGATGGGATGGTGATGCGATGAAGCCTACATTGGATATTAATGCCAATTACATCAGAATGGTTTCCAATGCCGGCGAATATCTGAGCCTGGGGAAACTACAGCCTATCAGTATATTGCTTCAGGCGCACATTACCCAATCATTGGTAGATCCGCAGATTGACCTTAATGTGACTGCTATGGATGTATCCAGCCAGGTAAGAGAAACCCTTGCTGCAAAAATGAGCCAGGAAGGGGAGAAAGTTCTTCAGTTTGGGTCTGTATTGCTGTTGAGTACCTTTAACGTATCCAATACAGGTGGATTCGATGTGAATGTAGGAAACGTAGCAGAATCTTCAGGATATAATATGCTTCTGAAACAGCTGGGATCTGTACTTAATACGATGAGTAACGAATTCCAGATTGACCTTAATTATGTGAAAGGAGACCAGAATTCAAATTTCGGGGACAGAGCCAATGCCGGGGTAAGTGTAGCTGTTTCTCCAAGAGTCAATATCAAGACAGGGTTGGGCATTCCGTTATCCAAAACCGATGGTGCACAAAACAATTATCTTTCCACGGAAGGGTCAGTAGAATATGATTTGTCTAAAAAGAATGACGGATCATTGGTGATACGTGCGTATTCCAAGCCTACAAACATAGGAATGGTGAGTACAAACGGTTCTGCTAATCAGGCTTATGGAGGAGGGGTTGTGTGGAGTAAAAGCTTCAATTCTTTGTTTAAAAAGAAGAAAAAAGACAAAAAAACTTCAGAGGCAAAAGGTGAAATAAAAACAGATTCTATAAAATCGCAAGGTAAATAATTAGAATATTTTAATGATTTTTATCATCTGTGTTAATTATTGTTAATATTTGATATATATTTTTTAGTTAAATTATTTTTCGTAAATTTGCAAAAAATACATAGATTTTTTAAAGAAATTGTAATTTAACTAATATGAACTATCAACTGGACGAAATAGACAAGAAGATTCTTGATTTCTTAGTAGAAAACACAAGAATGCCTTTTACTGAAATTGCAAAGCAGATGGATGTTTCTGCTGGAACAATTCACGTAAGAGTGAAAAAGATGGAAGATGCAGGTATTATTTTGGGATCATCTCTTAACATCGATTATGGTAAGCTGGATTATCACTTTACAGCTTTCATAGGTATCCTTTTGACAAAATCAAACCGTACTCAGGAAGTATTGAAAGAATTGTCAACTATTCCTAACGTAATCGAGGCTAGCGTTATTTCCGGAAAATATAATATTTTCTGTAAAGTAAGAGCTAAGAACACTGATGATGCTAAAAGAATTATTTACCAGATCGATGACATTCAGGATGTAATGAGAACTGAAAGTATGATCTCTATGGAGGAATTCTTAAGTGACAAAAACAGACTGATCAACGCAATCTCTGTGTAAGTCAAATTTTAAACGAATAATTATAAAAGAACTTATGAAATCTCTCATAAGTTCTTTATTTTTGCAGGTATGGAAGAATACAGCTATTTTGACGAAGACCCGAAGAAAGGATGGGGATTTATACTCGCATTTGCCGCATTGATGTTGTTTACCGTCATGGGGCTTGGGATAGATGTGGATGAGTATCTGCAGCATGAATACCTTCAGATTCCAAGGTGGTACTTCTATGTCATCTTTTCTATTGATGTACTGATGATGATCGGGCTGGTGCTGATGTTTTTTTACAGAAAGGTTGGGATCTTTATGTTTCCGGCGTTACTGGTGCTGCATTTCTTTATGCACAATTATTATCTGTCTACATTCCTGTATACTGATGTTACCAATCTTTTCCTGTTCACAGGATTCGGAATGCTTGCCATTATCCCGAAATGGAAGTTTTTTAAATAAGCTTAGTCAATTGCAATAAGATAACAAACCGCTTTTAAATAACATTTAAAAGCGGTTTTTGAATAATAAAAAAGAGAACATATTATCTGAGTTCCAGAGAATGAAAAATTTCTTGTTTCAAGGGATTTTTTGACCAGTCTTCCCATGCTGCTGTATAAGGATTATAGCCACATTTCAAAGGTTTGGATATATTCAGGCCTTCTTTGTTTTTTTCAGCATTTTCGGTATACGCCCTGCAGTCTGTACAGACATAGCGAAACTCACAGTCTTTACAGGTTTCTATATAATCTTTCGTTAAGTTCCAGTATTTTTTGAAACCTGATTGGTTTAGTGTTTCTTCAAGGCTTTGGCTATTGATGTTTCCAAAACTTTCATTCATGAGAGGACAGTTTTTGAGATTGCCGTTTTTGTCAATGCCCATCTTTTTATACAGGCAGGAATTGTGATTAACTGCTTCAATGACTTTGGGAATATTGGTATTGAAGTACTTTAGTTCCACTTTTCCACAGGCAGATATTTTCAGATCATCTTTCAGAAAATGCAGCGAAAATTTGTATTCATTTTTAGCTTTGAAAGGAGGTTTCGAACAATTGTAGAAGATAAGACTGTATAATCTGACTGTCTTTTTTTGAAGAGCCTGTACAAAAGATAGGTTGATTTTTTGATGAAACGGCGAAAAAACTTCTATTCCTGATAAGACTGAGTTTTTAAATATTGTATCAATTTCTATAAAATCTTTTGAGGTTAAAGGGTTTAAACTATAAATCACCAGATGTTTGATTCCCAGATTTTCTACTGATGTATATATTTTTTTCAGGACCCCTATATCTGCCATTTCTATGAAAAGATTGGTTATGGTGCTGGGTTCATGATGTTCGAAAGAAAGGGAAGGGAAATTCCTGTCCCAGTCATTTTCAGTAATAAATCCGTATTCTTTTTCCAGCAGAAGATCAATATATTCGTGAACAATTGATCTGGATTCCTGATCATAATCTTTCAGTATAGTTTCAATTGAATGGCTTTTAAGTTCTACAATAATTTCATACAATTCCAGAGGATACAGTTCTGATATATTTCTCTGCAGATCCGAGATCAGAATTCTTGTAGGACCTTTGGTGATGAGGATATTGCTGAATAGGTTGAAATAGTTCATGAGTTAATAAATACTTGAAGATTAAGTTCTTTTTCTGATCATCTGAATTACCACTTGCCATGTATCAAAACCAATAATATTCTTTGAGCATCTTGTTAAAATATTCTATACCAATCTCGTCAGAAATTTATAAGGATTAAGTTTTGCATAGAAATCAGTATGATATTTTTCACAAGAGATTGTTATGCTGAAATATCTCTTCTCACGACTTTTACTGTTTACAACATCAATATATTTAAAGGTTAGTGGAAGTTTATGCTTTTCTTTTGTAGTAAAATCTCTTTTCATAAATATTCTGCTATTTCTTTTTCTAATAAATAATTACAAATGACTGACATTCCCAGAAACTGACCTACGGGGTTGACTTCCAGGAAATAATATGTACTGCCACTCTTAATGAAATCAAGTGAACCGCAATTGAGGTCTAAAGACTGCATTAACAGATGAATTTTTTGTTCAATTTCTTTCGGAAGGTTGTAAGGTACTTTTCTATTTGGCTTTTTAGTATTATATTTCCTGAAATCAACTTTAGTTTGATCGTCATTTTGTGAAAAAATAGCTATGGACCAAATCTTTTTATTCAGATAAAAACTTCTTATTTCGAAATCTTTTTCGATTTTTTCCTGGAAGAAAGTAATAAAAAAAATTTTATCTTCTTTTTCCTGAATAGTCGTTGTATACATCATACCACTGGAGTTTTTGAGTATGCTTTCCATTCGTGGATTTCCGCCAATAGTTTTAATAATCGTCTTATTTAAAATAACATTCTCTGTATTATCAGCCAGAAAATAATAAGGAACATCTAATCCCGATTTTTGTGCTTCTTCAAGCACAAGAAGTTTATTAATATCACTATTACTTTGCTTATTGATATGTTTTTTCGACTCTAAAACCTTTATTACATAATCTTCCAGCCAGTGCTGATATTCATTCATATTAAGGTTAATTGCAGAATTCTTATAGGGCAGACGGTTAAATTTCAATTCTCCTCTTCTATACCAAACACTGGTAATTTCATCAATAAAAAAACAATTTCTCGGGCTTTGTATATAAATCCGTTTTTCTTTGATCTTAATATCAAAAATTTCATCTTCATGTACTCGGATAAAGCTTTTTCCTACTTTCAGAAGCCATTTAATAACTTCTGTAGTGGTGATTTCGTTATTTTGAGAAATAATAAGTATCAATTTTTCTTTTTTATTTTTTTGAAGAAATCTTTAGTAATCAATTGAGCATGCTTTAGGCTCGGTAGTCCTATGCTTTTACGATTACGGTTGACGGTTGCGGAATCTTTTATATTTTCATATCCTTGATAAACGCCATAGGTATAAGGAACTTTATGATGCAAATTATTTCTGTCTACCATCGCTGCATAATCTCTTGGAGGACATTCACCAGATTTTACATACTCTAATAGCTTTATTTTCAAATATGGGTAATACTCTTCATAATCTGCCATGTGTAGTAATATAGGTCCTGATGGCATAAAGAAATCACCATTTGATAAACCAATTTTTTGCAGACTTGGGAAACCATAATTCTCAAACATCCACCTCAGAAGTTCAGCATTCTTTTTATCATTTTTATTGATATCTGCATAATTTGAATCAATACGGCTGTCTTGATCACGTTTAAACGCGACTGTAAAAGAATCTACAAGTTTTTGATTAAGTCCTCTTTTCCATTCCTCAACTTTAAATTCTATTTCCTGCCTGCCAATGCCATATTTTTGATAGAGCTGTATGAAGCTGGAGTCTTGCTTTTTATATTTCCAATTATGTGCAACTAACGGAATAAGCTTGTAAAGACTTTTCTTCCCACCAAAATTTTTATGATGTTGATGTGAAAGTCTTATGTAATTTTCATATTCATTGATCCGTTCCTGGTTTTTGGGAGCATATTGTCTGAATATCTTTTTATATTGTTTAACAGCAGCCATTGTATCCTTTTGAAAACGAAGTATACTGTCAGCCTCATTGATTTTATTATAGTAGATTATATAGTTATAATTTCTGCTCTTACAAGCCGCAAGAGTAAAAATTATAGCTATTAAAGCGTAAGAAGTATAATGCCAGGTATCTTTTCCCATGAATTCTCTATGAATATATCTGATAAAAAAGATAGAGGGATAACCCTCTATCTGTATTAGAATTAATCAAGACTGGTATCTATTTGTAGAGTACTGATGCGAACTCCGTCCTTCCATGTCTCTTTATCATAGCAGCTAGAACCACAATCTGTTTCTACATATTTGTAATCATCACCACCTAAAATTGATTTTAAGTCTTTTCTTTGTAACTTTTTGTTTTCTGCAGAAGAGAAGCTACCCTTCATTCCATTTAATTTTTTCATTTTGATACGTTTTTTGTGTTGTGTAAACATTTGTGTCATATAAACCCTGACATTTGGGTGAATGGTTTCTCATGTTTATCATGTACTGTACACATACAATCTAAAAATGGAAATGCATTCCGTCAACGTTGATGTTTTCAAATCTATAAATATTCAGTTCACTTCAGTGGGATAAAACTTGTAAGTGATTTGTTTATTTTTTGTACACACATGCATATGCAAATTGTGTATATTTCAGCACGTTTGGTGAAATATTTCAAACATTGAAAAGTATAAAGTGATGCAGTTAATATTGAGAAAACCTCAAAATTAACAGAGGTTTGTATAGTAATATATTCTATTGTACAATATGACAAATAAAGACAATTAAGAGGTGAAAATCAGATGTTTTTAGATTCGTTTTCAAGCAAATTTGCATATTATTTGCAAAAAAAATAATGGTTTTTAATCTAAAAACAGATAAGAACATCATAGAAATCTTGACAAAAAACATCAGTTTCATATGCTTGAATAGAAAAAAAGATAAAAAATTGGAAAAAAAAATAAGCCTTTTAATTGTATGTTAAAAGGCTTTGATTGTTTAAATAAAATTGTTGATTACCCGGGAAATACTCTCTGAAAAAAGGATTCTAAAACAATATTCTCATCTAATCCGAACTTTTTCTTTAGTCGGTATTTGGTCATTCTGACACTCTTAGGTTCCACATTAAGTAGGTTGGCAATCTGCTTAGTATCCATCCCAAGATAAATGTAAGCACAATATTTCAAATCCAGAGCAGTAAGTTTTTGCTTAGCTTTTTCATTGACATTTTTAAAGAAATCCGGATGCAGTTCCTGGATGGTAAATCTGATCTTTTCAAAATCATTATCAACTCGGTTTTCTCCTTTTACCATCTGATGAATATTAATATCAGTATCGGAAAGCTGAGTCTGAAGTTGCTGCAGAACCTCATTCTTATGCTGAATATGCAATTGGCTGGCCAGTACCTCACTTTGAAGCTTTTGCTGTTGAAGAGTAAGGAGCGCCTGTTCGGCTTTTAATCTTGCCTGTTCCTCTTGCTGAAGTTTAATCTCCATTTCTGCTTCGTGTTTTTCCGTATCAAGCTTATTTTCTCTTTCTATAGAATACCTGAGTTTAAAATGATAAGAACGAAACATAAAGAAAGCACCAATCAATCCAATAATTCCCAAACCGATGTATAACAGCTTCTCTTTTTTCAGGCTGGCAGTTTTTTCAGTAAGGGACTTGAGCTTAGATTCTTTTTTCTGAGACTGGTATTGAGCTTCCAGTCTTTTTGCCGTTTCTGCCTGTCCTTCGTCAAAGAGAAGATTGCTGTATTCCGTTACTTTTGTTTCGTACTCATATGCTTTCCTGTAGTTTTTCTCTCTGGCATACAGCTCAGCAAGGTTTTTTACCACATTGATCATGACATGGTAATAAACTGGCTGTTGCGTAAGAAGAATCTGCTCTGCTTTTAAAAGATATTGTTCTGATAAAGCATCATTCTGATCCCGTGATGCCAGATTGCTTAAAATACCAAGCGCACCAGCCTGCATCCCCTGGTTAAGAGTTGTATGCTGTGTAAGCTTCAGAATTTCGTTGGCATTATTTTGAATTTCTGTACGGATTTCCGGAGTCATAACAGGATAGCTCAGATAATAATTGGTAAGATTCAGTAATGCCATTGCATGTACATGGGCTGAGACATGACCAGGAAATTGATGGTACAAGGCAACAGCTTTTTTACACATCTCTATGACTGGTTTCAGATCTTGTAATTTTCCGCTTTTTTCATATTGGAAAGAATAACAGACAGCCAGCGCCGAATAGGTAGAACTAAGTAGATTTTTGTTTCCCGCTTTTTCGGCAAGCTCTATGGATTTTTTTGCATATTTGGTGGCGTTCTCCGCATCGTTCCATTCTGTATAAATTCCATAAAGAAGATAATTCAGTTTTGCATTTAATAAGATTTCAGAAGATTGTTTTTCAACAACGGGAAGAACTTTCTGAACCAGCTTAATTGTATTTTCAAGTTCACCAAGCGCGTTTCTGTAATAGATATTCAGATAAGTGGCATATAATTCCGCAGTTTTATTATTACTCTTTTGAACAATTGCATTCGCCGCATCTATAATAGATGGAACCTTGTCATATTCAGCCTGATTAAGTTTAATGACTCCTTTTTGACTAAGAGCTTTTACCTCTTCAGCATAATTCTTTTCCTTTTGAGCAAGTTCCAGCTGTTGCTGAACATATTTTTCAGCTACGGAATATTGATCACTGACTCTGTAATATTCGGTAAGCTCATTATAAATTCTGAATTTTTCTGCAACAGAAATATGATCTTCATTCAACTGGCCTTTAAGACCATCAATAAATGTATTCTGTGCAGGATATAAAGTGCAGATAAAAAGTATACAGTATAAAAGTGAGTACCTTAATTTCATAGGGTGAAAGTACAAAAATTGCAGACACCTGTCAATTTCCTGTATTAAAAAGAAGAAACAGGGGTTGTTTTTAAATTTCTGTAAATCAGTATTTTATTTATTCTTGTAGACGTTTTGTAGTCATCCGTAAGCTGCATTGAAGATGTTTTGTAGTTGCTTAAAAGAACGTTAGCATCTTTTTCTGTCGCAATTTTGACTTAGAAAAATCAAAGAATATTAATTTAAAATTTTATGGTTATGGACAACAAAACATTATCAATTGTATCTTACATCACCCTTTTCGGATGGCTAATTTCTTTCGTTGTCGGAAAGGAAAAATCCGACAGCCTTTTAAAATATCACCTGAAACAATCTTTGGGGCTGATACTTTTTTCTATTGTATTATCCATCATTCTTAATATCATACTGATGGTTACCAAAATTGGAGTTTTGGGAATATTGGGTTTCATTCCTTTGATACTGATGATTATCGGAATTATCAATGCTGCCAATAATGTTGAAAAACCTTTGCCATTGATCGGAAAAATATTTGAAGATAAGTTTTCTTTTATCGGATAGGATTCAAAAAATTTGGCAAAAACCTAATATTTAATTAGAATTATGAAAAGACCATTAATCATTGCAGGAATTCTTTTTTTAAGCTTTTCTGTTATATCATGTGATAAACTGGAAAAAGTTAAAGAAAAGCTGTCGCAGAATGATAGTGGAAAGGTAAACCCTTTCAGTGTTAATTCCGGGGATGCAAACAGAGATATTATTTCTTTTAATAACAAGGTCGTGAAAATGGATGACGAGCAGTCAGATTTTATCAAAGATTTTCAGAATGTATTGATACAAATGGAAGATTATGTAAAAAATGCTGAGGCAAACCCGCAGTTTTCCGGTATTATGCCCATTTTTACCCCTTCAGTGATGTTGTACACCCGTCAGGAATTAAAGGCTCCGGATGTATTGGGAAAAGATTTTCAGAATCTTGTGGATAAGATGAAGGAGACAATGACCCAGCTGGAATCTTTGAAAAAGGAACTGGACAATTACAAACAGGCAGAAGACTGGAAAGATGATAAAGGAAAGAAAGTTGCTGAAATCAACGAAAAGGCAATAAAACTTATCAAAGAAAACCGTACAGCGGCCAATGATTTATTTAGCAAGCTTTCCCTAAGAGCAGATAAAGCAGAAGTAGAGGTGCTTAAAGATCATCCGCTTAAAACGCAGATTATACAATCCAGGGAGATTATGGAGCTGACTCAGAAAATCATTGATGATTCCTATGATGTAACGGATATGAATGTCTATAAAAATAAATTTTCCCAGCAATATCAGCAGATGGAAAAATTATATAACAAAAATATTAACGAAAAAATTCCGTCTTCAGAAAAACAGAAGGAAAACAGTTATCAGGCATTCAACAATTCAGTCAATGATTTCCTGGGTAAAATGAGAATCGTACAGCGAAGCCTGAATGAAAACAATCAGGACCTGAACCGTGATCTTGATAATCTGGAAAGAGAAGCAGGATATGTTCTTGACCGTTATAACACTTTTGTAGATTAATTCACCAGAAATTTAAACCCGGAATTAAAAAACATTAGAAATTACCCTGAGTATAGCAGAGTTCTGACTATTGAGAGCTGATTCCTATGCTAATTGTTGCAGTTATTTTGATTCCGGATGGTTATGTATGATAAAAACAGATAGCTATAATCATGAAACTGACTATGCCTATAGAGAATAGAATGTGTTGATTTGACAGGATAAAGGTAATTTTACCATCCGTTTTAAAAGGAAATAAATATGGATTTTGAAATTTTGAAACAGCAAATAGAGGATGCACTAAACTAAATGATCAAAAATACAAAAGTGAATGTCTGAACTGGATGACTATCTGCGGCAATTAAAAGTATGACGAATTAAAAAAACACTTTAAATATATAAATATGAAGCCCGATAAAATAATTGCCTCAGAAGTCTCTAAATGATCTTTCACTACGTAATCACAAACCAAAATATAAAAAGAACAATAACAGTAATTATGAATAATTATAAATTTTACAGACAAGAAGGAAACCAGTATATTTTTAAAAATCAACCGGTATTTGTATCCGTGCTTTGTATTTTTTTTCTCATCATCGCGGCATTGATTTTTAATAGTGTAAGAATAGGAAGCTACATTATTATTGCTGTGGTGGTACTTATTTTAATCAATTTCTTTACCAAGAAATTTATCATTGATTTGGACCGGAAAACGATTACCGGAAAACACTCCATTTTTGTTCCGGTAAAAACTTATCCTATAGAAAATTTCAGAAATTTTCATGTTTTGGCCACCAAATATCTAGGTTTTATCACCACAAATGTAATGCTGTCAATGTATTTTGAAGTTGATGGAAGAGAAAATCAGCTTACGATTGGACAGGCTCTTACCGAAAAAGGAATACAGAAAATGGTTAACGAGACAGAAGATATTTTAAACCTTAATAATCCTGAGAATGGATATCAGAGACCGCTATAGATTTGAGGAAAACGGAAGTGAAATAAGCTTTATGCCCAATTATGGTTTTCTGCGTACTTTGATATGGTGGCTGGCATTAGGAGTGATCGCTCTTCCGTTGATTATCGGCTTTTTCATAGATAAGATATCTGGTGACCAGTTTAAAATTACAATAGGATTGTGGGCTATTTATATGATTTACTTTCTGTTTGATCTCTTTTTCAGAATTCCGGTAAAATATATCTTTGATAAATCAGAGAGGTGCATTTACAGAAAATTATTACTATCCAGGAAGCTCATGAATTTTGATGAAATGACCTATTTCGTGAATGATGAAAGAGGTGGCTATTATTATTCCATTGGAAAAAAAAGAAATCAGTTTGTGAAAAACTACAGGATAAGCAATTATTTTTCAGGATCAAAAGCTTCTGAAAGGAGAGAAGATGAATATATCAAAGAAATTTTAGGTCCTGTTTTGCTTGCTGTAGGAATTCCTCTGAATCCGCCGGAGTAATAAATAAAGAGGATAAAAACTAATACTATGAAAATGGAAGTATAACCATTCCCATCCCTCGTTAGGTGGTAAAATTCGGAGAATTTTTGACGGTGGTCATTAGCGAAACAACAATCAACATTTTATGGACTAAACAAAAGCTCCGGCTGGTTCAGAGAACCAGCCGGAGCTTATATTATAAATACTAATCTTAGTTAGCCAAAATTCTCTTCACAGCTTCTTTCACAGCTTCAGAATCAATTTTATACTTCTTCATCAGTTCAGCAGGGGTTGCAGACTCTCCGAAAGTATCATTCACCGCTACAAACTCCTGTCTTGTAGGCCTTCTTCTTGCAAGCATACCTGCAACAGATTCTCCTAAACCACCAAGGAAGTTGTGCTCTTCAGCCGTCACAATTTTACCTGTTTTTTCTACAGATTTTAAAATGATCTCTTCATCAAGAGGCTTAATTGTGTGAATGTTGATCACCTCACATGAAATACCTTCTTTCTCAAGCTCATCAGCTGCTACAAGAGATTCCCATACAAGGTGTCCGGTTGCAACGATGGTTACATCAGTACCTTCCTGAAGCATGATTCCTTTTCCGATTTCGAAAGGCAAATCTTCAGGGATGAATACAGGAACTACCGGTCTTCCGAATCTTAAATATACAGGACCTTCGAAATCTGCAATCGCCAATGTAGCTGCTTTAGTCTGGTTGTAATCACAAGTGTTGATTACAGTCATTCCCGGAAGCATTTTCATCATACCGATATCTTCAAGAATCTGGTGCGTAGCCCCGTCTTCTCCTAAAGTAAGACCTGCGTGAGATGCACAGATTTTTACGTTTTTGTCAGAATAAGCAATTGACTGACGGATCTGGTCATATACCCTTGAAGTAGAGAAGTTGGCAAAAGTTCCTGTGAAAGGAATCTTTCCTGTAATGCTAAGACCTGCAGCAATTCCCATCATGTTAGCTTCAGCAATTCCTATCTGAAAGAATCTTTCAGGAGCTTTCTCAATGAATTTCTCCATTTTCAAAGAACCGATAAGGTCTGCACAAAGTGCTACTACATTAGGATTTTTGTCAGCGAGTTCTGCTAATCCTGCTCCGAATCCTGAACGAGTGTCCTTTTTTTCTGTATATGTATATTTCATTTTTACTAAAGTTTTTGATCATTGATAAATGATGAGAGATTAAACATATTATAAATCATTTATCAATAATAATTTATCATTTATAATTAATAATCAGCCGGAGCTTCCAGGTACAATTGCTTGAATGCTGTGTCTAACTGCTCATCATTAGGAGCTTTACCATGCCATGCATGAGATCCCATCATATAATCTACTCCATAACCCATTTCTGTATGAAGAAGAATAGCTACAGGCTTTCCTTTTCCGGTTTCTGTTTTTGCTTTCTCAAGAATTGCAATGACCGCTTCAAGATCATTACCGTTCTTTTCTTCCAGAACAATCCAGCCGAATGCTTCCAGTTTTGCATGAAGATTTCCCAGACTTAATACATCATCTGTATCTCCGTCAATCTGACGTCCGTTATAATCAATAGTAGAAATGATATTATCGACTTTTTTAGCAGCAGCATACATCAATGCCTCCCAGATCTGACCTTCCTGAAGCTCACCATCTCCGTGAAGAGAGTAAACAAGAGACTGATCACCATCTAATTTTTTACCCTGTGCTACTCCAAGTGCTACAGAAAGTCCCTGTCCAAGTGAACCTGAAGCAATTCTAACTCCCGGAAGTCCTTCATGTGTAGTAGGGTGCCCCTGTAATCTTGAATCTAATTTTCTGAAAGTACTCAGTTCTTCAACCGGGAAGAAACCGAATCTTGCCAGAGTAGAGTAGAATACCGGGGAAATATGTCCGTTTGATAGATAAAAATGATCTTCATTTTTGCCTTCCATTGTGAAAGGAAGCTTATAGTTCATTACCTTTCCGTAAAGGGCTGTGAAGAACTCTGTACAGCCTAAGCTACCACCCGGGTGTCCTGAATTTACAGCGTGAACCATTCTTAAAATGTCTCTTCTGATCTGCGTAGTAAGAGTTTTTAACTCTTCAATACTTTTACTCATTATATCTGATTTATTTGTATGCGAATTTACAATTTTTTACCGGAAATGCCGGTCTCGGGATATAAAAACCCGGATTTGTATGATTAATTTAATACTCCGCTTTTAACAGCCTTCATTGAGGTAAACGGAAATTTCAGTAACAATATTATTAACAAATTTAAAGCTTAATAGGGTTCCCGCCTGGCTGTCCTCAATATTGAAATAACCCGAATCCTTAACCGGCTTATCGTTTTTATCCCAATCCGGACGCACACTGAAATTAGGGTAATTTCTATAAGCGTTAATGAGGTCATCCCTTGTGCTTCCGACTCCGATCCCGCTTTTGGTTTTAAATTTTTTACTTGTTGTTGTCATATACGTGATAGAAGGGACACTAGGATTAGCTTCATTGATATAATTATCAAAAAGATCAATCTGAATAACCTCTCCATTATATTTTACGATGTTTTTTTTCTCTCCGTTAGAATTACCCAGTTTTATTCCCGCGATTTTCTCAGCTTCAACCTTTGGCATGAAGACCTTAAAGGGTCCGATTCTTAATGTTGATACTTCAAAATTCTCCTGAGCATTCATAAAGCTAAGTGTTAATAGAAATGTGAAAATTGTAATAATTTTTTTCATGGTTTTTTAATTTCTGTTTTTTTTATTTTAATGAGTTTATTGTCTTGTTTATTTTATCCACTTCAAAGATATTGAAATACGTTGAGTAACGATTTATTAAAAAGAAAAAAAATAAACTATTCTCTTTTGCTTTAATGCTTTAAATATAAGGTTTCTTGTTGTTTTTGTAAATTTATATTCATTTTTTTGAATTTTATTATGTGACAATCAGATTAATTTAATTAATTTTATAATTCAAGAATTTTTGATTTATTTTTCTTTGACTAAAAATTTTTCGGTCTTTGATTGATGTTCAAAATGAATAAAAATTACATACCATTATATATGAAAATTAAACAATTATTTTATTTGGGGATATTCATTATATCCGTTTCCTCAGGGAAAGCCCAGGATTTTTTTACGGTAATCAGTGAAAGGTCTATTAAAGCAGATCCTAAAAACAGAACCGTACAACCGGAAAAGTCACTGACCTATACATTGGATGTGGCCGGAATGAAAAATTATTTTAATACTGTTCCGGAATTAAAAGACAGTGATCGTAAAGATAACGCACCAGTTATTGTACTGCCAATGCCTGATGGCACAAAAGCAAAATTCAGAATCTGGAAATCTTCAGTGATGGCTCCGGAATTGGCAGGTCAGTTTCCTCAGATTGTTACTTTTACAGGGCAGGGAATTGACGATAAGTATGCTACGATAAAACTGGATTTTACCGAATTAGGATTCCATGCACAGATAAAATCTGCAGTAGCAGGGGATACTTATATTGATCCTTATGCAAAACAGGATATTAACAATTATATTATTTACAGAAAAAGTGATTTAATTGATAAAAATCCAAGAACCTGCGGAGTAAAAGATGAAGACGATTCTCCGTTAGGAAAAAAAAACGCTCAGAAAACCGTAAGTCCAAGCGTAGGAACTCAAATTAGAGTTTTCAGACTTGCTGTTGCCTGTACAGGTGAATATGCTGTGGCAGCAACAGGTTCTGCTACTCCTACTGTTGCACAGACACTTTCAGCGATTGTAACTTCTGTAAACAGAGTAAATGGAGTCTATGAGCAGGAAGTAGCTTCAAGACTGGTATTGGTAGCTAATGAAACCAATGTAGTCTTTACGAATGCGACTTCAGATCCATTTACCGGAAATAACGATGCCGGTACGCTGATTGATGAAAGCCAGACTCAGATTGATTTGCTGATAGGAAATGCCAATTATGATATCGGACATACTTTCAGTACCGGAGGTGGTGGACTTGCTTGGTTAGGGGCAATTTGTAGCAGTACCAATAAAGGAAGAGGAATCACGGGTTCTCCTAACCCTGTAGGTGATCCTTATGATATTGATTATGTAGCTCATGAAGTAGGGCATCAGTTTGGAGGGCCACATACTTTTAATGCAACTACAGGAAGCTGTGGTGGTGGAAATCGTAATGCAGCCACTGCTGTAGAACCTGGAAGCGGGATTACCATTATGGCTTATGCAGGAATTTGTGGAAGTACAAATAACTTAGCGGCTAACAGTATTCCTACTTTCCATACAAAATCATTCCAGTCTATCACGGCAAAAGTTCAGTCAACAACATGTCAGGTGACTATTCCTTCCAATAATTTCGCTCCTACTGTAAATGCTGGCGGTGATTATACAATTCCTAAAGGTACACCATTCAGACTGGAAGGATCTGCTTCAGATATAGATAACAACCCACTTACTTACAGTTGGGAACAGAATGATGTAGGGCCTGCAGGTGACTGGAATGCTCCAACAGGAAATGCACCGCTGTTCAGATCATACGTTCCGGTAACAGTTCCTTACAGATATTTTCCAAAACTTACAGATGTGATTAATGGTACTGTTTCCAAAGGAGAAGTTAGACCTTCTTACGCAAGAACAATGGAATTCAGACTGACTGTAAGAGATAACAATGCAGGTTGCGCAGGGGTTTCAAACGATGATGCTATTATTACTGTAGATGGTAACTCAGGGCCGTTTACTGTAACAGCACCTACTACAGCAGTAAACTGGGCAGGGAATTCTACCCAAACCATAACATGGAATGTTGCCAATACAACTGCATTCCCGGTAAATGCCGCTACTGTAAATATTTACCTTTCGACAGACGGAGGTCTTACTTATCCTACACTGCTCTTAGGTTCTACTCCGAACGACGGTTCCGAGACAGTTACCATTCCTAACGTGAATACAACGCAGGCCAGAATTATGGTAGCTGCAGAAACGAACGTCTTCTATAATATTAACCCGATTAACTTTACTATTACCCAAACATTGGGAGTGAATGAAGCATCTGCAAATAAAGATGTATTTGTAGTATACCCTAATCCAAGTAAAGGATTGCTGAATGTTCAGTTTGCCAATTCAAATGAAGTGTATGATATTACAATCTATGATGTAAGTGGGAAACTGGTATTCGCTAAGGCAAATAATAAACTGAATCATGATAAAACAGGTACTTTCGACTTGTCTTACCTGATTAAAGGAGATTATCTGATTAAAGTTAAATCTAAGAATATAGATAAAACAATCAAGTGGATTAAAGAATAATCCATCCGGGTTATGATATAAAAGCGGCTGTTTTCAATTGAAAACAGCCGCTTTATTTTTTTATTTTAATTATGCTACTCTTAAATGTTGTCTGTCTTTTACCAGCCATAGGCCAATAAAAGTTAATAAGCCATTCAGAACAATCAGCTCTACGCCGATTCTGTAATCTGTATAAGTGGTAACCGCCAGATTGATCAGGTAGGTCAGTACAGGAGCTAAGATCGTTACGGTAAGAATAGAGTACTTTCTTGAAATCTGAAATTTGGTGAAAATTCCGAAAGCGAAGAGTCCTAATAGCGGTCCGTAAGTATACCCTGCAATTTCCATGATAAGATAAACAATAGACTTGTCATTCATTGCTTTGAAAACCATAATAAGAATGAAGAAAACAACAGTGAAAGTTAAATGCACTTTCATACGAAGACGTTTCTTTTCTTTTTCGTTTTTGGTTTTATCCTCATTAAGGTTCAATAGATCAACACAATATGAACTTGTTACAGCTGTCAGAGCTCCATCAGCTGAAGGGAATAATGCGGAAATCAATCCGATAATAAAAATAACGGAAATAGCCATCGGGAAATATCCCTGAAGTGACAGCGCCGGGAAAAGATCATCTCCCATGATATTTTTGATGTTTCCTGCAGTATCTTTAAATCCGAAAATATTCGTTACTGTTTCACCGTTTATTGTTCCATATTCTGCTCCATGCTGCAGAGCAAAAAGGTACAATAGTCCCCCCAGGAATAAGAAGGCAAGGTTTACCAGAAGAAGCGTTCCTGCAAACGTAAGCATGTTTTTTTTGGAGTTCTTAAGATTATCCACAGAGATATTTTTCTGCATCATTTCTTGATCAAGCCCTGTCATGGCAATCGTAATAAAAATTCCTCCCAGAATGGTTTTCAGAAAAAAGGTTTTGGAATTAGGATCAAAATTGATGAAATGAGTATAATTTTTCTGCTCCAGAATCGTGTATGCTTCCCCAAAAGATAAGTTCAGGTTTGATAAAATATAAGTGATACATGCCACAAGACTGATGATCATAAAAGAGGTTTGCAGCGTATCTGTAATCACAATCGTTTTTACGCCACCTTCAAAAGTATACAGAAGAACCATCAGCAAAAGTACAAGTGAGGTTACCCAAAACGGAACTCCCAATCCTTCAAGCAGGAAAATCTGTAAAACGTTTACCACAAGATATAGCCTTGCCGTAGCACCAATTGCTCTTGAAATGATAAAAAAGATGGAGCCTATCTTATGAGCTTCCACATTGAACCTTTTTCCAAGATAAGTGTAAATGGAAGTCAGATTCATTTTATAATACAGCGGAAGTAATATGGCTGCAACAATAAAATATCCGATGAAAAACCCGATAACCATCATATAGTACTCAAAACCTCCGTAAATATATTCGGACCCGGTCATTTTTCCGACGGTTCCCGGAACTGAAATAAAAGTAACCCCGCTTAAGCTGGTCCCAATCATCCCAAATGCTACGAGCCACCATTTACTCTTTTTATTACCGATAAAAAATGACTGGTTATCAGAATTCCGGCTGGTGAAATAGGAAATCACCAAAAGACCGATAAAATAGACGAAAACAAATAGCAAAAGGATAGTTCCTGGATTCATGCCTGATTTTTAAATTTTAGCAAATATATAAAAAAGATCAGTCGTGAATCGTGAATTTAGTTCAGACACAATTTTTACATGAGAAACTGGTATTAAAAATAACTGCATCAAAAAACCTTCCGGATCTATTCCGGAAGGTTTGTATTGTAAGGGTGGAAACAGTGGTTAATTCACTAAAACATCCTGAAGTTCCTCACTTTTCTGGAAACTTGCCTTAGCGAAAGGGCAGAGCGGGATAATCTTTTTCCCGTTTTTTCTGGCGAAATCTACTGCTGCCAGAAGCATTTCCTTACCTACACCTTTTCCGTTGTAGGCTTCTTCCACCTCGGTGTGGTCAATAATAAATCTTTCTTCTCCCGCCCAGGTATACGTCATCATTCCTGCGCGTCTTCCATCTATGAAAGCTTCAAAACTTCCGTGTTTTTCGTCGTTGTTTTGTTTTACTTCGATCATACTATGAGAATTTGGTTAATATTTCTATGTCGTTGGTTAAGATTTTATGAACAGGGCATGCATCGGCAATGGTATGCAGTCTTTTTCTCTGTTCGTCGTCCAGAATACCTTCAAAGCTGATATCTCTTTTGAAGACAGCTCTTTTTGTTAACGGGAAATTTTCAAGCTCTACTTCCACATTGATGTTTTCCACATCCCATTCCTTTCTTTCAATATACATTCTCAATGTAGCAGCTGTACAGCTTGCCAGTGACGTTGCCAGAATTTCCAGAGGATTGAAGCCTTTATTCTGTCCGCCTTTATCAATCGGCTCATCAGTAATGATCTGATTTTCGCCGGCTGTTACTTCTGTATAATATTTTGTTTTTCCTAAACTTGCTTTTACTGTTACCGCCATTATTTTTCTGTGTTGAATTTATAACTTAATGCACCGGAGGGGCATTGGTCTATCTGTTTTCTAAGTTCTTCCGGGCTTGCGTTTTCCGCTTTTATCCAGGGTCTTTCTTTAGGATTGTAGACTTTTGGAAGCAATTTTACGCATACAGCCGAGTGGATACACTTTTGGGGCTGCCAGATGACAGTGATGTCGCCGTTGGGATATTCGTGTGTTTCCATATTAATTTTCTTTTAATGATTTTTCGATTCTTCTGTCCGGAATCAGCCATATGAGAGCCACGATATAATAAAAACCTATGGCAATATAAGGATAAAAAAATGAAGTAGCGATTCCCAGGACGTAAAATACAATAGAGATATATTCTTTATATTTTGAATGAATAGCCTCTTTCAGTTTTGAATCTTCCCCTTCACAGCGGATGATTACATGCTCCAGAACGGTATAAGCAATCGCTGACATAATGAGTCCGATACCATAGACAGCTACAGGATTTTTTGCAAAACCTGTAGTGCCGATCCATTCTGTAGCAACAGGCATCAGAGAGAGCCAGAATAACAGATGAAGATTGGCCCAAAGAATGCTGCCATTTACTTTTTTTACGGTCTGAAACAAATGGTGGTGGTTATTCCAGTAGATCCCCACATAAATAAAACTGAAGATATAAGCCAGAAACTTAGGAAGAAGAGGTTTGAGACTGGTCCAGCTATTTCCTTCCGGCACTTTCAGTTCAAGTACCATAATGGTGATAATAATAGCCAGAACACCGTCACTGAAAGCCTCAAGTCTTCCCTTAGTCATTTGTTTTTACCTGATTTTTAAAATTCTGTATTTTACCTTTCAGGTCATTCAGCATATCCGGATTGATCACTCCGCTTTCCATATCAAAATTTTCATAAAATTTAGGTAATGAAAATGTATCCTTGATATCTGCTGCGAACTGTGGGAAAAATGTTTTTGCTGTATTCATCACATTTCCGCCGCCATAACCTCCTGGAGAGGTGCTCATCAGAAGCATTGGTTTGTTCTGAAATACTTTTACATTGATCCTGGAAGCCCAGTCAAAAACATTTTTAAAAGCAGCACTGTAAGAACGGTTGTGCTCTGCAAGAGAGCAGATGATAACATCACATTCCTCAATAACTTTTAAAAACTGATGAGCCTGATCAGGAAAACCCTTCTTTTCAAGATCTACAGAGAAAACAGGCATGGTGAAATCGTTGAGGTCAATCAGATTGATTTCTTCATCCTGAAAATCTTTCAGAACAAATTTTACCAGTTCCTTGTTGATAGACGTGGAAGACGTACTTCCTGCAAATGCTAATATTTTCATGGTAATAAATCGGGCTGCAGTTATTTTCTGTTTAAAATAGCCTTAGGAAGCGGAACATATTCGTTTTCGTCACCTGGTACCAATGGAAATGCCTCGTGATTCTGGTCATTCCAGTTTACTTTTGCCTGCTCAATTAATTCTTTATCAGAGTTGACGAAATTCCAGAATATAAAACGCTCTTCATCAAAGGGCTCGCCACCGAAAAGATAAACCGTTCCGTTTTCACTCATATCAAACTCACAAAGCTTGGTGTCTTTAGCGATCATCAGCTGTTTTGAACCATAAGAGTTTCCCTCTGTTGTCACAGTTCCATCCAGAACGTACATTGCCGCTTCTCCGTAAAGATCCTTTCCGATGCTGATTTTCTTAGCTTCTTTGGTTTTAATTTCAAGGAAAAATAACTTGCTGTGTACAGGGACCGGAGAGGTTCTGCCGAATGCTTCACCGGCTATTAATTTATACTGAATGCCATCTTCTTCCCAAACCGGAATATCATCCGCTTCGATATGATGGAAGGTAGGTTCTGATTGCTCAAGGTGCTTTGGAAGTCCTACCCAGATCTGGAATCCGTGCAGTCTTTTATCACTGTGCCTTAAATATTCAGGAGTTCTTTCAGAATGTACCACTCCTTTTCCGGCAGTCATCCAGTTTACTGCACCCGGTTTTATTTCAATAGCACTTCCGATGCTGTCTCTGTGGAAAATAGAGCCTTCCAGCAGATAAGTTAACGTAGATAAACCGATATGAGGATGTGGCGGAACATCAAGATTCTGATAATCTTTCAATTCTGATGGTCCCATATGATCAATAAAAACAAAAGGTCCTACAGCTCTTTTTTCACGGAAAGGAAGAAGTCTTCCTACCAGGAAATTACCGATATCCGCTGCTTTTTCTTCAATGATAAGTCCAATATTTGACATAATGATGTGATACTTTTTTAAATGTTATTTAATTGAATTGATGAAAGTGTTTAGAGTTTGTCATATCCTTCAAATCTCTCATCCACGATACGCTTCCATTCAGGATGCTTTCTGATAAAGGCGAAAACATAAGGACAGAACGGTAGAAGTTTTTTCCCGCTCTCTTCAATATAATTGAGTGTTTTTTCCACTACGGCTGCGGCTGCACCTGTTCCTGCCAGTTCAGCATCTGCCTCAGTATGAATTAAAGAGATCTGGTGCATAGTCTCACGATAATCAATAAATGCGTGATACCCGTTGACTTCTATTTCAAATCTTTTTTCTGCTTTTACAAGAGGTATATTTTCAAATTCAGGTTTCATAATTTTTTGCATTAAAGGATTCTGTTTCCAAATAGGATAAACAGAACATATTCATGATAATAGCTAAACCTTACAGGTTTCTGAAACCCGTAAGGTTTGCCATCATATAAAGTTAATAAAAAAGGAATAATTAAAGATTACGATAAATTTAATTCTTTTAATCTTCCAGATATCCGAATTTTCCGGTATTGAAATCCTCGAAAGCCTGCATGATTTCCTCCCTGGAATTCATAACAAAAGGACCATGAGGATAAATCGGTTCGTTGATAGGCTCACCACTGATGATCAGAACAACAGCGTCTTCTTTTGCTTCAATGTTAAATGTTTCCCCTTCATTCTTGAACAGGATAAAATGATCCTGTTTAACTCTTTCCTCGCCATTAATAATAACACTTCCTTCAATAACCAGAGCAGCTGTATTGAAATGAGCAGGGAAATTAAAATCAGCTTTTCCTCCTGATTTAAGTTTGGCATTCATCATGTGAACCGGTGTGAATGTACTGGCGGGCCCTTTGTGACCATCATATTCTCCGGCAATCACTTCTACAAAACCATTATCACCTAGATCTACTTTTTCCATCTTAGAGTTTTCAATAGCCTGATATTTTGGACAGCTCATTTTGTCTTTCGCCGGAAGATTCACCCAAAGCTGAACCATCTGGAAAATTCCTCCTTCTTTTGCCCATTCTGTTTCATGATATTCTTTATGAAGAACTCCTTTAGCGGCAGTCATCCACTGAACATCACCTTCTCCGATAACACCGCCGCCGCCAGCGCTGTCGTGGTGCTCTACTTTTCCGCTGTATGCTATTGTTACGGTTTCAAAACCTCTGTGTGGATGTACGCCAACACCTCTTGGTCTGTCTGATCCGTTAAAGTGAAACTTTGAATTGTAATCCAGCATAATGAACGGATCCATTCTTTTCATATCCAATCCAGGTACTCCCGGAATGAAATTATGAACCCTGAATCCATCGCCTACAAAATGCGCAGGTTTTGGAGATACTACGATTTCTATTTTTTTAGTTGCCATCACATTGTTGATTTATGTAAACAAAATTACCATAGTTACCTGTGAAAAGCATTGATCTGTGTTAAGTTCGTGAGAGGGGAAAGCGAAGTGGAAAAACTTCGAATCGCAAAATGGCAAAACTGCAAATGAGCAGAACTGCTCTGCATTATGTTTCACTATTTCGCCCTTTTGCGATTTTACTTTTTTACCTTTTAGCCTTTTACTATTTCCCTTACAATTATTCCTCCTTCGACTTCATATTCTTCCCGTCCGAAATATGCAGTCTCCTGAACACGAATCCCGATAAAATCGTTAATATCCCTACTGTAAGAAAAGTTAACCGGAATGCATTATGGATTTCTCCCTTGATGAGATCTGTGTTTTCATACAGCTTTAAAACAATCAGCCCGAAGGCTATTCCAAAGCCTATTGCCAGCTGTTGATTGACAGAGAGTAAAGAGTTTCCGCTACTGGTCTGAAAGTTCCGGAGATCTGCAATGGAAATGGTGTTCATGGAAGTGAACTGGATAGAGTTGAAAAAACCTAATATCGCGATGATTGGAACAAACCAGTACAGAGAAGTATGGATATCGGGAATGGCAAGCAGACAGATCAGAGTTCCGATAATGAACGTATTGATCATTAAAGTCTGACGATAGCCGTATTTATCTAAAATTTTAATCACATATGATTTCCCGAAGATCGCAGTTAAAGCCATAGGAGCAATGATCCAGCCTGAAGTTACTGCAGACTGTTTATAGGCAATCTGAATCATCAATGGCAGCAATAACGGAACGGAGCTGATTCCTAATCTGGTGGCAAGGTTTCCTACGATACCTACCCGGAAAGTCCTTACCTGAAACAGGTTTAAAGGGAAGATAGGATTTCCTCCTCTTTTGGCATGTTTGTAATAATAATACAGGAAAAGAAATCCCATAATAAATACAAGTAAAACAGGAGTAATATTTTGTATGTCTCCAAAAAGTTCCAATGAAACAGAAAGCAGGAGAGAGGCTGCTGCAAAAATCAGGAAACCTTTTAAATCAAAATCTACATCATCAGATTTATAGTCAGGCATGAATTTTAATCCCAAAAGAATTCCCAGAAGGCCAATCGGGATATTAATAAGAAATATCCAGTGCCACGAAAGATAATCTACCATATAGCCCCAACCAAAGGACCAAGTACGGGCCCGATAAGTGCAGGAATGATCGCAAAGTTCATTGCTTTGAGAAGTTCATTTTTATCAAAGGTCTTGATAAGTGCAAGTTTCCCTACAGGAGTCATCAAACTTCCTCCAACTCCCTGGATAACTCTTGAAATAACGAGATGAGTAAGGTTTTGAGATAATGAACAAAAGAGCGAACCCAGACTGAATAATATCAAAGAAAATATAAACACTTTTTTTGTCCCAAACCGGTCTGCAAGAAATCCGCTGGCCGGCATGAAAACTGCCAGGGTCAGAACGTAGCTGATAATGGCATTCTGCATATTGAGTGGTGACTCATTCAGATCTTTTGCAATTGCGGGTAGGGAAGTATTCAGAATTGTGGAATCCAGCATTTGCATAAAAATAGCAGTAGCCAGAATTAAGGGAAGTATTTTTTTTACGGATGTCTGTGGTGTATTTGCTTCTGTCATTTTGTACCGGCTGGGTTATAAAAAACTCCCAGACTTATTTGATTTGAAGAACCACTTGCTTTAAGCGGTTTGATCCTTAGATAAAGAAATCCATATAAAATTAAAAAAGTCCTGTGAAATTTCACAGGACTTTTTTAATTATTTTCTAGGTTTTTCTACTCCTTTCCATTCATCACCGGCTTTTCTGTACTGGCTTAAAGTGAAAGTTTTGAAATCCTTTGTTTTGTATTCGATGTTATCTGTATTCTGCTCAAACGGCATGATATAATAGTATTCAATATCTGTTTTATCAGATTTGTTCCCTTTTTTTACAGTAGGAACATACTTTGAAAATTTATAATTGGGAAGATATTGTCTTAATCTGGTATAAAAAGCTTTGTCCTCTTTTTCATTAGGAATGATGTCTACAATATTCAGATCGTCCTTTTTCTTGTCAATCCAAAGATAATATGTTTTTTCCTCTCCGATGTTTCTGTTATAAGAATTGAAAGCAAATAATTCCTTAGGCACGAGTTCCTTGATTTTTTCCGGATCAACCTTAGTATAATACTGGCCTTTTGAAGGATCTACATACGTCTCAAGGTTGTACATTAAAACAGAATTGTTTTCAAATTTTTTATTTTTAAAATATTGATTTAAAGATAATTCTGCTGTTGCTCTAAGCTCTTTTCCTCTGGCATCCAGTTTTTTTGTCGGATTCTGAGGGTTGACATATTTTACAAATTCGTATAAAACAACAGGTTTTATATCTTTAAGATGAGGATACGTTTTCAGCTGCTCTGCCTTTACAAGCCAATAATATTGTTGATAGTAGTCATCTTTATCCTGGTCTTTCACACTCTTGTAAGCCAAAGCAAGCTTCTTTGAATTCAGATATTTGCCATATTTTCCTTGTCCAAAAGCGAAACTTATGGCTAATAAGGCAAATAAAACAGTAAGGTTTCTTCTCATTTTTTTATAATTGATATTTTCGTTTTCCAAATATAATTATTTATTAGATATTATTTTGGATTGTGAGTTAAATTATGCCATATTGTTATTGTTAATTCAAGAAAAAATCCTGTATTGCTACAGGATTGATAAATTATAACAGAGAGAGTTATAGGTTTGAATAAAAAAAATATATATTTTAATTAGTGAATTAATATTATTGGCAAGGTTAAATAAACGCTATGGTCGCAAGGTTTATATTTTAATCCCATATATTTTGTTCGCAAGGGCACTTCATTCAGCGAGGATATCGGTTTGTCTGTTGCTAAGTGAAACGCCTTTGCGATCGCTCTTAAACACTAATGGAAATATCTTAGCGTACTCTGCGTTAAAATATCCCGAAACAAATAACATAATCTAATACGACGTTTCATGTACCTTCACCGCTCTTCCGCTTGGATCATTCATTTTTTTGAAGGCTTCATCCCATTCCAAAGCAATAGGAGTGGAGCATGCCACAGATGGAACGGATGGAACAGTTGCTGCAGCAGTTTCACTTGGGAAATGTTCTTCAAAAATAGTTCTGTATCTGTACTCTTCTTTGTTCTGAGGGGTATTCAATGGAAATCTGAATCTTGCATTCGCCATCATTTCATCTGTTACTTCTTTTTCAGCAACCTCTTTTAAAGTATCGATCCATGAATATCCCACACCATCAGAGAACTGTTCTTTCTGTCTCCAGACGATAGAATCAGGAAGAATATCTTCGAAAGCTTTTCTCAATACCCACTTTTCAATTTTTCCTTCTGCCGTGCTGATCATTTTATCTTTTGGATTAATCGTCATGGCAATATCCATGAATTCTTTATCAAGGAAAGGGACTCTTCCTTCAATTCCCCAGCTCATTAATGCTTTGTTAGCCCTCAGGCAATCGTAAAGGTGAAGTTTACCAAGCTTTCTTACTGTCTCGTCATGGAATTCTCTTGCATCAGGTGCTTTGTGGAAATATAAATAGCCACCGAAAAGTTCATCGGAACCTTCTCCTGAAAGAACCATTTTAATTCCCATAGACTTGATCACTCTTGCCAGAAGATACATCGGGGTGGATGCTCTGATGGTTGTTACATCATAGGTTTCAAGGTGGTAAATGACGTCACGTACAGCATCCAGTCCTTCCTGTACGGTAAAGTTAACTTCATGGTGAACAGATCCGATGTGTTCTGCTGCTTTCTGAGCCGCTGCCAGATCGGGAGAACCTACAAGTCCTACGGCAAAACTGTGAAGTCTTGGGTACCAGGCTTCCTGGGTATCACCACTTTCAATTCTCTGGCGTGCAAACTTTGCTGTAATGGCTGAAATGACAGATGAATCCAAACCTCCGGAAAGAAGAACTCCGTAAGGGACATCACTCATCAGTTGTCTGTGTACAGCATCTTCAAGGCCTTTTCTCAATTTTGCAATATCCGTTTCGTTTTCTTTTACATGATCAAAACTTTCCCAGTCCCTTTTATACCATTGCTGAAGTTCAGCGCCGTCTTTGCTGTACACAAAATGCCCAGGTAAGAACGTTTCTATTTTTTTACAAACTCCTTCAAGAGCTTTCAGTTCAGAAGCGACATAATAGTTTCCGTTTTTGTCCCAGCCCTGATAAAGCGGACAGATTCCCATATGGTCACGGGCAATCAGGTAAACGTCATTTTCAGTGTCATATAAAGCAAAAGCAAAAATTCCGTTCAGTTTTTCAACGAAATTTTTTCCGTATTTTTTGTAAAGAGCCAGGATTACTTCACAGTCAGACTGGGTCTGAAATTCATAATCAGGAAACTCTTCTTTTAATTCTCTATGGTTGTAGATTTCACCGTTTACAGCTAATACTACTTTTCCGTCTTTGGTAAATAAAGGTTGTTTTCCGGATGTAGGATCTACAATGGCAAGCCTTTCATGAGAGAAAACTACTTTTTCGTCCTGAAAAACTCCACTCCAATCCGGTCCTCTGTGACGGATTTTTTTTGACATTTCCAAAACCTGGGGTCTTAATACATCAGTTTTCTGTTTGGCGTCAAATAAACATACAATTCCACACATAATTTTTATTATTTATGGGACAAAAGTAGAAGTGATGTTTATAAATAACAATAAAAAAAGTTTAAATGTGTAAAATTTTATCAAATTAATATTTTTAAGTTAAAAACATTAACTATTTTTTGAAATTAGCAGGTGTTTGATTAATTTTTTTCGTTGAGGTAAATTAATGTCACCCTTATACGAAATAAAAATGACATATTTATTAATCTATGGTAATTAATTATATGAATTTTACTCCTTACTTTGTGGCTCGAAATAATTTTTTTTCATCATTTGTGTTTTTACCTTCTTGCAATTCTCATGCAAGAAGGTTTTGTTTTTATTGGATCCCCAATAATGTTCCTGAAACATTCCATGAGCTGAAGCTTGTTCCTTCAGTTGGTCCCTGCGGAATTTTTACCTGTATCGTATGCTTACCTGCTTTCAGATCTCCAAGAGAGATGAAATTAGGATTGGTAACTGTTCCCGGACACCAGTTTGATCTGCTGAGGTCTGATGAAGAAAGTCCGTCCTGGAAATTTCCTGAAGCCGGATTATATAAACGATACGAACCGCAATCTGTTCTCCATGGAATGAATGAAAATACCGGCTTTCCATCCATAAAGACAGAATTGGTTTTTGGGACGAATTCGTCTCCGTTTTCCCAGCCTCCGTGACCGGTGGTGGTATATCTCAGCTGTGCGTTTTTCAGATCTTTATCTAAAGTGAAATTGACAAGAAGGCCCTTATCCTGATTGAACATTGTAGAATAATCCTGTCCGGCCATTTCCATAATATTTAAAGTATTGAACAGCGGAATGGCCACATTGTTCTTATGAATTGTCTGATCGCTTTTATGGATCGTAATGTCAAGACTCACTTTATGTCCGCCTTTATCATAATTGCCAATGAATGTTCCTATCCATAGCTCTTTTCCTGACAAAGCAGGCTTCAATTCTGTAATATCCTGCCGGTACGGACTTATAGTCTGCCAGTCTTTTCCCTTAAGCTGAATATGGTTGAACTTCTGAATGCCAAAGGCTGTAAAGAACCGCATCATTTCCATGGCAGGGCTATAGTTGCTGGTAGCTGTTACTCCGTAATATTGTTTTCCGTTTCCATTTTCGTAGACAGGAAGTGTTTTTACTCCTTTTTCCAGTCCATCAAAAAAAGACTTTTCTTTGTCCTGCGGAATAAAAAAAACAGTTCCTGTTCTGTCATAGGCGTCTCCGTTAGACTGCTGTTTCAGCTCTAAAAAAATATTTTCACCTTCTGTAATAGCAGGGAATTTTACTTTTTTAAGGATAATGGTTCCGTTGGCATATCTTTTTATCTGGCTGTCAGATTTTGAGGCCTCAGAGAAATTGATGAGTTCATTTTCAAAAACATTCAGTGTGGTAAATCTGCTTTTCCAAAGCTCATCTTTATATCCTAGCTGATCTGTTGTCTGAATATTTCCTTTCAGAATATTTTCAATTCCGGTGCTCTTGATTTTTTTAATTGATCCGGCTGTAACCAAAGAATTTTTATTTCTCTCCACTTCCAGAACCAATCCCAGATTTTGTCCTAGAACAGAAGGTCCGCCTTTTAGTTTAAGATCATTGGTATACCATACTTCAATGGTATTGGAATTGACTTTTGTGATTGCTTTTTTACAGTTGTATCCCAGAATTTTTTTCGTCTCATTGGTCAGTTCGAAATCCTGTTTTCCTACAGATTCAGCATCTGACGTTGAAATGATAGATCCGGGTTTTAAAAAAGCATAAGAGACAATAGTATTGGATGGTTTTTCTACCTTAGTGATCTCATAAGGATAGCTGCTTTTTTGCTCCTTGATCGTATTGTTGAGAATAAAATTTTCTTTTTCATTAACCCATACAATGGTAGAAGGCTGGTCAGTTAATATTTTTCCGTTATAAGAGCTGGTATACTGAATTTCATACGTCTGTGCAGAAAACAGACAGTATAAAAAAACAGCCAGAAAATTGAAAACAATTCTTGTATGCATACATAAATGAGTTTCCTGCAAAGTTATTCTAAACTTTCTACAGCGTCAAAAAACGGATTTAATCTATACAGTTAGTAGATAATGTATATTAAATGTTACAAAAATTGTTACATTTTTTTCAGAAAGATTTTGAAATAAAAAACTACTCTGTAAAATAGAGTAGTTTAATATATTGTTGTTAGGATCAGATTAAGAAACTCTCTCAATCAAAGCCATATAGAATCCGTCATACCCTTCGCTAGGCATTACTTTTTCATCTTTAATCATTTTGAATCCAGGATTGTTTTTGATGAATTCTTCTACCTGCAGATTATTTTCAGAAGGAAGGATAGAACACGTTGCGTAGACCATTTTTCCTCCTTTTTTAAGCATTTTAGAATAATCCTGAAGGATTTGTTGCTGCTCCTTTTTAATTCTGTCAATAAAATCCTGATCAATCTTCCACTTACTGTCCGGGTTTCTTTTTAAAACTCCAAGACCTGAACATGGAGCATCAATCAGAAGTCTGTCTGCTTTTTCATGAAGACGTTTGATCACTTTGTTGTCGGAGATCATACGGGTTTCAATATTGTGTGCTCCGGCTCTCTTTGCACGGCGCTTCAACTCCGCGAGCTTCCAGTCGAAGATATCTAATGCTATGATCTGTCCTTTGTTTTTCATTAATGCGGCCAGATGAAGTGTTTTTCCTCCTGCACCGGCACATGCATCCACCACTCTCTGTCCCTCCTTTACATCAAGGAAATACCCGATCTTCTGGGAAGAAGCATCCTGAACTTCAAATAATCCTTCTTTGAAAGCTGTGGTAAGGAAAACATTCTTCTTTTCTTCCAGCTGAACAGCATCAGGATAACCGTTAACAGGAAAAGATACAACACCTTCATCCGAAAGATCAGAAATAAGTTCTTTAGTAGTTGTTCTTAAAGAATTAGCTCTTAAAACAGTAGGAGCCTGCTCATTTAAGGCCGTCATTTCTCTTTCCCAGTTGGCACCCAGTTCTTTTTCAAGTGTTTCAGCGAGCCAATCAGGAATAGAATGTTCTATTGCTTTTGTAGGAACGGTGTTCTTTTTAAGTTTGGTAAGAATATCGGCGATTTTAATTCCGTCAAATTCTTCAAATTTTTTATAATTGGTTTTGCTCCAAAGCAAATACGCAATGATCAGTTTGTAGATATTGTTGGGTTTTACGCCTTCACCCATATAGTATTCAAGGCGTTTTTTCCAACGGATGATATTGTAGAAAATTTCAGAAACAACAGCTCTGTCCTGGCTTCCCCATTTTTTGTTTGCTTTCAAAAGTCTTTCAATAACTTTATCGGCATATTTGTTTTTCTCAAAAAATGTCTCCTGTAAGGCATCGTGAATTCCGATTGCCAAGTTTCTGTGAATAAGTTCCATAAATTTGCTTCGCTGTTTGAATCTGCAAAAATACGACTTTTAATTGAGAGTTGAAGATTTGAGTAGAGAGATTGAGAATAGGAGAGGTGAAGGGAATCCTGGATGGTGAATAGTAAATAGTGAATTCTGCTTCGCTTGTGAATTTTCGGGTTCAGGTTGCGAGGTTTGGGATTCGGGTTTCCGGTTGAGAGGTTATGAGTAATTATATATTGTACAAATCAGTTTTCTAATGGAAGGTTGCGCATCACAATTCACTTTGCAAAGCAAAAATTAACTATTGACAATCTGAGATCCAGTATTGAATGGTCATTGTATTTATTAATTTTTTATATGGTAGAAATAAATTTTAATGCTGAATTTCTAAATATCTTCCGAATATTTATATTTTTTATTTGTTTACAATAACTTTTTACTCTACGATGAATAAACCTTTATTTTTGCTTAATGAAAAATATTTGTTAACAAAATATGCACTCTTCATTATTATACTTTATTTTCTTTGTAACAGGTTTATCTAATTTGTACTAATTCACTTGTTGGTGTGAAATTAATATATGCTTATTGTCTACTATACTGGGCTTTACCTCTTGACTTCAACCTTTAAAAAGCCCTACCTTTGCAAAAAATTAAAATATGAGTGATACAGTACTTTGTCCGAAATGCAGCTCTGAGTTTACCTACCCAAGCGATAACATGATGGTATGTTCTCAGTGTTTTTATGAATGGAACCCTGAAGAAGCTGCTTCTGAAGCTGCAAATGAAGGAAAGATATTGGACTCTAACGGAAATGAACTTCAGGATGGTGATTCTGTAGTAGTAGTAAAAGACCTTCCTGTAAAAGGAGCTCCAAAGCCGGTAAAAGCAGGAACCAAAGTGAAAAATATCCGTTTAAGACCAGGGAGCGATCATAATATCGACTGTAAAATTGATGGTTTCGGAGCGATGGCTCTTAAATCAGAATTTGTAAAGAAAGCGTAAGATTGCTTTGCTTTTTATACCCTTAAAAATAAGAAAAGGAAAAAATTGGACAGTGTAATCTTTCAAGAGACTTAATTGCAGTACTGCTAATGTCCGTCCGGAAGGCAGAAAGAGAATTAACCAAAAATTTCCTTATGCTGTGGAAATACAAATGTAAGAAAAAGTTTTATAACTGCTTCTTATATTTGTATTTTTTTATGAGTAAGTGTAAGGAAATGTAGGAGTTAGATGAAGTGGTAAAATGGCAAAACTATGAAATAGCAAAATGGATTAATAGTCAGTCTGATGATCTGTTTCAGGATTTTTTCTATTCGTCTTTTTGCGATTTAGCCTTTTAGCCTAAATAAACGAAATACATATAGGTCCGGATATTTTATCATCAGTATAAACTACCAGTTCTTTACCTTTTGCTTTTAGTTTATTCCAATAATAATTTCCTGCAAATCTGCTTTCCAGAATTTCAGCTTCAACACCGGTTTCGGTAATTTTTATTTCCTTTGGATAATAAGAAAATTTTGAAAGCTGGAAATCTGCTGCCTCAGTTTCGGTAAAGATATTCACTTCCCCGAATAGTCTCGCAACATAAGAATTGTAAGGATGTCTGTAGGTTTCTTCAGGACTGTCATTCTGAATAAGTCTTCCGTTTTGCAGAATAACAATCTGATCCAGCCATGGCATAATATCCTGTAGTTCATGGGTGGAAATAATTAAAGAAACACCATGCTGCTTTACATACCTGAAAAGTCTTTCCCGGATTTCAATTTTTCTCGGGAAATCAAGATTACTGAACGGTTCGTCTAAAATCAGGAGCTTTGGAAGTACGGATAATGCTCTGGCAATAGCCACTCTCTGCTGTTGTCCGCCACTTAAATATTTAGGCAGTACGTTGGCAAATTCCTGAAGTCCTACCACTTCAAGGAGTTCCGTTACGGTTTCTTTTTTTTGTTTTAAATTGATATTTGAAATAAATTTTCCTACGTTTTCGGCAACAGTAGCGTAAGGCATAAGATCAAAATTCTGTGCCACGAATTTCATTTCAGGCTCTCCGGGAACAAGGTTTCCCTTTGGTCCTGAAAGCTTTGTTCCGTTAAAAATAATTTCTCCGATCTCCCAATCAAGAAGGCCATAGATCAGGCTGAGAAGAGTAGATTTTCCACATCCGCTTTCACCGGCAAGAGCTATAATTCTGTTTTCTTCAAACCTTAGATTAAGGTTCTGAAACAGGGGATTTTCTTTGTTGTGAGAGAAAAATAAATTGTTTATTTCTAATAGCATATTACAAATGTAAGGTTTTTATGAAAACATATTTTTTTTTATTATATTAGCGGAACTAATAAAAATAAATCAAAAATGAGAAAAAAACTGTTTTCGTTAGCTATTTCTGCATTATTTATTGCTGCTGTAATGGTTTCTTGTAAAAAAGATAAACCGCTTACCAGTGAAAGTAATGAGGTGACGACTACTAAAGAAGGTAGCCAGTTCACTTTGGATACGCTAAACAGTAAGGTTGAATGGAAGGGATATAAAGTATTTAAATCTGAAAATACGAGCCATTTCGGAACGATCAGGTTTGAAAGCGGAGATGTGACAGTGAAAGACGGAAAACTGGAAAGCGGAAAATTCGTTGCTGATATGAATTCTTTAACTTCTGTTGATCTTAAAGACAGTCCGGAAGATTTAGGAAAATTAAACGGCCACCTTAAGAGCGGAGATTTCTTTGAAGTGGAAAAATTTCCTACAGCTTCTTATGAAATTACAAAAGTAACTCCGGCTACAGAAGGTGATTATAATACGCTTTTGGATGGTAATTTAACGATTAAGGGAATTACAAAACCTGTTCAGTTTAAAGCTAATGTTTCTGTGAAGAATGGAGAAGTGAGCGTAGCTACTGAGCCGAAAGATATCAAAAGAGAAGAGTTTGGGGTGAAGTTCCAGGCTCCTGCTGAAAACGGTGTGATCAAAGATGAGGTAACTCTTCAGATCAGCGTTAAAGCTTTAGAAAAGAAATAATTTTTTTATTTAAGTGAAATAAGTGATTGAAGTCTGCCTCCCGAAAAAGAGGCAGATTTTTTTATGACGGACTTATTATTCAACTTAAAATCGTATTTTTGCAAAACATTTTGAAAGGGTAAAACAATGATAGAAAAGATAGAAGAACTACTGATCGAAGTAAACGGCTTCAATGCTACCTCTAAGGAAGAGATCGAAAACTTCCGAATCAAGTACAATGGTAAAAAAGGGGTTCTGAATGATTTTTTTGAAAAATTTAAAGAAGTTCCTAATGACCAGAAGAAAGAATTCGGGCAGAAGATCAATACTTTAAAGCAGGCGGTGGCTGTAAAACTGGAGGATTTGAAAAATGCTTCAGCATCTTCTGTTATCGTTGAAAAAGAAGATCTTACAAGACCCGCTTTTCCATTGGATCTGGGTTCCAGACATCCGATCAATCTGGTAAAAAACAGGATTATTGAAATCTTCAAATCTATCGGCTTTGCAGTAGCAGATGGTCCTGAGATTGAAGATGACTGGCATAACTTTACCGCACTTAACCTTCCGGAATATCACCCGGCAAGAGATATGCAGGATACGTTCTTCATTGAGCAGAATCCGGATATTCTTTTGAGAACGCATACTTCTTCCGTACAGACCCGTTATATGGAAGAAAACCAGCCTCCGATCAGAATTTTATCTCCGGGAAGAGTATTCAGAAATGAAGCAATTTCTTCACGTTCTCACTGTATTTTCCACCAGATTGAGGGATTGTATATTGATGAGAATGTAAGCTTTGCAGACCTGAAGCAAACCATTCAGTTCTTTACTACTGAGCTTTTCGGAAAATCTAAAATCAGAATGAGACCTTCTTTCTTCCCGTTCACAGAGCCTAGTGCTGAAATTGATGTGTATTGGGGATTAAACTCTGAAACTGATTACAGAATCACGAAGGGAACAGGATGGCTGGAAATCATGGGGTGCGGAATGGTAGATCCTGCGGTACTGAAAAATGTGAATATCGATTCTGAGAAATATTCAGGATATGCATTCGGAATGGGAATTGAAAGAATTACGATGCTTCTTTACCAGATGAGCGATATCAGAATGTTCTTTGAAAATGATATCAGAACACTTGAACAATTCAAAACACTATAAAAAATCAAACCTCCGGAGGCTCCGGAGGTTTTTTGTTTTTAATTACTGACCTAAGAAACAAAACGTAACTAAAAACTGATCTTATTGAAAAATTTACATGTGTCTGTTTCTTATGCCCATACTACGGTTGAATACGCTAAGTATTTCAATGAAGTATTGACATGCTGCAGCCCTTTGACTGCCTCTATAATTAAGACAATTTAAAATTGAAATTTATTACAGCTGTTATCATTTTAGTTTTTTAAATGGTAAATAAACAGCAGCTTTCAATAGGCTATTACTTCATCAGTTCCTGAATCATCTTTTTTCCATTTTCACTATCAGGATTCAATTCCAAGGATTTTTGATACATGATCAATGCCTTTTCTTTCTGATTATCCTTAAGAAGAGCCTCACCATAACTATCGAATGTATTATAGCTCTGTGGGAATAGTTCTGTATTTATACGAAAAGTCTCAAGGGCCTGAGGTATTTTTCCGGACCGGAGAAAATCATAACCAAGTTTATTGAATTGCTGTTCGGATAAGAAGTAGTCTGTTGTATTTTTTTTTAATTTATAAAGTTCATTTTTAGCTGGTGTGCTCCCCTTTTCTAATAAAATATGTCCATAAATCCGGGCTAAATCTTTTCCCGGAGGGGTTAGAGGTTGGCCTGCAAGAATCATTAGTGCATCTATACTAAGATCTTCTGCGCTCTGTTGGGTATTGTCCAGGATAATAGCTAATCTCTGTGTATCCACCTGATAAACAAAACTGGTCAGCAAACCTGTAAGACCGCCACCATGACCAACTATTTTACCTAAAATAGTATCCTTTTCAACCTGCCAACCCATACCTCTGGGCAGAGTTCTTCCGTTGTTAAGCTGTATTGCTTCTTGTGATGTCTTCAAAACAGATGGGTTAAGGATTTTTCCTGTTGTTAATGCGGTATTAAACCGAAATAAATCCTCCGCGGTTGTAATGATTTCCCCAAAACCTTTAAAATTAAATCTTTTCCAGTAATTCTTATTTGTTTGTATAGTATCTGAATTTTCTTTTAACGGAGTGTACATATGGCTTATATATAATTTAGCTACATTTTTCCGTTCTGCAGGCAGATGATTAAAAAAGGGTGTTGTAGGAATAAAAGTATTCTTCATTCCTGCAGGTATTAAAATATGCTGTTTCATATAATCTTCATATCGCTTACCGGTAACTTTTTCAATAAGCAAGGCTGCAAATACTGAATTTGCATTGTTGTATTCATGAGCTGAACCCGGGCTAAAAACTAAATTGATATTTTGTTTCGAATATTCTTTTAAAATGTCTTTATTACTAAATACAGTATCAGGGTGTTCTTTAATTGCTTTACCAAATACAATATCCCAGGAAGGCAATCCAGACGTATGTGAAAGAAGATGAGCAAGGGTTATATCAGGATAAGGAAATTCATGCAGATAAAATTTCACAGGTTTGTCAGGTTCAAGAAGTTTTTTATCTACTAGCTGAAGCACGGCTGTTGCTGTTAGTAATTTGGTTATAGATCCTATCGGGAAACGTGTATGTATTGTATTGGGGACCTTGTTTTCAAAATCTGCAAAACCAAAAGCTTTTTGATATAGTATTTTATTTTTTTCAGCAACAAGAATAACACCATTAAAGTCTCCTTGTTCAGCCTTAGCAGAAAAATAAGAATCTAATTTTGTGGTTTGTGATTGTAAAAATGAGAGGGGTCCTATTAAGCACATTAATATGAAAAAGACTTTGGTTAAGGCATATCTCCAGTCTGATGCTTTGGTTACATTTTTACGGGTTCGCATGTCGTTATATATGATGTTTAAATTACAGTTTTCTCAGTAAACTGCCAAACTTTTCAGATATAACTGTATGGTTGTTATTTAATTACGTAAAATATGAAATATGAAAACTTATAAAAAGGAGCTATCTTCTACATTGGATAATAAAAACAATATAGGAGATAGCCCTTTTAGTTTAAGTAAGGCGAATTCTATTATCGTTATTTACTAAACTTTAAAGGATACTTCACATTTTTATAATCATCAATGCTGGCTTTCAGTGCCCCTACGGCAAGTTCGGCTTTCAACAGCATAGGAATGTGGTTAGCATCGTTGGAAACCCACATGGTGACACCTTCTTTTTCTTTAAATACCCTTCCGCTTTTTACAGATGGGATAATTTTCAAACAATTGATAGTCCCGAATTTAGTCTTTAAATTTTCTGTTCCAATCACTTTTAGCTGGAAAGGAAACATTTCATCATCAATCCATACGTTCATATTGATAATTGTTCCTACTTTGAGTTCATCCGGGCTTTTACTTCTTAAATAATAGAAGCATGAAAGCATATCCTGTACACCTTTCACTGATTTTAAAACTTTAGACCCATTGGCCGGTGTTTTTTTATCCGTTAAAATCAAAGTGTTATTATCGTGATTGAAAGCGGTTTCAAAATGTTGCCGATAGCTTCCTTCACGTACATTTCTTACATAAAAACTTGGTAATCCTGTCTGGGTATTGATGAAGCTTTCATATAAATCCTCTACCTTAAAGAATGCTTTTACAGCGCCGGTTGTCTGCCCTGTGCCTTTCACATAGAGATGAGGAACCCCTTTGTAGTTAGTCTTTTTTGTAGTAAGATTCGCAGTTCCTGCATTCAGGAAGCCGTAGTGAATCCTAAGAGTAATAGATTCGCCGTCTGCGATGTTATCAATCTGGGCAGAGCCTAAAAAGAATATAAATACTGCAAAAAGGTTTAAAATTTTCTTCATAACAAGACATTTACAAAAACATTGCCAAATTTAAAATCTTAATTGATAGATATTTGACAAATCTCAGGTTTTTATTTAGAATCAATTAAATATGCTTCGCATTAAAATTAGTAAATTTGCAGTTACATGTCTAATTAAATTATCTTAAAGATTATGATAACCACTGATATATTGATCATAGGTGCGGGACCTACAGGACTTTTTGCAGTTTTTGAAGCTGGTTTATTAAAAATGAAGTGTCATATTATTGATGCACTTCCACAGCCGGGAGGGCAATTGGCGGAACTTTATCCTAAGAAACCTATCTTCGATATCCCAGGTTATCCTTCAGTAAATGCCGGAGAATTGGTAGATAATTTGATGGAGCAGATCAAGCAGTTTCAACCAGGATTTACTTTGGGAGAGACGGCTGTTTCTTATACAAAAGTTGATGACGAATGGTTTGAAGTGATTACCAATAAAGGTACTGTTCACAGATGTAGAGCTATTGCCATTGCAGGAGGACTAGGAACTTTTGAACCGAGAAAACCCACTTTCGAAAATATAGCTGATTATGAAGAAAAAGGTCTTGAATATTTCGTTAAAGAACCTGAGCACTTCAGAAACAAAAAAGTAGTTATTGCAGGAGGAGGTGATTCTGCCCTTGACTGGAGTATCTTCCTTTCAAATGTAGCCAGCGAAGTAACTTTAATCCACAGAAGAAATGAGTTCAGAGGAGCTTTGGATTCTGTAGAGAAAGTTCAGGATCTGAAAAACCAAGGGAAAATCAAATTAATTACTCCTGCAGAAGTTACCGGTATTAAAGGCGACGGAAAAGTAGAGGCTATCACGGTAGAAGTAGAAGGTCAGGAAGCTTACGATATCGAAACAGATTATTTTATTCCTTTATTCGGATTGACACCAAAATTGGGAGAGATCGGAAACTGGGGATTAAATATTGAAAAAAATGCAATCGTTGTAAACAATGCCCTTGATTATCAGACCAACATTGATGGTATTTATGCTATCGGGGATATCAACACTTACCCTGGAAAACTGAAGCTGATCCTTTGTGGTTTCCATGAGGCCACTTTAATGTGTCAGAGTGTTTACAACAGACTGAATCCTGGTAAAAAATTCGTTTTAAAATATACAACGGTAAGTGGAGTAGACGGATTTGACGGAAGCCGTAAAGAAGCAGAGAAGGCTGTTGTGAAAAAAATTGACTAATTTTGCAGAATTATGTCAGATATTAATATTAAAATCACCGACAGAGAAGGGGTAACCCACGATGTCGTAGCTCCTACGGATATGTCCATGAATTTAATGGAAATTATCCGTTCCTATGAATTGGCAGAAGAAGGTACTATTGGTGTATGCGGAGGAATGGCGATGTGTGCTTCGTGCCAGGTTTATGTAATCAATGATCCGGGGCTGGAACCAATGGGAGATGAAGAAGATGCGATGTTGGCTGAAGCTTTTCACGTGAAAGACAACAGCAGATTAGGATGCCAGCTGCATATTGCTGATGAAATGGAGGGACTTGAAGTGGAGATTGCTCCTTATCCTTAGAAAATATTTTTTAATCTTAATAAGAAACCCGTCCGAGTTTTTTCGGACGGGTTTTGCTTTATTTTTTTTCGGGTTGAAATTTCGGATGACCCACCTGCCATAATGCAAAAGCATAAATATCTGCATATTCACGGAAAGTTATTTCCAGATCACTTGTAAAGTGTCCGTTTTCATAATTCACATATAATAAAACAGGTTTCCCGGAAGAGGTACTGTTCTGTAATGCAGCGGCAAATTTTGCAGGTTCCCATGGGGTAATTCTGGAATCATTCATTCCGGTACTCACAAGAACAGCTGGGTACTTTATGCCTTTTTTTACCTTGCTTTGAGCATCCATTTCAATAAGGTGCTTAATATCTTCAGAATTTTTTATACTTCCAACCTCAGGAATTTGATTGTCGCCGTTGGCTGAGTTCTGAGAACGAAGAGCATTGGTCATTCCTACTTCGGCGATGGCAACTCCATATAAATCCGGTCTTTCAGTAATAGCGCGCCCAATAAGGACTCCTCCCATACTTGCCCCATTGCCGATAAGCTTTGAGGGAGAAGTATATTTTTGATTCACAAGATATTCGGAACATGCGATAAAATCTTTCCAGGTATTCGGTTTTTTAGCTTTCATTCCGTCTCTGTGCCATTTGTCTCCTTTTTCGCCTCCTCCTCTTACATGGGCAACTGCCAGTACTACACCTTGTTCAAGCAATACTGATAATCTAGTGGAAAACCGAGGGGTATAAGATATTCCATAACCGCCATACCCTGTGATATAAGCTGGAGTACTGCCATCCATTTTGATGTTTTTAGGATAAATAATAGAAAGAGGGACTATTGCTCCGTCATGACTTTTTACTTCCACTTCTTTTACTTCATACAGTGCATTGTAATCAGGATAGTTGCTGTCTCCGTTAAAATATTTGCTTTTTACAGCTTTACCACTTTCTGGGTTATAATCATAAAAAGTGCCGGGAGTAAGCCAATTGCTGTTATAGCATTGCAGATTATCATTTTCACGGGCATTAAGAGCGATAGAATTATTGATCCCCCCAGGTAGAGGAACTTTGGTTATAGCCAATGTTTTACGATCTATCTGATATTTATCCTGGGTAATCCCATTGCTTAAAGAATAGAACAGATAATTTTTAGAGCTGTGGATAGAGGTGATGACAGAACTGCTTTCAGCAACAATAACTTTAGCATGATCGAAATCAGGATTTGATAAACTTGTCAGTCCTACTTTATAATTGGGAGCATCCTTATGAGTAAGGAAAAACAATTGATCTCCGCTGATGAATGTCTGTACAATCTCGTCCGATGGTTTGATGATCTGTTTCCACTTGATTTTTTTATCTTTAAGAGAAGATATCGGAGCATAAAAAACAGGGTTTTCGCTTTTTGTGGATCCAATTCTTAAGATCATGGTTTGGTAATCACTTGTAAAAGATACTTCAGGAAATTGTTCTGTTAAGATATTGAGTTCCGGATATTCTTCGCGTGATCCCAATATAACGTCTTTATCCTGACTGGTCCCAATCTGATGAAGCATCGCCTTCATTTCTTTCAGCAACATATTGCTGTTAGGATCTCCCGTGCTCATCTTGGTATAGGTGATATACTGTCCATCCGGAGTAAATTCAAAATTGAATTCGCTCCAGATGGGCGACAAAGTATCATTAAGGAATTTTTTAGTTTTCAGATCTAAAATTCTAAGCTCACAAATTTCACTCCCGGACTTGGAAAATAACAAGGCAATTTTATTACCGCTGGAATCTACTGTGAAATCGGTGATCTGTGCATCCTTTTTATAGGTTTCAGGGTCAAAAATCAGAGTTTCCTGTCCCGTAGAAACGTCTTTTGCGTAGAGCTTGGAAAGCTTTTCATTTTTTTTGGTTTTAGCATAGAAATAAAGATTTCCTCTTTGTTTTGCATAGCCATAAGAATCTCCACCAAGTTCCTGAACCTGTTTCATTCTTTGGTAAAGGGCATCACGATTAGGAATGATATTAATAAGATTATGGCTGAAATCTGACTGTGCCTTGAACCATGTTTGTACTTCGGGACTTTTCAGGTTTTCCAGCCATTGGTAATTGTCTGTGATTTTGGTACCAAAGTAATCGTCTGTCACAGGATTTTCAGGAGTCTTGGGATAATTATACTGAGCAAAAATGACCTGGCTTAATAATATACAGCCTGTCAGAAGTCCATTTTTCATTGTTTTAATTCTTTTAGTCGTGAGAAAGTATTCTTACAAATGTACTAAACTTAAACCTCAGATATGAAAACATATTTTAAAAAGAGCGAATGTTTCAATATATTCTTCCTGTGATTATGCCTGATCTTTAGAAATCCATTTCCCAACCGTAGGCGCCTGGTAATTTCTCATCTTTTCCAACAGTTCATCAATGGTATTGCTGATCAGCAGCATATCTCTGTTTACCTGTTTTAAAAATCCCTTGTCGACCATGGTTTGAACCAATCTGATCAGATCATCATAAAATCCGTCAATATTTAGAATTCCGATGGGTTTTTTATGAAGCCCAAGCTGTGCCCATGTGATCATCTCAAAAAACTCTTCTAATGTACCATAGCCGCCAGGAAGAACGATAACGCCGTCACAGAGTTCATTCATTTTGGTTTTTCTTTCGTGCATGGTTTCTACGAGGATCAGTTCGGTAAGGCTTTTATGAGCAATCTCTTTAGCTTGTAAAAAATAGGGGAGAACTCCTGTTACCATGCCGTTTTCGCTTAATACTCCGTTGGCAATAGTTCCCATTAAGCCGGTTTCAGAGCCGCCGTAAATTAATTGTATATTTTGTTTTGCCAAAGTCTGGCCAAGCAAAAATGCCTGCTCTTCATAGATTTTATCTGTGCCTAAACTTGAGCCGCAGAATACGGTGATACTTTTCATTGTATTAGATTTGTTTTTTATGCTATTGTTGAGATGCTTCGACAAGCTCAGCATGACATCTCTAATACTAACTGCTTTTTTAGAGATAAATTTTTAGCAGCGTCATGCTGAGCCTGTCGAAGCATCTTTATTTCAATTAAAACTAAAAATATCCAAAATCATAAGACTTTGGATATTCAATATAATAATTTTAATGTTTTATTTCTGAGGAATATTCGCTAAAATATCTTTTAGGAAGCTCCAGAATTTCTGTGCTGAAGGAATATTGGCTCTTTCATCAGGAGAGTGTGCCCCTCTGATAGTAGGTCCAAAGCTTACCATTTCCATTTCAGGATAATTAGCACCGATGATTCCACATTCAAGACCTGCGTGGCACGCTACAACATGAGGTTTTTCATTGAACTTTTCTGTGTAAAGTTTTTCCATCAGCTGTACAATTTCTGAACCTGGTTTTGGCTTCCATCCAGGATATGAACCGCTGAATTCAACATTCATTCCAGCCAGTTCCGCTACAGATTTTAACTGTTCCGCTACTGAATATTTTGAAGAATCTACAGAAGATCTCGTAAGGTTTAAGATCTTAAGTTCTCCACCTTTCAGTTCTACTCTTGCCACGTTGTTGGAAGCTTCTACAAGATCTTTTACGTCCGGGCTCATTCTGTAAACTCCGTTGTGAAGCGCTTTTAAAGTAAGGATCACTTTTCTGGAATCTTCTTCAGAAATTGCCTTGTCAGAAGATGTAGAGCTCTCAATATTAATCTGGATTCCAGGTTCTACCGTTGCGAATTCTTCTAAAATATCTTTTTTAAGAACCGTTACATTTTCAATAAACTCCTGAGCATTTCTCACCGAAATAACGGCAACACCTTCTCTTGGAATCGCATTTCTCAACCCTCCGCTGTCGATAGAAACCAGTTCAATGTTCTGGTTTTCCAGTCCGCTGTAAAGAAGTCTTCCCAAAATGATATTGGCATTTCCGAAACCTTTATGGATATCCATTCCGGAGTGGCCTCCCTGAAGACCTTTTACTTCAAGTCTTACAATTTGTCCTTTTGAAGCTTCTGCAGGGTAAGTTTGAGTGATGGTTACATCAACACCACCTGCGCAGCCGATATCAATTTCATCATCTTCTTCAGTGTCAAGATTCAATAGAATATCACCTGTTAACTGTCCTGGTTTTAATCCCAGAGCACCTGTCATTCCGGTCTCTTCATCAATAGTGAAAAGAGCTTCCAATGCAGGGTGGGGTATATCTGAACTTTCAAGGATAGACATAATGGTTGCTACTCCTAAACCGTTATCAGCTCCTAGTGTAGTTCCTTTTGCCTTTACCCAGTCACCGTCAATTTCCATTTTGATTCCTTCTGTTTCAAAATCAAAATTAACATCATTATTTTTCTGGCAAACCATATCAAGGTGAGACTGAAGCACAACAGATTTACGGTTTTCCATTCCTGCAGTGGCAGGTTTTTTAATAATAACGTTTCCTACTTCATCTACCGTAGTTTCCAGTCCTAAATTCTCACCAAATCCTTTGATGAAAGCAATTACTTTTTCTTCTTTTTTTGAAGGTCTTGGAACAGCATTTAATCTGGAGAAGTTTTTCCAGATGATATGCGGTTCTATATTAGATAATTCCATTGAAATTTATTTTTCCCAAATTTACAAAATAAAAAATGCTTCTGTGGGATACAGAAGCACTTTTGTATGCATTTGGAGACGAAATAGCAAAACAGCAAATGTACTGATCCTTTTTTCGCTTCTACCTTTTTTGCGATTGGGCTTTTTCGCTTTATTAACATCCACACTCTCCATAAATAGGAGTCGTGAAAGTGGTGCCGTCTGGTTTCTCAATAGTCAGAGTACCTTCAAACAGCAGAGCTTCTTCGCCTTTTATTTTTTTACCTTTTACAGAAATCTTATAATCATCATTTTCTATTTCTTTGGTAAGCAATTCATCTACTTCCATATCGCTTGATGAGATCAGATTCATAGCGAGTCTTTTACCGTCCAGCATCATATAAGCGGTCTTTCCGGCATCATCTGCGTAGATGTATCTTTCATTTTCAAAATCAGTTTTGCTTACAGCAAAATAGCAGGAACATTCTTTGATTTCTTTTGGAAACGGAATTGTTCCCACCAGGATATTTCCGGAAGAAGTACCAGCAGTGGAAGCAGAGTCCTTAGTGACATGTAAAGAGTCAGCAGGAGCAGAATCTGAAACAGTTTCTTTTTCCTTTTTACAGGCTACCAGCAGAAATGCAGAAAATAAAATGATTAAATATTTCATGTGTTTGTGGTTTTATAATTGGTTTATCCTCTTGCTCTTTCAAGAAGCGTCATCATTAGTAAAGAAAGGATCACTAAACTTTCTTCCTGATCATCAATGTCAATCAGTCTGTCCAGCTGGAATCTTCTTCCGAAGAATGACGGCATTTTTTTCAGCTTAAAATAAGCTTTACCATCAATACCGGTTACTGTATAAGATGGATTAAGAAAATAGCCGGTGAACATTCCGATGATAGGAATTTCTCCTACAAAGCTGTCCCAGAATCTTACCCATGCGCTGTCTTCCTGAATTTTAAACTTAGGCTGATCATGTGCATCAAGGATATCATAGCTTGCTTTCCAGAGAGAACGCATACCTTTTCTTGCCAGTCTGCCATAGTTTTTGTTATCAATAAGATCATTCAGAGAATACGAAGCATTGAAATCAATCCACTGATTCGCTTTGATTCTGAAAAGCTCTTTAGATTTGCTCTCATCATTAAAAACGATAACATCTTCTTTTAACTTGAACATTTTCTGACGAACATACGCCACATAATTTCCGTTTTTGTCAGTAATGTTGAAGTCGCTTGCTAAAGTAGTGATTTTGAATTTGAAATCCAGTGGATAATTAAGATTGTTAAGTACCATGTCAGTTTATTTTTTTCATATTTAATTTAAGCCGCAAATATAAAGGTTTTTTTACAGTTCTCAGGTAAGAGAGAAATATAAAATATCATAATGAGACATTGTGTTGAAAATGTTTTTTGTTAAAAAAAACGCTATGCTCGCAAGGTTGATATTTATTTTTATTTATTTCGATCACAAAGGCACTTCGTTCAGCCAGGATATCAGATTTGTCTATTGCTGAGTGAAACGCTCCCGCGATCGTTTTTAAGAATTAAAAAAAAATCTTAGCGAACACTGCGTTAAATTTATTTATGTTATATGAAAATTCACATGCGAAGCGAATCGACGATTTACGATTCACTGTAAATTATCAACTTTAATCCTTATTTTTGTACTTATGGATTACCCTAGTAAAGTATTGGCAAAGGCGGTGGATGAGATTTCCGGACTGCCTGGGATTGGTAGAAAAACGGCTTTAAGATTAGCATTACATTTGTTGAAGCAGCCCAGCTCCAGAGCCGTAAGTCTTGGAAACTCCCTGATTAATCTCGTCAACGAAATTAAATACTGCAAAGAATGTCATAATTTTTCAGATTTTGACGTTTGTGAAATATGCAGCAATGAAAAGAGAAATGGCGAACTGATCTGTATTGTGGAAGATGTGCGTGATGTCATTGCTATTGAAAATACAGGGAAGTACACGGGGAAATATCTGATTCTTGGTGGAAAAATATCTCCAATGGAAGGAGTTGGACCAGGCCAGTTGAATATTCCCAGCATTGAAAAAAAGCTGAATGAAGGGAAAGTGAAAGAATTTATTTTTGCGTTGAGTGCTACGATGGAGGGAGATACGACAGCTTATTATATTTATAAGAAATTTAAAAACTTCAATGTTAATTTTTCAAGCATTGCAAGAGGAATTTCGGTAGGAGACGAACTGGAATATGCCGATGAAATTTCTTTAGGAAGATCTATTATCAACAGATTGCCATACAACGAGAAAGATTAATATGAAGCTGTCTGTTATTATTGTTAATTACAATGTCACCCAACTGCTCAGAAGCTGCCTCCAGTCGCTTCAGAAATATATCCTGGAGATAAAATATGAAGTCATTGTCATCGATAATGCTTCTACAGACGCTTCATGGCAAGAGCTTATTACTGAATTTCCCAACATACATTTTATTGCTTCCAAAGAAAATGGCGGTTTTTCAAAAGCCAACAATCAGGCCATCCGGACCGCAAAAGGAGAATATATTTTACTTCTAAATCCTGATACGGAGCTTGAAGGATTTTATATGAAAGAATTGCTGGATTTTGCAGATGCAAAGCCTTCCTTTGGATGTCTGGGAGTGAGGATGCATGATGCTGAAGGAAATTTTTTGCCTGAAAGTAAACGCTCAGTTCCGGATATGTTCAATTCGTTTGAAAAACTGTTTACCAATTTCAAAACGAACAATTCAAAATCCTATTACAGAAACGATATAGAAGAAAATGAGGTAGCTGAAGTTGATGTGATCACAGGAGCTTTTTTATTGGCTAAAAAAGTAGTGTACGAAAAAATAGGCGGGCTGGATGAAGCTTATTTTATGTATGGAGAAGATATTGATCTTTGCTATACCTTTTTAAGAAACGGATATAAAAACTTCTATTATGGAAAGGTTTCAATTCTTCACCATAAAGGGGAAAGTACCATTAAAGATGAGGTATATCTCAGCAGATTCTATGGAGCAATGCAGATCTTTATTGACAAGTATTATAAAGAATCTAAACCTGTACAATATTCATTTTTGAAAGCAGGATTGAAGCTCCGGCATCAGATTGAAAAGATCAGGTTAAAATAAAAAAGCAACTCAATTGAGTTGCTTTTGTTTTATGTAAGATAATGTTCTTCTTATTTTACCGGTGCAGGAGTTTGTGCCGGAGTTGTTGTAGAAGAAGCAGGAGCTGACTGTTTTGCAGGAGCTTCTTTCTTCGCTGGCTGTTGAGGAAGTGCCTGAGAAGGCTTACCTGTAATAACAACGCTTAAAAGGATAAGAACGATGATAGTTCCGCCCAGAGTCCATGTTGCTTTTTCCATGAAATCATTGGTTCTCTGTACCCCGAACTGTGCAGATGATGCACCTCCGAATGTACTGGAAAGGCCTCCTCCTTTTGGATTTTGCGCCATAACGATAATTACCAATAAAACACTGGCAATCATAACAAGAACCATCAATAGTGTAAATATAGTATCCATTAATTCTGATATCTTTTTGAATGGGCAAATTTAATCTTTTTTTACTGAATGGCAAAAAAAGATGTCGCCAAATGTTGATAAAAATAAAAACGGCAACAATTGTTACCGTTTTTTTTATAAAAACAGGATGTTGTTATTTAAAATCAGCATCCGTTGCTTTATTGATTTCATAAGACTTTACCGTCATGGTCATATCCATTCCCATCTGGCTTACAGAGATGGTGTAAGGCATTTTTACGCCTTCTACATCTTTGTAATTAGAGAATGTTGTTGGGATAGTCATTTCCTGACCCTTAGCCTTTACTTTTTTAGTTTCTCCGGTTTTCAATCCTGTTGCAACGCTGTAGTAATACGTTGTATCTCCGCCTTTGATTGCATAAGAATCTTCGCCTCCGATTTTCTCAATTCCTCCTAATTTATAATCAGCGGATTTTGTGAAGCCTAATTCTTCAAAAAGCTCAGGATTCTTTTGTTTTTCAGCAATTTCTTCCGGCGTGATGGCAACTTTTTGTCCCATTTGCTCAGAATAACCTGTTTTTCCGTCAAATACCTGCTTCTGAACAACCTGACCCATTGCTGTTACAGTAGTAAGTTCTTTTCCTCCTTGTGCCTTAACGATTTTAAAATCGATATTCTGTCCCTGCATAGACATTGAAGCATTTGTGGTGTAAGAAGTAATTTTTGCAAGATTAGCTTTTCCTCCGATGGCATTGATATATTTATCAACAACAGATGCAACAGTTACGCTGGCATCCACTTTCTGTACCGTTGGTTTCGCTACAGGATTGGCATCTTTATCAAAATATTTTACAGGATACCCCAGCTTTTCCAGCCCTTCAGAAATATCAGAGGCTTTACCTGCGATGAAAATTCTGCTCTGGTTAGGTAAGATGGTAGCTTTTACAGCATTGGTAACATCTGCTGCTGTTACTTTATCAATAGATTTTAAGTAGTTGGTATAGAAATCAGCCGGTAAATCCTGAACCTTTTGATTTAAAGCAAATCTTGCGATCGTCGCAGGCTGTTCCAAAGACATGATGAAAGCTCCTTTCAGTTTTGCTTTTGCATTAGCCAGTTCTTCCGGTTTTACAGTAGAAATAGCATTAAGTTCATTCATGAATTCCTTAACTGCTTTGTCTGTAACCTCATTTCTTACACTTGCACTTGCAGAGAATTGTGGAGAATATTTACTTGCAACCATGCTTGAATAAGCACCATAAGTGAATCCGTTTTTCTCACGAAGGTTCATGAAAAGTCTGGCTTCACCCCCTCCTCCAAGAATGTAGTTGGCAATTGTTGCAGGGAAGTAGTTGGCATCCTTCATCTTCAGGGTATTCAGGTTGTTTAAGGAAACAACAGACTGTACTGCTGAAGGAACATCCACTACGTTGATTTCTGTTTTAGCAACATTAGAAGCCGGTTCTAGTGGGGTGACAGGTGTATTTGCCTTTTTCCAACCGCTGAAAGCTTTCTCGATCAGAGGTTTTACCTGATCAAACTTTACGTCTCCTACGATTACCAGATAAGCATTGTCCGGAGCGTAGTATTTTTTGTATATATTCTGTACGTCAGCAAGCTGGATTTTGTTGATGGATTCCACCGTTTCAAACTCACCTCTAGAAGTATTTTTTCCATACATCAAAGCATTGGAAACTCTTGAAGCAATAGAAGATGCGTTTTTTTCGTCGGATTTTAATCCTTCGATGGCTCTTTCCTTAGAACTTTGAATTTCTTCCGCAGAGAATTTTGGATTGATGATGGCATCAGCCATTAAGTTTAATACTTCAGGGAAATATTTTGAAAGTGAGTTGGCAGAAGCACCTCCTGAAGAGAAATTAAGGTTAGCCCCAAGATAATCCACTTTTTTGTTGAAATCATCTTTGCTCATGTTGGTTGTTCCGTTTTCGAACTGTTCGGCCATAATTTCGCTTACACCCGTTACAGCCCCTTCGTTGTATGGAGGTCTGTCCATAGAAAGACTTGCGCTTACTCTTGGCAGTTTGTTGTTTTCAACCACCATCACTGTAAGGCCGTTGTTTAGCTGAAATGTTTTTGGCTTGGCAATGTTGATCGCAGGAGTAGGTCCTGGTTTTGGCATTGCATTAAGATCTATTTTTTGTGCTGAAACCATTCCTGTAAAGAAAAACGCTGCAGCTATATATGTTAATTGCTTTTTCATTTGTAAAAATTTAATTTTTAATAATCATAGGTTAACCTGAAAAACTGGAATGATTACTTTTTCTCAGGTACGTAGTTGATGATTATTCTTTGGTTGGAATTAAGATACTTTTTAGCCGCATTCTGAAGATCCTGTCTTGTGATGGATCTGTAAATGTCAATTTCTTTGTTGATAAGATTCGTGTCACCCATCAATACGTGGTTGGTTGCCAATGAAGCAGCAATTCCCTGAATGCTCGAGTTAGCATTTACAAACTGGTTTTCATACTGATTTTGAAGTTTTTGATAATCTTCTTCTGAAATTAAAGTAGTCTGAAGCTTTTTGATTTCAGCATCAATATCTGCCTGTAGAACCTGTTTGGTAGTCTGTCCCATCGGAATCGCGAAGAATGCGAAGATACTGTAATCCTCAAGACCCTGGTTGAAAGCAGCTACCTGAAGTGCTTTTTTATCCTGGTCAACTAATTTTTTATATAAAACGGAAGATTTACCATTACTTAAATAAGAAGAAAGCATATCTAAAACATAAGCATCTTTCTCTTTATTAGCCGGAGTTCTGTACGCGAAAACATAAGCCGGAAGCTGAATATTCGGGTCAGTAGCGGTCACTTCTTTTTCCTGAGTGATAGGAGTTTCTTTCGGGAAATCTTTAGGATATACTGTTCCCTTTGGAATTCCTCCGTAATACGTTTCGATCCATTTTTTTGTCTGCTCAGGTTTGATATCTCCCGCAACAACCAAAGTAGCATTGTTCGGAACGTAATACTTTTTGTAGAATGCTTGGAATTCTTCTAGTTTTGCCGCATTAAGATCTTCCATTGATCCTATAGTGGGCCATTTATAAGGATGGTTGATAAATAGATTATTTAAAATTGCTGTGAAAAGATTTCCATATGGTCTGTTATCCATATTTAATCTTTTTTCTTCTTTTACAACCTCTCTCTGTGTATCCACACCAATTTGATTGATGACAGCGTGGCGCATTCTTTCAGCTTCCATCCAAAGGCCAAGCTGTTCGTTGTTGGAAGGGAATGTTTCATAATAATAAGTTCTGTCATTGGTAGTGTTGGCATTATTAATTCCTCCATTTGCAGCAACAATTTTCATCCATGTACCTCTTTGTATATTTGGAGTTCCTTCGAATAAAAGATGCTCAAAAAAATGAGCAAAGCCTGTTCTGCCTTTTACCTCATCTTTTGCACCTACATGGTACATTACACCTGTTGTTACCACCGGTGCTGAGTTATCCTGATGAAGAATTACATGAAGACCATTGGGAAGGTCATACTCTTCGAATTTAATTTGCTGTGCGTTCAGCATTAGCCCGAAGAAAGCTACGGCAGCAGCAGAAAGAAGTCGCTTTTTCATAAAATTTAGAAATTGTTTACCAATTAGTATGAAAAGTGAATTAAATGTTACAGAATATGTAGAAATATATTGGTGAATAGTGAATGGTGAATAGTGAATTCGCTTCGCTTGTCAATTTGTTAGGTGACTAGGGTTGCGGGAGTTGAGACCAAGAATAATCCTTCACAATTTACTTGCGGAGCAAAATTGACCATTGACAAATACAATCTTAATACTTCATACCCCTAACTTCTTTATGAGAGTTTGAATTCTCCTCCGAATACCTTAATTTTGTGTTCCCAAAATTTTTGCTGTATGGACTATTTGAAAGGACTCAACGAATCACAATATGAAGCCGTTACCTCTTTACAGGGACCTCTGATGGTGCTTGCCGGAGCAGGTTCCGGGAAAACGCGTGTACTTACCATGCGTATTGCCCACTTAATACACAACGGAATAGACCCTTTCAATATCCTGGCGCTTACCTTTACCAATAAAGCGGCACGTGAAATGAAAGACCGTATCGCAAAAGTTGTGGGGGAAAGCAATGCAAGAAGTCTCTGGATGGGAACTTTTCACTCGGTTTTTGCGAGGATTTTAAGAATTGAAGCCCATTATCTTGGTTATCCTTCCAACTTTACCATTTATGATCAGCAGGATGCTTTGAATGTGATCAAAAAGGTACTGAAGGATATGAATATTGATGCAGATCTTTATAAACCTAAAAAAGTTCAGGCAAGAATCTCGACTTATAAAAATAATCTGATTACGGTAAAAGCATATTTCAATAATCCGGAACTGATGGAAGCTGATGAAAAAGCGAACATGAAGTTCATCGGGCAGATTTATCAGAGATACGTTGAGCAGTGCTTCAGAAACGGATCCATGGATTTTGATGATCTTTTGTTGAAAACCAATGAACTTTTAACCCGTTTCCCGGAAGTATTAGCCAAATATCAGGACAGATTCAGATACATTATGGTGGATGAGTATCAGGATACGAACCACTCTCAATACCTTATTGTAAAAGCGTTGGCTTCAAAATTTGAAAATATCTGTGTGGTAGGGGATGATGCACAGTCTATCTACTCTTTCCGTGGAGCGAATATTTATAATATCTTAAACTTTAAAAAAGATTATCCGGATGCTAAAACGGTATCTTTGGAGCAGAATTACCGTTCTACACAGAATATTGTAAATGCTGCGAATGTTGTGATTGCAAAAAACCTGCAGCAGTTTAAGAAGAATGTATTTAGTGATAATGAAGAAGGGGACAAAATTAAAATATACCGTTCGCTTTCCGATGCTGATGAAGCCAATTTCGTGGCAGGAAATATCTGGGAACTTCGTAACCGTGACCAGAGAAAGTACAGTGATTTCGCTATTTTATACAGAACCAACTCTCAGACGCGTGCCTTTGAAGATGCGTTGAGACGTAAAAACATTCCGTACAAAGTTTACGGTGGACTTTCATTTTACCAAAGAAAAGAAGTAAAAGACCTTATCGGGTACCTTCGCCTCCTTATCAATGAGAATGATTCTGAAGCATTGATGAGGATTATCAATTATCCGGCGAGAGGAATCGGAGAAACAACACAGAATAAGCTGATCGTTTTTGCAGATGCTCACAATATCGCCGTTTCAAAAGTGTTGGATAATCTTCCGATGTATGCACCACAGTTAGGTTTAAACAACGGAGTTTTAAATAAACTGAATGATTTCTGGTCTATGATCAAGGCCTTTCAGGTACTATTAAAAACAGAAACAGCTTACAGTGTTGCCATGGAAGTGGCAAAACGAAGCGGTTTAATCAAATTCCTGAAAGATGATCAGACTCCTGAGGGAATTTCCAGAGTAGAAAACGTACAGGAATTGATGAACTCTATGCAGGGATTCATTGAAGAACAGATGCAGCTTGAAGACGGTGATCCGAGTCTTTCCAATTTCCTTGAAAATATTGCTCTTTCTGCAGATACTCAGGATAAAGAACTGGAAGATGATATGGTTTCATTAATGACCATTCACCTTTCCAAAGGGCTGGAATTCCCGGTCGTTCACCTGGTAGGGCTTGAAGAAAATTTATTCCCGAGCTTTATGAGTTCGGCTACCAGAGAAGATCTTGAAGAAGAAAGAAGATTATTCTACGTAGCATTGACAAGGGCAGAAAAACAAGCTTTCTTCTCATATGCTGTTTCCCGTTTCCAATGGGGGAAAATCACCGATGCTGAACCTTCAAGATTCTTAAGTGAAATTGATGATGAATATATTGAATTCCTTAATCCTGCTATGGAAAAAAGGTTTATCAATAATTCAGGGGTAAAGTCCAATATTTTTGATGAACATCCTTCCGAAATGAGATCTTTCAAAAAGGTTGAAAAAAAGACAATCGACAGGGGAGAGACTTCAAAACCGGCACCGGAAGTAAGAAAACTGAAACCTGTTAGCACGGCTAAAATTATCAATCCAAGCGGAGCCTCGTCTCAGGATATTGAAGTAGGTGATAAAGTGAGACATGACCGTTTCGGAATTGGAGAAGTCACTTTTCTGGATGGAACTGATCCTCAGAATATCAAAGCAAAAGTAGTTTTCATGCATGAAGGAGAGAAAAATCTGATCCTGAAATATGCAAAACTGACTAAGATTTAATTTTATCATAAAATAATATAAAGAAAACGGATTCAATTTTGGATCCGTTTTTTTATTTAAACGCGAAGTTCGCAGAGTTCTGTTCTATTTGAACTGTTTCATTTTTTCGTTCGCGAAGGCGTTCCACTTAGCTAAGATAAATCCTGCTGAACGAAGTGCGTTGCGACCAAAAAATAATCAATAAGTAAGAGATTTCTTTGCGTGCGTAGCGTTTTTATAAAATTCAATTTAAAGTTAACCTGCTATAAAACAACATTTTTTATAAATATTTCCTTAAGTTATCTTAACTTTAAGTGAGGAATAGAAAGAAACGATAACTATTTTTTATAAAAACAAAGTCTATCTATTTTGTAGACTAATAAATAAATTTTACATTTGCACCTTGTAAAAAACATAAATGTTATCAAATTCTAAACTATATGAGAAATAAAAAAACTATTCTTTCGGCCTCTGTTTTATTTTTCCTTGGTATATTTACTTACGGACAGGAAAAAGACAGCATAAAAACAAATAAAGACAGTATAAAAACCAATAATGTAGAAGAAGTAGTTGTATTGGGTTCAAGAGCCGGTGCCAGATCTAAGACAGAAAGTGCGGTTCCTGTAGATGTCTTTAATGTAAAAGAATCTTCAATCATTCTTCCGCAGACGAATATAGGGCAGATCCTTAACGCGGTAGCACCTTCATTTACTTCCACTATTCAAACCAATTCTGATGGTACAGACCATCTGGATCCCGCACAGCTCAGAGGATTGGGACCAGATCAGGTTTTGGTTTTAGTGAATGGAAAAAGAAGACATACTTCAGCATTGGTGAATGTAAACGGAACGCCGGGAAGAGGAACTGTTGGTACAGATTTGAATGCTATTCCATCTTTTGCTTTAAACAGAATTGAAGTTTTAAGAGACGGAGCTGCAGCGCAATACGGTTCTGATGCCATTGCAGGTGTCATTAACCTTGATCTTAAAAGAGATACAGGAAAACTTGCAGGTCAGATCAGCTACGGAGGAAACCTTACGCCAACAGCTAACGATCATACCGGAGATTTTGACGGACAAAATATTCAGCTGGATTTGAATTATGGAAATAAAATCGGAACCAAGGGAGGATTCTTTAATATTACCTGGTCGTCACAGTTCAGAAATCCAACGTATAGAGCAGGAACAGAAAGTGGACCTATTTATAATGCTTATAATGCAATTGAACAACGTGCTTTAAATGACGGAGTAAACCTTTCTTCTCTTTTTACCAATATAAATAATACACCCAATTCACAGCAGATCGTGAATTACATTCATCAGTATGCACAGAATGTAAGCTATTTTTCTCCGGATTTACAAAATGCGATTCAGGGAGCCGGTACCATCTCTGCGTTACAGAATGTCTTGAAATCTTCGAGCTTTACCAGAGATCAGCTTAATTACTTTACCGATCAGGAACTGGCTTACAGAGGTCAGACGAGAAAGGATTTTAATATGCAGGTCGGGCAGTCAAAACTTAATAATCATCAGTTGTTTGTAAATGCTGAAGTGCCTGTCAGTGAAAACTGGAAAGTATACACTTTTGGAGGATACAGTTTAAGACATGGAACTTCCGGAGGGTTTTACAGAAGACCAAGCGAAAGCAGAACTTTTACGGGATTATATCCCAATGGTTACCTTCCACAAATCGGAACAGATATTCAGGATATTTCATTAGCAGCAGGAATAAAAGGGAAATGGGATGGATGGAATATTGATTTCAGTAATACTTACGGACAGAATTCATTTACCTATAATATTCAGAATACAGGCAATACCTCTCTGCGCTTTGCTTCACCAAGGGAATTCAATGCAGGTGGCTTAAGGTTTTCTCAAAATACGATCAATTTAGATTTTTCTAAAAAATACGATGTATGGGAAGGTATCAATGTAGCCTTTGGAGGTGAGCACCGATATGAAAATTTTAAAATTACCCAGGGAGAGGAAGCTTCTTATGCAACATATGACGTTTCAGGAAATGTTTGGAACGGAAATTCTGTAAGACCTACAGATTTTTTCGGAGCATCGCTTCCGGGAGGTTCTCAGGTTTTCAACGGATTTAAGCCCGGAAATGCAGTAGATAAAAACAGACAGTCGGTAGCAGCCTATGCGGATGTGGAATTTAACTTTACCAACTGGCTATTGGTAGATGCTGCGGCGAGATATGAAAACTATTCTGATTTTGGTTCTACATTTAATTATAAATTGGCATCAAGAATCAAGGTTGCTCCTGATTTCAATATAAGATTTGCTGGTTCTACGGGATTCCGAGCACCATCAATCCATCAGATTTATTATAATGTAACCTCTACATTGTTTACGAATAATCAGCTTTTGGAAGTAGGAACTTTCAGTAATGATTCTCAGCTCGCAGGGCTTTTGGATATGCCTAAACTGAAGCAGGAAACTTCCAAATCAGCAAGTGTAGGGTTTACATACAGAATTCCTTCGGCCGGGCTTAGTTTTACCGCAGACGGTTATTTCACGAGAATTGATAACCGTATTATTCTTACAGACCAGTTCTTAAGAGCAAGCGTTCCACAGAAAGCACAGGAAGCTTACGACCAGTTAGGAATCAATGCTGCACAATTCTTTACCAATGCCATTGATACAGAAACAAAGGGAGTAGACGTTGTGATCTCACATAATGCAAGATTTTCAGGATTTAAACTGGATAATAATTTTGCAATTAACCTGAACCAAACCAAACAGGTAGGAGAAATTCATTCAGCCGGGCTGCTGCAGTCTCCTTCCCTTGAAAAGATTTATTTTTCTGAAAAATCAAGAGTGTATCTTGAAGAAGCTGTGCCAAGAGTGAAAGCCAGCCTTTCGCATACCCTTTCATGGAAAAATGCCAACTTCTATCTGAGAAATACTTATTTCGGAAAAGTAACAGGTGCTGATATCATTGATGTTAACGGAGATGGAATCATTGATTTTAATGAACATCAGCAGATCGGAGATAAAATCATTACTGATATCTCTGCGGCCTATCAGTTTACCAAAAATGTAGGGCTTACTTTGGGTGTGAATAACCTGTTTGATATTTATCCAACGAAAAACCTTCCTGCTTCTACCAATAATGATCAGTTCGTTTACTCACGTTCCACTTCTCAGTTTGGACAGAACGGAAGATATGTTTTTGCAAGACTAAATTTCAACTTTTAATAGAATAACCGATAAAGTTCATAAAAAACAGTTCAGAATTTCTGAACTGTTTTTTATGAACTTTTATTTTTGAACCGTTAAGATCTAATAAGAGTTTAAGAGCATTAAGATAATCTTCACTTTAATCTTAAAAATCAGAATGATTCATCTTAACTATACTTATTTCTTAAATACTTCTTAATGGTTTTTAATTTATAGAATGAGAATCTTATCTTTCCACAAGTTCCTTCACAGGTTCGCCATAATGATCAATCTCTGTCTTATTGATCTGAAGCAGCTGATACCATTTCCTGAAAGCTCCGATAAACACAATAAGCATCAGAACCATTGCCGTTACCGCTAAAGCTGCCAGTAAATATTGTTCTTTGGGGATATAAATAGCTGTTACCTGTATATAACCAGCCCAAAAAGTAATTCCAGCCATAAAAACCCCGGGAACTGCAGAACATAAAGCATATTTACCCCGGTTCATCCTGATCAGCATAGTTGTACAGACGATCAGTCCGCAGGCTGCTAACAGCTGGTTACTGATGCCGAATAACGGCCAGATACTGTTTACATTTCCTGTATACACAAGATAGCCCCAGGCAAAAGTGAAAAGAAGACTACTGATAATAATCCCGGGAATCCAGTTTTTATCATTGAATTTCGGAACTACAGAACCCAGCATTTCCTGTAAAAAGAAACGTCCAACCCTTGTTCCTGCATCAATAGCAGTCAGGATAAAGACAGCTTCAAACATGATCGCAAAATTATACCAATACGCAGTAAGCTGATCCATGTACGGGATTTTATTGAAGATATGAGCCATTCCCACAGCGAGAGATACAGCACCGCCGGTTCTGCCGTAGAGGTCAATGCCTATTTTTTGTGAATAATAATCAATATCTACTCCGTGAAGAGAAGGGTGCGCAGCAAGGAATGAGTCATAAGCTTCTTTAGGCGTATTGATTGCAAAATAATCGCCAGGCATTAATGTGCAGGCTGCAATAAGTGCCATTAATGCAACAAAACCTTCTACCAGCATAGCTCCATATCCTACGAAAAGAATTTCTCTTTCTTTATTAAGCATTTTTGGAGTGGTTCCCGTAGCAATCACCGCATGGAATCCGGAAATCGCGCCACAGGCAATCACAATAAAAATAAAAGGAAGCACAGGTCCACCTATAATAGGACCTCCGCCATTAACGAAAGCTGTGATAGCCGGCATCTGTATGGTAGGATGAATAACAATTACACCGATGGCAAGCATGATAATAGTTCCGATCTTTAAATAGGTTGACAAATAATCCCTTGGAACCAAAAGAAGCCATACAGGCAGGACAGAAGCAATAAAACCATACAGAGGAATCGCTATGGAAATTGTTTTAATATCCCATGAAAATAAATTATTCATTGTAGGATTCTGCATGAGGCTGTGCCCTCCGATAATTCCTGCAACTAAGAGAATACCTCCCAAAATACTTGCAAACAGAACACTGTTCTTTTTGTAGCGCATAATCAGACCCATTATGATCGCAATAGGCATCGTAATGACTACCGTAAACAGAGACCATGAAGCTTCGTGCATTGCATTGATACAAGCTAATGATAATCCTGCGAGTGTAAGGATAAGAATGAAAAGAATGGCAAATCCTGCAACAGTTCCCGTTGCTTTACCGATTTCTTTAGAAGCAATGGTGGCAAGACTTTGGCCTTTATGTCTTACCGAAGCAAAAAGTACGATCATATCATGTACTCCACCACCCAGAACACATCCGATAAGGATCCATAGCGCACCGGGAAGATATCCGAATTGTGCTGCAAGAACAGGTCCTACCAATGGCCCGGCTGCTGCGATTGCGGCAAAATGATGCCCGAAAAGCACATTTTTATTGGTGGCAACATAATCTTTACCATCTGCAAATTCAACAGCAGGAGTCAAGTTTTGGTCATTGAGCCGGAGCACTTTGTTGGCGATAAAAATACCATAGAACCGGTAAGCGATCGCGAAAATAAGAACAGAAGCAAATATGAGGGTGAGCGCATTAATATTGTTTAATGAATCCATATTATGTATTTTTATTGGTAAATAATTAAATTATTAATGATTTTATTATAAATAATTTAAACATTAGCCAAGGTAATTAATTCCCGAATAAAAAATACCAATATGTATATCAATCTAGCATATTTTTGATTTTTTGTTATTTATTGTATTGAATTTTAGAATATTAATAATAGTATGGATTGGTTTATGTATATTATTTTTTATGTAAAAGAATAAAGTCGACCATCTGATCTGTTATTTTATCAAGATAGTCTTTGTCTGTGGTACCAAAACCATGGACTCCGCCATCAACGATGATCAGTGAATTCTGTATTTTAGCCCTGTTTAATTTTCTGTGAAGCTTTTTAGATTGACTTAAAGGAACAATTTTATCATTATTTCCCTGAACAATTAAAGTAGGAACACCACCTGAAACAAAGTTAGCCGGAGATATCGTTTTAAGATAATCTATTGCTCTGTCCTGATCTTTTCTGATATCATATCCTGAAATCCCTTTCACCAGATTTTCCTGTAAACCGACAATTTTTTTGGACAGTAATCCGATCATTCCTACCGGGATTGTCCCTAATCTTGTGTGGAAAAGTTTGTTGAGGTCTGCAGGACCATAATGATCAATTACATAATTTACCTTAGCAGAATAGGATGAAAGCTCAGGATTACCCAAATAAGTATTGTCTGGTGTATAAGCTGCCATCAGAGAAAGGTGAGCTCCCGCTGAAGCTCCGAAAAGGCCGATGTTGCTGGTATCAAAATGATATTTTTCTGCATTTTTTCTGACCCATCTGACCGCATCTTTAGTATCTTCCAAAGGCAATGGGAAATGGATGCTGTCACTTAGAAGCGTATAGTTGATACTGATCACTGCATATTGTTTGCCTATGAGTTTTTTTATAGTCGTTTCAAGATAATTATCGGCATTTACCACTTTGTCGCCTTCTACCCATCCGCCTCCATGAACGTAGATCAATACCGGAAGTTTTTCATCAGTATTGTTCTTAGGAGTATAGAGATCAAGAGCGAGAGGCTGGCCTTTTCTGTTGGTTTTGTAAACAATATTTTCTGAAACTGTTGCTATTTCGGGAAGTAGTGTGCTTTTTACAGCAGGAGCTTTAGTTGGCCTTAATGGCAGGTCTTGTGAAAAAAATAAATTGGAAAAGCTTAAAAATGAAATAAAAAACAGGTTTATGAAAAACCTGTAAATTGATATGTTGTTTATCGATAAATTCATATTAAATTTTTTAAGGATGTGTTATTTTACTAACTCCTCAAAAAGCTTACCAAAAGTAGCATCTAGATCTTTGGATTTTCCCGGATGTGGGCGGGAGGTTTGAACGACAGCACTTCTTACAGCTGTCAGCCATCGGAAACGTTCCGGAATATCAAGCAGTGCAATAGGGCCGCCGTCTTTATCGCCATTTGCAATTTTCTGAAAGCTCTCCAGATTATGGATGATATCTTCGTAATCCAGCTTGCTGTGCATCAGCTTAAATTTGTCCGGGCACAAATAAAATTCTACCCTGATGAATTTTTCCTTTTTTGAAAACATCACCAGCCCGATATTGAAAAATTCCTCTCTTTCAACTTTAGGTACAAGGCGTATTACCGCGTATTCATATATTTTATCCTCTTGCATTTTTGGCTTCGTTTACAAAGATTTGAGAATTTTCTAATCTGGTTTTCAAAAACTGAAAATAGATCTCACGGATTTCTTCAGGGGTTTCATCAGCATCATTCCAATGCAACCAGTCTTCAGGAATCATATTGACAATTTCCCGGAATAACGTTTCGTTCAGAACTTCATGAGCAAACCTGTCTGCTTCATCAAGCATTTTTGCCTTAGGAAGAAGCACGTGGTCTTTCACATATTTGAAAGGTGTTTTAGCGGCTGCATCAAAATTCTGCCATGAGTGGTGGAAGTAGAACGAGGCACCATTATCAATGATCCAGAGTTCCTTATGCCACATCAGCATATTTGTATTTTTAAAAGTACGGTCAATATTGGTGATGAATGCATCCAGCCATACAATTTTTGAAGCCAGAAGCGGATCCACACTTACTCCCGGATCATAGGTGATAGAGCCGGAAAGATAATGCAGTCCAAGATTCAGACCTTCGGAAAACTTGAGCAGATCCTGTATTTCTTCATCGGCTTCCGTTCTTCCGAAATCGGCATCAAGGTTGACAAAAACAAGTTCAGGAATTTTAAGTCCCAATGCTTCGGTAATCTTTCCGCCTAAAAGTTCAGAGATCAGCATTTTTACTCCGTGACCGGCGCCACGGAACTTTAATACATATTTGAAATCATCATCAGCTTCTGCCAGAGCGGGAAGAGATCCTCCTTCTCTCAGAGGCAGAATGTAACGCATCACGGTTACAGTTCTTAAATTCTGCATGGTACAAAAATATGCTATTTTTAGAAACTTTGACCTGACTTTTAATAAAGAAATAATGAATTAAAGACCGGAAAACAGAGTTTTTTTCATAAATTACCATCTTAAAAGGAAAGGAAAATTTGTTATGAATCTGATTACCGAAAAGAATATATATCTGGAAAATAAAGAAACAAAAGGTTTTCTTGCCGATGCTTTTTATCAAAACACAGGACAAAAACTTCCCTTAGTAATATTTGTTCACGGATATAAAGGTTATAAAGATTGGGGAGCCTGGAATCTGATGGCTGAAAAATTTGCTGAAGCCGGTTTTTTCTTTGTCAAATTAAATTTTTCGCATAATGGGACAACGACAGATGATCCGTTAAACTTTGGAGATCTTGAAGCTTTTGGGAATAATAATTATTCCAGAGAACTTTCTGACCTTGGAGTAGTAATTGACCACTTTAGTAAAAATCCTCACGTGGATGACGAAAAGATTGTTCTGATGGGACACAGCAGGGGAGGAGGTATTGCTATTATTAAAACTTTTGAAGACGAAAGAATCAACGGGTTGATTACATTGGCCAGTGTTGATACTCTGGACCGGTTTCCCAAAGGAGAGGCTTTTGAAAACTGGAAAAATAATGGAGTGTATTATGCGGTTAACGGGCGTACCAAACAGGAAATGCCGCATTATTACCAGTTTTATGAAGATTATGAGCAGAATATTCACCGTTTTGATGTGGAAAGAGCTACAGAAATGGCAAAAGCACATATGCTCATTATTCATGGGACAGACGATGAGGCTGTAGAAGTAAAACAGGCAGAGCATCTTCATATTCTCCACCCGAATTCCGAACTGTTTCTGATTGAAAATGGCAATCATACTTTCGGAGCGAAAGAACCATGGACGGAAGCAGATTTACCCAAAGATCTGAATACTGTAACCGAAAAATGTATTGATTTTATCAAAGAAAAATTAAAATAAAGGTTTTAAAATTACGTTAACATATTAATCACCATATCAATATCATTATGAAAAAAGTTATTGCGGGCGCATTTGCGCTGTCATTATTTGTTGTTTCGTGTAAAAAAGAAACTAAAACAGAATCTTCTGTAAGCACTACGGATACTCTTACTACGGCGATGCCTCAAGACACTGTCTCAACTCCAAAAAACGATTCTGTTGCATCACCATCACCTTCTGCCCCGGCTCCTGATAATATTATCACCAAGAATGTAGGTAAATATCCACATGATATTAAATTCTTTGAAGATAAGGAGATATCAGAAAGACTGAAAAAACTGGCAGGATCCCAATACGAAGAAATGGTGAAGAATTTCAATGTGGAAGGTCCTATCGCATCAGAGAATGGAATTTACAAACTGACAGGCTGTAAGCAGCACGACTGTCCGGGATATGCCACAAGCATTTACTATGATGCTAAAAATGACAACCTGAATGTTTCCATTGATAAAAACGGTAAGGTAACAGATTTTGCTGAAAAAGGAAAAATTACTGTTTCAGAATCGCTTAAATCCAAATAATAAAAAAAGGAGTGAAACTTTCACTCCTTTTTTGTTGGTTATCAATAGATATCTTTAGTTTTTAACAGCATTCTTTTTTACGGACTTTAAAAGACTTCTAAAATTTTTCATAGTCATCATTTCAGTCGTAGGAGTAAAAATAGTTGCTTTCTGATCTTTATCTACAGAAACTTCCGAATATGCTTTTAAAGAATATATCTTTTTCATGGTTGTAATATCATAAACATCCATCATTGTAAAAGTTTCATTTTTATTATATTCATACTGGGTTCCAATGGAATTGTCTAAACCGTTTCGCACCTTCATTGTGTAGATGTTTACCAGAAAATTAAAATCAGAATTGTTTTTCAATGCCTCAAGATCTTCACTTTCCGGCTCAAATGGAATATTATTTTGAATGAGGTTCCCGGCTTTTGCCATTTTTAAATCATACGCATTACCATTGCTTAGATTTTGAAATAGCTGAAGAGTTTCTTTACCCATCATTTCTCTGTGGTGCGAGTCTACTCCTGTTCTGATGTCATTAATCAACCATTTTTTGTCTTTAGAAAACACCAATGCTTTACTGTAAATGCCATAATCTTTCCTTACCGGATAATAGCATGACTGTAAAGCTATGAATAGAAAGATAAAGAAAATATATTTTTTCATGAATGCAATTCAATTATCTGATTAATAATTTCCACGCTTCTTCAATTTTACTTTCCAGAAGTAATTTCTGGGCCTCAAGATGAATATTTTCATCGGAATGGAAGTCGTTGGCAGGTAATACTTCGGTGTTGGCAAGCATTCCAAGGTCGTTTCCTGTAAATACTTTGCTGTATTTTATGGCATCCGGCAGAAGATCGAAACCAATTCCTTTTGTTACCAAAGGTTTAGGTACTTCAAGAAGGCTGTTTTCATTGCTTCTGGAATACCAGTTGCTGCCCAGACGGGCTACCATATCCAGTTTTTTCTGATCCAGATTTCCGTCTTCATTCAGATATTCTTCTCTGATATGGATTTTCTGAACTTCACAGATCACCAGATTTCCTGCGCCGCCCTGATCACCCAATGGTTTTACCTCTAAAACTTTACATTCAAAGTTGACAGGGCATTCTTCAATCAGTTTAGGCTGTACAAGATCTGCATCCTTCATCGTAAGACCGGATTTGATAAACTCATTGACTCCGGTTTCATATTCTGTGGAAGCTAAAGAAATCTGTTGTACAATTGGAAAATTCACTGTTCCGATTACCACTTCCGGTACTTCAAGAACATTTTCCAGGGTATGTTTGGTTGTATTGTCACGTACTCTCCTCGAAGGTGAAAAAATCAGAATGGGAGGAACCGTACTGAACATATTAAAAAAACTGAATGGAGATAAGTTACTGTTACCGTCTTTGTCCACAGTAGATGCCAGTGCAATCGGGCGCGGTGAAACGGCTGTCTGCATGATCGTCTGCAGCTGTACGGAGGTTATCTCGGAAGGGATTACTGTTTTCATGTTTTTGGTTTTAACACTTAATTTAACTTAAGTATTCAAATGATATTAAAAATGTGCTTCGACTCCGCTCAACATGACACTTCTAATACTAACTGTTTAACAGTATATTTCTAGCAGTGTCATACACCAAACCTTATAGGTTTTCAAAACCTATAAGGTTTAATAGTAGTATTGTGCAAAGTTAAAATTAAATAAAAATTAAAGTGTCGGAATAATTTTACCTGAAACTTCCCCGAAGCCTACTCTCACCCCATCTTTTTCAGCCCATGCCTTCATGGTAACCGTATCATTGTCTTCAATGAATTTTCTCTCTTCTCCGTTGCTTAATGATAAAGGATTTTGGCCTCTCCATGTAAGCTCAAGCATAGATCCGAAAGATTTCGGATCACTTCCGGAAATAGTTCCGCTCGCATACATGTCACCTACTTCTACGTTACAACCGTTTACGGTGTGGTGTGCAAGTTGTTGGGTCATATTCCAGTACATATGTTTGTAGTTGCTTTCGCAGATCAGGTTTTGCTCCCCGTTTTCTGGCTGGATGTATACTTCAAGGTTGATATCGTAGTTTTTATCACCCTCAAATTTTAAATAATCCAACACTTCAGGATCCTGTACAGGAGAAGCCGTTCTGAATGGTTCCAGCGCTTCAAGGGTAACGACCCATGGTGAAATGGATGAACCGAAGTTTTTTGCAAGGAATGGTCCCAGCGGAACGTATTCCCACGATTGAATATCTCTTGCAGACCAGTCGTTGAAAATAACCATACCGAAGATGGCATCTTCCGCGTCCTTAGTAGAAATACTTTCTCCCATCTCTGTATTTTTGTTGATGATGAATGCCATTTCCAGTTCAAAGTCCAGCTGCTTGCATGGACCGAAAACAGGTTTATCCGCATCTGCAGGTTTCATCTGACCTTTCGGACGGTTGATTTCTGTTCCTGAAACAACAATTGAGGAGGCTCTTCCGTGGTAACCTACCGGTAAATGTTTCCAGTTGGGTAATAATGCGTTTGCCGGATCGCGGAACATTTTTCCAACGTTGGTAGCATGTTCAATACTGCTGTAGAAATCCGTATAATTCGGGATGTGCACAGGCATCATCATTTTTACTTTATCCAGATCATAAAATGCTTCTTCGATGGTTTTCTGATCTTTTGATAAAATTGATCCTTCCTGCAATAAAGTCTGAATTCTGGTACGAACAGCATTGGTAACAGGTTTTCCAAGTTCAATAAATTCATTGATGGTATACGCTTCAAAAACATTGTCGTCCAATCCTTCAATATCTTCAAAATAACCAAGGTCATATAAGGTCGCAAGATCAATGACCTGATCTCCGATTCTTGTACAACATCCGATATATTCTTTGTTAAAAACAGCGACTCCGAAAGGAATATTATGTATAGAAAAATCCGAATTTGAGGAATAGTCTACAAATGATTTCATAAGTTTAGATTTTAGTTAGATTAAATATCATCCGGAGAAATTCCCCGGAACATTTATTTTGCCTTTTTTGAGTAAGATGCTTCATCTATCCACCTATCTCTGGTATTGACATCAATAAGATACAGGATATTATCCTGCTGGGTCAGCAATAAAGTCTTCGTGACAGGCATTGGGATTTTTTTATTTTCAAGCATATCTGCTCTTAAGGAAATAATATTTTTTTTCCTGATGATATCACCGGTGAATACATTGGAACTGCTTTCTCCGGTTGCCTTATCATCGAAAACTTCTACATACGTAGCATTATTCCCTTTGATAACAATAAAGTCCCTTTCCGTATGATCAGCTTCATCTTTAATGAAAATGAACTTTTTGTTGTCAATATTTACATTCTCAAGATGCTGATTAATGCCTTTTCTTTGTTCAAGTCGGTTAAGGATTTCGTTCAGAGTTCCATATTGAGCTTTAAGCCCTAATGTTCCCAAAAGAAAAATCCCGATTAAAAATTTTCTCATATACTGTGTTTTATAAAAAAGTTTTGCCAGAATACTGTATCCTGACAAAACTTATATTTTCTAATGTAAAATTAAAGATTACCTCTTCTTTCCTGTTCTCTTTCCAGTGCTTCGAATAAAGCTTTGAAATTCCCGGCACCAAAACTCTGTGCACCATGTCTTTCAATAATTTCGAAGAATAGAGTAGGACGGTCTTCTACAGGTTTCGTAAAGATCTGTAATAAGTATCCTTCTTCATCATGATCAATAAGTATACCTAACTCCTGAAGTTTCTTAAGATCTTCATCAATATGGCCCACTCTTTCAGGAACCATATCATAATAAGCTTCCGGCGGAGCAGACAGGAACTCTACACCACGTTTTTTAAGCTCTGTTACAGTGTGGATAATGTCTTTTGTAGCCACAGCAATGTGCTGTACACCTTCTCCTTCATAGAAATCAAGATATTCTTCTACCTGAGATTTCTTTTTACCTTCTGCAGGTTCGTTGATCGGGAACTTTGCATATCCGTTTCCGTTTGACATTACTTTAGACATCAGTGCAGAATATTCTGTGTTGATCTGCTTGTCGTCAAAAGAAAGGATATTTACAAATCCCATTACTTTTTCATACCATTCTACTGTCGGGATCATTCTGTTCCAGTCAACATTTCCCACACAGTGGTCTACGTATAACAAGCCTGCTTCTTCAGGATTATAATCACTTTCCCACTTTTCATAACCAGGCATGAAAGCTCCGTTATAATTTTTTCTTTCCACAAACATGTGAACGGTTTCTCCATAGGTGTAGATACCGGACATTCTTACTTCACCTTGCTCATCAGTTAACGTTACAGGCTCTAAATATGGTTTTCCACCTCTTTTAGTTGTTTCTTCGAAAGCTGCATAAGCGTCATCTACCCAAAGTGCCAAAATTTTTACTCCGTCACCATGTTTTTTTACGTGTTCGTTGATAGGAGAATCAGACTTAAGTCCTGTTGTTAATACCAATCTGATTTTTCCCTGTTGAAGTACATAAGATGCACGATCTCTTACCCCTGTTTCAGGACCCGCGTAAGCTACAGACTGAAAACCAAAAGCGGTTTTGTAATAATGGGCAGCCTGTTTTGCATTTCCTACATAAAACTCAATGTAATCCGTACCGTTAATCGGCAAGAAATTTTCTGCTTGAGCTATTTTCTCGGCAAATGTAAGTGTTGACATATTTTCTCTTTTACTTTTATTTTATTGGTATGCAAATTACAAAATTCTTAGATATGGCGAAAATATTCCCGCAGTTTCATTGAATATATTTAACATAATCTTAAAGAAGAGTTTACTTAAGTATATTTAAGTTTAATTAGTTTAAAATCGTCTACCTACATTTGTTATACAAAATACAAGTGAAAAAAAAATATTTCGAAACATGAAAGCCGTAGAGAATATCTACGGCTTTCTTATGAAGTGGTTTCAATTTTTCTGTTGAGCATTCCCGCGTCGGGATTGTAATTATCCCATATCTTCCAGGTATTGTTTATTTTCCGGATGAAGTAGATCTGGGTACTCAGCTGATTCACAAAATGTTCTTCACCGGTTTCTCCTACCTTGAACAGCAGATTCCAGAATTCCTGAGTTTCCAGGATTTTCTTATCCGGCTCATCGGTAACGATATGAATATCAAAAACTTCATAATTGGACCGGTTATTTTTTGTTACCAGTTGAAAGTCTTTATCACACAGTTCTTTGCTGAACTGTGAAACCCGTTCTAAAAAAGGAGAATCATCAAAAACCAGTTCTTTAAACAGATTGGTGTTGTGTTCAGGAAACTGTTTGCAGAACTCAAAAGCGGTGGCACAATAATCATACACCATCTGCGTAAGATAAGACTGATCATTGTTTTCTTCTTCATTCTCTTTTCTGTATCTGATGGCAAGAATATAATCGTTAAGATCTTTATATCCTAAGAAAATACAGATTTTATCAAGGGTCTTCAGGAATCTGAGATCACTGTGGGTTTTATCCTGGTAATCATTCTCAAAGAATCGCTGGAGGGTAACGTGGGAAATGGTATTTCCGATTTCAAATTTTTTTCCTCCTTTCAGTTCTTCGGCTCCGGAAAGTTCTTCTTTAATAATTTCGGAAAGAATAATATAATGGCTTCTTTTCCATTCATTCACATTCCCCAAAACAGAATTCCTTACTTTCGAATGCTTTATAACTTCCTCCCGTATCGAATTATATATAGTTTTCAATTTCCTTGTTTTTGAATGAATTTTATCAAATATACTGCCAAAATATTAATGTTTTTTTATGTTTTAGGGATGTACAGTTCAGAATTTGTTTTAAATAATTAGTTTCAAAAACAGTTTTTTATGCTTTATGATTTGATTCTCAATGTTTAAATCTTTCAAAGGCCGCTCTCTCCAGCATCTCTCTGTCATCAGGATGAGCAATGCTGATAAGCTCCTGTGCTCTCTGGCGAAGATTTTTTCCGTACAGATAGGCAGTTCCGTATTCAGTAACGACGTAATGAATGTGACCTCTTGTTGTTACTACACCAGCTCCCTGTTTAAGGAAAGGAACAATTCTTGAAACTCCCTTTTTGGTTCTGGCCGTAATGGCAATGATGGGCTTTCCGTCATCACTTAAAGCGGCACCACGCATAAAGTCCATTTGTCCTCCGATTCCGCTGTACTGAAGTGTTCCGATAGAGTCGGCACAAACCTGTCCTGTAAGGTCTATTTCAATAGCAGAATTGATGGCTACCATCTTTTTGTTTCTCATGATATTGATCGGAAAATTGACTTCACTTACATCCCTGAAAGCAAAAACGGTATTATCATCCACATAATCATAGAGTTTTCTGGTTCCGAAGCAGAAGCTTGTAATGGTTTTATTATCGTTGTATCCTTTATATTTGTTGTTGATCACATCATTCTGAATTAAATCAATAACACCATCGCTCAGCATTTCTGTATGAATTCCGAGGTCTTTGTGATTGGTAAGGCATTTCAGAACCGCATCAGGAATGGTTCCGATACCCATCTGAAGGGTAGATCTGTCTTCAATAAGTTCAGCAACATTCTTTCCTACGAGCATTTCTTCGGGACCTACTTTTGAGCCATAGTCTACCGTTGGAAGTTCCTCTTCATGCCAAACCAGTTTGTGGATTCTGCTGATGTGGATCATCCCGTCTCCATGGGTTCTCGGCATTCTTGGATTAACGATAGCCACAATGATTTTTGCCGTATCTACTGCTGCTCTGGCAATATCTACAGAAGTTCCCAATGTGCAGAAACCATGTCTGTCCGGAGGAGAAACGGTTACCAGGGCTACGTCAAGGGGTAAAATATTTTTTCTGAACAAAATAGGAATTTCGCTTAAAAATACCGGAACAAAGTCACCTCTGTCGGAATTTACAGCATCACGCACAGGGGTGGAAACAAATAAAGAATTGATGAAAAAACTGTCTTTGTATTGTGGTTTTGCAATTTCCACATTTCCCTGCTGGGTAATGGAAACCATTTCCACATTCTGCAATCGGTTAGATTGTCTTGCCAGCTCATCAATCAGGTAGTTCGGGGTACATGCACTGCCGTGAAAGAATACACGGTTTCCACTTTTTATCGTATATATTGCTTCTTCTGCACTGATGTAATTATTCATATTTTGTCTTTTTAAAAGGGTGTTCAACGTATTTTAAATCTCATAAAAAATACAGCTCTTCTTTCAAAGATAATCTTTATAACAATATACTTTTCAAATATTTTAAAGATATTGAAAAGACTTTTGTCATGCAGAACATGCAGGAATATTGTATAAAAAAGGACCGGATGCATTGACATCCGGTCCTTTTTTCTTATTTATTCTTTGATGAAAATATTTAATTAGCGGCTTCTACAGTTGTTTTCTGTTTCATGCTTCCGGTTTCTGCAAATCGTAAATGCCAGCTGAAGGCTTCCTGTAATAAATGGGGAGTATGACCTCCTTTTTCGCATGCTCTGTCGAAGTAAGATTGCAATTCTTCTTTATAATCCGGATGAACACAATTGTCTATAATCTTCTGTGCTCTTTCTCTTGGTGCCAGTCCTCTTAAATCTGCCAATCCGACATCTGTTACCAGAATATCCACATCGTGTTCTGTATGATCGGTATGTGAAACCATAGGAAGAACATGGGAAATATTGTTTCCTTTTGAAGCCGCCTGAGTCACAAAAATACTCAGATAGGCATTTCTCGCAAAGTCTCCGGAACCTCCGATTCCGTTCATGATTTTTGTTCCTCCGATATGAGTGGAGTTTACATTTCCATAAATATCGAATTCAATAGCTGTATTGATGGCAATCACTCCCAATCTTCGGATCAGTCCGGGTGTATTGGAAATATTCTGAGGTCTTAAAACAAATTTGTCTTTATATTTTGAAAGGTTTCCTAAAACTCTTTCATAACATTCCTGAGAAACGGTAATGGAAGATGCTGATGCAAAGCTTAGTTTACCGGAATCGATCAGATCAAAAGTACTGTCCTGCAGCACCTCGGAAAACATGGTGAGATCATAAAAATTACTGTCTTTGAAACCTGTCAGAACAGCATTGGCTACTTTACCGATACCGGCCTGAAGAGGAAGTAAACGGTCTGTAAGACGACCTAAAAGAACTTCGTTTTCAAAGAATGCAAGAAGGTGTTTAGCAATGGCTGTTGTTTTTTCGTCCGGTTCTGCAATATCTGCCGGACTGTCTTTGCGGTTAGTAAAAACAATGGCTTCAATTTTATCGGGGTCAACGGGAATGCTTTTTCTTCCGATTTTATTCCAAGGAGCTACAATTGGGATAACATTTCTGTAAGGATAATCTTCTGCCTGGTAAATGTCATGGATTCCATAGACTTCTTCAGGAACTTCGGTATTGATTTCAATGATGACTTTTTTAGCCAAAGCCGCAAAGGTCACCGAATTTCCCACAGAGGTGGTAGGAACAATACTTCCGTCTCTTTCAATATAGGCAGCCTCAATAATGGCTACATCAATGCTCTGAAGGTTTTTAGTGTGAAGAAGTTCTGCACTTTCGCTTAAATGCTGGTCGATGAAGAGAATTTCACCATTGTTGATTTTGTTCCTTAGAATAGGATCTACCTGGAAGGGCATTCTTTTTTTCAGGACGTTGGCTTCTGCCAGTTTTCCATCAGTACCGTGGCCCAGTGAAGCTCCGGTCATTAAAGTGACTTTAAGGTCTTCGGTTTTTCCTCTTTCAGCCAGTGCCGGCAAAATGGCTTTGCTGTCACCTGCCTTTGTAAAGCCGCTGGACCCAATAGTCATACCGTCTTTGATAATTTTTACTGCATTTTCCGCGGTGGTTACTTTGTCGCGTAGACTTTCTAATCTGATTCTTTCTAACATGTAATATTGATTTTGTTTTAAACCACCATTACTTAGGATGCGTCATGAAAAATAATGATGGTCAATATGTTTAACCATACCTTACAAATTTACGAAAAAAGACGCTTTAAATAAAGGATTTAAAGCGTCTTTTGTATGTATTCAGTAATACTTTTTGAGATTTATTCAAGCCAGGAAGTTTTATAGGAAGGATCTTCCACTTTTAAAGCTTCCTCTGTAATTTTTAAAGGACGGAAAGGGTCTACCATTACAGCATATTCTTCTGTGAATTTTTTACCGATACTTCTTTCCATAGCACCCGGGTGTGGCCCGTGTACAATTCCTCCGGGGTGAAGCGTGAAATCCATCAAATCAATATGGTTACGGCTCATAAAATCACCTTCTGTGTAGAACAATACCTCATCAGAATCAATATTGGAATGATTATAAGGTGCCGGAATCGCCTGTGGATGGTAGTCATACATTCTTGCGCAGAATGAACATACTACGAAATTGTGTCCTTCAAAATTCTGGTGAACCGGTGGCGGTTGGTGAATTCTTCCGGTAATCGGCTCAAAGTTTTTAATATTGAATTTATAAGGATAGAAATAGCCATCCCAGCCCACCACATCAAACGGGTGTGTTGCATAGATGAAATCTGTAATCTGATTTTCTTTTTTTACTTTAATCAGGAATTCTCCTTTTTCGTCAACGGGTTCTTTGAAAGTAGGAGCAATCATGTCTCTCTCACAGAATGGAGAATGTTCCAGAAGCTGCCCGAATTCATTTCTGTATCTTTTCGGAGTATAAATAGGAGAGTGACTTTCCAGTACGAAAAATACAGTATCATCAGATTTTAGTTCTACCTGATAAATGGTTCCTCTCGGAATAATAAGATAATCGCCGGTTACGAATTCAAGGTCTCCTACAAATGTTTTTAAAATTCCGGCTCCGTTATGAACGTACAAAAGCTCATCACATTCCGCATTTTTGTAGAAATAATCCATCGAATTTCTTGGTTTTGCCAATCCCATTTTCAGGTCGTTGTTCATCAAAAGGATTTTTCGGCTGTCCAGAAAATCGTTTTCAGGAGTGACATTCATTCCCTTAAACATTCTGGGAGTAATGTTTTTTTCCACTGCGATCTTAGGAGTCACATCTTTCGGCTCACCGATAGATTTGATCTGTGTAGGGCGGTGGATATGATATAACAGAGAAGAAATACCATGGAAGCCTTCTGTACCGAAAAGCTGTTCATAGTAAAATTTATCTTCAGGAGACTTAAAGATCGTATGCCTTTTTGGTGGGATATTTCCCGATTGATGATATCTCATTTTACTTTCGTATGTAGTTTCTCAAATTTAATCATTTTTCATGAATTGACTCAATCTATATTTTCATGCAAAGTTTTGTATTTGAAAAATAATTGTTAGATTTGTCTAACAATTTTAATTTCATGAAGCGAATATTATTTTCTATTACTTTTTTATCAACCTATTGTTTTGCACAGGAGACGGACAGTTTGAGTTTACAGCAGACTAAAAGTCAGAATTCTGCCAGCGTTATGAAGAGGGAATACAAAACAAGCAACATTGAGGATGTAGTGGTTACAGGAACCATAAAACCAATGAGCAGATCCAAAAGTCCTGTGGTGGTAGAGATCTACAGTCAGAAATTTTTTCAGAAAAATCCTACCCCAAGTATTTTTGAGGCCATTGCCATGGTGAATGGAGTAAAACCTCAGCTGAACTGTTCTGTATGTAATACAGGAGATATTCACATCAACGGACTGGAAGGTCCATACACGATGATCCTGATTGACGGAATGCCGATTGTGAGTTCACTTTCCACCGTATACGGATTAAGCGGAATCCCTAATAGCTTGGTAGATAGAATAGAAGTAGTAAAAGGTCCGGCATCTTCTATTTATGGTTCTGAAGCCATGGGAGGAGTGATCAATATTATCAACAAAAATGCACTGACCGCTCCTAAACTGAGTGTTGATATGATGACCAGTACCTGGAGTGAGAATAACCTGGATCTTTCCACAAAATTCAATGTTGGAAAAAAGGCCGCTTCATTATTAAGTTTAAATTATTTCAGTTTTCAGGAGAGGATAGATCAGAATAAAGATAATTTTACAGATGCTACGCTGCAAAGCAGAATTTCGGTTTTTAACAAATGGAATTTTAAAAGAAAGGAAAACAGACAGGCAAGTTTTGCCATGAGATATCTGTATGAAGACCGTTTTGGAGGTGAAATGCAGTGGAATAAATCTTTCCGTGGCAGTGATGAAGTATACGGAGAAAGTATTTATACAAACAGGGCAGAGATTTTCGGATTATACGAATGGCCCATGAAAGAGCATATCGTGACTCAGTTTTCTTATAACTATCACGATCAGAATTCGTTTTATGGATCAAATCCGTTCAATGCGACACAAAAGGTAGCCTTTGTACAGACGTATTGGGACAGAAGCTTCGGGAAGCATGATATTACTGCCGGGATTACTTTTAAAAGAACATTTTACGATGATAATACTCCGGGAACACTCGATGCGGACGGAATTACCAATGCACCGATGAAGTCTCCTATCTGGGGCGCCTTTATCCAGGACCAGTGGGAGATCGACGATAAAAATACCTTGTTACTTGGGTACAGATACGATTATGATAAAGTGCATCATTCCGTACATTCACCAAGGTTTGCATGGAAATTTAACCCTAATCCTTATCACACTTTGCGTTTCAATTTTGGAACAGGGTTCAGAGTGGTTAATTTGTTTACGGAAGATCATGCAGCTTTGACAGGTTCCAGGGAAGTCGTGGTAAAATCAGATCTAAAGCCGGAAAGATCTGTTAACGGTAACCTGAATTATATCTGGAAAATTCCGGTAGGTAGCATAATGGTAAATCTTGATGCTTCGGCATTTTATACTTATTTCAGCAATAAAATTGTAGGGGATTTTGATTCCGATCCGAACAAAATTATTTACGACAATCTTCACGGATATGGAATTTCAAGAGGAGCTTCTTTGAATGTAGATTTTAGCTTTCAATTTCCTCTAAGTATTAATCTGGGAGTCACATATCTGGATGTGTATCAGAAATTTGATAATGAAAATCAAAAAAAACAACAGCTGCATGCCCCAAAATGGAGTGGTACTTATAACCTGACTTATAAGTTTGCGAATAATCTGACGATAGACTTTACGGGACAGTTTTACGGACCGATGCGGCTTCCTGTTCTGGTGAATGACTACCGCCCTGAATATTCACCGTTTTATTCTCTGGCCAATATTCAGGTGTCCAAGAGCTTCAAATCTGGATTTGAAGTGTATTGCGGGATGAAAAATTTATTCAATTTCAGACCTAAAGATCCTTTGATGAGACCATTTGACCCATTTGATAAACATGTTGATGATCCCATCAATAATCCTAATCATTATACATTTGATACGGCATATGGCTATGCACCCATGCAGGGAATCAGAGGTTTCCTCGGAGTAAAATATACTTTGAAATGAAAAAAATAGCTTTATTTTTAATGTTAGTGCCCTGTTTTTATCTGTCTCAGATGAAGACGGGCACTTTTTCTGACCTTGAGACTCAGCAGAAAGAAAATCCAAAGCCGGTGGTGATTCATCTGTATACAGATTGGTGTGCAGTCTGTAAGATTGAGGCCCATCGTTTGAATAAAGATAAAGAGCTGGTGAGTATGATCAATGATCACTTTTATTTTATCAACTTTGAGGCAGAAAAGACGAAGGAGACCATTCATTTTCAAAATCAGGATTTTGAATATCTGCAGAATGGAAATTCCGGAATTCATGAATTGGCACTGGCATTATCAAAGAATAAAAATCAGCCTGTTTATCCTTTGTGGATATTTCTTGATCAGCATCAGAATCTGGTGTATTATCAGGAAGGGCAGATGACGCCTGAAAAAATGAAGCAGAAACTGAAGGAGCTTTCTGGTTTGTAAGTTAAGAGGTTTTTGTTGGAAAACGCAAAGGCACAATTTTTTTCTTTTATTATGCTGTAAGGCGCAAGGATTTTATCTGCAATAAAATTGTATGTTCCTAATACTATATGGATTAATCTTTGCTGAAAATCTTTGATTTTCTTGCGCCTTAAAACAACCTATTGTTTATTTTTCTTTGCGCCTTTGCGTTTTCCCAACTTTAAAAATCTTTTTTATTTCCCACAGATTATGCAGATCTCTGTAAAATTTGCTGCATCTACGTGAATTTTTATCTGTGGTATTTGTGTGATCTGTGGGAAATTCTTTACTATTAAATTTTTGCATCAATCAACACAGCCAGCTGAATACAAGGCTCGTCAGAACGGTTGCTCCATGCATGATTCGTTCCTCTTTGGATGACAATGTCGCCCGGTTTCAAAAGCGTTTCACCTTCTTCCATGATCAGATACAGTTCACCGGAAAGGATAATGATATAATCCAACGTAGGAGTCTGGTGCATCATCGGATGAGGTTCGTTTTTTTTCCATTCTACGCCTAAATCTTTATCCGGAGGAACTACTACATACCTAAAATAAGTGCCGTTTTTAGGTGTTTTCGGAAATCCTGTATTGTGAATTCTGGTTTCAAAGTCTAAGCTGGCTGGCATTGTCTGAGTATTCCATACATCTGAAATGATAAGTCCCGGAAAATGTTCCACAGCGTTTTCAACCTGCTGATCTTCTACAATAACAGATTTTCCGTCTTTAATTCCTGTTACGATACGTCTTGGTATTTTATTCATCATTTCTCATGATAAGTTTATGACCCTGGGTCTGGTTATTTTTTAACATAGAATGTGCTTTCATAACAGTTTCCAAAGAAAGATTTCCAACTATTTTATGCTGGGGAGGAAGAATGGTTCCGTTTTCAATAAGTCTTTTTATTTCCAGTAAACTGTTTTTATAATAGTCATATTTTTTAGTCATACCATACGCGTAATTGGAGATATTCATGATTAAAGTTCCTTTGTTGAACAATGTTTCATGAGCATATTTTGTTACCAAAGCAGTAACATCTACATACATACCGTTGATTTTTAAAACTTCTGCCGTTACTTCTGACATGTAGTTTCCTACGAGATCAATTCCATATTCAAATGGCTCGTCATTATTGGCTTTCAGGATATTTCCAATAAGATTTTCTTCTTTATAATTGATGATTTGATCACTTTTTAATCCTAAATTAAGAAGCATCTGCCTGTTTTCTTCACTGCCAGCGGTTGCCGTGATCTTCCTGATATTATAAGCTAATAAAAGTTTAATCAGGAATGAACCAACACCTCCGGCAGCACCTGTAACAAGGATTGTATTTTCCGGGTTTAATTTCAAACGGTTAAAGATCTGTAAAGAAGTAAGCCCTGCTGAAGGAATAGCAGCCGCCTGCTCAAACGAAATATTGTTTGGTTTAAAAGAAATAATGGCCTCGGGAACGCTTATGTACTCTGCATAAGTACCGTTACTTCCCATAGAACCGCTTCCACAATAGACTTCGTCTCCAATATTGAATTCTGTAACTTCTGAACCTATATCTACTACAATTCCGGATAATTCTCTTCCTAATATCGGAGAACTGATGAGTTTTCTTTCCAGTTCATTTTCCAGCATCTGGTAATCAATGGGATTGAAACCACTTGCTTTAATCCGTATTAATACTTCATTACTTTTACGTTGCGGCTGGTCAGCAAATCCGTCTTCCAGTGTTCCGTTCTTATTTAAAATAACTGCTTTCATTATTGTTAATTTGATACACAAATGTAAAGAGGGAATAGTTTATATTTGCTACTAGTTAACCAATGGTAACTAGTTACCTTCATGAAACTATTATGGCAAAAATTATTGAAAACGGTATCGAAAGAGAAGCAAGCTGTACAGAAGAACTGTTTGCAATGCGTGACAGTCTGGATGTTTTGGGAGGAAAATGGAAACTGATGATTTTACGGTATCTGACGAACAGACCGGATCAAATGATTCATTTTAAAAAGCTGGAACGCAGTATTGAAGGGATCTCTGCAAAAATGCTGAGCAAAGAATTAAAAGAACTGGAAACCAATCTCCTGATCACAAGAACGATTCAGGATACAAAACCTATTACGGTAACCTATGCTGTCACAGAATATGGAAAATCTGTATTTCCGGTAACAGAAACATTAGTCAATTGGGGAATCCTTCATCGTGAGAAAATCAAAGAATCAATGAGTTCTTCTGCATAATAAATCAAAAAAATCCTCAGGCTCATATAGAGTTGAGGATTTTAAATAATACCAAATTGTTTATTAATTTTTGTTTAACCAAGACTGTACCAGTTCCGGGTGATCTTTCACCCATTCTTTGGCCGTGGCTTCTTTGTTTTTACTCTGTTCCATTTTCATTAAAAGATCAGACATGTTCTCATCATCAAAATGAAGTTTTGAAAAGAATCTGGCCAGCTCCGGATGATCTGTTGAAAAGCTTTTCCTGGAATAAGTCTTAATCTGTTCTGCTTCACCATATATCTTTTTGGGATCATCAAGAAACTTAAGCTTCATCTTACCAAACATCCAGTGAGGCTGCCATCCGGTTACCACAATCCATTCTTTTCGTTGTATGGCATTCTGTAACTCGGTGATCATGGCAATGGTAGAGGAATTGATCTGCTGATAATCCAGTTTATAATCTATGATTGCTTTATCTGTTCCGGTGGTTAATCCGGCTCCTTTTTCAATGCCTATGATTCTACGATTAAATTGATCTTTATGCTGATTGAGCTCTTCAATAGAGTAAACAGGAACGTAATCCGGAACCACCAATCCTATACGGCCGTTGTCGTAATTGGTTCCAAGATAAGTTAATCCGGGAAATTTAGCGAGCTTTTTTGCGTGAGTGTAAGGAAGCCATATTCCCATGAAAAGGTCTGTATCTTCATTATTCATTGAAGCCAGGATCATATCCGTAGAGGCTTTTTGAATAATAACGTGATATCCCTGCTCATCCAGAATGGCTTTAGCAAGGTGTGTCATCGCGACATCTTCCGCCCAGCCATCTACCATTCCGATGGTGATATATTTAGAGTTTTTAATATTTTCACACGAACTTAATGCTGTAAAAAGTAACATTAAAACGGGTAAAAACAGATATTTTAATTGTTTCATCTTATTGCTTTTTCTTTACAAATCCCTGGGTAATACGGTCGAGGATAATGGCTAAAATCACAACGGATAATCCACTTTCAAATCCTAAACCGATATCCAGATTATTAATTCCTTCCAGTACTTTCTCTCCCAAACCGCCTGCAGCAATCATTCCTGCAATCACGACCATGGATAAGGATAATAATATCGTTTGATTGATCCCTGTTAAAATCGTTTTCATCGCTAAAGGAAGCTCTACTTTAAACAAAATCTGACGGCCGGTAGCTCCAAAAGCTCTTGCTGCTTCTACAATATCTTTTGGAACAGCCTCAATTCCCAATGCCGTTAACCTTACTGCAGGCGGCATCGCAAAAATGATGGTGGCAAAAGCACCAGGTACTTTTCCGATACTGAAAAACAGTACTGCCGGAATCAGGTAGACAAATGCGGGCATGGTCTGCATCAAATCCAGTAAAGGACGGATGATTTTGTCTGCTATTTTGCTTTTAGCAGCCAGAATTCCCAAAGGGATAGAAAGGATAAGGGCAGTAATGGTAGAAACAAAGATCAATGCCAGCGTTTCCATGGTTTCTTTCCATAATCCCATTAAAAATATTAAGCTTAGTCCGGCTGCAGTTACCACAGCGATAGCTTTTCCGGCCTTCCACAGTGCCAGAAGGGTAAAGAAGAGAATGATTACATAAAAAGGTGTGTTTGTTAATACCCATTCAATCCCCATGATAGAGGCATTTCCTAAGTGTTTTATAACATCGAATACAGGTTTTCCGTTTTCTGTGAGCCAATTGATTGCAGTTTCTACATATTGACCTATATCTATAGTTTTATTCATCTTATTGGTTGTTTGCGATTTCTTTTAATTCAATAATTTCTTCTTCGTTAAACTTTGTGGCTTCTATGACCAGAGATAACTGGGTCACAAGACCTAAAAATTTATTGTCTTCATCAATCACGGCAATGGACGATTTATTTTCTGAGATCAGGGGTAACATTTCTTCAACAGTCACTTCAGGGTACACCGAAGGAACATTACTGTTGATAATGGATTCTACCGTTGGTTCTTTCTTTCTGGCAATGCGTACGACATCGTTAAGGGTAACAAATCCAAGGAATTTATTCTGAAAATCTACAACAGGTAAGTTTTCTAATCCGGTGGCTCTCATTTTTCGTAAAGCTCCCTCAGGGCCATCTTTTCTGAAACGGACCACCGTAGCTTTATCAAACATTAAAGATCTTGCTGTAATAATGGTTTTACGGTCTACTTTTTCTACGAACGCTTTTACATAGTCGCTTGCTGGGTTGGTTAAAATTTCTTCCGCTGTTCCTATCTGTTCTATGACACCATCTTTCATGATGACGATGCGGTCTCCGATTTTAATGGCTTCGTCCAGATCATGGGTAATGAAGACGATGGTTTTCTGTAAGGTATTCTGCAGTTCAAGCATCTGATCCTGCATTTCAGATTTTATCAATGGGTCAAGTGCTGAGAAAGCTTCGTCCATCAACAATACTTCGGGATCATTGGCCAAAGCTCTTGCCAATCCTACTCTCTGCTGCATTCCTCCTGAAAGTTGCGAAGGATATTGGTTTTCAAAACCTGTTAATCCTACAATATCCAGTGCTTTCTGTGCTTTTTTGTCCCGGGAAGCTTTGCTTTCTCCTCTGATTTCCAGCCCGAAACCTGCATTGTCTAAAATGGTATGATGGGGCAGCAATCCGAATTTCTGAAATACCATACTCATTTCCGTTCTCCTTACTTCTAAAAGTTCCTTGTTGTTTTTACTGGTAATATCATCGTTGTTGATGTATACTTTTCCGGAAGTAGGCTCATTCAGTCTGTTAAGACAGCGCAGTAAAGTAGATTTTCCACTTCCTGACAGTCCCATGATGACAAAGAATTCCCCTTCATAAATTTCAAAACTGGCTTTGTTGATTCCTATGGTGCAGCCTGTTTTTTCAAGAATTTCCTTTTTGGAAAAACCTTTGTCTAAAAGTTCCTGTGCTTTTTCTTTGTTTTTACCAAAGATGATGGTCAGGTCTTCAACCTTAAGTTTTACTTTTCGGGTGTTTTCATTTTTTTCCATATTCAGAATTTTTCAATTAATAATTTGATATAAAAACTGTACACCAGTTTAGTATATACATTTAGCTTTCGTTGTTCTGCTGATGACGATAGGATAAAATAATTTGCCGGGCCTTTAGTGATAAAAGCTTCAAACAAAAAATAACAGCATAAAGACCTGATGGTCTTATGTTTATTTTAAATATTTCAATAGATTATACTCTAGAAAAAGAGTGTATTATGCAAAAGAAATTAATCTTTTTACATAGAGTCTACAATTAAATTACTGATGAGGTAATTACAGATATGTGTACTGAACAACTTGAATGGCTACATTTCATCAAAATGCTTGCCAGTATCAAAAAACTGTATATCAGTTTTTTATGACGGTGCAAATTTACAAAATTTATATTAAATGGATTTTTGTGTAGATAAGTTGTTGATTTTCAGTGTGGTTTTGAAATAGTATTTTCATGATGATTTTTCTCTTATTATGAAAGTTAAGAGAATGGTGATTGGAAAGAAATCTTTATGATAGCTTGTCAAGTTATTTCAGTAAAACGGCAATAATCGCAAGGATAGCGGGTAATGCCTGAACGAAAAATATTTTTTTAGTGGCAGAAATGGCTCCATAGATTCCGGCCACAGCTACACATCCTAAAAAGAATAATGCCACATTGGTCTGCCATTGCGGATCTTTAATCAAAAATGACCAGATCAGTCCTGCAGCCAGAAAACCATTGTAAAGCCCCTGATTGGCAGCAAGTCCTTTCGTCGGTTTAAACATCTCCGCAGGCAAAGCTGCTTTAAAAACTTCTTTTCCTTTGGTTTCCCAGGCAAACATTTCCATCCAAAGGATATAAAGGTGTTCCAGTGCAACAACAGCGGTCAGAATTTTAGCAACGATTTCCATGATTCAATATTTTTCTCATTGTAAAACTAAAAAAATAAAGTTAAGTTTGAGTATTAATTCTTACAATGGATCCATTCAAAGCACATTTAAATAAATTCATTACCGTAACCGATGAGGAGTATACTTCTATTGTATCATTTTTCAAGGTGATGGAGGTAAAGAAGAAGCAGAATCTGATGCTTGAGGGAGAGATATGCCGGAATATGTTTTTTGTGGTAAAGGGCTGTCTGAGGAAATTCTTTATCAACGAAAAAGGAGTGGAGAATACCACTCAGTTTGCCATTGAAAACTGGTGGATTACGGATACATTTGCGTATGAAAGGCAGCAGCAGACGGATTTTAATATTCAGTCGGTGGAGCATTCTACTGTTTTGGTGATTGATTTTAAAAATCAGGAATTATTGTTTGCAAAACATCCTGTAATGGAGCGTTATTTCCGGATTATTTATCAAAGGGCTTACGCCGCTTCAGAAAGAAAACTCCGTTATTTGTCTGAATTTTCAAGAGAAGAACTGTATATCCATTTCAGCACAATGTACCCATGGTTTATTCAAAGGATTCCCCAATATCTTGTTGCTTCGTTTCTCGGATTTACACCGGAGTATTTAAGTGAAATTAAAGCAAAACTACGTTCTTAAACCAGTTTAAGTTTTTTACGGATCATAAGCCGGAAATTTGTCATGCAATTAAAAGCTAATGCAATGACAGATACAAAAAAACAATTTCCGCAACTCTATTTAAGGCTGGCTCTTGCCGTGACGATGCTTTCTGCAGTTGCAGACCGGTTCGGGTTGTGGAGCAAAGAAAATTCGTCATGGGGAAATATGGAAAGCTTTAAAGAATATACAAGACAGCTGACATTTTTTCTTCCGGAATCTTTGAGTACATTTTCAGCATATGCTGCTACCTTTTTGGAAATTCTTTTCCCTTTGATGCTGATTCTTGGATTTAAAACCAGAATTGCAGCGTATGGAAGCAGTATTCTGCTGCTGATTTTTGCAGTATCCATGACCATTGCATCAGGAACAAAAGCCCCGCTGAATTACTCTGTATGGGTGGGAAGTGCTGCTGCACTTTTACTGGCGGTACAACAACATTATTCTTTAAGTATAGATCAATTAACCAAAAAATAATAATATTATGAGCGCAAGATTAAATATTGCAACAGTAGATTCGGCAGCTTACAAAGCGATGATGGGACTGGAAGGGTATTTACAGACTATTTCTTTAACACCTATTCAGAAAGAATTAATTAAAATCAGAGCTTCACAGATCAATAAATGTGCTTTCTGCCTGGATATGCATACAAAAGATGCTATCAAATACGGAGAAAATCCCCAGAGAATCTTTATTCTGAACGGATGGACAGAAGCCAAAGAGTTTTTCACTGAGGAAGAGCTGGCATTGTTGGCTATGACAGAAGAAATTACTCTGATCAGTGAAAAGGGGTTAACTGAAGAAACTTATCAGAAAGCAAAATCTTTCTTTGATGATAACCAGATTGCCCAGATCATCATGGCGATCATAACCATCAATGCCTGGAACAGAATTGCAGTAAGTACTCATCTTCCGATTGCAAAATAGTGAAGTATGGGAGCGGGTAGATGGAAGTCAATGAAGACTGCATAATTTACTGATATTTACTTTATAAAAATGGCCTTTCAAATGTGAAAGGCCGTTTTAGTATAAGAAGCAAAGTGACAATGTAACCTGGTTTGGGTATTAATTCTAAAAATAAATTTTAAGGTTAATTTTATTTTTTAACGCAATTACGTTGTCTCTCTGTTCTTCAAAATTTAGGAAGGTATATTTAATAAATCGCCACAGGATTTACATTCACCTGAGTAGAGCCTACATATAAAGGCTGTCCCAGAACGAATAAAAATTCCCAGATTTTTTGCTTCACCAACGGGCGGCTGTCGATCAGTTCCAGGTTATAGATTCCTTTTTTGGCCAGCATAAACTGGTTGATAGGGAATTCTTCTTTACTTTTTGGGTTAGGATATACTTCAGAAGCCCAGGTATCGCCGCCAAAAGCTACGATTCCCTGATCGGCAAGCCATTTTGCAGCATCCATTCCGATTCCCGGTTCAGTTTCCAGGAATTGCTGGTTGTTTTTACCAATCAATTCAAGCCATCCGGTGTTGAAAAGAACAATATCACCTTTTCTCAGAGTAATTCCTTGTTTCTTTAAAACGGATTGAATGTCTTCTACCGTAAATTCTGTTCCTCCCGGCACAATTGATTTTCCATAATGAGCAGTCATATCAAGCACTACACCACGGGTTACAAAAGGTGGTACTTTTTCAACGCCCAGTTTCTTGACACCTTCTACGGTTACAAAGTCTGCTGCTTTATTTCCGTTATAGTAGGTGTTGTCAATCCCGATGTGCCCGATTCCGTTAAGCTGGGTTCCCACGCCGGTCCATCCGTTGACCAGTTCATCATTGAAGGTGAATTTATTCGGTCCTATGCTTTTTCCGCCCTGTTCTCCGGGTTGAATATTGTATAAATTAAAACTTCTGTGTCTGAAAGCAGGAAGATTTTTATCAATGGGAACGGCAAGCGCCAGCGTTTTACCTTGTTTTACCAGTCCTAATGCCTGTTTGACAACTTCAGGTGTCAATAAATTAGCAGCTCCGATCTCATCTTTTGAGCCATAAGCAGAAGGATACCATGATTGGTCTTCGGGGTTAACGAGGGTCTGAGCGTTTAATGTAATGCTGTTTATAGTCAATAGTGTCGCTAACCCGAACACTTTGATCAGATTATTTTTCATTCTTATAGGGATTGAGGTTAAAAGAAAGGAAGCTGGAAGCTGGGAGAGGGAAGTTCTATTAGTGTATTGATAATTAGGTGGTTTCTATGCACTTTTCTGTATGTGACAAAGAGATTCCTCCTTCTTCGGAATGACAGTTGAAGTTCAATCGTAAACCAATCTATTGGTTATCCGACATCAATAACTTCCTTCTTCCAGCCCCTTTCTTCCAGCTTTATATTATATCTCGCTTAAAGCTGAATTGATGATGTTCAATTCTTCCTGTGAAAGGTCAATAGACATTGCTTTTGCATTTTCAATAGCCTGCTGTGCATTTCTTGCTCCTGCCAATACAACGGTAATGGCTGGTTGTAAAGTTGTCCATCTTAGTACCAGCTGAGAAAGGCTGGCTCCTTTTTCCTGAGCAATAGGTTCTATTTTTTCTAAGAAAGTTTTCACTTTATTCAAATCAAACTGAGAGAAATATCCGTTTCTGTGGTCGTTATCTTTCAATTGGGTTTCCTTAAAATATTTACCGGTTAAAAGACCTCTTTCCATCGGACTGTACACGATAATTCCTGAATTGTTTTCCAAAGAATAAGGAACAAGATCATTTTCAATAGCACGGTTCAACATACTGTAAGAAACCTGGTTGCTGGCAAGCTTTAACGTTCTGTTAGCTTCTTCCATTTGAGCCACGCTGTAATTGCTTACCCCTGCGGCACGGATTTTTCCCTGCTGGATCAATAGTTCCATAGCTTCCATAGTTTCGCAGATTGGGGTAGTGCTGTCCGGCCAGTGAAGCTGTAAAAGGTCGATATAATCCGTCCCTAATCTTTTTAAACTCTCCTCAACTTCCTTGATGATATTTTCTTTTGAAGCCAGTTTATAAACCGGAAGAGTTTTTCCTTCGTCTTCAGCATCAAAGAAAAATTCTCCTTTGCCATTATTGCTTCCGTCCCATACCAATCCGAATTTTGTCAAAAGCTGGATTTTTGAACGGTCTTTACCTTTGATGGCTTCCCCGATCATTTCTTCACTTAGTCCGAAACCATAAAATGGTGCAGTATCGATAGAAGTAACACCGTGATCCAATGATGCGTGAATAGAGTTGATAGAATCCTGCTTTTCATTACCGCCCCACATATTTCCACCGATTGCAAATGCTCCGTGTGTGATTGTTGATAATTCTAAATCAGTATTTCCTAATTTTCTGTATTCCATTTTGTTTTAATTGTTATGTGTAAACCACCCCGTCAAAAATTCTTTGAATTTTCGCCACCCCTCCACTGGAGGGGAATTCTCGCCGTTTCAATGTTGACACTTTTAAGAACTTTTCGATATAAAAAGACTTTAAATATTCTTCTCTGTATTCTGATTAGAAACTTCTTTTTATTTAAGTGTCTGAAGCTTTTGTGACTTTTGTGGTTAAAAATTATTTGTTATTTAATTCCTTTAAAATTGCTTCTCCAACACTCTTTGCAGACTGTGGATTCTGTCCTGTGATCACTCTCTGATCCGTTACCACATGATTCTGCCAAAGCCCTGATTTTTCAAATTTTGCTCCTCTTTCTTTCAGCTTATCTTCCAATAAGAAAGGAACAACGTTTGTTAATTTTACTTCAGATTCCTCTTCATTAGTGAAAGCATTGATTTTCTTGCCGTCTACAAGATATTTTCCATTATTCAGTTTGATATTCACCAAACCTGCGGGACCATGACATACTCCGGCTACAATACCGCCGTTTTCATAGATTTTGGAAGCAATGTCTGCCAGTTCCTGATTATCTGCAAAATCCCACATCGCTCCGTGTCCTCCTGCATAAAAAATGGTTGAGTATTCCTTAGGATTGACTTGTGACGGCGTCATAGAATGGTCAATTTTGTTTTTATATTCCTTGTTCTCCCAGAATTCTTTGTTGACCGGATCTTTCAAATCGAAACCATCTACCGGAGGAGTTCCGCCTTTAGGACTTACAAAGTCAATTTCATATCCTGCTTTGTGCAGAACTTCCCATGGGTGAGAGACTTCGCCCAGATAATATCCTGTATCTTCGCCGGTACTGCCTTTTTTATCATGGCTGGTTACGACAAATAAAATTTTCTTTTTCATATTCTTTGATTTTTTGGTTTGTGCATGTACAAATCCTACTGTAAGGACTGCAAGCATTAAAAACGCTAATTTTTTCATGATTAAATGATATGGGTAGTATAAATCTGTGGTTTCTCCTGAAGCTTTTCTTCAACCAAAGCTCCGAAAGCCTTGATGTAAGGCTGCTGATTATGTTGGGCTAATCCTTCTTCGTTTTTCCAGATTTCGTAGAAAACAAACTCATTTTTGTCTTCAATTCCCTGGTGAAGGCTGTAAAGTTCACAAGCCTCTTCTTTTCTTGTTTCTTTTACCATATTCTGAAGAACTTCAAATACTTCTGCCTGATGTTCTTCTTTAGACTTTATAATCGCTGTAAGATAAATTTTCATAATTAAATAAAATTTTCAATTGAGTTATAGACGGGTTTCCACCCCAGTTCTGTTCTGGCTTTATCTGCGCTGCATATACTGTTAGATGCAAAACCGAAATAGCCGCCTGCAGGCCCGAAATTGTCAACAGCATCCTGTATGCTTAAAGATCTGGCGGGTTGCTGATGATATTTTTTGCTGATGATTTCCGCAATGTTTTTTAAAGATGAGGCTCCGTTTTCTGCATAATAAATGGAACCTTCTTTTGCTTTTTCCAAGGCCAGTACATAAAGATCTGCCAGATCTTCAATATGTAAATTGGACCAGATATTTTCACCTTCGCCAAAATAAACACCATGTCCTTTTTTCTGTGAGAAATTAATCAGAGCAGGGATCTGGATACTGTCTTTTTTTATTCCCAGACCTTCTCCATACACCATGGTAGGAACAATAACGATACTTCTTATATCTTTTTGAACAGATTGAAGTACATAATTATTGATAAGTACCCTTGATGCCATTTCCAGTCTTGGAGTCAAAGGGTAGTCTTCTCTATACACAAAATCACTCCTTCTACCATTTTCTTTACCTCCAAAAATGGCAGATCCTGAAGTAAAAATGAAGGTTTTATGACTTCCCTCCAGAGCTTTGATAAAGTTATCCACAGCATAAGCATCATCGGCAGAATCAGCATTGTGAATGACTGCATCAACACCAGCAACAGCTGTTTTGATAAGGTCTTCATTGTGAATGTTCCCTACAACCGTCTTGATTCCCAATGATTCCAGTTCCTGTACATGGGATTCATTACGGACGAGTCCTGTCACTTCATAATTCCTCTCAAGGAGCTTTTTTGCAATACTGCCGCCAATATAGCCGGTAATACCTGTGATCAGTATTTTTTTCATGATACCAGTTCAGATTTTAATTCTTTTTCAAAAACATTTCTTACATGTTCTCTGTAAAGCTTCATATCGCGCTCTATATTGGCGTTTTTCTCCACATCGTGGAAGTGGAAGCTTTCCATTTTTTCCATAGAAACAAAAGCATTCATTCTGTGGAACCCAAATAACGGACCTTTGTCCACACTTTTTTCATTAAAGAATTCTCCGGGAAGTGTGAAAGCGGTTGCAGGAGCATTCCAGCTTGTAGTCAGCATATATTTTCTGCCACCAAGCATTCCTCCTGTTCCATAATTGATTTCAGGATTCTCAGCTTTTCTACCGTCACTCATATAAATTCCTTTTGCATGACCTGCGGTGAACACTTCATCGATATATCTTTTCAATCCGTTCGGAAGCTGGAACCACCAGATTGGAGTGTGGTAAATAATGTAATCCGCCCATACAAACTTCTGAACTTCTTCATGTTTGTCATAATTTTCGCTTACATTGGTGATCTTTACTTCTACGTTGTCAAATTCTTTAAGAACTGCCAATGTATTTTCTGCGATCGTTTGATTATATTTTCCTCCGGAATGTCCGAAATTCTGTCCTCCGTTGATGATTAGTACTTTTTTCATTTCTTTTATGATTGTTTAAATTTTACTCTGCAAAGTTAGGATGGATGCTTGTATAATAAAAATAATATAATTTATAGAAAAGTATTATTTAAATTATAGTTTGTAGAGTTCAAGGTTTTGGGTTCAAAATTTAAGGTTTTGTATGTGAATGGTGAAAAGTCAATTCGCTTTGCTTGTGAATTTTTATAGGTTCGGGATGTGTGATTGGGGATTGAGTGCAGCCGATTTGTTTGTATGTACAGGTATTTCTAATCAGCAGTTAATCATTCACTATTGACTTTGCGAAGCAAAATTGACGATTGACAATTTACTTTTTTCTCATTTCATGGTAAAATATCATATCATTTCTAAACCGGAATTATGTTGTGACAGGTAAATTTGTTTAACAAATTGAAGGACAATGATACAGATAGCTGTTTTTAGCGATGTGCACGGAAATCTTCCTGCACTAGAAGTGGTATTGAAGGATATTGAAGAGAGAGGAATCAGCCAGAAATTCTGTCTTGGAGATCTTGTAGATTTTGCACCCTGGGGAAATGAAGTGATTGAAAAAATCAGAAGCCTGAACATTCCCTGTTTGATGGGAAATCATGATGAAAGAATTGCTTTTGATATTCCTGTCATTCCTCTTTCAAAGCATTCGGAAGAAGAAACTGAAGCCCGGTTCATTGCAATAGACCATTCTAAAAAGCATATTACAAAACAGAATAAAAAATTTCTCGCTGAACTTCCTTTTCATTTAAAATTAAACTATAAAACAGGTGAAAAACACTGGAATATCCAATTGGTTCATTCAAGCCTTGAAAGTAACGATACCTATCTGTACGAGTCCAAGAATGATGAGATTTTTACGTCTATGCTGAAGAATGCGGACGCTGATCTTATTGTGATGGGACACACTCATTTATCATTTAAAAAACAATTTGAAAATAACTCTTGGGCTGTCAATTGTGGATCTGTAGGACGTTCCAAAGAAGAAAACAGACTGGCTTCTTATCTGGTGCTCACTTTGGATGAAGAAAAAATTACTCCTGAAATTGTACAGTTATCTTATCCGATTGAGGAAACTGCCTGCCAGATAAGGGAAAGCGGAATTCCGGATTATTATGCAGCGTTTCTGGAAAATGAAAATGTATCAATATTATAATTATTTTGTAAATTTGCATCAGAATATTAATAATTAAGTCATGGTTAACTTAGAATGGTATCGTACTTTTAAAGCGATATATAAAACCGGGACATTGACAGGTGCAGCAGATGCCTTATTCATCTCACAGCCGGGAGTAAGCCTGCATTTAAGTTCTTTGGAAGCTTATGTAGGCTATAAACTGTTTGACAGAACCGGTAGAAAAATGATTCCGACAGAAAGAGGGAAGGTGTTGTTCAATGCCGTTGCTGAGCCTCTTACCAGACTGGAAGATGTAGAGAAGAATTTTCAGAAATCTACAGAAAAGCTTACGCCTACAATCAGTGTGGGAATGTGTTTTGAGACTTTTCAGACTACACTGGAACAATATGTTTCATCACTGCCTTTCAATCTGATCATCAGTTTTGGAGAATATCCTGAAATGCTGGATCAGCTGGATAAAGGAATTCTGGATCTTATCATTACTCCTAAAAAAGGTTCTTCCCCCAATATAGAGCATGAAGCCTTCTCTTCCGAGCAGATCATTCTGGTTGGAGGGAAAGATGTAGATACTGCCGCTTTCAGTAAAGTTTTAAAAACAAAAGATGCAGAACAGATAGAGGAGTGGCTGAAGAACGAAAAATGGTACGGAACTACGGGAGATATGGAACACCTTTTCCAGTTCTGGACCTTGAATTTTGGTCATAAGCCGAATTTCCGGCCCAATTATATCGTTCCCAATCTGAATTCAATCATCCGATGTCTGAAAGGAGGAACAGGATTAGCCGTTGTTCCTGACTTCCTATGTAAAAATGACATTGAAGGCGGTGAAGTTAAAATGATCTGGGAAGGAAAGAAAAAGCTGGAAAATACACTGTATTTCGGATGCCGTAAAAAAACGAATTATCAAGCCGAAATAGAACATATTAAAGGCTTATTCCGCCAGGTAATGGGTAAGTAAAACCATATCCCGCATCTGTAAACCGTTTTCAAAAATGGGTAACGGGTAGTTTTCAATAAAGAAATCTTTCCGGATTCCGGTTTTTTTGAAACCGTTTTTCTCATAAAATCTGATCTGTTGGAAGCCGGTATCTGACGTTCCAACGATCAGTGTTTTATAATGATTTTCTCCGGCAATTTCCTTAGCCTTGTTCATCAGGATACTTCCGATTCCTTTGCTTCTGTAGCTTTCAATTACAGCAACATTTTTTATTTCCAGTTCGGTCTCATTGCTTTTACATAATGCCATTACAGCAATATCTTCTATGCCATCATGTAAAAGATAGATATCAGATTTAAAAATATACTGATCAATGGCTTCTTTGGTTTCATCGGCCAATAACAAGAGTTGATAAGGTATTTCCGAATCGGAACTTAATTGATGAAAAATAAAATCTTCCATTTATAAACTCATATGAATAAGCGGATAATCCTTTCCGGAACCATCTTTTTCTGATCTTCCGATTTTTTTGAAACCCATTTTTTCGTAAAAACCAATTGCCTGAGGATTCTGCTCATTAACATCTACTTTGGTCAATCCGGTTTTCTCTTTCATAAACTCATAAAGCTTTTTTCCGTAGCCTTTTCCACGCGTATCATTATGAATAAAAAGCATTTCCAGGTTGCCTTCTGCAACGGATGCAAAACCTTTAGCTTCATGATCTTCAGTAATTAAATAAACATCAAGGTTAGGAAGATAATCCCTTGGAATTACCTCTTTAAAATAGTTGAAGTCTTCTTCTGCAAGAAAATCGTGGGTTGCTTTCACGGCTGATTCCCATATTTCCATAATTCTTGGATAATCTTCTGCATGAGCCAGTCTGATATGTTGTGACATGATTTTTAATTTGAACAAAAATAGTGAAAATTGAGGAGAAGTGCCGGCAGGAGAGAAAATTTGAGGATGGAAGATGGAAGATGGAAGATGGAAGATGGAAGATGGAAGGTAGAAGGTAGAATTGTAAAGGGTTGGTTTTATCAACTACTCATTCCCCTTACTTGAAGGGGTGGATTTTTGCAAAGCAAAAAGACGGGGTAGTTTATACATCATATTAAAAACCTTATGAATAAGAATCTTTTAACAGAAACAGTAAAAATGGTAGGCCGGATTTTCAATTTTTTATTGCAAATTTGTTTATCACTTTATATTAATCATTAAAATAAAGACTTATGCAAAAGAAAACCTATCCAGGACAGCCTGTGGTAACTTTAAATAATGGAGTGGATATTCCGGCTTTAGGCTTTGGGGTATGGCAGATGGATGATCTGAAAGAATGTGAAAATGCAGTCATCAAAGCTATTCAGACAGGATACAGAATGATTGATACTGCTGCTATTTACCAGAATGAAACAGCAGTAGGTGCTGCGGTAAAAAATAGCGGAGTAGACAGGGATGAACTGTTTATTACATCAAAAGTCTGGGTTCAGGATCACGGATATGAAAAAGCGAAAAGGGCTTTTCAGAGAACATTAGACAGATTACAGATGGATTATCTTGATATGTATCTCATCCATTGGCCTTATGGAGATTTTCTGGGAACGTGGAAAGCTTTGGAAGAACTCTATCAGGAGGGGAAAATCAAAGCTATCGGAGTATGTAATTTTACGGTTGAGAAACTGGAAGAATTGAAAGCCAATTCAACAGTTTTACCGGTAATCAACCAGATTGAACTGCATCCTGTATTCCAGCAAAAAGAACTGCAGGTATATGACAGGGAAAACAATATTATAACACAGCCGTGGAGCCCGCTTGGAAATGGTAATGCGAATCTTTTAAGCAATCCTGATCTGAAAGCAATTGCTGAAAAATATGGTAAAACCGTAGCACAGGTCATTCTGAGATGGCATCTGCAGGAAGGATTTGTGGTGATTCCAAAATCTGTGACTCCATCAAGAATTGAGGAAAACTTTAATGTATTTGATTTTGAACTTACAGAAGATGAAATGAATGTTGTTCGTAGCTTAGATACGGGAAAAAGATTATTCTTTGATCCGAAAGATCCTGCGTGGGAACAAAAGATGCTAAATTCTGTAGCGGATATATAATAAAAACCGGAAATTAAGAATATTCCCACAGCTTTCACTATTTCACAGATTACAATCTGTGTTTTCTGTGAAACCTGTGGGAATTGTATTTTCATTCAGGATGAGGAATGTCATATCCTGTTGAAAATGAGCTGTTCCTATTTTTTGTACCTTTTAATTAAAATAATTCTTATGTTTTGGCCGGATACAATCAGTAAAAAGTTGGGAATAAAATATCCTGTAATTCAGGCTCCGATGTTTGGAGTCAGCACGGTACAAATGGCTGTAGCAGCGGCTCAGGCAGGCTGTCTTGGGTCATTGGCATTGGCTGATCTTTCTGCGGATCAATCTGTTGAGTTGATCAGAGAGACAAAAAAACTGACAGATAAGCCTTTTGCTGCCAATATTTTTGTCCATTACATTCCTGCAGTGACAGATGCTTTAAAAGAAAAATATAGTAAAACCAGGCAGTTTATAGAACAACTGGCCAGAGAAAATAGTATACAAGTACAGCTTCCGGACCTAGATGCGATCGGTATTAACAGTTATCATGAACAGGTGGATGCCATTATTCAGGAAGGATGCAAGATTCTGAGTTTTACATTTGGAAATCTTGATGATCAGAGTATTCAGAAATTAAAAGAAAACGGAGTAACCCTTATCGGGACATGTACTTCTGTAAATGAAGCTTTAATGCTTGAAAAATCCGGTATTGATATCATTTGTGTTCAGGGAATAGAAGCCGGCGGTCACAGAGGAAGTTTCGAAGCAGAAGATATTCCGCAGATCGGAGGTCTATCTTTATTGTCGCAGATATATGATCAGGTAAATGTTCCTTTGATCTATGCAGGAGGAATCTATGGCTCAAGAACATTGCAGGCTGTTAAAGATTTAGGGGCACAGGGCTTTCAGGTTGGTAACCTTCTACTAGCTTCTCAGGAAAGTGCCTTACTGCCATTTGAAAAAGAAAGATTGAAAAAAGTAAGAGAAGAAGAAATTGTTCTAACGAAGAGCTTCTCCGGGAGATATGCCAGGGGAGTAAAAAATAAATTTATAGAAACTGTTGAAAACTCGGAATATATTTTACCATATCCTTATCAGAACAAACTCACCAATGCGTTACGAAAAGCAGCAAAATCACTGCAAAATCCGGAGTTTGTAGGAATCTGGGTCGGACAATCCATTCATCAGTATAGTGAACGTTCTACAGAAGAGATTCTGAAACATTTAATCAGCCAGTGTGAAAAAGATAAATGCTAACAAAAAAGCTTCAGAAATATGATCTGAAGCTTTTTTATTAGTTATTTTGTTAAATCCAATCCGCCAAAGTTTCCGGAACTCATCATTAAATAAACACCATCCGTTTTATCTAATGTATTCCAGTAGGCATGAAGATCTTCAGCATTAGTGAAAACTTTTAAATGATCATTTCTGAATTTTTCCTTGATGAATTCAGGAGAAATAGGCTCCATTCTTTTAATCTTCAAAGCATCTTCAGAATAGAAAACCACTGCCTCGTCCAGACCATCCATAGCGTGGTCATACTGTTCAAGGAAAGCAGGATTTAGGCTTGAATAGGTGTGAAGCTCCAGAAATCCATATTTCTTATCAGTTTTAAACTGTTCTACGAATGCTTTTACAGCAGCTTTTACCTTACTTGGTGCATGGGCAAAATCTTTGTAAAGGATTCCTTTATCTTCTCTTTCCACTTTTTCAAGACGCTTGGAGGCGCCTTTAAAGCTCATAATAGCCTCATAGAAATCTTCATCCATGATGCCGAGCTGCTGGCAGATATGTCTTGCTCCTTCAAGGTTTAACAGATTATGCGCTCCAAAAACAGAAAGCGGAACATCTCCCATTTCAGTTTTTAGATATACTTTACCGTTGCTGATTTCATATTCAGGAGTTTTGTATGGGATCTTTCTGAAATAATTTTCAGCATTTTCCACTACTTTCACTACTTCCGGGTCTTCTTCATTGTATACGAGAACTCCGCCTGCAGTAATGCTTGCCACAAACTTTCTGAACTGCTCAATATAATCATCAAAAGTTTTGAATACATTGATGTGATCCCATGCAATTCCGCTCATTAAAGCAATATTCGGCTGATACAGTAAAAATTTTGAGCGCAGGTCAATAGGAGAGGAAAGATATTCGTCACCTTCCAGCACCATGAAGTCATTATCCTGCGTCAGTTTTACCATACAGTCAAAACCTTCAAGCTGCGCGCCAACCATAAAATCCACATCTTTCCGGTGAAAATTCAGCACATGAAGAATCATTGAGGTAATGGTTGTTTTACCATGTGATCCTGCAATAACAACTCTGGTTTTATTTTTAGACTGTTCGTAAAGGAATTCCGGATAAGAATATATTTTCAGGCCCAGTTCTTTAGCTCTTGCCAGCTCAGGGTTATCCTGGTGTGCATGCATCCCGAGAATCACAGCATCAATATCCGGAGTGATCTTCTCCGGGAACCAGCCCATTTCCCGGGGCATTATTCCTTTCTTTTCCAGTCGGGATTTTGAAGGTTCAAAAATAGCATCATCGGAACCGGTTACCTGATATCCTTTGTCTTTTAATGCGATGGCAAGATTATGCATGGCGCTTCCGCCAATGGCAATAAAGTGGGTTTTCAATTGTCTTTACTGTTTTTTAACATTAATATTAATGATCTGCTGGAAAGCCTCAAGAATATTGTTCCAGTTGGTCTGGTAATTCGGAATGATCATACTCGCATCCGTTTTGCTGCCTTCATTGGGACCTCTCTTTACATTGATGGAAGTCGAAATATTGTCATACAATTTTTTACGGTCTTCCTGTATCCTCCTGAAATTATTCTGAGAAAGAACCTGGTCCAGTTTCTTTAAATCTTCATCAGAAATTTTAAAATCCTGTTTGTATTTTTTCCCCTGGCCTTCAAAGGAGTAGTGTGCATTATTCCCTTTTATAAGGAGGTTTTCATAAACAGGAGCATAGCCTCCGCTTTTCGAATAGCTGATATCAAAATCCGAATATACCTTCTGGCTGTTGCATGAAACTAATACTATGATTGCGAATAATATTCCAAGTATTTTGTTCATAATTTTTAATTTACTTAATTATTTGAATCCTTTTGTTCTAATTTTTTAGCTTTAAGTTCTTCATCATAATTGTGTAAAAGATTGAAATCTTCTGTCTGCTCAATGGCAGTCATGATTTTCAACAGAATTTCCGGTGCTTTTTCATTATCATAATCGATATCCAAAGGAGCTTTGAATTCCATCGTAGGTTTTACACCGGTTACCTTTACGCGGAGTCCTTTTTTATCAAAAGCTCTTCTGAATCCGTTTATTTTGATTGGAATCACAATAGGACGCTGATTTTTCACCAATTTGGCCGTTCCTCTTCGTCCCTGTGCAAAAGCTGATGTAGTACCCTGAGGGAAAGTAGCTACCCAGCCATTGTCCAATGCTTTCATAATATTGTCTACCTCACTCATGTCTACCATTCGGTTGACATTTTTTCCTTCGGATCTCCAGGTTCTTTTTACCGTTACAGCTCCTGCAATTTTAAAAATCTTGGGAAGAATACCTTTATTCATGGTTTCTTCGGCAGCAACATAGTAAAAATCGATCTTTGGGTTTAACAGGTAGATCGGGTTTTTTATCGTGTTTAAATATCCGTTATTTACAGCACAGAAAGCATGGTACATCGCTGCTACGTCTGCAAAATAGGTCTGGTGGTTAGACACAAACAATACATTGGAATCCGGAAGATCCACAAGGTGTTCTGTGCCGGTAATCTTCAGTTTATTAAAGCCATTGAACCTTCTGTAGGATACAATACCTAAAATAAAAATAATAAACCTTTTCAAAAAATAAGGTGTTCCGAATGCATCGGTGAAAATATTTTTCTTCGCCATTTCTCAATTAAACACGGTAGTGCAAAGTTACATATTTTTCAGCAACTGGCTGAATTCACTTAATATCATTGCTGTAGCGCCCCAGATAATGTATCCGTTGAAATTAATGACAGGAACTTCATGTCCGCCTGCACTTGGCAGGGCCATAATTTCAGGGGTGTCTGAAAGATTGAGAAAGGATGTGATCGGAAATTCGATTGTTTCCACTGCTTCCGTCTGCTGAAGAACAAAAGCAGGATTTTTTTTAGTATAGGAGATATAAGGATATACGTAAAAATTGCTTGGCGGAATGTAAATAGGAGACATTTCTCTGATGATTCTTACATAATGCTTGTCTATCCCTATTTCTTCAGAGGTTTCCCGAACCGCAGTTTCTGCAAAGTCTCTGTCCATTTCCTCACGCTTTCCTCCGGGCAGTGATATCTGTCCGCTGTGTCTGTCGTGCTCGTTAATAGTTCTTTGAATCAATGGAAAATACCACTCGTTGTCTTTCAGATACAGAACAATATTGACTGCTGCAAATTTGGGATTCTTTGCCAATACTTCATCATAAGTAAAAACAGGACGGTAGGGAGGTGAGAAGACTCCATGTGCGTGCTCACCGGGAAGTTCCACACTTTTTATTTTTCTCAATAAATCTTTTCCAAAATTTTCCATAACTCAAATTTAGCAATATATCTTGAAGAAATAAGGGCCTTAACATTAATTAACCAATAGGAAAAGTTTGTTAATGGTGAATTTTGCTTCGCAAGTGAATAGTGAATTGATATTTTATGATCTGAATTTATTTTTCTGATTTCACTAATATAGCAGGGATATGTTTTACAGGAAAATTAACCGAATTGGCAATGAAGCAATACTCATTCGCTTTGTGATGAAGCTGTTCTGCTTTTTCAATCATGGATGCTTCTGCAACGGTCACCTTTGGATGTAAGGTCACTTCTGTAAAATGACCGCTTCCATTTGCTGTTTCTGCCATTATACCTGAAGCTTCATCTGTATATTCTGTCACAATAATACCAGCCTCGGAACAGAAGTGCAGATACCAGAGCATATGACAGGAAGAGAGGGAAGATAAAAGCATTTCTTCAGGATTATATTTTGTTCGGTCTCCACGGAATGCCGGGTCAGATGAGCCTTCAATCATAGCCTTATTTTCTGCTGAAATAGTGTGGCTTCTCTCATAGTCTCGGTAACCGCTGGTTCCGGTACCTTTGTTTCCTGTCCAGTGGATGGTGGTTTTGTAATGGTGGTTTTTCATATTTTAAAGATAAAAAGATAAAAGATAAAAGATAAAAGATAAAAGATAAAAGATAAAAGATAAAAGATAAAAGATAAAAGATAAAAGATAAAAGATAAAAGATAAAAGATAAAAGATAAAAGATAAAAGATAAAAGATAAAAGATAAAAGATAAAAGATAAAAGATCTTTTTCTTAAACAACTATTATGCATCCGGATATCAACATCAATAGGGGTGGGCTTTAGCCCAGCCTGCATAAACAAAAACATCCATTGGCTTTAGCCGAAAGTTATATCAAGAAAGATAATAAAAAAACCTCCAGTACAACTGAAGGTCTTAAATTTTTTAATTAGAGAATTCTATTAATTCTTCTTTTTTAGCATTGTAGATTTTGTATTCTAAATATTTAAAAGAATCTCTTGGAACAATGGTTACCCATTTTTTGTATTTCATAAACCATTTCATCTGGATACTTTTAATGCCTTTTGTAAGGTAGGCTTCCACAAATGGGTGTACATGCAGGTAGATTTTTCCTTTTTCTTTCTGCAGAATGTTTCTTAAGGTTTCACCCATTCTTTCCACGATAACAATAGGAGCTACAATTTCTCCGTCTTTGTTCGGGTTTTCTTCTTTGGTTTCGATCTGCTTTTCCGGACGGTTTCTTTGTCTGGTGATCTGGATCAGACCAAATTTACTTGGAGGAAGTATTTTGTGGCGTGCTTTGTCGCGCTTCATTTCCTCTTTGAGATGTTCGTAAAGATCTCTTCTGTGATCAGAATTCGGCATGTCTATGAAATCGATAACGATAATTCCTCCCATATCGCGGAGGCGAAGTTGTCTTGCGATTTCAGTAGCAGCCATTTTGTTCACTTTCAGTGCGTGTTCCTTATTGACCGCTGTTCCGGTAGTAATATTGTTTCCGGAGTTAACGTCAACGACGTGAAGTGCTTCTGTGTGCTCAATAACAAGATAGGCTCCTTTAGAACTTGGAATGTTTACGTGTTTTCCGAAGCTCTGTTTAAGCTGTTTTTCAACATTGTAATATTCCAGAAGTGGAATATGAGAATCATAAAACTGGACAATATTTTTCTTTTCAGGAGCAATTACTTCAATGTAATTCTTCATTTCGTTCACCATCTGTTCATCATCACAGATGATATTCACGAAGTCCTGGTTAAAATTGTCTCTTAAAATAGCTGAAGCTTTGTCTTCTTCGCTTAAAACTTTGGACGGAACTTTATTTCTCTGGATATTTTTAAAAGTGCTTTCCCATTTCTGAACCAGCTGGTTCATATCATTATGAAGATCGGCTACTTTTTTTCCTTCTGCTACCGTTCTGATGATCACCCCGAATCCTTCAGGCTTAATACTGTCGATAAGGGTTCTCAGTCTTTCTTTTTCCTCAGAGCTTCTGATTTTTTTGGAAATAGAAACTTTATTGTCAAAAGGAATTAAAACCAGAAAGCGTCCTGTTAATGAAATCTGGGTAGAAATCCTGGGACCTTTGGTAGAAATTGGTTCTTTGGTAATCTGTAGCAAAACCAGATCGTCTTTGGCGATTACCTTGTCTACAGTTCCGTTTTTGTCTATTTCGGGTTGTATCTCGAAATTTTTTAAGCTCGAAGTGCTTTGTTTTTTAGAAATAGTGTCTTTTAAAAACTTTCGGTACGTAAGGTACTGCGGTCCAAGATCCTGATAATGCAGAAATGCATCTTTGTCATATCCGATATTGACGAATGCCGCATTCAGATTGGGTGCCAGTTTTTTTACTTTTCCTATAAACAGATCTCCAACTATAAAATCGCTTTTGTCTTCTTGCTCATGAAGTTCACATAGTCTTCCGTCTTCCAGCAGCGCAATCTTTGTAAGATCATCTTCATGCGAAACTATTAGTTCTTTCTTCATTTTTTAATAAGATAAAATTGTTAAGATTATAGGAAGTGGATGTTTTTTTGATTAATTCATCTATTAAATATAAGGATTTTGAATGAAAACCATTATATGTTTGTTAAAATAATATTTGAAACCCTCCGTTTTCCGCGGAATCTTATAGTTGCAAACAAAAATATAGTTAGTGAACTTTAAAAAATTAAATCCACCAACTATATTATTATATTGTAAATCTCGGGAAAAAGAGATTATTTTTTCTTATGTCTGTTTGCTCTTCTTCTTTTCTTTCTTTTGTGAGTTGCAACCTTGTGTCTTTTTCTTTTCTTTCCGCTTGGCATAATTTTAATTTTTTAGTAACTAGTTAATATTCAGTTAATGTTCTTATTTTACTGCAACTTTAGTTTTTACTTTCTCAACAAAAGATTTTGAAGGTTTGAAAGCAGGAATGTTATGAGCAGGAATCTCAATTGCAGTGTTTTTAGAAATATTTCTTCCTGTTTTAGCAGCTCTTGTTTTAATGATAAAAGATCCAAAACCTCTTAGATAAACGTTATCCCCATTATACATAGAAGTTCTGATCTCCTGCATAAAAGCTTCTACAACTTTCTGTGTTTCATTCTTTTCTGTTCCCAACTTATTTGAGATGGTGTTTACCAATTCTGCCTTTGTCATTTCCTTATTTTAATTTTAAATTTTAGGTGTGCAAATTTAGTTAAAAAAATTGAATACTAGCAAATTAGTGACAAAATATTTTTATTCAAAGAGCAGGACTTTTTATATATATGCCATATTAAGGCAGGGTTATAATAATTAACAATAAAATAATGTGGCTGAATTAGGATGCGGAAAAAACATGAACAAAAATTAATAAATAACAGTTTTGGAAGGCTCTGCAGGGTTTTTGTAGTCTTACAAAAGACATTGAAAGAATCTCTGATTATCCTTATTTGTTACCGGAATTAAAAAAATATTGCTTGAATCAGAATTTTACAGGCTGGAATTATAATATCCGTTTTCTACGCAGAATCTTATAAGGTGAAGCTTGGTTTTTAATCCCAGCTTTTCTGTAAGACGGTTGATGTAAGTGTCAATAGTTCTGGTGCTCAGATTAAGCTTTTCTGCAATCTCTTTATTGCTGAATCCCTCATAGCAGAATCTCATGAGCTGTATTTCAGAGGGTGAAAGCTCTTCCTGCCCTTTTTTCTGCCTGTCCATATATTCCTGTACGGCAAGAGGCTGCTGTTCCCATTCTTTGGAATAGGCCTGGTAATCGAAGTCATCAGAAACAATACTTCCTTTAATAATATCCTTTATGATGGTGCTCTTTTTCTGACAGTAGTAGATATTTGGAATCTTTGAAAGAATTTCAGCCATATCCTCCTGATAGGTGCCGGAATAGGTAATAATAGGAGTTTCGGTATTGTTTTTTCTGATGTATTTGATTGCTTCAATCCCGCTTAATACCGGCATAAAGAGTTCAATAATGAACACGTCTTCCTGTCTTCTGTAGATTCTGTTTACCAGTTCATGTCCGTTATTACAATCATTCAGAAGCATATAGAAGGGGTTTTCCATAAGTGTTTTGATCATTATTTTTTTAAAATAAAAATCACTGTCAGCAATGGAAAAACGTACGGTATTAGATAATATTTTGCTCATTCTTAATATCGATTTGGCGAATGATATTTAAAATTCAGAGGTCTAATTTATGAAAAACTTATCAAAGTGAAAATTAATATTAATTTAATCAGGGTTTTCACGAAACAAGGCTGGGGAAATTACGTATTGTGCATGAATTTTTTTTTTTATATTTTCACAGGCCAAACAAATCGCAAATTATGTCTTCTAACAGGGAAAAAAAATTGAACAAATCTGACGTCAGAATGGGCATTTGGAAGTTTATTCTGTCATTTGTTGTTTTGTCGGTTGTATCTTTTGCTTGCTTATTTCTCTTCTTTAAGAGTTATGATATACAGCGGGAAGGGATCAGCCGTGAAGCTGAAGCCTACAAAGAACTGATGCTTCGAAGTGACGTACTGAAAGATCACATTGATGATATTTACGACAAAATGAACCAGCTTAGTATTAATAAGGTGGAGAATGAAGTGTTTCTCAGAACCAATATTATGGATAATGTGAGAGATGCCAAAAACATTATGGGTAAAGACAGTGTGGAGAGCTTTAAGCATTATGCCGTACTCATGAAACAGATTGTACCTATGATGAACTTAAAAGCTAAGATCATTGAGGTAGAGTATCAGAAGAAAAGTATCATAAGGGATCTGGATGAATGTATGGGTAAGATAAGAGTGACGAACAATGAGCTTAGAAAAGATCCTACAAGAAATTTCACAGGAAGTAAAAGAAGAAGATAAAAAGAAAAGATATGCAGGGACAAATCACATTATCTAAGAAAGAAAGGCATTATCAGTTTTTTTATTTAATACTGATGCTGGTGACAGCCATGTTGTTTTTGGGAGTAATCTTTTTAAAAGGATTCCAGTCTCCCTTTTCTGATGAAGATGTAAGAGGAATTCAGAATCTTGAACAGAAAGCTGCGTTTGAAAAACATCAGAAAATTGTTCTTCCTATCATGGACAGTACTTATACCATGATCAGCAAACTTACCGATGACGGTCCACAACCTTTCATGGAAAACAATATTCAGCTGGGCGTTAATGACCTTAACAGCTATTTCAACAGTACAGACGTTGTGGATATCCGTAAGGATGCCTATCCTCAGATTGCAAAATTCTATAAAATGTATTTTGAAGACAAGAAAGTTCTTTCAACAGCCTCTGAAGACATTAAAATCTTCCAGAAGCAGGTAGATGAATGCCGAATCGGATTTAAAGATAAGCAGAATAAGCTCTATCAGCGCGAGCAGGATCTGAAAGCAAGAATGCAGTAAGCAAAAAATACTAGGAACATAAATAAAACACATCACAATTACTAACTATGAATTATTTTCAAAAGAACAAGAAAAACATTATTATCGGTGTTATTGCAACTTTGCTGATCGCAGCATTGGTTGCTCTGTGGCTGCAGAAAAAGGTAATACATTCGGCAGATGATATTGTTGGGGTGGTTTATCCGTCTTCACTGGCGGTAGGAGACACGCTTTTATTCGAAGATAAAACCCAGTTTGCCAAAACCAAAAGATGGAATTTCGGAGATGGGACAACTTCAGATAAAAACAGTGGTATACACTTCTATAATAAACCAGGATATTATCAGGTGAGTTTGATCGTAGACAATAAGTACACGAAATCTTTCCCTGTAATGGTAAGCGCAAGAAGCGTTCAGAAGCCAAAGGATACTGCGAAGATTACCACGACAATCGAAGCTCCTGCACAGGCAATGCAAAATGAAAACGTACCTTTCCGTGCTGTTTCTGAAGCAAAGCGTTTTGCATGGAAATTCGGAGAAACCGGCAACACGGATGCTAAAGATAAATTTACAATTTATTCCTATAAAAAGCCCGGTGATTATCTTGTAACGCTTTATACAGAAGAAAGCGAAGATCCTGTTTACCACCGTATTAAAATTCTTCCTGCCTATGATGCTCTTGCAGAAGATGAAATTTCTGTAGAAGATTCTTATGCAAAAGTTGACAACGATTTCAAATATCACCTGCAGCAGATTGCAAACGGAAACAGTTTCAATATGCATTACAATTACCTGTTAAAAACCTATCTGTGTAACAATGAAAATACAGTGGTAAAAGTAAATGACAGTAAAGTAAACAACTTCTACATGTATTGTGCAGGTCTTCAGTTTGACAAAAATACGGTGATCCAGACTGTAAAAGTAAACCTGGATGACACGCAGAACTGTGTAACGAAAGTAGATATCAATCAAAGCAAATAATTTCGTCCGGTATTACGGATGTACCAATCATAAAAAGATTAAATAGGATGAAAAATAAATTTCCTCTAGCAGCATATTATATAGGGTTATCAGTATTATTGACGAGTTGCCAGGTAAAACTGCCGTCAAAGAAAACCCCGGAGCCTTCACAGTATGGGCAGGTGGATGCTTCCCCTGTCGTTAACGGGTATCCAAAAAAGTCAGTTCCATGGATCGTCATTTCAGACAGATCAAGAAATACGGCTTACCTGGATAAAGATGATGAGAAGTCTTACAAAGAAGTAAAATTCCTTGAGCCTTTAATGGTTCTGAAACATAGAGACGGAATGGTAAAAGTAGCGGAATATGTTCCGGATGCTTTAATGAAAAAAGTTTCGTCAAAATCAGTTAAGACATACGGTTGGATTCCTGAATCGGACCTTCTTCTCTGGAATAACGCTTTAAAAAGTGAAAAAACAGGTTATCCTGTAAGAGTAGCCGTAGTTCCTAATAACAGCGAGGTCATCAGAAATGCTGAAAGGTACTATAAAAATGACTCTATTATGGTGTTTAACTCACCGAGTCTTATTGAAACAGCCAATGTGAAAATCCCTAACGGACAGATTGTATATGTATACAAGATGGCTGAGAATAACAAACGTTTCCTGGTAGGTAAAAAACCTTCTGTTGACATGGACAGTATCAGCAAGGGGCTTTACGGATGGGTAAGCTCAAATGTGATTTCTACATGGGGAGAACGTTCTGCCATCAAACTTAAAAATACAACAGGGATTAACGATACAACATTGGGAATCCATGAAGGGCATCCCGGAGGATCAGCATCAGATGCTACTAATAAAACAGCTATTCTTCTTACCGATGTAAATAAGAGAACCCCTCTGGAAAACATTTATCCGATAAATCTTCCGTTAGAAGAAACGCCAACTCCTGATATCAAGACAAAATATTTCACCAATATTTTAGATTACAGCAAAAACTTTGTATCCAACGTATTAGGTGAGCCTATCTATTTTGACCGTTACAGAGAAATCACGGAAAAAGATAAAAATATCAATATTGTGTTTGCATTAGATGTAAGTGCTTCCAATGCGCCTTATGCCCCTATTGTAAAATCATTGCTGCAGGATCTTCAGCTCAGATTTGAAAAACCATCATATTTTAACAATGTTAAATATGGAGCGGTTTTATATAAGAATAATCCATGTGGGGATAATGTTGCGGTATCCACTTTAAGTACAGATTACAGTAAAATCACTTCATTTATTGATCAGAAAACGAATGAAATGAACTGCGCAAGCAATAACGGTTATCAGCCGGTGGGAGAAGCTCTTACTGCAGCCGGGAATCTTCTTTCAAATGTTCCTGATGAAACCAATATTGTTGTAACTGTAGGAACTACTGCTAACCAGAGCGGCAATATGTACAGCGTAATCAGTTCACTGACTCAGGCTCAGGCAAGACTGATCATGTTCCAGACCAGCGCACGATCTTCCGATACCTATAATGATTTTGTATTGATGGCGGAAAATGTGGTTACCAATACGGCTAAGAATATTGCTGAACTCAAAAAACAAAAGATCATCGACCAAAATGATGTTTTGACTAAGAATAATTTCAGCCTTGTGGAAGGTGATGCAGGATTCTTTTCTTTGGCTTACCCTAAGCAGAGTATGTCCCAGGGATTCGTTATCTTCCCTAAAAAAGGAGACATTACGACTCCGGGATTCCTGAAGAAATCAGTTGACAGCCTTATTGCACAGGTTACTTTGGACAACCAGACGGTTGATAAATCCCTTAATGAATATTTCCATTCATCAGTAGGAGCAGGAAGAACAGATGTGGATTTAAAATATAAATATCTGTATCCGGGGCTTACCAATCCGGTTTCTGCAGGTATTGCAGCACAGCTGATCAATTATGGAAGCCCGTTCCTTGTGAAAGGATATATTCCAAAAGATCTGAAAGAATTTACACCGGCAATAGAAAAAGGAATCCTTATTTCTGAATCGGAATATGATAATCTGAAAGCTTTCTACACAGAAGTATACAGAAATACCCAGGCTGACCGTGCAGACTTTAATCAGGCAAGAGCTATTAAAGAATACGTTAAGCTGCTTAAGAAATATAATCCTACGATAAAATTCCTGGATAAAGGAGCGCTTTACGAGCTGCCAATGTCTTATGCTATCGGAATGAGCACAGGATTTGATCTTTCTGAAGAAGAATTGATGGCTAAGTATAAACTGAAAGGCTGGAAGAAGTCAAAAGTTGTTCCTAATGAAACAGTGAAAAACTATTTTTACCACTATAAAAACCTGGCAGACAGAATGCTTGCGAACAGAAATAACCCAGCGGTAAAAATCCAGCAGAACGGACAGACTTTCTACTGGCTTAATGAATACTTTACTCCGTCAAGAATGCCTACAGAACAGCCGGAATATACAAAACATTAAGATTTTTAAGTTAATCATATTAAAGCAGGAGTATTTACTTCTGCTTTTTTTGTGTTGTAAAATGAACCTCTCTGTTTTAATTTATAACAACCTTAAATTTTGTACCTTAAATTTAAACTTTCACCCTTATTATTTCTCTTGTATGTGTAAAATAAATATTTTTCTTGAAAACGGGATTTAACTTAAAATGCTTCATTGGTGGGAGTTATAGGGTAGGATTTAAATCTATTGTCGTAGAATTACGACAACAAATCGTAGAACTACTACAATTTCTCAGATTTATACTGAAAAGTTTTTTTTAGCGGAAAAGAGCCTCTATATTTGCTATACAATCACTGAATCACAAAATATTATTAACGATTAAAATTTACTAATCATGGCCGAAAGAAATTCAAGAGGAATCTTAAAATTCAATAATGGAGAAGGACAGAAACTGTTAAAAATGAATTACAGTGTATCAAGATCTACAGACGTATCAGGACGTGTAGCATCAGACCCTTCCAACGCTCTCATCAAGGTTACGGTAGAAGCTACTGAAAAATCAGATATCCTTGAAAGTTTATTAAATGGTAAATACAAGCCGACAGTAGGAGAAATCACATTCAATAAATCTCACGAAGAAGGAACACTGATCACTTTAAAATGGGAAAACGGATATGTAATTCAACATCAGGTAGACTTTGATGCTATTGACAGCAACAGTATGCTGATCAGCTTCGTAGTAAGTGCTGAAACTATCGACTACGGTACTTCGCAATATGCTGGTCTATGGCCGTCAAGCTAATATTACACACATTATCAACATTCATAAGAAAAAGACTGTCCCTATTAAAGGCGGTCTTTTTTTGCCTGAATAAAAAAACTTACACAAAGGATTTTATTCTACAACAGGCTTATATAATGTCTGTTACGTAAAATATTACTATCTTTAATACCAACACAAACACAAAGCATATGAAAACCGAATCAAAGACAAAGGGATCTTCTTTCCGCCCGTCACAAAATGCCGACGGAATATCCGAGAATCATCATACGGGCATCAACCGGCTGGTTAAATTGTCACTGGTTGTAGAAGGCAAAATTATTAAGTACTATAAACATTTCACTCTTAAACAAAAAGCGGGGCACCACCACGAATTCAATCTTATCCTTGCTCATGATGCGCTGGGAGACAGGCAAAGCCATACTCTTGAAGAAGCTAATAAATTTCTTGGAAAACGTCTCACGGCCGTTATGTCGTACAAAGATATTGAGAATAGCCCCGAAAGAAATTTTGTTGGGGTTATTACCAAAGTAGGATTCAGCCAGGAAAAGATGAGTCTTGGCAATATTGTGCTTTCAGGGTATAGTCCGACCATTTTGCTGGATGGAGCTCCACATATTCAGAGTTTTGGCGGTGGACAACCTGTTAATATGGGAATCATTGCAGAAGAAGTAATCAAACAGGGACTGGATAAAGAACGGTTTGATATAAGAGTGGATACCAATGATTATTCTCAGATTATTTACAGCAGCCAATATAACGAGACTCATTACAATTATCTGGCGAGAATGGCAGAAGCGTATGGAGAACAATTCTACTACGATGGTGAAGTATTGCATTTTGGAAAACTTCCACCTCAGAATAAACCTATAAAGCTAATGTATGGAAGCAATGCGGATAATATCAGAGTAGAGTTAAAAGCTGTTCATACAAAACCTCAATATTACGGATATAACAGCAGTAAAAACGAAAAACTGACTTCAGGTGAAACACCGGTCAGTCATTTGGGTGATCTGGCCCGTACGGCATATAGCCATAACGATAAAATATATAAAACTCCGGCATTACAGGTTGCACCTATCAAAGCAACCACACATCTGGATGTAGAGCACTCCCAGAGAAGTACATCAGGAAGCGAAGCCGTTAATGTATTTTCTGTTTCGGGATCTACAACCGTTCCGTTTTTGCATCCGGGATGCGTTGCAGATATTCACATGAGAAAGCCGGATAGCAATGAGACTTCCTACTTTACAAAGGTCATGGTCACTGAAGCTGTTCATGAAATTGATACAATTGGGCATTACACAGGAACTTTTGAATCCATAGCGGCTGATACAGGCTTTTTACCCAAACCGGAATTTAAAGTACCTGCTGCCCAACCGCAGATAGCAACAGTAATCTCAAATGCTGATCCGGAAGGCCAGGGAAGAGTTCAGGTAAGATTTGACTGGCAGATGAATGATACCACTCACTTTGTCCGGGTAATGAGTCCGGATGCAGGAGGAACCGATCAGATTACTCAGAACCGTGGGTATGTGGCAATTCCTGAAGTGGGAGATCAGGTAATGGTGAATTTTGTCCATAGCCATCCGGACAGACCCTTCGTGATGGGAGGAATGTTCCATGGAGGAATAGGCCTTGGCGGTGGAGCAGATAACCGTGTAAAATCTATCCAGACAAGAAGCGGCCACAGAATCGTTTTTACAGAAGATGAAAGTATTATTATTACTGATAAAAGCGGAAATGAGATCCATCTGGATACTACAGGAAGTAATATCAATATCACAGCACCGGAAACCATGACCCTGAACTGCAAAAATATGAACATTAATGTCGGGGAGAATATGACTACGACGGTGGGAATGAATAAGTCTGATAGTATCGGATTAAATAATACCGAGACTGTAGGCGCTATGAAACTTACCTCGGTCATAGGAAATGTGAGTACATTCATTACGGGTAAGCTTACTGAGATCATTGAAGGAGATGTGCATAGTGAAACAAAGAAGGAAAGAAATGAGATTTCGGAGAAGGAAATCAACATTACTTCCAATGCTTCCATTAATAAACATGCCCAGCAGGAAGTACAAAATAACAGCGGTGAGAAATCTAAAGCGCATTAACCATGAGCAGAACGAGAATTGTAAAAGGCACCTACAACAAAATCTCACATGAAAATCATAATATGTATTCTCAGGAGAGTATTATTTCACGTGCCATGAAATGGATTTCTGAAAAGGGGAATGCTAAAGGGGTGAGTCATAATACTCCCCAATCTCCACCACTACAACAGCTGATACAATTGATTGTGCAATTCAGACCGAATAAAAACTGGAAAGGAGAGTTTGGTTTTGATTGGATGAGAATAGGAGATACGAGCCTTTTTAATGATCAAAAATTTGAGGATATTGTAGCATATCAGTATGAAGATGCCAAGTTTACAACAAAAGTAAAAAACGGCAATAAATATGATGGATACTTTAAGGTTAGCGAAACGATGTTTAATAACTTAAAAAAAGAGTATAATCCTTTCAGTGTTGCATGGAAAACGAAAAAAGATAAAACAGGAAAAGATGTTCCTGAAGAATACTTCATACCGTGGCTATCTATCCTAAAAGATAAAGAAATTAAGATTACTTTTTTTGCGGAAATCCAACAAGAAGCTGATTATTTGGAGTTTACCAAATCTGATTATTTTACTTTTACTCCTGATAAAATAGAAATAAAAGGTAAAAAGAAAATAGCTTTGAACGATTATGAAGTTACAATCAAATGCATAAAAGAGTTAACAAGTAACCAGACTATAGAGTTAAAAGCTTTTAAAACTGAAGCAGGAGCAACTGTTGAATCAATTGCCGGGAAAATAAATGTCTGGGCCAATGATAATACAAAACAGAAGAAAAAAGATGTTGTATTTGTTGAGATAAAAACTCCGGAATTGTCAACAGGATCAGGGAAGAATAAACCTAATATTAATGATGAAAAAAATAGGATAAATCAATATCTTGAGCAAGCATATATCAAATTATCGGATGATTCAGATATTGTTGAATTAGATTTAACAGCAGATAAAAATTTTATTGACTTCGTAACCAGTGGTGAAGTAGATCCTGGTAAAATGAGTGGTGGAAAAGAACTACAGGATTATTTGAAAGTTCAATTGGAAAAGGCTTATCCTAAGAAATATACAAAGCATTTCAAAGCATTTTATTTTGCTGAGCATGGTTATGCTGCAAGAGGGCACGTTTCCGGATATTCAAATTATGGAGCAGATTATGTGGTCGTATTTAAAAGTAAAAACGAGCAGACAGCAGCACATGAATTTCTTCATTCAATGAATTTAGCCCATACATTTGCAAATAAGGAGGCATCTTCTCATGCATTGTATACGTATGAATATAGAAAGACAGATAATTTATTAGATTATTCGCATCATGGAGGAAATGATAATAAGCGATGTTCATTATATTATTGGCAATGGAAAAAAGCTAATTCATCTATAAAATAGGTTGTTATGAATAAAATAATAGTGTTAATGTGGTTGAGTATGTTTATACAATGCCAATCTCAAAAAATAGACAAATATATGATACCAATTGTTGATAATAAGTATGAAAAATTTGATATCGAAAATTTCCAAAAGAAATCAGTAAGAGGATACTTGAAAGTGCGGGAAAATAACAATACCTACATTCAGGATTTTCAATCACCAGGTTATAGAGAAATAATTTATAATGATAATTTGTTTTATAAGGTCACTAAATTTTTCTATGGTAATGGTAATATTGAGAAAAAAGGATGTTTGTTCAATGAAGGCTCAGTAGTTGGTATTTGGTATCATTTTGACGAATCTGGTAAGCTCCTTAAAGAGGAAAACATGGATGAAGGCTACGACTTTAAACCTGCAGATATTATTGCATACTGCGAAAAGAATAAAATTGATCTGCCTAAAGGCTACCATGATTCTGGTTACCAGTCCAGAGTATTAAAACAGGATTTTGAAGGCAAAAAAGTATGGAGAATTTCTCATCAAATTGCAGGCGACAAAATAGAAGAAATCATTCTGGATGGTAAAACAGGAAAAGAGCTTCAGAAAAAAACAGTACCGTTTTATAATCCATAATTCTTGTTGGGTCTTTTCTACAATGCCAATCTCAGGAATTACAAAAAACAATGATTCCAAAAGTTAGTAATGAATTTGAAAAGATTACTTATGATAAAAAAAGTAATAAAAACGTCCTTAATTTTTTTATCCGTTTTAGTTTTTTCTCAAAATAAATCTGAGCAAAAATTGATATCTAAAATAAATAAAGAACTATCAGATCCTGATATCATAAAAATAGAATCCGCCGGAGAAGAATGGAGTCATGACAACCTGATTGTTTATCTCAAAAATAAAGTTCCCATATTGATTATTAGAGAAAAAAATACGATAACGAATGCAGAACATACAGATTTTACAAATTCTACAGTAAAAGAAAATATTGTTGCAAAATTTTATTTTCAGGATTGGAAGCAAAATAAATTTGTAAGAGTTGGAAAAATAGAAAGCGAATATCAGCAATATGGGCATAAAGAGGAGGAAAAAAACAGACAATATCATTCAAAAAAAGAAATGAATAAAGAATTTGTTTTTGATTATGAAGTAGATAGGGTGAATTCATTAATTCAGCAATATTAATAACCTCTTTTAGTTATAATCCGATAGAGGTCATCAGGGTAAAACAAAAAATCATATTTCTTCTCTATTTGAAGAATTAACTATCTTTATATCATTTAGAATAAAATAACTAATTTTAGCATCATAAAAAGAACAATTTTTTATACCCTGATAAAAGGGATGGAAAATATGGATCGAAACCATCAAATCAGCACATAAAACAGAACGCAAATATATTAATATAAGAAAATTATAAATGGGAGTACTAGTAACCAACGAAACCGTAAAGCAACTATTTCACATTGCTCAGTCGATAGCGAAGGAAAATTATAATGGAACTTATGGTGGCCCGCACATCCTGCAGGCTTTAATGCATAAAGATATCGGACTTAATGAATTCCTGAAAAGCATAGATAAAGATCCGGGATACTTCTATGAATGGGCAGATGTCCGCATCGAAGAATATCCGAAAACCAGTCATCTTCCCGATGAAGTAGGGCAGGATGATGCAGTGGATACCCTTATTGAAGAAGCTGACGATATCCGTTTAAAATTAGGACTGGATGAGATTACTCCTATCTGCATCCTTACAGCCATTGTAAAACCACAGGTTGTATTCTCTCTTCAGCAGTTAAAATCACTTCCTTTGAGAGAACATGAAATCTTTAATCTATATAGAAAAGATACTCCGTTTACTGTTTCAGAAGATGGGAACTTCTCATCATTATTTTCAAATGGTTCAGACTATTCAGATTCTTCCTTTCCTTCTATTAAAAGCTACTGTGTAGACAGAACGGCACAGGCAAGAAAAGGAGAAATCGAAAATATCATCGGCAGGGACAAAGAACTCAGAATGCTGGTGGAAATTCTTTGTCGCAGAAGCAAACCGAATGTGATCATCATCGGGGAGCCGGGAGTAGGAAAGACAGCTTTGGTAGAAGGCTTTGCTACAGAAATTATTAAAGGAAATGTTCCTGAAATGCTTAAAAACGGAACCCTTTTAGAACTTGATACCGGAGCATTGCTAGCCGGAACTTCTTATAAAGGTGAAATTGAAGACCGCCTGAAAAAAGTCATCAATGAATGTAAGAAAATTGAAAAAGCCATTCTTTTCATTGATGAAATCCATACCCTATTAGACCCGAAAGGAAGCATCGGAAACGTTGCCAATCTCCTGAAACCTGAGCTTGCCAGAGGTGAAATTACCGTAATTGGAGCCACGACACAGGAAGAATACAGAAAAATTATTGAGCCTGAACAGGCTTTCAACCGTCGTTTTGAAGTGTTAACCGTTCTTGAACCGGACGAGAAGACCTGTGTCAAAATGATAGATGTACTCCTTGAAGGGTACAAAAAACACCACGGTATTGAAGTAGAAAAAACAGCCCTTCCGGAATGCGTACGTCTTGCAAAAAGATATGCCAAAGGTAAAAAATTGCCGGATGCAGCTATTGATTTGTTAGACCGAACAATGGCCGCGATCAAAATGCTTGATGAACTTTCCGAAAAAGAACTTGAAAGCTGGAAAGAAAGTTATGATGCAATTTTGAAGGAAGAATATGCAGACAGCAAAGATAAAGCAGATGAACTGATCTGGACTTACAACCTGTTGAGAGACAAAATAAGCCCGATTCTTTGGGGATCACTGAGTGAACAGCCTTCGATTGACAACTCTATGCCCGTAGATCAGATCCAGAAGATTATTGAAGATACTTATGCAGAACTTCTGCAACATGCGGCCAAGAAAAGAGAAAAGGTAGACAGATTGGAACTGGCTGCTGTAATGGCTGCAAAAACCAATATCCCAATCGGGAAAATCCAGGCCCAGGAAAAAGAAAAACTCCTCAATATGGAATCCCTTCTGTTGAACAGAGTGGTAGGACAGGACCATGCATTGAAAATCCTTTCGGACGCTATTGTTGAAAATCGAAGCGGATTGAATAAGCCGGGGCAACCTATCGGATCCTTCTTCCTTCTGGGACCTACCGGAACCGGTAAAACAGAGCTCGCGAAATCAATGGCAGAATTACTTTTCAACGATGAAAAGGCAATGGTACGCTTTGATATGTCAGAATTTAAAGAAGAACATTCCGCAGCATTGCTATACGGAGCGCCTCCGGGATATGTAGGATATGAAGAAGGGGGTATGCTGGTAAATAAAATAAGACAACAGCCTTATACTGTAGTTTTATTTGATGAAATTGAAAAAGCCCATCATTCTGTGTTTGATGTATTCCTTCAGATTATGGATGAAGGGAAAGTTCATGATAAATTAGGGAAAGAAGGAGATTTTAGTAATGCATTGATTCTGTTTACTTCCAATATCGGAAGTGAAGAAATTGTAAAACAGTTTGAAGAAGGAAAAATTCCGGAATCATCTTCACTGATGCAGATTATGTCAAATTCAGGACGGTTCAGACCTGAGTTCCTGGCAAGAATTACAGAGATCATTCCTTTTGCACCAATTACAGAATCCATTGCAGAGAGAATCTTTAATATTCAGCTGAAATCACTTCATACATCCTTGACAAGGCTCGGTATCACTTTAAAAATAAGTGATGATGCTGTGAGAAACCTTGCTTTAGGTGGATTCAGCAGTAAGTACGGAGCAAGACAGATCTCTGGAGTCATTCGTGCACAGTTGGCAAGACCTATCTCTAAAATGATTGTCAGAGAAGAAGTGAAATCCGGGCAGACTATCCATGTAGATTGGAATAAAGAAGAAGAAAAACTAAGCTGGAAAGTAGATTAAGTATACAGTAAAAAGGCAGATCTGCAAACCGCTTTTTTGCCTTTTGCTTATAAATAAAATTAACATGAAAACGATTGTCAGAAATATCTTTACAGGTTTACTATTAATAGGAACTGTTGTTTTGGTAAACGGACAGTTTCTTGCCGCTTCCGATACCTCGGAAAGCAGTGTGAAAAAGTACAGAAGTATCATTAATGCCAATAAAGATCTGGTAGAATTTATTGAGCAGTTACTTCTCCAGAAAGGACTTCCCAAACATTTGAGAAACCTGGCTCTGATTGAGTCTAATTTTGACAGAAATATCACCTCAGGAGCCGGAGCTGTAGGGGTTTGGCAGTTTATGACTGCACACGCCAACCAGTACGGACTTACTGAGCAGGGACGTACGGATCTCTATAAAAGTACCAAAACAGCGGCTATTTCTTTAAGCAACCTCTATAAAAAGTATAATAATTGGGTGACGGTAGTAGCTGCTTACAACTGTGGCGAAGGAAATATAGCGAAAGCAATGGAAGCTGCAGGTTCCTCTCAATATCATGAATTTTATAAATATCTTCCGGGGGAAACTATTAATCACGTAAAGAAATACCTGAATGCATGTTATGCTACCGGAGAGCTTCAGAGTGTGCTGAATAATTATAATTCATCAAGGATCAATAAGGTATTTTTTGAAGGAGACCGGAAAGAAACTGCTGCTGCACTTTCAGAAACAGAAATCAATGCCGGATTTAATCTTAACGTAGTTGCAGCCGAACTGAATATAGGAGTAGATAAAATTCTTGCCTGGAATCCGGGAATTGTAGAAGAACTGCAGAAAAAAGGGGAAAGCCCTTTCTATCTTCCGGTTGATCTGATGCCCGATTTTCTGCTGAGAAAAAATAAAATATTGGTTCGTTCCATAAAAGAAGGAGGAAAGACTCAACAGTAAACAGTAAATAAAATTGAATAAAATAAATAAGCGGCAGGTTTCTTACTTGCTGCTTTTTTGTATTGTTAAAAACATACTAATTTTATTAAAAGAATCTTAATATTTCTCAGTAATGTGTAAAATTATTGATTTTAATTATCCTTTTTAAATGTGTTGAAAGCCTTTATTAATCGTGTTTATAATGAATTTGTTAAATCCAATGTCGTAGAATTACGACAACAAATCGTAGAACTACTACACTTTTTCAGATTTATATTGAAAAGTTTTTTTTAGCAGTAAAGAGCGTCTATCTTTGTTAACACAATCACCGAATCACAAAATATTAACGATTAAAATTTACAATCATGGCCGAAAGAAATTCAAGAGGAATCTTAAAATTCAACAATGGAGAAGGACAAAAGCTGTTAAAAATGAACTACAGCGTATCAAGATCTACAGACGTATCAGGACGTGTAGCATCAGACCCTTCCAACGCATTAATCAAGGTTACGGTAGAAGCTACTGAAAAATCAGACATCCTTGAAAGTTTATTAAACGGTAAATACAAACCAACAGTAGGAGAAATCACATTCAACAAATCTCATGAAGAAGGAACACTGATCACTCTGAAATGGGAAAACGGATACGTAATCCAGCACGAAGTAGACTTCGACGCCATCGACAGCAACAGTATGCTGATCAGCTTCGTAGTAAGTGCTGAAACTATTGATTACGGTAATTCTCAGTACGCAGGACTATGGCCTTCAGCAGGTAAATAAGCCTATTCATCATCTTAGTAAAAATAAAATTGGTACAGAACAGCCCTTGTAAAAGTTTGCTGTTCTGTTTTCTGCTTTACAATAAGTTTCAGATAAATAATCCAGTACATAGAAAACGATATCTGGAATTTAACGAGCTGGTAATAATACCGACAGCTTCAATTCAATATTTATTAACTTAAACACGTAACACTATGTTTCAAGATGATAAAACCAAAATAAAGAATTCTCAACAATCTATCAGCCAGGATACAGAGACGATCAAAAAAACTGCACAGGAAAATGCGGTTGCGAAAGCAGAGGAAAAAGTAAGCAAAGCAGGGGATAAAATAAAAAAGACAGCAGAAACCGCACAGCATGTAAACTCAGCACAGGAAACAGGTAAGTTTCTGAATCAAACATTGGTTTCCAATGATCCTTCCGTTGTTGAGACAAAAGTGTGGGCCAGGCAGCCTACTTCAAAAATACATAATGCAGAAGCTATTTCTCAGAGTTATATAGCAGGAATCAACCGGGTCATCAAGCTCGATGTCATCATAGAAGGACAGATCATTAATCATTTTAATCATTTTAAGCTGGTACAGAGTGCTACCAGGCATCATGAATTCAGTCTGATGCTGGCCCATGATACTTTAGGTAAACCGGAAAATCATAACCTGGAAGAAGCTCAGAGATTTTTAGGAAAAAGAATTACTGTTGTTTTCAAATATAAAGATATTGAGAAAGGTGCTGAACGTAATTTTGTAGGAGTGATTACAGAAGTGGGATTCAGCCAGGAAAAAGGAAGTCTTGGAAATATTATGATCAAAGGCTACAGCCCAACTGTACTTTTAGATGCTGCTCCTCATATTCAGAGCTTTGGAGGAAGCCAGCCTGTAAGTCTGAACAGTATTGCTGATCAGGTAATTAAAGAAGGACTGGGACAGCATAAATTCGATTTCAGAGTAGATGCACAACATGGAAATATATCCTATAGCTCACAATATGAAGAAACCCATTATAACTATCTCGCCAGAATGGCCGAAGCCTATGGAGAGCAGTTTTATTATGATGGGGAAGTTCTGCACTTCGGAAAACTGCCGCCTCAGGAAAAACCTGTAAGGCTTACTTATGGAAGCAGTGTAAGTGATATTGCCATCAAAATGAAGGCCCAGCATGTAAGTCCTACTTTTTATGGCTATAACAGCAGTAAAAATGAGAAGCTGACAACTGGCAGTTCAAAAATTAACCATACATCAGATATTGCAAGACGTGCTTACGAAATATCAGAAAAAACTTTTACAACCCCTTCTCTGAGGGTTGCTCCTATCAAAGCTTCTTCCTTCATGGATATTGATGCTTCGCAGAAGGGAACCGCAGGAAGCAAAGCTTCAGAAGTTTTCGTTACTTCAGGAACTACAACAGTTCCTTTCTTATACCCGGGATGTACAGCAGATATCGAAATGCGCAAATCCGGGAGTAATGAAACGGCTTATTTTACCAAGCTGATGATTATTGAAGTCACTCACGAAGTAGATGCCAGAGGCTATTACGATGGTAAATTTGAAGCAATTGCCGCAGATACAGGATTTATTCCGCGTCCCGAATTTCAGATGCCAAAAGCAGAAGCCCAGTTTGGAAAAGTAATTTCAAATACCGATCCTTTAAATCAGGGAAGAGTACGGGTGCAGTTCGATTGGCAAAACGGACCTGATACTACCGAATTTATCCGCGTAATGACTCCGGATGCCGGAAGTAGTGATAAAGTAAGTAAGAACAGAGGATTTATGGCTGTTCCGGAAGTAGGAGACCAGGTTATTGTCAACTTTGTACATCAGCATCCTGATCGTCCGTTTGTGATGGGAGGAATGTTCCATGGTGGAATCGGCGGCGGTGGAGGAACCGGTAACAATATAAAGAGCCTGAGCAGCAGAAGTGGAAATAAATTAGAATTAAATGATGGTGAAGGATCTGTATTTCTAACGGATCAGGGCGGAGCCAATATGAAGTTTGACGGGGCAGGAAATGTCCAGACTAATGCTAATAACAATAAAACGGTAAACGTAGGAAATAATAATACGGTAAATGCCGGCAGTACAAATTCCATTAATGTCGGAGGAAAAGAAGGCGGGGCAGCCAATTCTGTCCTGACAATGGACGCAGACGGAAATATTTCTCTCGAAGGAAAAACAAAAATTGAATTAAGGGTAGGTCAAAACAGTATCACAATTACTAAAGAAGGCATTACTATATCTGCAAAAGAAGGAATGCTGGATTTGAATTCATTGAAAAATGCATTATTGGTAACACAGGATAACCTGAGTATTCACAGTAAAGCAGTCACTTCAATGAATGCGACAGGAGATATATTTATTACCGGAAGTAATGTTGATATCAACTAATATCGTGAATGTATTCTAAAACGTATTAAAACATGACTTTGGAACCGAATAAAGCTGAAAAAAATGACCATCTGTCAGGATTTAAATATGCCTGGTATAAAAAAGGAGAATATCACATCAATATCAAATCCTATCTTACGTTGGGAACAGGGAAAGCTAACCAGACAGAAATAGAAGAAGACTGGATCGTAACACCTGGAGAATACAATCATATTAACATCCATTCTTCTACCCAGAGATATATTCAGGCAGACGGACAAATGCAGCCGTTTTATGAAATTCTTGAGAAAATAAACAAAGCAACGGAAGTTGTTGAACTATCTTTAAATACCGATAAAAGTATTCATGAAGTCACCAATAAAAATGAAATTCTACGCAGGTGGGAAGAGATAAAAAAGGATCTGCATTTTTTTGAACTGATAAAAGAAAGTTACAAGGCATTTATTCAGATCTATGATCAGGAATTTAACAATATAGATCGTAATATCAGTCGAAATTTTTTGTATCAGATCATGTTTTATCCTTTACCTATATTCAGCGGAGGAAGTTTTACAGATGAAATTCCTGCAAGAACAACTTTGTCAACCCTTTTCCCGGGAGAAGAACTTGAATATAGTTCCTCGTACAAAATTTTAAAAAATAAAGGAGGTTTCATAGTCAAACTGGATGGCAAAAGTAAGGGGAACCAGTCCCGTTTTGAAAGTATTTATAAAGATAAATATCAGAGAACACTTGGAAATGCTCTGGAATATAAGTACACCATTGAAGGTGAGTATACTTACAATGAAGATTCTGTATTATCAGAGGTGATCTTCCATGTGAAAGAAGAACTCAATGAAAAGATGATCTATGTTTGCAGATACCAGATAAAGTTAAATAAAAAATAACAATTAATACCGTCACTATGAGTCAATTATATATCGCACAGGATACTCCGCTTACTTGTAGTAAAGGCCGGAGACTTATAGGAATTGGGGTCAGTTCCCAGTCTTCAGTAAAGTTGAAAAAAGGAGCTAAGCTGATGGCTACGGAAAAGGACCGGTTTAAAGATAATTTTATTTGTCCCGAAATGATGATGGCAGGAGCATTAGCAGGTGTGGCAGTAGCAGCAGCTTTCTCCGGAGGGCTTTTTGTTTTGGCAGCCGCAGCCTGGGCAGGAAGCGCTCTCATAGATGACTGCCTTAATATCTGTTCCTTTTTATGCAAGGGAAGCGACTGGCAAAATACCCATCCCAAAGTAAAAATTGAAAATAAAAAACCTCTGTTGCAAAATTCCAGTTTACACTGTTTCATTGGAGGTAAAATAACCTTTCATTTACCCGTTGCCCAGTTACAGGAAGCCTCTATTGCCAGTAGAATGGCCCAGGATTCTTACGAGGATAACGGGAAGAATACCAATATTGAAGGATATACAAGAATCAATACAGATGATCAGGCCGAGCTGGATAAGCTGTTCGGTCCCGGAGTGTTAAACAGCAAAGATTTCAACACCAATAAAGATAACGGTTTCTTTTCCTCTTTATATTATAACAAAGAAACAGGAGATTATTTTGTAGCATTCAGGGGATCCGAACCTAAAGGAATGCAGTTTTATCATGACTGGCTTATTGAAGATGGAGGGCAGGCTCTTGGCTTTGCAACCCCTCAGATAGAAAAAACGAGAATGCTCGCTGAAAAAATGGATAATGCTACCGGAGGAAAAGTGAAATTCACCGGACATTCATTAGGAGGAGGAAACAGCGCCATGGCTTCCTATTATACCGGTCTTCCGGGATATACCTTCAATGCAAGAGGAGTACATGGCAATACACTTGATTATCTCGATAAAAAAGGAGCTGTAAAATCAACTTCAAACATTATCAATTACAGTACAAGTAATGATATTCTTAACGGGCTGCAAAATAACAGGGAAGGTCTGCTCTCTACATTGGCTTTATCCAGAATTCCGGGGCTTAACAAAATTGCAATTTTTGGAGGCCTCACGGGAGGAGTTCCAAGGGCTTTAGGACAACAGCATGAAATCTTCGGGTATATTGATGATAATGAAGGGCTTGGAATTAAAACCATTGGAAGCGGTCATAGCGCATATAATGACGCGTTCCAGGCAATGCTGGCCACTATAAATACTGATGTTGTAGCTAATAATATATAATATGAAACCAATTATTTTAATAATATTTTCCATCATGACACTTTTTTCCTGTTCAGATTTTAATCTTAGGTCGCGTAAAAACGAAAATAGAAATCAATATCCTCCTTCAAGAATGTTTGCTGGAGACGCTTTATCAGCAGCCCAGAAAATGTTTGATGGAGATCTTAAAGGCATGGAAGAGCTCATTAGGAAAAAACATATTGACATCAATAAACTGCAGGAGAATACAGGTTATACCTTACTGATGTATGCTTCCATTATTGAAGATTTAAAAGCAATGGAAAAGCTTTTAGAACTTGGGGCAGATCCCAATATCGTAGTGCCACATGAAGGTCTTGAATCTCCTTTGAATCATGCTGTAGCACTTAATAATTACGAAATGCTGCAGTTGCTTTTTAAATATAAAGCCAGTCCTAACCCGGCTTTAGGGAATTCCCCCTTATCTGATGCGATGACCCTCGGAGGTGATGAAAGTACCGAAAAGAAAATGATTGATTACTTACTTCAGAATGGAGCTGACATCAATAATGTCTCCTATAATGGAAGCAATATTATGGAAAGTGCTGCCAGAGACGATCTGGATATGGCAGAATATTTTTTAACTAAAGGAGGATTGCCTAAAATTAAAGGAACGAACCTTTGCCCGATCGCAGATTATATTCAGTATAAGGAAAAGCAGAAAAATGATCGTAACCTGCCTGATTCTCCTTATTATGAAAAATTATTCAGAATTAAAAGACAGCTGGTTGAGAAATATAATGTAGCATTTCCATATAAGAAGGACACATTGGAAGAAGCAAAACTCAGAATAAAACAATATGAGTCTTTAAGTTCTAAAGATAAGCTATCAGTAAATTTTAAGAACAATTACGGAGAAAATCTTTATCAGGAGGATTTAAACAGAATTAAAGGAAAATAACATAATAAAGGGTTAATAATATGATTTTCCGTATGTTAATTATCTTTTTTGAGTGAAATATTTTAATTTTATAATTCTTGTTAAATTTATGTAATATACTTATAAACAGAATGTTAATGTTGTATATAAATCTAATATCGTAGAATTACGACAACAAATCGTAGAACTACTACACTTTTTCAGATTTATATTGAAAAGTTTTTTTTAGCGGTAAAGAGCCTCTATCTTTGTTAACACAATCACCGAATCACAAAATATTAACGATTAAAATTTACAATCATGGCCGAAAGAAATTCAAGAGGAATCTTAAAATTCAACAACGGAGAAGGACAAAAGCTGTTAAAAATGAACTACAGCGTATCAAGATCTACAGACGTATCAGGACGTGTAGCATCAGATCCTTCCAACGCATTAATCAAGGTTACGGTAGAAGCTACTGAAAAATCAGACATCCTTGAAAGTTTATTAAACGGTAAATATAAGCCGACAGTAGGGGAAATTGTATTCAACAAATCTCACGAAGAAGGAACATTAATTACTTTGAAATGGGAAAATGGATATGTAATCCAACACGAAGTAGACTTTGATGCCATTGACAGCAACAGTATGCTGATCAGCTTCGTAGTAAGTGCTGAAACCATCGACTACGGTACTTCTCAGTACGCAGGATTATGGCCTTCAGCAGGTAAATAAGCCTATTCATCATCTTAGTAAAAATAAAATTGGTACAGAACAGCGGGCAAGAGACGCTGTTCTGTTTTTTATTTAACATTATCAGATTTTGAGGATAATTTCAGAGGTAATATATCTCTTTATAGTGTAGTAATAACTTCTCTTTTAATATGTTTGTAATAAGGCGTTTATGTTCTGTTTTTAAATCTGTTGTCGTAGAATTACGACAATAAATCGTAGAACTACGACATCAAATCGTACAATTACGACACTTTTTCAGATTTAGATTCAAATGCTTTTTTTTCAAAAACAAGGGTTTTATCTTTGTTATATAATTATTGAATTACAATTTATTACTAACGATTAAAATTTACAATCATGGCAGAAAGAAATTCAAGAGGAATCTTAAAATTCAACAACGGAGAAGGGCAGAAGCTGTTAAAAATGAACTACAGTGTATCAAGATCTACAGACGTATCAGGACGTGTAGCATCAGATCCTTCCAATGCATTAATCAAGGTTACGGTAGAAGCTACTGAAAAATCAGACATCCTTGAAAGCTTGTTAAACGGTAAATATAAGCCTACAGTAGGAGAAATCACATTCAATAAATCTCACGAAGAAGGAACATTAATTACTTTGAAATGGGAAAACGGATATGTAATCCAGCACGAAGTAGACTTTGATGCCATTGACAGCAACAGTATGCTGATCAGCTTCGTAGTAAGTGCTGAAACTATTGACTACGGTAATTCTCAGTACGCAGGACTATGGCCTACATCTGGTAAATAATCCCATAAACTTAAATAAAAAAAGAAACAGCATGTCTTTGGATATGCTGTTTTATTTTTATAAAAAGTGGTTGTTAAAATAATAAAAATGGAAAGCCATCGAGATAAGAATGAACAATTCCATTTCAAAACAATAACTGCTAAAAAGTGGTTACTATAATACGTATCCCGTATCCCGCATCCCGCACCTCGTATCCCATATCCCCGAAACCCCAATCTCATTCCTGAAACCCTTCCTCAAACTATCAACTTTTACTCCTATTTTCTTATATTTGTTCATTATAGATAATATGGACGCAACACAAGATAAAAGGCTGTTTCTCATCGATGCGTATGCGATGATTTTCAGAGGATATTACGCATTAATCAGGAATCCGAGACTCACCAGCAAAGGGCTGGATACTTCTGCTATTTTTGGTTTTACCAATTCTTTAATTGAATTGATCAGGAGAGAAAAACCTACTCATCTGGCCGTAGTTTTTGACGTAGGACAAGCTAGCGTAAGAACGGATGATTTCTCTGATTATAAAGCCAACAGAAGTGAAACTCCCGAAGCAATCAAAATTGCTGTTCCATACATCCACAGAATTCTGGAGGCAATGCATATTCCAATTCTTGGAGTAGAAGGATATGAAGCAGATGACGTAATAGGTACTATTGCCTGTAAAGCAGAAAAAGAAGGATATACCACGTATATGGTGACACCCGATAAAGACTTTGCACAGCTGGTTACGGATAAAATTAAAATTTATAAGCCAGGTTTAAAAGGAGGTGATATCGAAATTCTCGGAGTAGAAGAAGTAAAGGCAAAATATGAAATTGAAGACCCTAAACAGGTTATTGATTTTCTTGCCATGATGGGAGATGCGGTAGATAATATTCCGGGACTGGAAGGGGTAGGAGAAAAAACGGCGATGAAGTTCCTTAAAGAATTCGGAACCATTGAAAACCTGTTAGCCAATACTGATAAGCTGAAAGGGAAACTGAAGGAAAAAGTAGAAGCCTCCGCAGAACGTGGAATTTTGTCTAAAAAACTGGCAACCATTATCTGTGATGCTCCCGTAGAATTCCATCAGGAACAATATGATCTTGAAACTCCGGATTTTGAAAAAGTAAAAGAAGTCTTTGATGAAATAGAATTCAGAAGGCTGTACGAAAACCTTTACAGAGCTTTTGCTCCTGCGCCGGCAGAAACTATTGTCGTAAGCGAGGTAGAAGTAAAACAGACTCCGGCAGGAACAGAAGTTAAGGGACAGGTAATGCAGCTTGACCTTTTTGCTAATTTTGAAGAGCTGGAGCAGGCTACTTCTACAAAATCAACTATTGAGCATAACGATCATCTGTATCAGTTTATCAATAATCCGAAAGCTCAGAAAAAACTTGTAGATAATCTTTTACAGCAAAAAGTGGTTTGTTTCGATACAGAAACCACTTCATTGAACGAGCTGGAAGCTGAATTGGTAGGAATGAGCTTCTCTTATAAAAAAGGGCTTGCCTATTATATTCCGCTTTCCGAAGACCGGGCAGAAGTTTTGCAGACCCTGGAAATCTTCAGACCGTTTTTTGAAAAAGAAGACCTGCTGAAAGTAGCACACAATCTCAAATTTGATTATAAAGTCTTAAAACAATACGATATTACGGTGAAAGGGGCCATGTTTGATACCATGATTGCCCATTATCTGCTGAATCCGGACGGAAGACACGGGATGGATTATCTTTCTGAAGTGTACCTGAACTACAAGCCTGTATCCATTGAAACCATCATTGGAAAAAAAGGTAAAAAACAAGGAAACTTCAGAGATGCAGATCTCAGAACCCAGACCGATTATGCGGCCGAAGATGCAGATGTAACATTCCAGTTGTATGAACTTTTTGCACCACAGCTTAAAAAAGAAAACCTGGAAGAACTTTTCTACAATATCGAAATGCCTCTGATGGAAGTACTTGCCAAAATGGAACTGTCTGGTATTTCCCTGGATGAAAAATGGCTAGCACAGGAAAGTGTAGATCTTGAAAATGATCTGAAAGGATTAGAAGCAAAAATCTTTGAACTTTCAGGCGAAGAGTTCAACATGAATTCACCAAGGCAGCTGGGAGAAATCCTGTTTGAAAAAATGCAGCTTGATCCAAAAGCCAAGAAAACAAAGACCGGGCAGTATGCAACCTCGGAAGATGTTCTTCAGAAGCTTTCTTCAAAACATGAGATCATCAAACATATTCTGGAGTACAGAACTTACCAGAAATTGAAATCAACTTATGTAGATGCCTTACCGTCGCAGATCGATAAAGACGACAACAGAGTACATACCAATTTCTCACAGACTACAGCCGCAACAGGCCGTTTGGCGAGTGTAAACCCAAACCTGCAGAATATCCCGATCCGAACGCTGAGAGGACAGCAGATTCGTGGAGCTTTCGTTTCCGGAGAAGGAAAAAAGATTATCTCTGCCGATTATTCTCAGATTGAACTTCGTCTTATTGCAGAAATTTCAGGAGAAGAAAACATGATCAAAGCCTTCCAGGATGGAGAGGACATTCATGCTTCCACAGCCGCGAAACTGTTTAAAATTCCATTAGCTGAAGTTTCCAAAACCCAGAGAAGCCAGGCCAAAACCGTGAACTTTGGGATCATCTACGGTCAGGGAGCTTTTGCATTGGCAGAACAAACTGGGCTATCCCGTACAGAAGCCAAGCAGATGATCGAAGCCTACTTCGAGACTTATCCGAAGTTGAAGGAATACATGGCAGAACAGGTGAACAAAGCACGTCAGTTAGGCTATGTAGAAACAATATTAGGCAGAAAACGTCATTTGAAAGATATCAATTCAAACAACTTTGTGGTGAGAGGCCACGCTGAAAGAAATGCTGTAAATGCACCAGTTCAGGGAAGTGCAGCAGATATTGTTAAGATTGCTATGATTAAAATTGACAGGGAACTGGAAGAGCAGCAGCTGAAAACAAAAATGCTTCTTCAGGTCCATGACGAATTGGTGTTTGAAGCCCCGGCGGATGAAATTGAATCTGCTTCCCATCTGATCAGAACAGAAATGGAAAATGCCTTAAAAACACAGGTTCCGTTATTGGTGGAGATTGGAGTAGGGGATAATTGGCTGGAAGCCCATTAATCAGACTAAAAATAATACCTTAAATAAAAAACTTCCGTCCTGGAGACGGAAGTTTTATTTTATTAGATCGGGACAGCTTACTCCTGCTGTTCTACAGAATGGTAAACATTGGTAACAACATCATCAGGAGAAACGTTTTCAAATAAGAATCTTTCTTTCTTCAAGATTACCTTTTTAGTTTCTGACGGCATTTCTTCTTCCATAGTATTTACCGTTTCAAGCGTTACTTTACCTTTCACTGGTTCGTAATAGAGAGCAGAATGAGAACCCGCTCCCATATTATAGGTTTCGATATAAGTGAGAACCAGATTGTTGTCATTCATATATTTGAATTTACTGAACTGGTTGCCGTAAGGCCCGATGTCATATAAACTGATATGTAATTCCCCTTTCTCAATACTGATGTCTTCAGGATCATGCATCTTATAACCTGAATCATTGTATTCGGCGGGCAGGACTGTTTTGGAAGTTTTATATAGACGGTAAGTTTTGTCAGGATTCTTTAAAAGGACAATCATTGTTCTCTGTGCTAAAGTGTCGTCTTTTTTCCTTAGAACTAAAGCCTTATCGGGAAATCCGTCCTGGTTGAGGTCACCTTCTGTTTCATATTGGATTTCATACTCCTTGGAAACAAAATCTGACACTTGTTTTCCTGCTGCTGATTGCTCCTTCTGAGCTTGTGCTGTATCTCTTTTTTTTAAGGCTGTAGAGGCTTTAGGAGGATCTGTTTGGGTTTTATTACATGAATAAGCAATTAAAGAAGCTAAAAGTAAAATAGAAATGTTTTTTTTCAATGGTGTTTATTTTTACAAAATACAAATCTAGCTTTTATTTCCTGATAATGTAAGATCCAAATACACAAACATCCCAGCAAGATAACAGAAAGATAAGAAAGCGAAACAGTATATTGAATTTCCGAAGTGACGTCGTAAGTGCTCCAGGAAGATTCTCTGTCTACAAATATGGTGTAGTTCCAAAATAACCAAAGCAAGATCAGTAATAAGAACTCAACAGAAGCCCTAAGGATGATTCTCTTAACAAAGAAAAACAGAGAAAAGACAATTGATAAAAAGCTACCGGTTATAAGCGATATAAATACCGCATCTTCAAAAAATGAACACTCCGGACAACCGCTTGAAATACGGTCTGAAAAGGTTCCCATTGACCAGTAAAATTGTAAGAATGTAATCAATGAAATAAAAGCAGTACTAATGAACCATTTCTTCAGAAAAGAGTAGAACTGATTAGGTTTAGATTCTTTCATGATTCAAATATATAGCTTTATTATCTTCATTTTTATTGATTAAAAAATGGCAACAGATGATCAGTATAATAAAATCACTTGTTGCCAGCAATTATTGAGCAGATTGATCTCTGATATTAAATATCATATTCTATTTCACCCACATAATGCAGTGAAAAATCATCATTTTCCACAGAAACAGGATTGGGAATTACAAATCTTGTGGCGAAAATAATGGCATTCACAGGAGTATCCAGGCTTAATTCATTCAGTTTTCTTTCCAGGATCGGGAGCCATTGGTCAGCATAAGAATATTCTGCAAACTTGTCATAAAGACTTAGGCTTTCATCTTCGAAACCATATTCTATAAAATCATCATCAAACCATTTGATATTCTGTGATTCCGCAAACTTGGAAACGTACTGATCTTCGCTTTCCTCCTCGATATAATAATTTTCGTCTTCTTCAACGAAACTGTAAAAGTCTTCTTCATTTTTAAAATATCCTAACCAGAAGTGTGAAATTTCTTTATCCATAATGTATATAAGTATTATTTTTTGATCTTTTTTGAGCGAATTTGCTGTTGATTACCTTCATAATTCTTTATTTCAGGAATTGTTGCTGTTAAGGTGTAATATTACAAAAGTTTTTCGTGAAATATTTTTTTAATGTACGAGACAAAATCCGAGTGGCAAAAGTAGTTCTTTAATTGTATTTTATTGTAAATTTATTCCTGGTTTAAATTAAAAGCTATGGATTTCCTTCAGGACCATTATATTGTCAAAAATGAATTACTGCTGATTCTCATTTCTGTTATTCTGGGACTGTTCATTGGTGCTGAACGGGAATACCGGAATAAATCTGCCGGTCTAAGAACATTTATTCTCGTATGTTTTGGAGCCTGTCTTTTTACCATTCTTTCTATAAAGATAGGAGTTGAAAACCCGGACCGCCTTGCTGCCAATATCATTACCGGAATCGGATTCCTGGGAGCAGGAGTCATTTTCAAAGGAGATAATAAAATTGAAGGTATTACGACCGCAACAACCATTTGGGCTACAGCTTCTATAGGAATGGCAGTTGGTTCAGGATATGTTTATATTGCCATGCTCGGAACCGCTTTGGTACTCATCGTTCTGAGTGCCTTAACCTATCTTCAGAATTTTATTGATGATTATAATAAAGTAAGGGAATACAGAATTGCTGTAACCAGGGCAGAAGACATCAGCTATTGCGAGAATATCTTTAAAGAACATCATTTAAGATATCAGATGATCAGGCAACAATATTCACAGGACAATTTTACTGTTGTCTGGAGGCTGGTAGGAAAAAACAGTCACCATGAAGAAGTAATACGGCGTCTGGTAAATGATCCTAAAATTACTGCTTATCAGTTCTAGACTATAAGAACAAAAAAATAAAGGCCGGAGCCTTTATTTTTATTTTTTCTTGAATACATAAAGATCCTTGTTCGGACCGTCTATTTCCTTTCCTTCCATATCCAGCTGGATCAACATATTTTCACCCACTTTATATTTGTAGTTTGCCGATTTACCTTTTAAAATGATTATGCTTCCTGTTGCATCCCATGTAAAAGATCCTTTATCCTGATTTTTAGAGTTTCTTTCAAGATATTCTTCCGTAATGCTGAATGTTTTATCATTATTCAACGTTAAAGAAGTCTTGATTCCCGGGCAGTCGGCACATGGAACAGTGGCTTCATAAGTTCCGGCCCAGTCCAGTGCATTCTCTGAAGTATCTCCGGCAGCAGTTGGAGTTGCTTTTGTGATACTGTCTGTTGCGGTAGGTTGAACAGTGGCAGCAGAATCTGTTGTTGCTGTTGTTTCAGTTGTTTCCTTTTTAGAACATGAAGCAAGGAACAGAGCGGCTCCCATTCCCAAGATGAGCATTTTGCTTTTCATCATAATAATAGATTTAAGTATGTTTTTAATAATAAAGATACTTCCAATCAACAAAAACTGAGCCAGAAGAGCATTCAACATCATCTCTAAGGAATGGTGCATAGGCAATTCGCTTGCTTGTTAATTCTTAATGAAATTACTTATCATTTGATTATAAAAATTCACCATTCACTTGCGAAGCAAAATTCACTATTGACTCTCCTTATTTTCAAAAACCTACTCTTAATAACTTTTCCACCTGTTTTATAAAGCCTGTTCATATTTTTCTTCGTAAATTGGGGCAAAATTTTGATTATGACAAAAAAGATACTTTTATCTGTATTTCTTTTGCCAGCTGCAATGGCATTTGCACAACAATATGGAGGAATGTGGATTCCTACAGAGCTGAATGAAAAGGAAATGAAGGATTTGGGAATGAAGATTTCTGCTAAAGATATTTTCAACCCTCAGAAACCGAGCATTAAGGATGCAGTAGTACAGTTTAACGGCGGATGTACTGCGGAAATTATTTCACCGAAAGGATTGCTGTTAACCAATCATCACTGCGGTTTCGGCCAGATTCAGGCGCACTCTACCGTTCAGAATGATCTTCTTTCAAACGGTTTCTGGGCAAAAAATACAGAAGGGGAACTTTCTAATCCCGGACTAAAAGTAGATTTTATTGTAGATATAAAAGAAGTTACGGATCATATTTTGGAAGGTACGGACAATCTTACAGAACCGGAACTTACCAAAAAGATCAATAATAATATTGAGGTATATAAAAACGCCCAGAAAATTGAATCTTACCAGTCGATCATGGTAAAGCCTATGTATTATGGAAACAAATACTATGCTTATACCATCGAAACGTATAAAGATATCAGGCTTGTAGGAGCACCGCCTCAAAGTATCGGGAAATTCGGGAGTGATACGGACAATTGGGTTTGGCCAAGACATACCGGAGATTTCTCTATGTTCAGAATCTATGCAGACAAAAACAACAAACCTGCGGAATATTCAAAAGACAATGTACCTTACGTACCTAAGCACTATTTACCGGTTTCCATAAAAGATAAAAACGAAAACGATTTTACTTTTGTATTCGGATTCCCGGGAAGAACTACGGAATACCTTCCTGCCGTTGCGGTAGAAAAGATCATGAAAGATATTGATCCTGCTAAGATTGCCGTACGTGATGTGGCTTTAAAAACATTAGATGAGAAAATGCGTGTTGATAATGAAACACGTATCAAATACGCTTCAAAATATGCTTCAGTAGCCAATTACTGGAAAAAGTGGATTGGTGAAGTTGAAGGATTGAAAAAATCCAATGCTGTAGAAAAGAAAGTAATGTACGAAGGCTCTTTGGTGGCTAAAAATCCTGAGATCAAGAATACTTTGGATCAGCTGAATAAACTATACAATGATCAGGCTCCTTATGCATTAAACAATGCTTACTATACAGAAGTAACCAGAAATGCAGAGACTTTAAAGCTTGCAGGAGACTATTATGATTTCGTAGCTGCTGTGGAAGCCGGAAGAATGGATGAAAAGGAGCTTACAAAATTAAAATCAAAATTAACTTCTTTTTATAAAGACTACAGTGCAGAGCTTGATGCTAAAGTAACGGCAAAGTTACTGGCATTGTACGTTAATAAAACAGCACCACAGTTTTTACCGGCAGGCTTCAACAAATATAAAGATGAGAATGCCAACATTCCTGTAGTGGAAGATATGTCTAAAAACTCTGTTGTCACAGGAAGAACTGCTGTAAACGGAGCAACTTTGACAACAGATATTGATAAAGCGTTTTCCAATCAGGATAAATTGATCAAAACTTTAAAGAAAGACCCGATTTATCAGCTGTATGTTGCCATGAAGGAAACCTATATGAAAACTGCAGATCCTCAATATACTTCAATGCAGGCAAAAATCGATGCTTTACAGAAAACGTTCATGGCTCAGCAGATGCAGACGGATAAGGACAGAAAGTTCTTCCCGGATGCGAATTCAACGCTTCGTGTAACTTATGGTAAAGTGAAAGGCTCTACACCAAGAGATGCCGTATCTTACGGATACCAGACTCACCTGGCAGGAGTAATGGAAAAATATGTTCCTGGAGATTATGAATTTGATGTTCCAAAGAAACTGATTGATCTTTACAACAAAAAAGACTACGGAATTTATAAAGATAAAACAGGTGATGTTCCTGTAGGATTTACAGCAACCAACCATACAACCGGAGGAAACTCAGGAAGTCCTGCTCTGGATGCCAACGGAAACCTTGTCGGATTGAACTTCGACAGACAGTGGGAAGGTACTATGAGTGATATAAACTATGATCCGCGTTTCAGCAGAAACATCATGGTAGACACGAAATATATCCTTTTCATCATTGATAAGTTTGCTGACTCAAAGTGGCTTATTGATGAAATGAAAATTATAAAATAATTTAAAAGTTATACCTTTAAGAATCTATTTGAATTGAGTTTTGAATAGATTCTTTTTTATTTTAAATAAGATGAAAGACAGGATCATCAATGTACTGGCAGCCTTCGGATCTGATCATATCGGGAAATCTTTTCCGCTGGATTACTGTCTGCCTCTTTATCATAGTGTCTCAGACAAGGAACTTCCTCATTTGAAACACATAATCCGCTATAAGAATACCAGGCAGTTTGAAGAAGATCTAGATCATCTCTCAAAGAATTTTCAGTTTGTAAACTGGCAGGAGTTCAAAGATTTTATGTCAGGAAATTTTAAGCCTGCAAAAAAAATTGCTTTGCTTACTTTTGATGACGGTTTCAGAGAGTTTTATGATATTGCGGCTCCTGTTTTGGAACGTAAAGGAATTTATGCCTGTAATTTTATCAATCCTGCTTTCATTGATAACAAAGAGATGATGTTCAGGTGTAAGGCGAGTCTGCTTGCCGATGCTGTTGAAAAAAGAAAAACCATAGATCCTGAAATTTATTTTATTCTATCCTTAAAAAACATAGATAGACGCGTTCTACAAAAGAAAATTTTATCCGTAAATTATCAGGAAAGAAATATTCTGTATCAGCTTGCTGAAAAACTTGAAATAGATTTTAAGGCTTATTCAAAGGAATTTAAACCTTATTTAACAACAGAAGAATTAGAAGATCTTACCCGCAAAGGCTTTGGAATCTCATCGCACAGCTGGGACCACCCGAAATACGGAGAGTTATCTCTGAAAGAACAGATGGAAACAACAGATAAAGCTTTTGCTTATGTAAAAGAAAATGGTTTTTTGTACGAAAGTTTTGCATTCCCGTTTACCGATTTTGAAGTCAAGAAAGATTTTTTTGATGAACTCTATAAAAATGAAGAAATTTACTGCAGCTTCGGATGTGCCGGCATAAAGCTGGACAGTGTAAAGAAAAATTTTCAAAGAATTCCGATGGAAATGGGAGAGAGCGGAGCACAGATATTGAAAAAGGAAATTGCTTATTTCAGGCTGAAAAAGCTGATCAATAAAAATATGATTCTGAGAAAATGATAACACTGAAAACATACAACAGAAAAGAACTGGGAGATTTTATATCCTCCGGAGATTTTCAGCAATATGATTTTCTTCCGGTTACCAGGCATCGTTCATTGTCTCATATCCAGAATCCAAAAGCATCAGCTGAAGACACTCTTCTTATTCTGGCTTTCTATGAAGAAAAACTGGTGGGTTATGTGGGGTGTTTTCCAGATCATTTTGAAATTGATGGAAAAAAAATCCGTTATGCCTGGCTCAGTACATTGTATGTGAATCCGGAATACAGAAAGAAAAGACCGGCAAAAGCATTATTGAAAAAAGTTTTTGAAGAGTACGAAGGAAGAATTGCCATTACAGAATTTACCAAAGAAGCAGAGGCACTTTACAATATTATGGGAGTGTTTGAGTATGTTTTTCCTAAAGAAGGAAAGCGCTATTATTTCAGAACAGATGCTGCTAAAATGATTCCTGAAAAAAAGCCGGGAACGCAATCCCTGAAGCCACTTTTAAAAATTCTGGATGTTACAGCCAATGGACTGATCTCAATAAAAAATCTTTCCACACAGAAACCGGATTTCAAATATGAAATGCTGGATAGAATCGATCAGGAAAGTGCTGTTTTCATTAATGGATTTCCTAACAGGCGTAATGCAGATGAGATTAACATCTTTATAGACAACCCCTGGGTGCTGGAGGGCAAAAAAGATGACCAATACTTTTTTTCGAGTTTTGCCGGGACATTTAAATACTTCTGGATTAAAATCTTTGATCAAACCAATAAACTTACATCTTGTTTTCTGTTGCAGCTCCGTGATGGCTATCTTAAAATACCTTATCTTTTTACGGATAGTAATTCAGATGAGGTTGTCCGTTTTTTAAATTACTTCATCATTACCCATAAAGTGAAAGGCTTCACCTCTTATCAAACCGGATTAAACAAAGCGATACAAAACTCAAAAGTATTTTCCCATATCTACGAGCGTGATTTCAGAAGAGAATATCTTTTCCATAAGAACCTTTTGGCATTATTACCCGATAATTTTAACCCAAACTATCAGGATGGCGACGGAGATTGTATGATGACGTAAGTAGAATAAGGTATTATCACTTATCAATTATCATTCATCATTTATAAAAAAACAAACGCCTGATAATCTTTTCAGGCGTTTGTTTTTTTAATGTCCGAAAATATCTTTCAGACTTACTTCTTTAAATGTTCCCATTTTATTGACGGCTTCCATATCCAGATTTTCTTTTTTCCCGATAATGGCTGTATTAAACTGCACCGGTTTGATTTCTGTGTGATAGAAATGTTTGATATCTTCAAATTTCAGGCTTTGGATCTGCTCATAAATATCCTTTCTGAAATCATGATAAATATTAAGCTTTCTCAATCTTAAAGTGTTGAAAAATATATTGTTTCGGGTAACTCTTGTTGAAGCAATCTGTTTCAGGGCTGCATTCTTTGCATTTTCAAACTGAATAGGTACTTCAGGAAGTTCTGTCATCAGTTCATTCAGGGTATCCACCGCAATCATCAGTTTGTCCGGCTGGGTTCCGATATAAGTAGTCACGTAGTCAGGATGGTTAAGCTCAGAATTCGCTGCATAGGAAACATACGCTGAATAGGCGAGACTTTTACTTTCACGGATCTCCTGGAATACAATCGAAGACAATCCTCTTCCGAAATATTCATTAAATACATTGATCTTTCCAAAATGATTAGGATTCACCTCATTTCCTTTCCCGATCTTACTCATTTCCATCTGAACCATATCATAATTGATGAAATTGACGTTTCCTCCTGTCGCAGGTTCAGGATATTCCTTGGCATCAGGGATCTTAAGACTTTCAGGTTCTACATACCTTCCGATATATTCCTTGAAATTTTCAAAGTCTTTACCATAGAAAAATACCTGGTAAGGATATTTGAATAGCTTTTTCATTCTGTCTGTAAAAACTTCCGCATTGCTGTTTTCAAGTTCTTCCTTCGAAATAACATCCGTAAAACGTGAATTGCTTCCTAATTTTGTATAGTTGTTCAGGGCTGTTATAATACGGTTTTTGTCTTTCTTGACAGCCTGGCGGTTTTCCAGTACTGTTCCTACAAATTGGTTATAGATCTCCTGATCAGGTTTTACATCATGCATCCAGTGCTGAAGAAGGGCAATTCCCTTTTCAATATTCTCTTCCAGTCCGCTTAAAGATAGGGTCAGCTGATCATTCGTTGTTTTAAAATCATTGCTGATTCCTATTTTGAAAAACTCTTTTTTCAGATCTTCCGGCGAAAGCGTATCGGTTCCCAAATACTGAAGCAGTTGAGTGGAAATTCCTAAATCTCTGTCATGATCACTTCCCATAGGAAAAATAAAATGCAGCTGGGCAATATCGTTGTACTTGTTCCTTACAAAACTTAATTTTTTCCCATTCAGCTGATCAGTGATGATTTCTTTCTGATAATCGATAAATTCAGGCTTAATATCCTCAGTTTTATCCGCTAAAATCTCTTTTAAAAACTCAGACTGGGTATCACGGTTAATCTTAACAGGAGTGATACCGGGGTTCTCAACTCTGATCAACTTATCATTTACTCCTTTTTCTTTATTGATTACCACATAGTTTTCCCTGAAAAAATCATTGGCAAAATTTACTACATCCTCCTTGGTGAAAGAGGCGTATTCATCCATTTCATTCAGTTCCTGTTCCCAGGTTCTTCCTTTTATATAAGAATCATAAAGTGTAGTGGCGAGTCCTTCTGCGGTTTCAAGCCCTTTCATTCTCTGAAGCTTGAAATCATTGATGATGGCAGGTAGCATCCAATCCGGAAAATCTCCTTTTTTGATCAGTTCAATTTCATCAAGTACCATATTCTTTGCTTCCTCCAGCGTTTGTGTTTCCTTAGGAACAGCAACGATGGAAAAGTAGCCGTACTGTCTTAATCCCACAGAAAAGGCCTGTGCCCATAGCATTTTCTGCGTTTGATTGATATGTAAATCCAATAATCCGGCTTCTCCTCTGTTGCTGAGTATATTGGCTGCAATATCGGCCAGCATAGCTTCTCTTGTCCCATAGCTTTCCGTTCTCCATGCAATCTGAGTCCGTGGAGTAGTAGGGCTTTTTACTGTTCTTGTGACAATTTCTGTTAGAGGTTGTTCAATAACAGGGTTCTTTTTAGGAAGTTCTTTATAAGGTAAAGTACCGAAATACTGATCAATCAACTGAATCGTTTTTTCAAAATCAAGATCTCCCACCAGTACCATGGCATAATTATTAGGAACATAATATTCATCAAAGTACTTGTGAATAGCCTTCATTGAAGGATTTTTCAGATGTTCCGGTTTTCCAAGGGTGGTTTGCTGTCCGTTAGGATGAGTAGGGAAAAGAGCATCCATCAACTCATAACTTACAAGTCTTGTATCATTGTCCTGTGCTCTGTTGAATTCTTCGTATACCGACTCCAGCTCAGTATGGAAAAGACGAAGGACAATTTCAGAGAACCTTTCCTTTTCTATTTTCAGCCATTTCTCAAGCTCATTGTTTGGAATATTGTTTTTGTAAACCGTTTCATCAAACCAGGTATGTGCGTTTGTTCCACTTGCTCCCAGAGAAGAAATTGCCTTGTCATACTCATTGGCAATGGCGTACTGACTGGCTTCCTGTGAGATTTCATCTATCTTTTTGTAGATTTCCTTTTTCTTCTCAGGATTCTGTTCTGCTTTATGTTCTTCATACAATGCTGAAATCTGATCAAGAAGTTCCTTTTCTTTTTCCCAGTTCTGGGTTCCTATTTTGGAAGTCCCTTTAAACATCATATGTTCCAGATAATGAGCCAGCCCAGTATTATCGGCAGGGTCATTATTACTTCCTGTTCTTACCGGAATAAAGGTTTGTATTCTCGGAGCATCAAAATTCTGAGCGAGAAAAACCTTTAATCCATTCTTCAAAGTATAGATTCGGACGTTATTTTCGTCGTTTGTTACTGTAATATATTCGTAATGGTTTTTATCTGTGTGAACCGTTTCCTTATATTTTCTGTCTGTCATATATAAAACTCATTTCATTCCTTAGAAACCGGAATGCAGTACAAATGTAAGGAATCAAAAAAAATGTCAGCTGCTTTTTATCATTATTACATCTATTCTTATAGTTGAAAACTTGAATCATCAAAAGAAAACCATTACTATAAGGAGTTTCAGATTAGCAATTACGATTTTCTTTCCCTTTATAATTTCTCACTCCCACGCTCAAACCCACCCACGCTCCAGCTCCTGCTGCGGGTAGCCATTCCTATCAAGGCTAGGGTAGGAGTCTTTAATAATGAATGATGAATGATGAGTTTCGGGTTATTGAGTTTCGGGTTGCCGGGTAGAGCAGTAACATTAGTATTGCGTTCTCAATATTTCTGATTTCTATAGAAAGTGGTTAGTATACGAACATACCTCCATTTCCCTTTTGTCATTCCGCAGGAATCCCAACTTCTTTACGAGAGTCTTAAAGGAAGTAAAATGATAGTATAGAGTCTCAGACCTTTTAGCCGTTAGTATTAGCAATGTCATGCTGAGCTGAGTCGAGGCATTTTACGGGTATAGGAGTTACACCTTATCACTCTATATTATATATATAAGTATACTCTTTAGCATTTCCAAGGCTTACCGTTCTATATATAGTATAAATGTATATAACAAGAACTCCTTCTCTGTGTCAATCTGCGAGATCTGTGGGCAATCATCACCCCATACATAAAAATCAACAATCTCCCTTCATTATATATATATGATAATTCGGCTGTAGCCAAAGCATATATATAGGCTATTTACTTAAAAAAAGCTATTCTATATAATTCTATAGACCTTATTTTTCATCCTTCCACACCCCGAAAACCCCGCATCGCGAATCATCCCCTCTCACCCTCTCCAACGCGTAAACTCTCCAACCCTCCAACCCAATACCCCAAACAAATGTTTAAAATTTTTCTCCCTGCAATCCAGTGCTTTAAGAGTAAATATTACGAAACGGTAAAATTTATGTTAAATAAACTTGTTTTGCGTTGTTAGAAGTTGCTATCTTTGCCCCACTGAAAACGAGAGTAGAACAGTAAGCGCAGAAGAGCTTTTAGGTAAGCAGGAACATTATTTACTTCACAAGAGACAGACGAAAAAAAACTTTAAAACTTTTTGCAAAAAGAGTTGTAAGATAAAAAAGAGTTTGTATCTTTGCAGTCCGAATAAATCGGAGCGCAGGAGTAGAGAGATTGAGGGTTTGAGAAGGATTAAGGTTACTTAAAAAACTTTAAAATTTTCTTCAAAAACATTTGGTCATTAAAAAATAAAGTTTTACTTTTGCACTCGCAAATACGGAGCGCTACTGACAGAGAGGGTACTTCGGGAAAAGCGGAAGATATAAAGATCATTGACATACAATATAACAACCAAGTAAGGAAAAACTAAAGCGTTAAAAACTTTGAGTGAGTCAGACAAACATACAATGGAGAGTTTGATCCTGGCTCAGGATGAACGCTAGCGGGAGGCCTAACACATGCAAGCTGAGCGGTAGAGATCTTTCGGGATCTTGAGAGCGGCGTACGGGTGCGGAACACGTGTGCAACCTGCCTTTATCAGGGGGATAGCCTTTCGAAAGGAAGATTAATACCCCATAATATATTGAGTGGCATCACTTAATATTGAAAACTCCGGTGGATAGAGATGGGCACGCGCAAGATTAGATAGTTGGTGAGGTAACGGCTCACCAAGTCTACGATCTTTAGGGGGCCTGAGAGGGTGATCCCCCACACTGGTACTGAGACACGGACCAGACTCCTACGGGAGGCAGCAGTGAGGAATATTGGACAATGGGTGCGAGCCTGATCCAGCCATCCCGCGTGAAGGACGACGGCCCTATGGGTTGTAAACTTCTTTTGTATAGGGATAAACCTACTCTCGTGAGAGTAGCTGAAGGTACTATACGAATAAGCACCGGCTAACTCCGTGCCAGCAGCCGCGGTAATACGGAGGGTGCAAGCGTTATCCGGATTTATTGGGTTTAAAGGGTCCGTAGGCGGATCTGTAAGTCAGTGGTGAAATCTCACAGCTTAACTGTGAAACTGCCATTGATACTGCAGGTCTTGAGTGTTGTTGAAGTAGCTGGAATAAGTAGTGTAGCGGTGAAATGCATAGATATTACTTAGAACACCAATTGCGAAGGCAGGTTACTAAGCAACAACTGACGCTGATGGACGAAAGCGTGGGGAGCGAACAGGATTAGATACCCTGGTAGTCCACGCCGTAAACGATGCTAACTCGTTTTTGGGTTTTCGGATTCAGAGACTAAGCGAAAGTGATAAGTTAGCCACCTGGGGAGTACGAACGCAAGTTTGAAACTCAAAGGAATTGACGGGGGCCCGCACAAGCGGTGGATTATGTGGTTTAATTCGATGATACGCGAGGAACCTTACCAAGGCTTAAATGGGAAATGACAGGCTTAGAAATAGGCTTTTCTTCGGACATTTTTCAAGGTGCTGCATGGTTGTCGTCAGCTCGTGCCGTGAGGTGTTAGGTTAAGTCCTGCAACGAGCGCAACCCCTGTCACTAGTTGCCATCATTAAGTTGGGGACTCTAGTGAGACTGCCTACGCAAGTAGAGAGGAAGG